>NZ_JABMIT010000003.1:0-606416 GCF_013186635.1 Brevibacillus sp. HB1.3 | reverse complement strand
GGTCTTGACCAGTCCAAGGGAGGGTTTTTTTATTTGAAAATGGTTGTTGCTCCATGCAAAAATCTGACGGCAAGTTATCCAACTAACGAGCAGTTATGGTTAAGAAATCACTAGATCAACAACACCAGTATAAATCATTTTTTCATTGGAAAGGCGTAGAAAACAGTCTATTCTTTCAGCCAGCACCCCTGATCGGCCACCTTCAAGTCGGATAGAATGTCACTACCTTGAAGCACTTATATCTTTTTTCCTGCGGAAGAAGCGCTGATCGATGAAAAAAGCAACGATCAAGGATAGGATGCCGAGCAAAATTGGTACGCCAAACGCTTCAAAAGAGAAGGTTCTACCTTCTAGCTTCAGATGATCGGTGGCGCGATATTCGAGCCGCTTTGCAGCAAATTTCGCCGTCCCAATATCCTCCTGCTTGGCCAAATCCTCGAATGCAGGATCCATTGCAAACCGATCCATTGCTTCGCGATGTAAGTACAGTAGTTCCGCGCTGTTGCCGCTTTCGTTCCATTGGTTGATGTCTTTGGCGGCGGCTGATTCGGCATCGGCACCGACGACAATCATTTTCGCTAGTTTCGGCACGTTTTTTATCTGATAGCGCGCGACTAAGTTCAGGCCATGCTTCGTTACGATCGGTTCGTTTGCACTGGAAACAGTCAACGTCGAAGTCGTGCCAGAAGCAGCGTACGTATCGAATGCGGCGGACAAATCTAGTTCATCAACGCCGTTATATAGCAGAACGCCCGCTTTTACTTTGTTCCATTGATAAGCGTTGTTAAGTATGAACGTTATATCGCTGAGCCCGGCAGTGAACGGTTCCATTTGCGGTTTTTTCACGTAATCGTAAGATGGATAGTTCATCTCTAGCGCTACTTTCTCCGCCGCCTCCTCACCCAACTGCTGTGAGATGACATATAGTGTAGCGTCAATTCCCGATGTCAGACCCGCAGAAGATATGATATTGCCTTGTGGGACGTAGCGCAGATCTTTCACCCACTGGACTTTCGGATATTGTTTAATGAGTCGGTCGATGTCTCCCCAGTGCGTCGCGGCAGATTTGCCGTTAAGTAAGCCAGTATCAGCCAGGTTTTCTGCCCCATTACAAATGGAAAGCAATAAAGTCTTGTCGCTTGCGTGCTTCTGAATCCATTCGCGGACAGGCGTATATTTTTTCTCATCTAGAATCGGCATAAACGGTATGACGATAATGTCCGGGCTTTTGCCGAGCATCGCATCCATTTCGTCAAACGAATAATGCGGAACGACATCGAGTCCGCCGGTTAGTGATTTTATTTCACGATCGGGTGCAACGCCGTATACATTGTAAGCTTCCGTCATCGCAAACATCTCGTATGGGACGAGAAAATCGAACACTTCTGTTGATTCATTCGCCAGTAACACTGCCACTGTCGGTTTGTTTGCGTCATATTTCGGTACCTGCACATTCGTCAATGCAGGTGCGGCTTTATCGTAAACCGACATTACCTCATTCATTGTATTGACGAACCCGAGTGTGCCTGCACCTCCTACTATGACAACAAAAACGATGAGATAAATACTGATTCGCCATACAGTTTTCACATGCTTACTCTCCCTCAGGCTAAATTTCTTACCCATAAAATGTAACAAACCAATATATACTTATCATCAGTCTGTAGCCCGATTACGGGGCTGGCCTAATGTAGGAACCACCTATGGACCCAGGTCTCTTTCCTTTTCTAAACGTGACTCGATAGGGCTACTAGAGTTTCATGAACAGAGTGACATACCTCGGTTTTTACAGGCAACCCTCCAATATGATTACATCTACTGGATATTCTTCAAAGTATTAATTGAAACAGGTATGCGAAAAGGTGAAGCAGCTGCTTTACAGTGGCCAGACATAGACTTTAAAAAATATACGATTAGCATTAATAAGACTCTCGATTTCGGAGCAAAAAACAAAACCGAGCTTTTTGGTGATACTAAGACGTTTAACTCCAATAGGACGATCAAAATTAGCCAATCACTAATCAATGATCTCAAACATCACTTATCCTACCAAAACAAAAACAAATTAGGATTCGACGAACTCTACCATCATGATTTAAATCTCGTTTTGTGTAGAAAAGATGGTAATTTCATACCGAAGTCTTCATTGTTTAACGCCTTTTCACGAACGCTAAAGAAAGTAAACATCCCCTCAATGCCTATCCACTCACTACGTCATACTCACGCAGTCTTGCTTATGGAAACTGGAGCGGATATGAAATACATCCAGAAGCGTTTAGGTCATGGCAGCATACAAGTTACCGCTGATGTATATGCCCACATTTCCAAAAAAATCGAAAGTGACAACATGAGAAAATTTGAAAACCATATGGAGAAGATTTATGAGTAATTTGTGGGTGATTTGTGGGTGAAATGATTTTTACCCCCGCACCCACCAAATAGAAAAACCCCTCGCACCTACAGGCACAAGGGGTTACGCTTATTAGTAAGCAGTCATGTATTGCTCGCGCTCCCAATCGTGAACGCGTGTGCGGAACATATCCCACTCAATTTCTTTCGCTTCAATAAAGTGTACCAATGCATGCTCGCCCAATGCTTCGCAAATAACCGGATCTGCTTTCAGGCACTCGATTGCTTCCTTCAAAGTAGCAGGCAAGTTCTCGATTCCATTTGCTTCGCGGTCCTGCTCGGTCATCACGTAGATGTTGCGATCAATGGCAGCTGGTGGCGTAAGCTTGTTTTTGATTCCATCCAAACCAGCTTTCAGCATAACTGCCAACGCCAAGTATGGGTTCGTTGCAGGGTCTGGGCTGCGTACTTCAATACGCGTGCTCAAGCCTCTGGACGCAGGGATACGGATCAATGGAGAGCGGTTTTTCGCAGACCAAGCTACGTAGCAAGGAGCCTCGTAACCAGGAACCAAACGCTTGTAAGAGTTTACGAGCGGGTTCGTAATCGCAGTAAAGCTGCGAGCATGCTGCAAAATACCTGCCAGGTAATGCTTCGCTGTTTGGCTCAGTCCCATTACATCGGACTCGTCATAGAAAGCATTTTCTTTCCCACGGAACAGCGACTGGTTCGCGTGCATACCGGAACCTGCTACGCCGTACAGCGGTTTTGGCATAAATGTCGCATGCAGACCATGTTTTTGCGCGATGGTTTTAACAACCAGTTTGAACGTCAAGATTTGGTCAGCTGCTTGGAGTGCATTTGCATACTTGAAGTCGATTTCGTGTTGACCTGGAGCTACCTCGTGGTGAGATGCTTCCACTTCAAAGCCCATTTTTTCCAGCGTCAAAACGATATCACGACGGCAGTTTTCACCGGAGTCGAGTGGAGCAAAGTCGAAGTATCCGCCTTGATCGTTCAGATCCAGCGTAGGCTCACCCTTTGCATCCAGCTTGAATAGGAAAAACTCAGGCTCTGGACCTACGTTGAAAGCTGTGAAGCCCATTTCTTCTGCTTCTTTCAAGGCACGCTTCAGGATGTAGCGCGGGTCTCCTTCGAATGGAGAGCCATCTGGCATGTGGATATCACAGATCAGACGTGCAATTTTGCCAAACTCATTGCCCCACGGGAATACTACCCATGTATCCAGATCTGGTACCAGGTACATGTCGGATTCCTCGATGCGAACGAAGCCTTCGATGGAAGAACCATCAAACATCATTTTGCCATCGAGTGCTTTTGGCAATTGGGACAGCGGGATTTCTACGTTTTTAATGATCCCCATCAGGTCGGTAAACTGCAGTCGAATATACCTTACGTCCTCTTCTTTGGCCATGCGCATGATGTCTTCTCTTGTAAACTTGCTCACATTTCTCTCCTCCTGTCTCTATATCGGCTTTCTATCTAGTGGAAGAAGCGGGAAAGCTCTCCACGTATCAATGCACCCTCGCCATGGCGAGTGGCATCGCGATACATAATCTGTTGCCTTAGGAGCTGATGCAGCTCTTTGTCGGACATGTCCTTGCGTTTCTCTTCGGACGTCGTAGTAATCTCTGTTTGTTCCATAGCAGGCTCTTGCATTTGCAGGACTTGCTTGATCCCTGCAATATTCAGTCCTTTTTCAATCAGAGCCTTGATCTCCAACAAGCGATCTACGTCGTTGAAAGAAAAGAGCCTCTGCTTCCCTTCTGTGCGGGCGGGCTGAATCAGGTCGTTTTGTTCGTAATAACGGATTTGCCTCGCAGTGAGATCCGTCAGCTTCATGACGATCCCAATGGGAAAGAGGGCCATATTCCGGCGAAGGTCATCACTCATGACTTGTCCCTCCTGTTTCGTATTTCTTAGTCTTATTCTATTTTATAACAAAATCTCTGTCAATAGATGTTAGATAATATTACACGAAAAGTTATGTACAGTTTTCTTACATAAAAAAACGACATCCTCCATTATCCAGAGAATGCCGCTATTCCTTGCGTTTTTATCTTATTCACCCGGTATTTCGAGCAAGCCTTTTTCCAGCATCCCATTCAACGCCGTCAAAATTCCCACTTTTACGTGCGAGTACGTCAAACCACCTTGAACGAAGCCCAAGTACGGTGGACGAATCGGACCATCTGCCGAAAACTCAATGCTAGCCCCTTGAATAAACGTACCGGCTGCCATAATCACAGGATCAGCGTATCCAGGCATTTCACTTGGGTACGGAGTGACGTGTGAATCGACTGGTGCTGCTTTTTGTATCCCTTGGCAAAACGTGATCAATCGTTCAGCGCTACCGAATTCCACGGATTGAATCAGGTCGGTTCGTGGTTCATGCCACAGTGGATTTGTTTTGAAGCCCAAACGCTCTAGCATTGCCGAAGAGAATACCGCTCCCTTTAAAGCTTCGCCCACGACGTGTGGAGCCAAGAAGAAGCCTTGGTACATCTCCAGTAACGAGTAGAGCGAGGCACCGCCCTCTGCGCCAATTCCCGGTGCTGCCATCCGATACGAAGCAAGCTGAACCAAATCCTCGCGTCCTACGATATAACCGCCTGTTTTGACCAAACCGCCACCCGGGTTTTTGATGAGAGAGCCTGCCATGATATCTGCACCCACGTGCAACGGCTCTTGCTCCTCTGTAAACTCTCCGTAGCAGTTGTCTACAAATACGATCAGATCAGGCTTGATTTCTTTTACAACCCGAATCATTTCTTGGATTTTCGCAATGGTGAAAGAAGGTCGATCTGCATAGCCTCGCGAACGTTGAATCCCGATGACCTTTGTCTTTGGTGTAATCGCTTGTGCGACTGCCACAAAATCAATTTCACCTTCTGGCGTCAAAGGCACGTAGCTATAACCGATGCCATAATCCTTGAGTGAGCCCTGCCCTTCGCCGCGCACACCTACAACTTCTTCCAGCGTATCGTACGGTTTGCCCGTCATATAGAGAAGATCGTCGCCCGGACGAAGAATGCCAAACAAAGAAATCGCGATCGCATGCGTACCCGAGATAATATGATTGCGCACCAAAGCGGCTTCTCCACCAAACACTTCGGCGTAAATCGACTCTAACGTTGCACGTCCAGAATCATCGTAGCCATAGCCTGTGGATGTTGAAAAATGAAATTCATTGACTTCATGCTTTTGGAAGGAACGCAATACTTTCAGTTGATTCGTATCCACCAAAGCGGAAATTTGACGGTGTCTCTCTGAGATTGTCGCTTCCACCTCAAGTACGAGGGGACGAAGCTTTTCTCCATGGGAAAAATATGAAAACATCTGTTACTTACCAACTCTCTTCAACAGTCTCTGTTTTATCCAGGAGGAATGGAGCAATCCTGCCGTATATCGGATTATCCTTGTTCACACGGACAGTGATCAAGTAGGCCGCTTCCTCTTCATTAAATTCTTGTTCCATCTCTACCCCATCCCGATGCAAAAGGGAGAGAATGTCTCCACGTTCGACGGGAACGCGCAGTTTCATCGCATTGAAAGATTGAAGTGCATAAGACTCAATCCGGGTGAGCAGCTGCTTCAGGTCATCTTCCCGCATGGCAGAAATCAAAATCGATTCGTCTGCACGCGGCAAGTAAGAACCCTCGGAAAGCATATCTGCCTTGTTGAAAACGACTAGCTGCGGAATTTCTTCTGCTTTTAGCTCGCGCAAAATCTTGTCTACAACTTCCATGTGTACCTGGAAATCAGGGTGATGACTATCCACCACATGCAGGATGAGGTCTGCTTCCTTTACACCTTCCAGCGTCGAACGGAATGCAGCGACCAGACTCGTTGGCAAGTCTTGAATAAAACCAACCGTATCCGTCAACAGCACATCCAGTCCGCTCGGCAACTCCAATTGCCTGGTCGTCGGGTCCAAAGTGGCAAACAGTTTGTCTTCCTGCAATGTGTTTGCATTCGTAAGCTTGTTGAGGATCGTCGACTTCCCAGCGTTCGTATAGCCGACTAACGCAATCTGAAACACATTGTTTTTCTTCCGACGCTCCCGATGCAATTGTCTCGTCCGAACGGTATCCTCTAATTGCTGCTTGAGCTCACTGATCCGCTTCCGAATATGACGACGGTCGCTTTCCAGCTTGGTTTCACCTGGACCACGCGTACCGATACCGCCTCCGAGACGGGAAAGCTGCTTCCCTTGCCCGGCAAGCCGCGGCAGCAAGTAGTTGTACTGCGCCAGCTCTACCTGAATTTTCCCTTCGCGCGACTGTGCACGTCCTGCGAAAATATCCAAAATGAGCTGCGTGCGATCAATCACTTTGCAATCAAATACTTTATCCAAATTACGAGTCTGGCTCGGAGACAACTCATCGTTGAAAATGATGACGTCTACATCCAGCTCTTCAGCCCTCTGCGCGATTTCATCAATTTTTCCTGTCCCCAAATACCAGGCAGAATCAACCCGGTCCCGATTTTGCGTGATGACGTCCAGTACTTCTACACCAGCAGTATCGGCCAGCTCATGCAATTCTTCCATGGAAAGACGGGTTCTTTCTTCATCCCGGTTATCTAAATAGCAACCAACCAGTATGGCTGTTTCTTGCGTTTTGATCAGATCGTTCACCGATTCACGCCCCTTCCTGATTATCATACCACATTTTGCCCAAAACGTTACGACAGCGGGGCATGCCAACTGAAATCATCTTGTATCATGGATTACCTGGCGCTTTCTCTGCGAAAATCTCCTTGACGAAAAGCGGAATCACTATGCTAATCGCTTTGCGGAGTTCCTTTTCATCGTATCCATCAGGCAGGGCATCCGCCTCTTCCTTGAAGAGATCTTCTTGAATGCGGAGATTCAGATTTTTCAGGATAACCCCCATGTCTTTTACGCCAAAGTTCTCTTCCAGTACACCTTCGTCTATCAATTTGTAAAGAAACTTCTCTACACGCGCGAGTGTCACATACTGCTCTACGAATAATACTTCTCCCGACTTCGGTTGATTCGGGTCTTTCGGTGGCTTTAGCCGTTTGACTTCACTAAATACATCTGTGACGATTTTGACAAATATCTGTCGCCCAAAGCGATCCCGGTAATCGGCATTTTTCACGACAATGCCCTCACCGATTTCTTCATCCCGGAGCTTGCCACCTAGCGCTGTTTTGCCGACAAACGATTTGAGATGCTCTTCTCCTTGGTATTCCCCCTGATAAAAGACCGGTACAAGATGCAAGCCAAGTCGCTGCGCCTCCCTTTCTACGATAGCGAAATCCACATATTCGCAGGCTACAGTATCGTACATATCAAATAAAAAGAACTGCTTTTCATACTGAGGATATTTAATTTTATGCGGATTCAACCACTCTCCGAAATAAACCATGCCCGCCAGAACTTCCTCTTTTGGGAGCTGTTGTGTCCATTGAAAAAAGCCATGCAAATTCTCTTCCTCGTGTAATTCCAGATTTCGAGAGAATGCCCGGATGTTGCTCGTTTCTTCATCGTACCGAAAGCTTGCATTCGCCCCGTCAAGCTTTTCTTGAATGATAATGAAATTCCCTTCGTTACATATACCTTCTGTCGTTTGATGTCCGAAACGTATGACGTCCGTATACTTCTTTTGTTCCATCTGAATCCTCCGCATGTTTGGTAAAGCCCTTTATTTTGGAAGATTATATCATATTATGGAATTTTGAATGGGATTCCTTGAAGAAAACAAAACGGCCATCACTCTTCATCACGGAGTAATAGCCGTTTACCTTTTCTCTTTGGTTAAATGACTCACTTCTCCCGTTTGTGCATTCATTTGCAGAATAATATTTACTTCTCAAGATGTCTACACAAAGTAGACAACGTATTTTGAGATAAACGTATCTGCAATCAAATATACTAGCGAAACATAGATAATAAATATTGTGATATCGAGTGCTTTATTTGTCTTACTTCGATTATTTAAGCCCAACCTTTTCACACCAAGATAAATGATAGAAAGCGCCACAATGTAAAATAAAAAATAACTAAAATAAACAGGCGCAGAATCTCCAAATGCATGTTCATCACCTAGCATATAAACAAATACTTTTCCGAAAAACAAGAAAGTCCCAGAGAGCGAGTATATCATCAAGTATTCTATTATTTTCTTCATAGGTTTTACCTCCTTGCTAACACACGCCTTCAAACGAATCCTAACTTAAATCCAACCTTTTTCTGTTTTTTTAAAAGTCCGCCAAACACATTTAAATCCGCCAGGTGCCTTTCTTATTTTAATGAGCACATCCTGTTTCGCCCAGTGACTTTTCCAATTCGATCTCTTGCGTAAAAATTGGCAGGTTTTCCGATGTTCCTGAGTATACTTTCTGTATGATGGTCAAGGCAGGTGAAACATGTGAAGCAAGCAGGAGCCATTCCTCAAACGGAGGTGCTCGAATCTTCAAGTAGTAATAATCGAATACAAGTTGTATTCAATCGTCCAGTAAGCGTTAAACAGCTAAATACTTTACCTGAAATAGTTCGTACCACGTCGAGTTCAAATTTAACAACTGTTTTTGAAGAATTAGAAAGCCTGATTGGTTTACATGAAGCCAAGAAAACGATTTATGAAATTTATGCGCTCATCAAAATGAATAAAGCAAGGGAAAGACACGGGCTTAAAATTGAGAAGCAAGTTTTTCATATGGTTTTTAAAGGAAATCCCGGTACTGGGAAAACAACAATTGCACGCCTTTTCGGAAAGATTTTCAAGGAAATGGGGGTTTTAACGAAGGGCCATCTAACTGAAGTTGAACGTGCAGACCTCGTTGGTGAATTTATTGGGCACACGGCACAAAAGACCCGTGATCTCGTTAAGAAAGCCATGGGAGGAATCCTGTTTATCGATGAAGCCTACTCTTTAGCTCGTGGCGGCGAAAAAGACTTTGGGAAAGAGGCTGTAGATTGCCTTACAAAATGCCTTGAGGACTTCGGCAATGATTTCGTTTGTATCATTGCAGGGTACAACGATGAAATCGATACATTTCTTGAGTTAAATCCGGGACTGCCTTCACGTTTTCCCGTCCACATCAACTTTGCTGATTATGAGGTGGATGAGTTGATGGAAATTGCGAACGTAATGGCAAAGAACAAGGAGTATAAAATCTCTGCTGAAGCAAGTGAAAAACTGAGAAGAAGATTGCTAACAGTAACGAGTGATCCGTTTCAAGTAAATTTCAGTAATGCAAGATATGTACGAAATAATATTGAAAAGGCAATACGTGTGCAAGCGGTGAGATTGCTCAAAATTCCTGACCCAACCCGTGATGATTTAATGAATTTGAAGTCTGAGGATTTTTCCATTTAGAAACAAGAAAATCCCTCATTTTGAGGGATTCTACTTTTTCAATCTGAGCCTGTCCAAAGCGAAGCAAAGCACCACGATTCCAAGCAGTGATCCCGAGAGAAACGGGACAACTTGCTGCAAAGGATGGATGAGGGGTGAAATTCCTTTTACCACAAATGCGTGTAAAAAGACCGTCACGACCCCGAATACCCCCACTCCGAACCAGAACAACCATTTTTCCAAGACAGGTACCTGTCTCATGACGATCTGTCTGTTTTTCCGCGCTCTTCGCCCAATCACATACAATATGGCCAAGCCGCCGAAAAGCGAACTTCCGTGCTGCAGTAGCTTGTAAACGGGCACATGATAATGAGCGAACGAGATGGATTGTTGCAAGAACAAGAAATGGTCAACCATACGACCTCCGTCATGCGTGAAGGCGTCCCATGCGATATGACTCAAACTGCCGATTATCGCGGAGTATACAAATACCATTGCCATTTTCCACGCTGGCATTCTGCTTCCCTTGTTTGTGTAATCCAGCCCTCGTCCCATCCATTCTGGCAAGCGTGCAAGCATCGGCTTTTTGATCACGTACCCGTACAAAAGCGCTAATAGGATCGCGATGGGCAAATCAACCAGCCACAATCCGAGCATGGTGTGACTGTACACGCTGAATGGCTGCATCCGGAAGAAATACTCAAAATCGGGTGCCATACTGCCAAAGACAAGGGCAGAGAACGAAAACCACTTGCTTTTGCGTAACGGTAGAACAATTGCAGGATGAGCAAAAGTAAAAGGCATGTGCTTACTCCTTTTCTTGATTAGAGCGGCAATAGATTGGCAACTACCTGCTTGCCGCTTACTTGAATCCCTTTATCCTGTTTTCCGCAATGAGTCAGATCTTTGATGAGCTGCTCAATTAATCGCTTGGCTTCCTGACTTTCCTTTTTCTCCAATTTTACAGTCAGCTGCACGGCATCTCCGGAGGAAAGAATTCGTTCTGCCTGTCTTTTTTTCGTATCGTAATCATGATCTTCGATATAGGCACTTAGTCGAATTTCTTTTATTTTTACGCCTTTTTCCGCTTTCCGGTTTTTGGCGTTTTCCTGGATAACCTGTTCCTTATAGTTCGTTCGATTCACTAACTGACAAGGTGGCGGACTTGAAGCCAATGACAGACATACCAGGTCCACTCCCTGGTCTTTTGCCATTTGTAGTGCTTCTTTTGTGGAGATGATTCCGAGATCTTCCCCGTTTACTCCTGTTACATGCACGACAGCCGCTTTTATTTTTTCATTCAGGATCATCTTGATCTCACCTAACCTGTTCTTTCGATTTTCAAGGACATGATTACTTCTCCAAAGAATGCTGCGTATCCTTCCAAAGCTCGTACATGCAAATCATTTTTATGACGAAGTCCAATCGTTTTTTGTATAATAGGACAAGGCATGAGCTTACGGGCGTCTTCCACAGAATATTTATTCGCACACTAATTCATTGGGGGTACTTTGGTGGAGTTCAGTTATGCAACCGCATTAACCCATTCTGCATCGCATGTAATGAAAATGCATCGGCAAAATGTAGAATTTCTGATTCAAAAATACGACGTCTATCCCGGCCAGCCCATTCTCTTGATGCGCTTGATTGAAAAAGATGGAATGATACAAAGCGAATTGGCCCGAAAAATCGGGGTAAAGCCCGCTACGCTTACCGTCATGATTAATCGGATGGCCAAATCGGGACTTGTCGAGCGCAGAGAAGACGAACGGGACCAACGTATCTCGCGCGTTTATCTTACCGACAAAGGTCGGATGGCTACCAAGCATGTCAAAGAAGTATTACGCATCATTGAGGAAAACTGCTTCATCGGATTCTCAGAGGAAGAAAAGGATGTGTTGCGTGGTTTGCTCGACCGCATGCACAGCAACCTTCAAGCTTATTACTTGCAAAATACGCAACCCCCTTCTGAGCTGTAGAGAGCTTTTTTCCTGGAAAAACAATGAGAAAGGTTTGACAACTTATCGTGAATCATATGGCAAAAGAACTTGATCCCTCTTCTCTGACTGGCAACAAATCACGACGGCTGTGGATGGCTGCGATTCTAGGATCGCTTTCTGCCTTTGGCCCACTGTCCTTAGATATGTATTTACCTGCACTCCCTATGCTTGCCGATGATTTGCAGACGGGCACATCCATGACTCAGCTTAGTTTGACAGCATGCATGCTCGGCCTGTCCATTGGTCAATTATTCGCAGGACCGATTAGCGATGTACGTGGTCGAAGAATCCCTTTGATTATTGGACTCATTTTGTATGCGGTCTCTTCCTTTTTGTGTGCGGTAGCCCCCTCTATTTATACGTTCGTCTTACTTCGCTTCGTACAAGGTCTTGCTGGTTCTGCTGGAATTGTTATCGCCCGCGCTACGGTTCGCGATTTGTACGCTGGGACAGAACTGACGAAGTTTTTCGCTCTCTTGATGCTCATTAACGGGATCGCCCCGATTGCGGCACCTATCATAGGGGGACAAATCCTGGAATTTACGACTTGGCACGGCGTGTTTGTCGTACTGGGTCTGATTGGCGCTATCATGTTTCTCGTCGTGCTGCTCGCTCTTCCAGAAACATTACCACAAGATCGCCGCTCCAAAGCGGGAATCGGCAATACACTGGCGACCTTTGGTACCTTGCTGAAGGATCGCGTTTTCATGGGTTACGCCGTGGCGCAGGGGCTGGTGACTGCTGCTATGTTTGCCTACATCGCCGGTTCGCCCTTTGTGTTTCAAAAAATATTTGAAGTGTCTCCACAAACGTTTAGTCTGATTTTCGCGATTAATGGTGTCGGTATTATTATCGCGAGTCAAATCACTGGGAAGCTGGCGGGTAAAGTGAAAGAAACTTCCTTGTTCATTGCCGGGATTACCATTGCAGGAGTCGGCGGAATCCTCCTTCTGGCAATGATTCTCCTACAAGCTGGGCTTATTGCTGTGCTCGTTCCCCTATTCTTTGTCGTATCCAGTGTAGGAATTGTGGGCGCAACAGGCTTTTCCCTTGCCATGCAAAATCAAAGCAAGGCGGCAGGAAGTGCATCTGCTCTCCAGGGGCTACTTTCCTTCATTAGCGGTGGAATTGTCGCGCCACTTGTGGGAATCAGTGGCGAACATACAGCAGTACCAATGGGGATCATCATTGCGCTTTCTACAATCGGCGCCATTGTCTGTTACGTAGTCATGGTTCGCCGGAGTTCTTCAGCTTCCTGATCAATCCCCTATTGCAAACATACGTTCTGTGCATTACAATCACATCATGGGTAATAATAGTAAGTGGATTTGACAGGTTGGTCATATGAAAACAAAGGGAGATGTTGACACATGGCATTGCGTTTGATTCCTTACATCGTTTTGGATGGTACTGCAAGTGAAGCAATCAGCTTTTACGAGGGTGCACTTGGTGCTGAAGTGCTGTTCAAGCAAACCTTCGGTGAAATGCCGGAAAATCCGGAGTTCCCTTTGCCTGCAGAAGCCAAGAATCGTATCGGGCATGCTACTATTCGCGTCGGTGAAACTGAAATGATGTTTTCCGATACCTTTCCAGGTCAACCGCATCAGTCTGGTGATCAAGTGACCATCTGCATCTCGACCGATGATAAAGAACAATCTCATAAGATTTTTAATGCCCTGCAAGAAGGTGGTCAAGTGATTATGCCTCTGCAAGAAACGTTCTTCAGCCCAGCATACGGCAATGTGAAGGACAAGTTCGGCATCACGTTCCAAATTTACACGAATAATCATTGCATGGAGTAATGTGAAAGCCCTGTTCGCTTCAACGGCGACAGGGCTTTTTTATGGATACTTTGGATTTGGACGTTGATGGTATTTCCAACACTCGGGCCAGATCATAAAAAATAACCAGGATCACATGTATCCTGGCTGTTGGTGTTGCTTCGCTTACTGTTGGTTGTTTTCCTGAGACATGAGTGATACAGGGCGTTGCGGAGTGAAAGTGGAGATCGCATGCTTGTATACTAATTGTTGCTTGCCTTCGCTATCAATCACAATCGTGAAATTATCGAATGCTTTAATATACCCGCGCAATTGAAATCCGTTCACAAGGTAAATGGTAACCGCGATGTTTTCTTTCCGCAAATGATTCAAGAACGTATCTTGAATGTTGATCGTCTGTTTCATGTACACTACCCCCTAAAAGGACTTGTATGTTATATATTCGGCAATTGTTGAAACTTTCCTGCCAATATTCGCTTGATAGTTTCCACGTTATTCCTCTGTTCCGCTGGATCGGTCATATCAAACCATTGAATTTCTTCCATGCGACGGAACCAGGAAAGCTGGCGTTTGGCAAAATGCCGCGTTCGCTGCTGTATGTCGTTCACCGCTTTTTCTAGCGTAATTTCTCCATACAGGTAAGGGATGAGCTCCTTGTACCCCAAGCCTTGCATAGAGACCAGTGACGCGTCGTAACCAGCATCCAAGAGCCCCCGCACTTCCTCAACCAGTCCCGCTTCGATCATGAGTTCGACACGGTGGTTGATTCGTTCATACAGCTTTGCGCGGTCCATCGTGAGACCAATCATCACCAAATCATAGGGTGAATGCTTCGCACGGAGCTGAAAGTCGGACATTTTGTACCCGCTGCTTTCATAAATCTCCAAAGCGCGAATCACCCGCTTTACATCATTGGGATGCAATCGTTCGGCTGTAATCGGATCGACATCGGCCAATCGGGCGTGTAGTGCTTCCACGCCTTCACTGTCAGCCAATCTTTGCAGTCGATCACGCAGCTCAGGGTCTTGAGAAGTGGTGGAAAACTGAAATCGATGAGTAACCGATTCTATGTACAGACCTGTCCCGCCGACGATAAACGGAAGTCTGCCACGTTGGTTGATGTCTGAAATCAACCCTGCGGCACTTTCCTGAAACATCGCAACAGAGTATTCCTCGTCTGGATTTTTAATATCAATGAGGTGATGCGGTATGCTCGCAAGCTCCTCAGGTTCTGCTTTTGCGGTGCCAATATCCATCCCACGGTATACTTGCATGGAATCTCCGGAAATAATCTCACCGTCGAACTGTTCGGCCAGCTCCAGACTAAGCTGGGTTTTGCCGACCGCTGTTGGGCCAATAATCACGACTAGCCTTTCTCTCTGTTGCAAGGTCACTCCCCTCCACCTATCTCTTTGTAGCTGTACACGACCTGCTGGCCGCGGGAGCGAAACGGCGTAAAGCCAAAGCGCTCGTACATCCTACCTTCTTTTCCTTCTTTCATTACCACACGTTTTCTCGCAACTCGCTGCGCTTCCAAAACAGCCTCCTCGGAAAGAGCCTCTGGATTGGCGAGCTCACGGACTCCAGCGATCCCCGACGAGCTTTGTACAGTTATCTCGAACATGGGATCGAAATAAACGACATCGAAGGAACGAGCGGGCAGTCCTCTCAGTACTTCTAGATGGTTGCCACAACGCACTTCAATACGACGCATGGCTTGCTCCAATTCTTCCGCATCGGATGACCAGTGCCGCAGTCCATCTTCTACCAAGATGGCTAGCAATCGCTCAGATTCGATGCCAACAACTTTCCCATTTGCACCAGTCGCATGAGAAAACACAATCGCATCAGCACCCAAACCCAAGGTGGCGTCCAGCACTTTATCCCCTGGATGAATTTGGCAAGCAACAAGCATAGTATCAGTATCGCCGCGCATGAGCCGCTTTATACGAAAAGCAGATGTGTTCGGATGAAAAAAGAATGGTTTTTTCCCCGGCACTTCCAGACGTGCTCCGAGAGCGGAAACCACCAACACTTCTTCTACCCCATATCGCTTGCGCATTTGACCCAATGAAAAATCGCGTCGATTCACAACTTGTAGCCCCAATGTACTAGCCAATTCAGCTGCGTGACGCAAGGTTTCTTCACCAGGCTCAAGTCCTGTCGTAACAATCACGCCTTTGTTCCCTTCCTTACGTCTTCGCCCTTTTGATCAGAACTGCTGTTCCAGAAAAACGACTCGACGGTTTTTACATAAACGGTAACGATCATATTATTGTAAGCAGGATTAATTTTCCGGTCAAATAGAATCTGAACCAAACTTTTTTCCTGTTCGCTATGACAATCATACCATTTTTTATGAAAGCGCGTCGGACTGTAGTATGATTTTTCAGTCCGTCAGCTTCACCCACGTAAAAAAGACCCGCGAAGCTCCGTGGGCCTTGTTGCAATAGGGGTATACGCCAAGTGAATGAAAAAGTTATCTCCACTCCTCAACGGCAAGGTTCGCCTGTTTGATCCAGTTCAGCCTACGGTTATTTAACAGACCGAGGTTGTAATAAACAATCGATTGAGCGCCTGCGTCCACTGCTGTTTTCACCCTCGCTGCCAACTCGACTGCTGACTGGATTTGGTTATGATGCAAGGAAAAAGCGGCTCCCAACGTCGCTTCTGGCGCTACCAGCTTGATGGCATGGAATGTATACGCCACATCACCGACACTATCTCCATAGGCGAGCGGAACGACACGATCGAGAGTAGCCGCTGCTTTTCGCAAAGAAACCCCTTCCCAATAAGACTGGTTCACAAAAAACGGTGTCGAGGACGGAAAGCCATCCAACGCAGTCCCCAGACTCTGTGCGATCTCCCTCAGGCTCCTCCATAACTGATCTACCGCTACCAGACGGGATTGCTGATAGTGATACAATTCCGGGTATTCCAGCAGCAAAAAGGCAACTTCTCTCGCTTCGGCGGATACTTGCGAGTGAGAATCAGCATCCACCATCTGACTGACTAGCCTTGATACAAGCTGACGAACTACTCCGACATCGATTCGCTGCGATTCGGCACGCTCCGTACATGCCCCGCAAAAACAGAACGAGAGTAACCATTGCAGCGATTCTCCTAACGGTAAGAGACATACTTCATGATGCTCGCCATGCTTCATCGGCAAAAAGGCAGTCGCTTCGATCAAAATCCGCTCTGGCTTGACCTGCTCAAGCGTATCGGTAAAAAGCGCCTTGGCGTAATGCTGAACCTCAGGCTGCGATGGACATAGCGCGTATGTGTATGTATCCCCCCAAATGTTTTGCACACAAAGATCTGGATGAGCCAAACCAAGTGTAGAATTGTGAAGGCCAACCCACCAAGTATGAAACCCCATCCCTGTCTGCTCACAAGCTTCCTTCATTTTACCAAGAGTGCCTGCTTGCGCGATTGACTCGTGTACAGTCGGGCGCAAACGGTTGTACTTCGACCATTCAGGCGTAAACGATACCCCTGAAAACGGCAGCCTGCGAAATGTTTTACTTCGCGGGTGAAAAAATCTCCCCTGATGGTAGCTGCTATTGACCACCGCTGTATTGCATCTGGCTTCTTGCAATGTTTGCATCACAGCCTCGATACCACTCTCGGCTATATCCCACGGATAGATAAACATCCCGGTTTGGCGTGATGAACTCATTTCGTTTCACCTCGTTTTTGCAAGTAATCATAAGTCAGTGTTTGCCTAATATCAATCATGATTTTTGAATTTTCCGAATAACAACTTCAAAGAAATACCTCCAACGAATTGTCCTAGGCAGGGGGTGTCTGTTACATCACACTCTTCATTGGTGTTACAAGAATTTAGAGTGCGTATTTTTATATGTCTTACTTATGCGCGTTGTCAATTTTGTTGTCACCAATGTCGCAGTTACAAACCTATCTACTCAATGATTAGTGACTTTTATCCCCCCATACATCTAACCTTCTTCCATGTTCTTAGTTGCAGGGATACGTGCTTCTTCAACATCTCATATTTATGATATCAGTATATAATTCATAAATATTTCATTTTTATTTAACATTTTATTTTTATTTAGCATTTTATTTTTGTTAGAATCTGAAAGAGTTTTACATTACATATAAAGAAAATAGGGGTTGGTATCATGATTGCACTGGATAATAAATGGAATTCACTTAGGGTGTTCTACGGCCTAACAAAAGAAGACTTAGACCTCTTGTATTCACACAAAGAATTCTTCAGCACTCACTCAAAAGAAATCGTAGATTGTTTTTATGAAGAATTGGAAAAACATCCTAACTTGGATCAATTGATTCGTACAAATGTATCAATGGACCAATTAAAGAACATGCAGATTTGGTATCTCGAAACACTTTCTTCTCACGTTATTGATGAAGAATATGTAAACAGCCGAAAACGAATCGGAACAACCCATGCGAGAATTGGATTGTCTGCTTCTTGGTTTTTGGGTGGATACTCACTGTATTTACGTCTTTTTTCAGAAAGAATTCAATCGCTTGAAAACTCAGCTGCATTTTATCAGGCTCTTATCAAAAGAGTTTTTTTTGATTCTGCAATTATTCTTGAACAGTATATCGGTGACACGATGCGTGAAAATATAAGCTACCGCCACAATATGGAGCAAATGGCAGCCGAATTGACAGCTACAACTCAGGAAGCGCTTAGAATCTCTTCCGTCTTCACCGACTCCGCAACTAAACTATATGAATACAATGGGGAGATCGCTCAATCCATGAATGTGTTAAAGGAGCAGAATGAGGAGATTGAGAAACTCAGCGGCTTCGTAGCAGATGTTTCTACACAAACCAATCTTCTAGGCCTTAATGCTGCGATTGAAGCTGCTAGAGCTGGAGAGCACGGACGTGGGTTTACCGTTGTTGCTAATGAAGTACGTAAATTAGCCGATAAATCAAATGCCTCATCGAAAGACATTTATCAATCTCTACAGAACATGAACAATCAATTACTTAAAATAGATCAACAAGTCACATTATCAACGGTTTCCGCTGAGCAATTAGATACTACTTCCGAGCAATTATTTTCTATCATCCATAAACTAGATGAAATTTCTAGTCGTCTTCAGAATAAACACTAACAACTTCTGAACGGCCAAAGGAGCTTATTTCTTTGGCCGTGTTCTATTATGTAGCTCCTTCCTTTCCCACGCTTCCAGGAACGCCGTCCAAACTTAGTACCCAATCAGGACCAGTAAGCCCTGCAATAGTTTGAGTAGCAATGAAGAAATCCGTTGCTTATTCTCCATAAAAAGTCCTCCTGCAAATTTCTCTGCGGGAGGATTCAAATTTAAAGGACATTTGATTTTTGTTCACTAGCTAAAATCTACACGGGGGCTATCTTGGCAGCAATCCGATCCAAAGCTTCTTGAACTGTTGTCGGAACAGGTCCCAATGACCAATTAGCGGGATTGGCAGGGGTGTAACCTAAGCCAGCAGCATCATCCAATTTTTCTATCGCTGAATTTCCTATTAAAGTCACTCTGCTTCTAATCGGAATCGAGTCAACAGTAGCCCTAATTCTAGTTACGACACCTGCTACACCATTCACAATCAAACTGCCTTTTATAGCGAAACTTAAGAGGTCGAATGGATCGATTGGAACGGTTCCATTTGCCACATTCACTACTACATCGCCATCTGTCCCTCCACCAATTAGATGTACTTGAGTATCGTAAGGAACGATCGAATTTATCGTGATGACGGGTTGGGGTAACGGTAGAGGAACACCTCCAACATAGGAAGCGAACATGGTGACATTTGCACCATTCTGCGTATAGCCACCAAATAACTGGGAGTCACGGATATTAATCTGACTTAGAAAAGTGCTATTTCCTGTAAATACGGGTGTTGGAGTAAAATTGATACTCACAAAGAATAATCGACCCGTAGAAGGGGTAAATGCATTAGCTGTAAAGTTAAAATCAAGGGGCGCTGTCAATAACGATAAATCCACAAAGCCAGCACGATTATCAACATTTAGGTTTCCATTCCAAGAAGGGTCGTTTATATCGAATGGGATAGCGAGTCTGGTTAATAATGTACTTGCTCCGATTAATTGGACATTTGCCTTCAAGTGAATAAGTGGTTCTGTGAAGGTTCCTGGTCCGATAGAAATGGCATAACGTTTTGTTGGAGAAGCGTCTACAATAAACGCCATCGCCCTTGTCACAGTTAAAAAGGGGTTGCATTCCGTACCATCACCCGTTGTATCATTCCCGCCCTTATTCACGTAAACAATCTGAGTTGCTACTGGTGGCGGATCTATACACCCTGGACCTTGTGGACCAGGAGCACCTTGTGGACCAGGAGCACCTTGTGGACCTGGGGGGCCTGGGGGGCCTGGGGGGCCAGGAGGACACGTGCATCTTGGAGGGAAAATAGGTTGACAACCGCTTGGTGGAGGTCTCCAGCAATTATTATACATCGAAATATCAAACCTCCTAATCATGTTGACTTCACATCGACACTATACTATGCAAACCAACGCCTGAGGTGTTAAAATCAGGAAATCTCCTTAATCTGATTATGCTCCCCCGTAACAAGGCATTAGGCCTAATCGTAGCAATTAGTCCCCACAAAAATACCCTCCTGGATTTTTCCACAGGAGGGCATCATTTACATCACACGCTTAAACATTTTTTCTAAGTCATAACCAGTAAAATGAATCACAATCGGCCTGCCGTGCGGGCACGTATATGGACTGCTCGTCTTGCGTAGCTGATTCAGCAAGCTTTCCATCTCTGCATGCGTCAGGAAGCGGTTCGCTTTAATCGATGCTTTGCAGGACATCATGATGGCAGCTTTTTCGCGCATTAGCACGACATTGGCTTGGGTGTTTTCTCCCGTTTCCAGTACAAACTGAATGAGCTCCTCAATGACCTCCAGCTCAGCGCCTTCAGGGAACCAATGTGGATGAGCGCGAACGATAAAGGTCCGTCCACCGAACGCCTCGATCTCCAAACCAAACGATTGCAAAAGCGACAGTCGCTTCTCCAGTTTGCTTGCCTCTGCAGCCGTATATTCCACCGTATGAGGAAACAGCATGATCTGGCTGGAAATGTCCTCTTCTGCAAGTTTGTCCATGAAATACTCGTAAAAAATCCGCTCCTGCGCGGCATGTTGATCAATTAAATACATGCCTTCGTCATTTTGCGCAACGATGTAAGTGCCATGGACTTGACCAACTGGATACATAACGGGGACAGGCGAATCCGTTTCATTTTCATTCGTGGCTTCCACGAGTGGCGGTGTTTGTTCGGTACCTGCTACGACGGAATGGTCCTCGCTGCTGAATTCATGTATTGGGTACGCGGGAGATGGTGCCTGGGCAATGTCCAATTGTACCGGAATCTTCGTCTCATTAGGCTGGAAAGCTTCCCTCGTGTCTGTTTGATCCAATAGAGTCGCCTGCACAATTTCATGCGGGATAGCCTCTACTTTTGCAGCCTCCAGCTTTTCATAGTTGGCCGCAGTCTCCTTCACCGTGCCGTTCTCAAAAGATGGAGCGATAGGCGTCACTAGATCCACTTGCTTACTTGGTACCTCCTGCTTGGCCATCCATTCCTGGAGTCGGGGACTCGCGGCTAGTAACGGCGATTGCGGAGTATCAGGCTTGGTAATTTGCAGGTCAAACTGCGGTTGAACAACCTGGGTGACGACCTTAGCTTTTGGTTGAGTAACCATAGGTCTGACAATCCCCAAGCCTTGTCGCAAAGTCTCTTTTACTGATTGTTCTATTGCACTGCACAATTCATCTTCTTTACTAAATCTCGCCTCTAGTTTGGCAGGATGTACGTTCACATCTACCAGTGACGGATCCATTTCGATCTGCAAAGCCACAATCGGATAACGGCCGATCGGTAACAATGTATGATAACCGCGCATAATCGCATTGTTGATCGAATAGCTGCGCACGTACCGACCGTTTACCAGTGTCGAAAGGTAAGAGCGATTCGCCCTTGTCACTTCCGTCTTCGAAAGAAAACCAGACCACTTATAATCGAGGGTCTCCCCTGCAATTGGAAGCAATAGCTTCGCGACCTGCACACCGTAGATCGCCGCCATGACGTGCAGCAGCTTTCCGTCCCCAGACGTTTGCAAGAGTGTCTTGCCGTTATGAGTTAGTAAGAAGGAAATCGACGGATGCGTAAGTGCAAGCCGATTCACATAATCAGAAATATGTCCGACTTCCGTGGCGATCGACTTCATATATTTCAAGCGAGCAGGTGTGTTGAAAAACAAGCTGCGTACACATACTTCTGTCCCTTTTACAGCGGCTTTATCGGAAATCGTTCCGAGCTGCCCACCTTCAATCAAGAGATGAGTACCTATCTCACTACTGGACGTACTGCTCGTCAGCTCCATACGCGAGACTGCTGCGATACTCGGTAGTGCCTCTCCGCGAAAGCCCAGCGTACGAATACGGAATAAATCACGAGCGTTGCTAATTTTACTCGTAGCATGGCGCTCAAAAGCCAGCTGACAATCTTCCCGATCCATCCCTTTCCCATTATCAACGATCCGAATCATCTCCAGACCGCCTTCTTCAACGTGGATCTCGATTGTCGTTGCACGAGCATCAATTGCATTTTCGACCAGCTCCTTGACAACCGAAGCCGGTCTTTCCACTACTTCCCCTGCAGCAATCATATTGGCGAGTTGCTCATCTAAAACTTGAATGGTTCCCATGAGTGCCTCCCCTCCGGACGAACACTATCGCTTTTTCAATTGCTGTTTCCATGCATATAGTTTCATCATGGCGTCCATTGGCGTCGTTGAATTCAGATCCAACTCGCGCAGCTCAGCCATAATCGCTTCTTCCTCCGCTGACGCAAACTGCATCGGCTCTTCACGCACCGCAGCAACTGGTGCCGTCCATAGCGTTTCGAGCGACATTTGGATGTCACTCGCTGCATTTCCATTCCCTGCACTACCATTTGCTTCAAGCCCGGTTAAGATGCTACGCGCCCGCTCAATGACCCAAGTCGGCATTTCCGCAAGCTCTGCCACATGAATTCCATAACTCTTATCTGCTCGTCCCTCTTCAATTTTGTGAAGGAACAAGAGCTTCCCTTCCCGTTCTTCGCATCGAGCGTTGACATTCACGACACCACTCAACGTCTCAGCTAACCCGGTCAACTCATGGTAATGCGTCGAGAAGAGTGTTTTGGCACCGATTTTTTGGCAAATGTACTCAATTACTGCTTGTGCAAGCGCCATTCCATCGTACGTCGAAGTCCCGCGACCAATTTCATCGAGCAGGATCAGGCTCTTCGCTGTCGCTTTTTGCAGGGCGTGTCTCGTCTCCAGCATTTCCACCATAAACGTACTGTGCCCGCCTACCAAGTCGTCGGCTGCCCCAATTCGAGTAAAAATCTGATCGACAATTGACAGCTTGGCCTGTTTAGCAGGAACAAAGCAACCGATTTGTGCCATCACCGTGATCAAGGCAATCTGTCTCATGTACGTACTCTTACCCGCCATATTCGGACCCGTAATGAGTAAAACTTGACGATTGGTCTGATCCATCTCCACGTCATTAGCCACGTATTTTTCGCGCTCCAGAACGGCTTCTACCACTGGATGGCGCCCTTCTGTAATGACGTAATCGCCGCTTTCCACAAGCTCAGGGCGTACAAATCCCCGCTCGTCACTTACTGTAGCAAACGCCTGTAGAACGTCCACAGATGCAATACGCTCCGCGAGGTTCTGTAGTCTTGGTATATGCTTCGCGACTTCACTTCTTACAGCCACGAACAGCTGGTACTCCAGCTCAATCATCTTTTCTTCTGCTTCCAGAATGAGGGCTTCACGTTCCTTCAACTCTGGCGTGATGTACCGCTCTGCGTTGGCCAAAGTTTGCTTACGCTCATACCGACCAGCTGGAACGTTGGCAATGTTGGATTTCGATATTTCGATGTAATAGCCGAATACCTTATTAAAGCCAACTTTAAGCGAACGTATCCCTGTCGCTTCCCGTTCTCCCTGCTCCAGTTGGGCGATCCACGTCTTCCCTTCACGGCTTGCCGTATGGAGCTTGTCCAGGTACTCATCATATCCCGTCCGAATCATTCCACCTTCACGAACCGAGATCGGGGGATCCTCCACAAGGGCATGAGCCAAATAGTTGACAATATCGGTACATTCATCCATCCCATTAGCCAGTTCCATCAATACCGGGGTATTCGTCTGGATCATATACTGCTTCAGCTCTGGAACAGCTTCCAAAGACATCCGTAGCTGAATGAGATCTCGTGCGTTCGCATTCCCGTATGAAATACGGCCCGCCAGACGCTCCAAATCATAGACACGATCCAAGCAAGTCCGCAAGTCCGAGCGAAGCAGCATGTCCCCCTTCAAGGCTTCCACAGCGCTCAGGCGTGCCTCCAACTGATCGCGACTAAGCAATGGTCGCTCAATCCATCTGCGCAAAAGACGACCACCCATTGCTGTTTGAGTCCGATCCAACAGCCACAACAGGGAGCCTTTTTTCGTTTTATCGCGAATGGTCTCTGTCAATTCTAAATTGCGTCTGGAAAAGCCGTCCATTTGCAGATACTGCTTTGCATCGTACTGCTTTAACAGGCGCATATGGGCAAGGCTACGTTTTTGCGTCGTCCCTATGTAGAACAAGAGAGCATTGACTGCCGCTCGCATGGACACATCCAGCCCTTTTGCCTGCTCCGCGTATTGACTATCCACTGCAAATGCGTCCAGTTGGTGCGCATCCACGACAGTAGATGGCAGCGCTGTCTTCGGCAAAGCAGCGAGCCCAAAAAAGACGAGCTCCTTAGGACGATATTGCAAGGCTTCATCTAGGACACCCTCTGCCTGTCCCGCCAAAGAAGTAACGTACATCTCGCCTGTACTCATATCACACGCAGCAACACCTGTTCGCCCTTCTACTTGGGCCAACGCTGCCATGTAATTGTTTTCCTTATCCGTCAACCATTTGCCTTCCATCATCGTACCCGGAGTAATGACGCGTGTCACTTCCCGGCGAACGACCCCTTTGGCTTCTTTTGGATCTTCGACTTGCTCGCAAACGGCTACTTTATGTCCTTTTTTTAGAAGCTCTGCGATATAGCCGTCTGCCGCATGATGTGGAACTCCACACATTGGTATGCGCTCAGAACCACCACCATCACGTCCCGTCAGTGTAATTTCCAGCTCACGGGACGCAAGAATGGCATCGTCAAAAAACAGTTCATAAAAATCGCCTAAGCGAAAAAATAAGAAAGTATCCGGATAATCTTTTTTGATAGCCAGATACTGTTGAATCATCGGGGTATATTGAGCCATGATTTTCTTCTCCTAGCCTACTAATTCTCGTCGCTATTATATCATGATTGAACGGTAATGTTGACCCTGCATCCGATGGTAGTATCCGTTTATGGTAGCTGCCATATCTTGCGCAGGTCTTCATCCGTTCTCCACGATTGACCCTCGATTAAAAACGAAAAGTATCGATCCAAATGAATGCGTGACAGCGTATAGCCTGGCAGCTCCTTTACTTCTTGCCAGACTTGAACGACGTACGGCAGGAGCTTTTCTTTTTCGCCTTGGTAGTATGCTTTGATTAGCGGTAGCTTGAGATGGGGCGTTGCTTGTAGCTTCTCGTGATTGGTTGCAACCAAATGGGCCAAATGAAGAATCCCTCGAGCGACAAGGGGATCAACGAGCCAACTCGGAAGTGTACGGTATTCGAATCCATATTCCTTCTCCCTTACATCCCCCAAAAATCCATAGCGCTCTCTGCGGCTCATACACCCTACATCCTCAATCAGAACGAGAGGAAGAGCCAAGTACGCATCCAGCTTTCGCCGAAGAGAAAAAGTGGGTGTGAGCCCGCCAAAATGAATATGCCCGCCGATTGGATAACCTTGAAACGGCATTCCTCCAGCGAGCCATTCGATAGACGCGTCCCCTATTTTTTGGTAGGCGAGTGCCAGATTATCGTAGATATGCGTAAATAATTGATCAGGGTCTTCCGATGGCGCAGGTCTCAACTCTGCAACTGGATGCTGATGGAGACCTAATTCTTCCCGGTAGCGTGTCGTATCACATCCAACCGCCCCATTGATGCTCAGGAAGTCAGAAGCGAGTGCCATTTCTCCTGTGGGCTTGCGCAAAGCAAATTCCGGGTCAGCCCCCAAACTTTGCAGCGTTTGCGGCTGTTTACGCATCCGAGCTTCCCACCAATCTCGGGCACGCTGCATATATTCGTCAGCATGCCTGGCTGGCCAATTTGGTTCCACCTCGACGACCTTAAGTCGATGGGGAGAAGCCGCCATGATCGTCACTTGACCCGCAACCGCTCCCGCAGCATACAAACTACGCGTAGCCAGCCCTTGCACCATCTGAATCTCTGTTTCAGTGGAAGGCAAGGTGACGGAATGCCACTCGGGTTCCTGCAGACGGTGCAGCAGCCAATGTGATTGCTCCTCGCTTCTGGCGATATCCAGTATATAGTCTTGGTAAAGGCATACCCTATATGTTCGCCAGCCCGGTCGCGCTGCATTACCTGTTACAGGTATTCGCCCCTGCCGGAGCAACCAGCGACCGATTTCAGGACGATGTAAATAGGCTACGACTTCTTTCGCGTTGGCCGTCATCGGTTGTGTTGCTGGCGTTTCCTGCCCGTTAGCTCGCTGACTCGTTTTTGTGCGTAGAATCATGCCTTCCACACTCCCCCGCTGTTCTTTCGTTATCTTATGAATGCGCCCAGAAAAAAGTGTGAATGACCGTATCTAAAAAAAGAAAAAAGAGGAGATAATTTCTCCTCTTTAGTCGAGCTCGTCGAGTAGCGTAGCGGAATCAAAGTCATCAAACTCGTCACTGTTATCTTCAAAGTCGTCAACCAGATGGAATTCTTTGTCATCACAACTATTGCAGACAACAACACACACCTTTGTTTCTCCAATGACCTCTACTGCATATTCGCTTTCAACTCTGACCGTGATTGTGCCACCACCACTTAACTCCGCTTTTATGCACTTCGGTTGCTCCACGGCACGTGCAACGATTTCCAGATCGCCTCTGCAGTTCTTGTCGAAGAACGTAAGCGGTACGAGAACGGAGAAATGAACCGTTTCCCGCTTGACTTCGGTTTGCGTGTTATTAGCAAACGAAAACCACAGGTTGACGTCATACGTACCAGATACTTCAACGGCATCTCCGACTTTCTCTGCTTGGAAGTTCGTGTTTATAACCCAGCATCCGAGGATCGTCGAAGGAGTTTGCGACGGTATAATGGTGTGGGTGGTAATAGAAAATTTATGGCCTTTGCCGCAGACTGCTTTCGCGATAAGTTCCCGGCACTGTAGATCTTTGTCTATACCCGACATTTCGTTACCTCCTCCATACAACGTTTCTGTACATTTGTATGCAGGGCATTCGACTAGCGTGCAAACAACCACCTTATATTTGGGAAAGTTGTTGGGTATTGATCAAAACAGCGCCGGGAAGGCTTTCTATCAAGAATTAGGAGCAGCAGCCGTCAGATTTTTTCTTTTCAGGCCCGCCACCAGTCTTTCCAGTCAATGGGTTTCCGCCTGTATCCAAAATAATACGCTCCGAAACGGTGTTCGTGATCACATTCGTGACCATTTGCAAAAGATCGTTCACATCCACCTGCGATTGCTTAAATTCCGTAACGATTGGAATGGCATCCAGCTCTTCGTGCAATTGGTTGTACTCGTCTTCCACTTTTTTCACCAGTTCCGGCTTGTTGATGGATTCAAACATCACCATTTGCTTTTGTTTCTGCTTCAATGTATCAATCAAATCTTGCACACGTTCATTGTGCTTGATTTGCAGTTCAGCACGTTTGAAGAAATCAACTTCATTTGTACGCGCGATCATAGCGGCAAGCTCGCGAGCTTTATCGAGAATTTCCTTCTGTGTAAAAACGTTTGTTTGTTCCATAATGACCTACACCTCAACTTTGGATACGAGTTCACCGTGGAGTGTCCACGTTTTCGCATCCGTGATTTTTATGTGCACATACTGTCCGATCAAGGATTTGTCGCCGGTGAAATGGACAAGCTTGTTCGTACGCGTACGTCCCGCAAGCACTTCCGCATTCGTCCTCGATTCGCCTTCCACGAGTACCTCGACAACCTGATCCTGCAGTTTTTTGTTCTGCTCCAGAGCGATGCCAGCCAGCACTTCATTGAGTCGATACAAGCGTGCTTTTTTCACTTCCATCGGAACGTTGTCTTCCATGACAGCAGCCGGTGTACCTTCACGTGGGGAGTAAATGAAGGTATAGGCAAAATCATACTTGACCTCTTCCACCATCGAAATCGTATCTTCAAACTGCTCATCAGTCTCGCCTGGGAAGCCAACAATAATATCCGTAGAAAGCGAGACATTCGGGATTGCGTCCTTGATTTTGCGAACGAGCTCCAGATAATGCTCACGCGAGTATTTACGTGCCATCCGCTTGAGTACTTCTGTCGATCCGGATTGGACAGGCAAATGGATTTGCTCCACTAGGTTGCCGCCCTTTGCCAGCACCTCGATCAAGTGGTCATCAAAATCGCGCGGGTGACTTGTCGTGAAACGCACACGCGGGATATCAATCTTGCGGATCTCGTCCATCAGGTCTCCAAAACCGTACTTGATATCCTCAAAATCTTTCCCGTACGCATTGACGTTTTGTCCAAGAAGCATGATTTCTTTAAAGCCTTGGCGAGCGAGATCACGCACTTCTGCGATGACATCTTCCGGGCGTCGACTGCGTTCTTTTCCGCGGGTATACGGTACGATACAGTACGTACAGAATTTGTCACAGCCGTACATGATGTTAACCCAGCCCTTGGTGTTTCCTTCGCGGAGCTTCGGCATATTTTCGACGATATCGCCTTCTTTGGACCAAACCTCAATCACCATTTCTTTGCTAAACATCGCATCGCGCAACAGTTCTGGCAATCGGTGAATATTGTGCGTTCCAAAAATCAAGTCGACCTGCTGGTAGCTTTTCAGGATTTTCTTGACGACTTTCTCTTCTTGGGACATGCAGCCGCAAACACCGAGAATCAGATTTGGATTGTTATTCTTGAGCCGCTTCATGTGGCCAAGCTCCCCAAATACTTTATCCTCTGCATTTTCGCGAATCGCACAGGTGTTAAATAGAATGACATCCGCATCTTCAACAGAATCAGAAGAGGTATAACCCATTGCCTGCAAAATACCAGAAATCGTCTCCGAATCATGCTCGTTCATTTGGCAGCCATACGTACGAACGTGATAGCGCTTTCCTTTTCCGATGTTCTGCATGTCTTCTGGGATATGAAAATCGTAATGGACTAAAATCTCTTCCTTACCGCGCGTTTTCGCATCCTTCAGAGAGGGCGCCTGGAAGTATTTCGCATAGTCTTCCGTCTTCTTTGGAGACTTAACGGATTTTAAGTCCACAGTCTTCTCTTTCGTTTCCTTCATCATATATCACCTCAGCTATAATCATCTACATAAGTAACCAATAAAGAATTATATCATTTTGGGTAATACAAAAGCCAATGCATAATAACCATTATGAGGCAAAATATGTACGAAACGGCGAAAGTCTGATAGGACAACGTACATACTCCTCCTTACCTGCCCATTTTTTTAAAACTCCTCCTTTTTTCCTATTTTCACCATAATATTTTTTTCCCCTGCAACAATACAAGCCCACTCGCCGTCTGAATAGCAGTCAACAAAAACTACATTGCCATTTTGAGGAGGTTAACATGAAAAGAGCACTAGCCGTATTTTTGTCGGTGTTGATGTTCTTAACGGTTATCCCGGTCGTCGGTGCCGCCACCACCCCTTCGTTCTCAGACGTTCCGCGTGGCCATTGGGCATACAAGGAAATTACGGAGATGGCGGCAAAAGGGATCATCAAAGGGTACGACAATCGAACATTTAGACCGAACAATGAGGTAACCCGCGCCGAATTTGCCAAAATTATGATCGCAGCAGCAGATGTAGATATAAACAAACGCTACGTCGAGCAAACCTTTAAAGATGTCCCTCGTCATCACTGGGCATTTTTGTATGTGGAGCACGCCAAGCCTTACCTGACTGGTTACAAATCCGGCTCTACCTACACGTATAAACCAGATAAAGCGGCAGTACGTGAAGACATTGCTGTCGCTTTGGTACGCCTGCTGGGCTACGATCAAAAGTACAAAGCCGACTTGAATCAATTGAAAAAGTTCCGTGATTACGACGATATTTCGTCCGCTCTGCGACCGTATATTGCGATTGCGATCCAAACCGATCTGATGAAAGGATACAATGGCAATTTCCGTCCACAGGATCCGATTACTCGTGCGGAAGCCGCTTCTCTGCTCTATCGTGCTATTTTGGATCGTGGCGATGATGAAAGCAAAGTTGTATTCCCTAATCCTGGTCAACCGCAGCCTCAGCCAGAACCAGAGAAAATCAATATCAGCGATTCCTTCTCTGATACCAAATTGAAAAACTGGGATACTGACAAAGCGATCGGTAATTGGGAGGTCGCTAGCAAACAAGTGACTGCTGAATCCGATGATGATGATCTGGATCATTACTTTCTGCCACTTCGCTGGAATGAGTCTGACAACGTCAAGAATTATGAATTGAGCGTCGATGTGAATGTGGTTGGCAGTGAAGGTTTAGGCGGTCTGTACTTCAACGGCAAGGATGGAAAAGCCAATGTCGTCTTCATCCAAAAAGATCGCGTTGTTTTAGGAAAAGTAAATGATGTGGAAGACGACGATATCGACATCATCTCATCCAGCACCTACAAGCTGAAATCAAGCAATCGCTTGAAGGTAGCTGTCACTGACAATACCGTTTCCATTTACTTGAACGATCAATACTTGTTCGGTCAACAATATGTGAAACAAGAAGGCAAAAAACTCGGTCTGTACCTGCAAGAAGAAGCGACTAAAGGCGCTCCTCGCAAAACGACTTACCTGGACAATTTCACCTTTAAAGAGACGAAATAAAGACCCATTTTCCACCCGACAAGCTATCTTGGCCTGTCGGGTATTTTTTCACTCCACTCGACATGCATGTTCTACCAAATGGAAAAAAGATAGTGAAAACGTAGAAATAAACGCATTTCAGATGTTATAATGGTAGCTATTCTTGTCCTGTGAAGGAGCCTTCCTATGTCTTTTTCTGTTAATCAACCGTTTCGCTGGATGGACTCCGGTACCTACCAGGATAGTCCACTTGAGCCTTTAATTCGTGATGAAGCGTTGGCAGCCAGTATGCAATCTGAATCAGCAACACCTGTCATACATCTTTGGGTGTACGATCAGGCGCTGTATCTCGGCCGCAGAGACGCCAAGCTTCCACATCTCCAGCAAGCCTTGCATAAGTTCGGTCAAGATGGCTTTGGGTGCGTTCTTCGCTCGTCTGGAGGAGCTTGTGTTCCGCTTGATGCTGGCGTACTCAATATGGCTTGTTTATTGCCTGACACTTCGATTTCCATTGACTCCTTCTTCTCGTTTGTTGCCCAGCTTCTTGATGTGGGCCTGCGCGATTACGGAAAGCTGGAATTTGGAGAAGTGACGGGTTCCTACTGTGCAGGGGAATACGATTTTTCTATTCACGGTAAAAAAATCGGAGGTATGGCACAAAGACGCACGCGACACGGTTCTATTTTGCAATTATGCATTAACGTCGACGATCGTCCACGAGGCGAATGGATGGAACACTTTTACCGTCTCGCCGGCTTGGATGAAATGCAAAGCCATAAGCCAATTCCTTCCATCGATGCTTCTACCGTTGGCAGCATTGCGAGTTTGACTGGAAAATTGGCCACTATGGATGATGTAAAAGCACGTCTATTGGAGACAATCCGTTCGGAGTGGGCTGTATCACCTACCCCCTTTTATGTGCAAAATGAGTTAGTGACAGAGTCGAGGCATCATTTGTCGCAGCGATTACACTTATTTTCTTATACCGCAAAAGAACTGGCCGCACCTGACTGGCACTTACCCGAATAACGGGCATTGTTCTTGTTTTTGATTCTCCAGGTGCTGCCGGTAAAATTCTGGAGGAATTATGAATAGCAATCGAAAGGGGACGTTTCAGGATCTGAATGCCCTTTTTGTTTTTGGGGCTCTTACCGTCTTGATGATTCACATCCTCAGTTTTTTCCTGGCCAATGAGAAGACGTATCCGTGGAATAGTGATTTGCAAGCCGTTCTAATTATCTTATTAAAATTCGGTCGCTCTTTGTTTATATTTGCAACTGGAATGCTACTGTTTTACTGGTATCAAAATCGACAATTGGATTGGCGTGCTTTCTGGAAAAAACGCTGGCGCGCTGTTATATTACCTTACGTAATTTGGACGGCCATCTTCACCTACTTTAAACATCAAACCTTTGACCCAGCCGTGCTGGTAGGACCGTTTTTCGATAGTCTGTTTACGGGTAGCTCTTTCTACCACCTGTACTACATTCCGCTTTACTTGCAATTGTGCTTGTTGTTTTGCCTGATTAAACCGTGGATGGAACGGTACTTGAATTTCCGTTGGATCATCGCCCTATTTATTGGACAAGCTGGTATGTACCTTCTCTACCACTATTTGTTCATTACGCCGTTATGGGACATTGATTGGGCTGCAAACCCATTCCTGTCCGTCGTGAAGCACACGTATGTTTACGGACAGCATTATGTTTTCATGTACGTATTTACTTTTGCACTCGGCGCTTATGCAGGAATGAATGTGAATAAATGGCGGACATGGGTGAACCGTCTTCAAATACCTTCTATAGTTGTGATGGCAAGTGCAGGCGTTTGGATGGCTTACAGCTATCTTTCCGGCTCCAAAAGCTATTACGAGAGTATGAACATTTTCGAGCCGCTTTACTTGTTGTACACACTCTGTGTAATCGTCAGCTTTTACCCTGCATCCAGCTATTTCGGCAAACTGCCTAAACTCGGTCCGTGGCTTTCCCGATTGGCCAAACAAAATATGGCCATCTATTTGGTTCATCCGTTGATCTTGTTCTTGATGCAGAGCTACGTCATTCATCGACTAGGCTGGTCGACGCCGTCAATGGTTCTCGGCATGTTCGTGATTACACCGCCCCTTTGCATTTTCCTTTACGAGTTGACGACGATGTCCTTTTGGTTCAATCGCAAAAAACGGGTGGAAGCCAAGCCTATTTTCAAAAATCAAACGTATAAAGCGTAAGGGAGGAACTGGTTTCCTCTAAACTCCTAATGTAAAAAACAATTTGAGCTCGCATACTAGAGCTAGGGACGATTGTTCCACACCTCGATTACTTGCCTGGCGTAACTGCCAGGCTTTTTTCGTCTTTAGCCCCGACAAAGCCTTGGCGACGCCAAGTTTTCTAAATGTAGCCCTACCGTTTGTACCTCTCTTACGGTATCATAGAAGGGGACCACATGCAGTTCTTACTGCTATAGACGACAGAAAGAAAAGGTGGTGGATCTGAATGAATCAAGAGATCCCTTTGTTACATATTCCGATCAAAGATCTCATAATCGCGTCCACAAAGGTCGCACATGTGCAGCTAGGTAATTCGCTTGAGCACGCCCTGCTAGTCCTAATCAAGTCCGGCTATTCAGCCGTTCCTGTACTGGATCATCAGTATCGTTTGCATGGGTTAATCAGCACGAATATGATCATGAATAAGACTCTTGGTTTGGAGCGCTTCGAGACTGAGCGTATGTCCGAACATATTGTAGATGATGTGATGGATGCGAAGGTCCCTCGATTGCGTGACACCGATGAATTTTTGAAAGCATTAGAAGTGTCCATTAATCACCCTTTCGTCTGTATTGAAGACGAGGAGCACTATTTCCAAGGAATCTTGACTCGAAAATCGATTTTGGCTTTGGTATATCGTCACTTTCGCAATCTGCCCTTTCCTTTGGCTGACCAACAACAGCCGGCAGAATCGTAGGTCAAGGCATATGAAAAGACGGGGCAATAAATGCCACCGTCTTTTTCACATTCTTCTGCCTATCTTCTTTAGAGCCATTGGCTCGGTGCTAGGAGTAGATGTTTCCGTTTCTTTTTTTCCGTGAGCAATGCCTGCGCATATTCCAGTGGATGACGGTACGTTTGTTTAAACATCTCCTTCTCCCCTGCTTTGAAAAAAGAATAGCGTTGGTCACGCACATTGACTTCGATCAAATACGGATTACCTCGCTCGTCAATTCCCATATCCATCCCTAAGTCTGCTAATGATGAAAAATGCCGACCGTACTGCTCCGCAATTTCCACCGCCGCTATGCCAACTCTTTCAATGACAGCTTGTTGTTGTTTCACCTCAGGAAAGATGGGTAGCAAAGCTTCCGAAAACGGTACTGCTGTCCCTCCTCGAGAGAGATTACTCAGCTTGTTTTTCGTATTGGCGACCTTGGCAACCATCCCGCTCACAGTCCACTGTTTCTCTTTGTTTTTCTGCACCGAAACACGAATATCAAACGTTTTGCCTCCATAGCGGGCCAAAGGAATTCCTCGCTGGATCAAAAATCTTTTGTTACCAACCCAACGTCGCACCGTTGAGAATATCTGCGAATGAGATAAGATCTGCCGTTTTTTCGATGCAATGAAGTGATAATTGCCTCCATGCCGTTCAATACGTGCTACCCCAATTCCGACTGATCCAATCGAAGGCTTGACGTACACCACCTGGTACTTATTTAAAAACTGACGCAACTGCTCCATGGAATAAGGCACTGTATGCGGCAGATAGCTGCGAATTTGTTCGTTTTTCCAGAGCATCTGGTGTACTTTCCGCTTATCTCGTACAACCAAGCCATTGAACACCGTTTTCTTTTGGCTCAATCTTCGAATCACATTCCGCGCTTTTGCATCCCCTGTCAAAACACGATTGTGGATGACTCTCGGGACTGAAACCAGTTGTGAAACGAGTCGGTTTCCGTTCCAGAAATATCCTTTGACTCTTTCATCTCCTGGCTTCACATGCCGCGGATGAAAAAAAACGGGCTCCAATCCAAGCTCTTTACCGATTTCGACATAATAAGGCAGACGCTCATATGTCTTGATGCCTTGAATTCCTTTCTCCATAAGGGCCCAATCCAACATTATTCCGATTCTGTCCACGCAGATCCCCCTTGCCACATTGCTCTACATAGGGTATGTGCCAGAAAGGCCAAGAGCGTGCCTATTTTTGTACACCTCTTTCGCAACCTGACAAAATCATTGCTTGCTCATAGGAATGATGTCGGATGCTGCGCTTGCCCGGGAAAGGATCGCGTTTCGTTTTTTTATTGTCCCCTGCGCTCGATGGCCAGTAAAAATGGGGCTTGGTTTTGCTGATTGATATATTGGTATTTTAAAACCAAATAATCCAATTGACTTAGCTCTTGGCAAAATGCTTCCACTGCCTCTTTTTCCGTCTCTCCCGCCGGATGCCCCCAATAAATCATGACTGTCATGATTCCACCTGGTCTGAGCACCCTCAATCCTGATTGAATCGCCTGAATGGTACTGCTCGCTTGAGTTGTAATTTCCTTGTCTCCACCCGGCAAATAGCCCAAATTAAACATGATGGCCGCGGCACAAATCTCCAGCTTGTCAATTTCCTCATGACTGGCGAGCTTCATTTCTACCCTGTTCGCCAGACCTTCTCTCTCAAGTCTCTCGCGCGTTTTCTCGATCGCCTGTGGCTGGATATCGAAGGCGATTACCTTCCCCTCTTCTTGCACCAATTGCGCAAGAAATAAGGTGTCATTTCCATTCCCCATTGTAGCGTCTACAACCGTTTCCCCTACTTGTACCCGTTCACGGATTAATTTGCGTGCGACTTCTAATACATTTGGAAACACAGTCAGCTCTCCTCTCTATGTACACAAACAACGTTATAAATCGATTTGCAGACCAATGCGCGCCGCATAAACTGGACCTGCGACAAAGGCATTGGCCTCCGCAATTACTTGGGACTCCTCATAGCCGTAAAATAAATGTGTGACCAATAAAGAACGGCAGGATAGGGATTGCGCCAATTCCGCCGCTTGGCGAACAGACAGATGTCCATTTGGCTTCGCTGGTACATTGTAATCCAGATAGGTCCCCTCGCAAATAAACAAATCCGCTTGACTTGCAAAGCCCTCCCAAGCTGTAGCTGGTCCACTGTCCGCTCCGTATACAAGGACGCGTCCGTTGGCTTCCAAACGCATGGCGTAGCAAGGATCTCCGTCACCGTGGTCTGTACGTAAAAAAGTGATTGCAACGTCCCCAATCGTAACAGACGTTTCTTCGGTGATGGGGGTAAATGTGGTCGCCTTTCGATACACCAATGTCTCGGCATTGGCCACAGGCAGCGCAGGAGCGTAGATCGGAAGCGGCTTGTCAGCAGGTCTTTGGCCAAATAACTGATGAACCATCAAACCGTACTGCATCACTCCTACATCCGCTACATGATCATGATGATAGTGAGATAAGAGCATGGCGTCCAGCTCAAAAATGGGTAAATGCTTGCCTAACTGCGCAAGAACACCGCTGCCGCAGTCTAGAAGAATTTTGACACGGTCTGTCTCAATCAGGTAACCCGGAGTAGCACCCCCTGGGCCAGGATAAGGAGATTGATAGCCTAACACAGTAACGCGCATATTCGGTTCACTCCCTCTCATAGGATGGAATAAGGTGGGACAGGAGGTCTGAGATGCAAGGAACATGGAGAGCCGCATGGCAGATCGCTTTTACGTATATTGGGACAGTCGTAGGAGCTGGTTTTGCCTCAGGCAAAGAAATTGTAGAGTTCTTTGTTCAATATGGAACACAAGGCTTAGTTGGCATCATTCTGGCGACGATGCTGTTTATTTGGGCAGGTATCCGCGTCATGCTGATTGCCTATCGGATTCAGGCCGATTCCTATCAAGAAGTCAGCACCTATTTATTTGGGCATCCATTTGGCACTGTATTTAATACCTTGCTTCTAACCGTATTGCTAGGCACTACCTCCGTCATGCTCGCTGCTACCGGTGCGATTTTTTGGGAGTCGTTTCGATTATCTCCCCAAATCGGTATTTGGTTTAGCATGATCTTGATTTTTTTCGTGACGAAAAAAGGGCTATTCGCCATCCATCACGTGAACAGCATTTTTGTTCCGATGCTCATTGGTTTTACTGTACTTGTCTTTTTTTATACGAAGCCATGGTTAGATACGAGTGTCGTCGTTGAATCGTTACGGCCTTGGGCGTGGCTTAGTTCTCCCTTTTATTATGTTGCCTTAAATGTCACACTAACACAAGCGGTTTTGATTCCGATGGGCAGACAGAGTCCCAGCGAGAAACCTCTTTTCCTAGGGGGAATCATAGGAGGGTTGGGAATAGGCCTTCTGCTCTTGCTCGCTTACGCTTCCCTATCTGTAAAAATGCCGGGAATCCATCACGCGGAAATGCCCATGATCGCTGTGCTGCAAGGCTTGGGACCCACGATTCCCTTTTTGTTTTCCCTATTGGTATATGCCGAAATTTTCTCGACTCTTGTGGCAAACGTATTTGGTCTAGCCCAACAGATTAGACAAGTTATCCCCCTTCGAGGTCCGACAATTTTACTCGGGATTTTGCTGATTTGCTATTTGATCAGTTTTATCGGGTTTAGCTCACTTCTCCGTTACCTGTATCCACTCTTTGGTCAACTGGTCGTCTTTTTCCTTGTCATGCTCGTGTACAGGCAGTGGCGCGATCGCGTGTAATAAAAAAACCTCTCCCGTTAAGGAGAGGTTTTTCACTCTATCAAACTTAAGCAAATTCTTTAACCAATTTTTCGAAGTCTTCTTCAGACAAACGGATGTCTTGGTTAACCAAACCTTCTTCTTTGAAGCCATTTACGAGAGCTTCGTAAGGTTTTTGCTCAGTGTTTTGGTAGATCAGACCTGTAATCAGGCCTTTGTGTTGCATAGAGGTAGACATTGCTTTGATACGGTCATGTGGATCGTATCCTTCGATCGTGTCTACTGGTACGATGTTCTCTTTGAACCAGTCGTACGTATTTACCTTGTTGTAGGTTACACAAGGGCTGAATACGTTGATCAAGGAGAAGCCTTCGTGTTGGATACCTTTTTCGATCAGTTCAGTCAAGCCCTTCAGATCGCTGGAGAAGGATTGAGCAACAAAAGTCGCACCTACAGACAGCGCCAGTTCAACTGGGGAAATGGAGGACTCGATGGAACCTGCCGGTGTAGACTTGGTCACGAAACCAGTCGCGGAACGCGGAGAGGTTTGACCTTTTGTCAGACCGTAGATTTGGTTATCCATTACGATGTACGTAACGTTCATGTTACGACGGATAGCGTGTACAGTATGACCCATACCGATCGCGAAACCATCACCGTCACCACCAGCTGCGATAACTGTCAGCTCGCGGTTTGCCATTTTCACACCTTGTGCGATTGGCAGGGAACGTCCATGAATACCGTGGAAACCATAGCAGTTGATGTAGCCGGAAATACGACCAGAGCAACCGATACCGGAAACAACCGCCAGATTTTCAGGTTCCAGGCCTACGTTTGCTGCGGCGCGTTGAATAGCCGCTTGGATGGAGAAGTCTCCACAGCCTGGGCACCAGTTTGGCTTAACGTTATTTCGAAACTCTTTCATAGTCGCCATGTTTTACCAGCTCCTTCACTTCAGCATAGATTTCCTTCGGCAGGAATGGGTTACCGTCATATTTAAGCACGGATTCGATTTTTTCAGCGTTTCCAACGTGTTGTTTGAGCAAGCTTGTTACTTGCGCTTGAGCGTTGTGCTCAACAACAACAACTTTCTTCGCTTTATCTACGAGTGCTTTGATTTCTTCAGTTGGGAACGGATGCAGCAAACGGATTTGTGCATGGTTTACTTTCATTCCCTCTTGTTCCAGACGGCCTTTTGCTTCTTGAATCGTACCAATTGTAGAGTTGATACCCACAACCAGAACATCCGCATCAGCGTGAGGAGCATCTGCTGTTACAGCGCCTTTGAAGTTTTTCAGAACGCCTTCCATTTTGCGCATACGTTTATCCATTTGTTGAATACGGTTTGCAGCATTCTCAGATGGACGACCAGTTTGATCATGCTCAACACCAGTTACGTGGTGCAGACCGTATTTTTGACCAGGAATAACACGAGGAGAAACGCCGTCTTCTGTTACTTCATAACGTTTGAACAGGTCGTTTTGCTCTTTTTCTGGCAATTCTTGTCCAGCAAGCAGTTTTCCGCGACGGATTTCTACTTTGCTGTAGTCAAATGGAACAACGGTTTGTTTACCCAAGGACAGCGTCAAGTCTGTCATCAGGATAACAGGCAGTTGGTATTCTTCCGCAATGTTAAACGCTTCAACTGCATCGTAGAAGCACTCTTCTACTGTGCTTGGCGCGATAACTACTTTTGGAATATCACCATGTGTACCATAGATCATAGCATTCACATCGGACTGCTCGATTTTGGTAGGCATACCAGTAGATGGGCCACCACGCTGCGTGTTCACGATTACAACTGGTTGTTCCGTGATACCCGCCAGACCAATTGCTTCCATCATCAGGGACAGACCAGGACCTGCAGAAGCAGTCAAGGAACGAGCACCCGCGAAGTTAGCACCGATTGCCATCGTAATAGCAGCAATCTCGTCTTCTGTTTGGATAACCGTACCGCCCAATTTAGGCAGCTTTTTAATCAAGTATTCCATTACTTCGGAAGCAGGTGTGATCGGGTAAGCTGGCATGAAACGGCAGCCTGCAGCTACAGCACCCAGAGCGATCGCATCGTTACCGATGAGGAACAGTTGTTTTTGTGGATCAGCCTTTTCCATTTGGAACTCAGGCAGTTGACCACCAGTCAATTCATTTACAAAATCAAAACCGCGGCGAATGGCATCCATGTTCTTTTCAACCACTTTTTCGCCCTTGCGGAGGAACATATCTTCAACGATGGGACGGAAGCTTTCCACTGCAATGCCGAGGATGGCACTGGAAGCACCAATCGACACCATGTTTTTCATCAAGGAAGTTCCCAGCTCATCAGCGATTTCAGTCAGTGGTACAGTGAAGAAGCGAACTGGCTTCAAGCCGTCCGGCAACTTTGGATTAAATTTCGCATCCGCGATAATGATACCGCCTTCACGGAGCTCATGCGCATTGAAATCGATCGTTTCTTGGTCAAACGCTACGAGAATGTCCAGATCGTCAGAGATCGCACGCATAGGCGTTGTGCTCACGCGAATTTTATTGTTCGTGTGTCCACCCTTAATACGGGAAGAGAAGTGACGGTAGCTATACAGATGGTACCCCATCCGGTTCATCGCCATCGAGAAAATCTCACCAGTACTCTCGATGCCCTCCCCTTGCTGTCCTCCAACTTTCCAGGAAAGTTGACTAATCATTCAGATTCCACCCTTTCAGTGACTGTGAGAAAAGCTGCTATCACACCTTGAAAAGACTGATAAGATGTGACATTTCTGTGCATAGACAGTAACAATTGTAGTCCTGTCCATGTCAAATTGCAAGTGCTTTTACTCAACTTACTTTTGACCTGAATTTTAATGTTGAACTTGGTACATTAATATCCTCATGCTTTATTGTAGCACGTTTCCGAAAACACGCAACCAATTTCCTTGCACAAATTTCAATACTTCCGCCTCTTTATAACGTTTTAACAAAGCTTCTAGTAACTGGGAATAATCTGCCGCGGATGCCATGTCCCCAAACGTCTCGGTAATCCCATCGAAATCGGAACCAAAACCTACGTGGTCTACACCACCCAATGCGCAGATGTGATCCAAGTGGCGCAGCAAGTCATCGATCCAAACGGTGCGCTTCTCCGATACGGTAAAGAAGTCCACAAACGTCAAGCCGATCGCTCCATCTTTGGCGATTAACGCTCGAATTTGCTCGTCCGTCAAATTGCGAGAGTGATGGCATAAGCTTCTCGTGTTCGAGTGCGAAGCGATCACTGGTGCATTCGAGCATTCTAGTACATCCCAGAATCCTGGATCGGCCAGATGCGAAACATCAATGATCATCCCCAGCCGATTCATTTCTTCTATGACTTCTCGTCCAAATGAAGTAAGTCCACCTGGATTCGGCTCTCCGTTTCCACTTGCTAGGGCATTGCCATGATTCCAGGTCAGTGTCATTCCTCGTACACCAAGCCGGAACCACGTACGTAGCTGAACGAGGCTCTCTTCTAATGCATGCGCGCCTTCTACAAACAGAATAGCCCCTTTCTGTCCCTTTAATACGCATTCAGCCAAATCTGCCTTTTTGAAAATGGGACGGAATTGTTCACTCGCCACCTTTTGATAAAAAATATCGATCATTTCTAGTACCGTATGAAAACGTCGTCCAAACGGCACCTGAGGAGGGACGAAGCAGGCAAGCACTTGTATATCTACATTCCCTGTTTCAAGAGCGGTAAAACCAGCTTGCAGGAGCTTGTCTTCTTTATAAAAGTCCAGATCGGGATTCTGCCACAGCTTGCCTAATACATCGCTATGCGCATCAAAGATTTTCATATGGAAACGCTCCTTCTCTTCGATAACGTCGAAGTTCATACTTCTGGACAAACGAAAAAACCTGTTCATTCTTCGAACAAACAGGCAGGTGAAGCATTTGCAGTTGTATCATCTGGGTTCTACGATTAATTTGATTGCAGTTCGCTCTTCTCCATCAATCACGATGTCGGTAAAGGCTGGAATACAAATGAGGTCAACTCCACTCGGCGCTACGAACCCTCGTGCGATTGCTACTGCTTTCACAGCTTGATTAAGCGCCCCAGCGCCAATGGCTTGGATCTCAGCCGCACCTCGTTCACGTAGAACTCCGGCAAGGGCACCAGCAACGGAATTGGGGTTAGACTTTGCTGAAACTTTTAATACTTCCATCCTTTTTGAACCTCCCGTCTGATAGGAATCCTGTCATCATTAGAATGATATTCGCATAACCCCTAAAAATTCCTGCTAACTTGCATGAAAGATTCAAAAAATTCTAATCTTATTCCCATTATTCCATAAACGGATGGTCAGAGTCAATTCTGATTCGTTCCATTTTTTTCGCATGTCCATTCGTTTTATCTAGGGTAATCAACACCGCATTCAACTGCGCAGGATCTGGTGCTACCTCGAATCGAACAGGGAGCTGCGTCAAAAACTTTTTAATAACAGCTTCGCGTTCCATCCCCAAAATGCCGTTACTTGGGCCACACATTCCTACATCACACAAAAAACCGGTTCCTTGAGGCAAAATACGTTCATCAGCGGTTTGCACATGGGTATGTGTCCCCACGACCGCCGTCACCTTTCCATCGAGGTACCATGACATTGCTTGCTTCTCCGATGTGGCTTCGGCATGAAAGTCTACAAAAATGAGCTTCGTGCGCTTCCGAGCTTGTTCTACTAGCTTGTCAGCCATTTGGAACGGGCAGTCCAGCGGTGGCAAGAACGTACGCCCCATCAAATTAATGACGGCTAGTTCCCCTTCAGGTTGTTTGATATATGTAATCCCTTTTCCAGGTGCCCCTTCTGGGAAGTTCGCGGGTCTAATCATCCGCGGCTCATCATCAATAAAATCGAAAATTTCTCTTTGATCCCACGTATGATTCCCGAGCGTAATCGCGTGAACCCCCCACTCGAAAAGCTCCTTGGTAATTTTCTCTGTGATGCCGCGACCATGCGCAGCATTCTCTCCATTCGCTACGATAAAGGTAGGGTTGTATTTTCGTTTCAGTAACGGCAGATATGTTTTCACGATCTCTCTGCCAGGCGAGCCCATAATATCTCCAATGAATAACAACTTCATTACCAAATCACCTCATTGCTAGTATACACAATTCCTCAGCTCATTAGAAAACTTGACTTCGTCACGCATTTGGTGTGCGACAAAAAAAGTAAAGTGGCACGCAGCCACTTTACTTTGCATACTCAACTGCCCGTGTTTCACGGATAACCGTTACTTTAATATGACCTGGGTAGTCAAGTTCATTTTCAATTCGTTTCGTGATATCCCGTGCCAGACGGGTAGCTTCCGCATCGTCAATCTTATCAGGTTGAACCATCACGCGAATTTCGCGTCCTGCTTGAATCGCATAAGACTTTTCTACGCCATCGAACGACTCAGAGATTTCTTCCAGTTTCTCCAAACGTCTGATATATGTTTCCAATGTCTCACGGCGTGCACCTGGGCGTGCGGCAGACAGAGCGTCAGCAGCTCCCACGAGCATAGCAATGACGGAAGTTGGTTCGGTATCACCGTGATGAGACGCAATACTGTTCACTACAACGTGATGCTCATTGTACTTCTTAGCCAGTTCTACACCGATTTCAACGTGTGAACCTTCTACTTCATGGTCAATCGCTTTTCCGATATCATGCAGCAAACCTGCACGTTTGGCCAGCTTCACATCTTCTTTCAATTCCGCCGCCATTAAACCGGCGAGATGTGCCACTTCCATAGAGTGCTTCAGTACGTTTTGACCGTAGCTTGTACGATAACGCAAGCGTCCGAGAATCTTGATCAGATCTGGATGCAAGCCGTGAACGCCTGTTTCGAACGTTGCTTGCTCACCGTATTCACGGATTCGCTCGTCTACTTCGCGACGCGCTTTTTCCACCATTTCCTCGATGCGAGCTGGGTGAATGCGACCGTCTGCGACCAGTTTATCCAACGCTGTCTTGGCGATCTCCCGACGAATCGGGTCGAAGCCAGACAGGATGACTGCTTCTGGAGTATCGTCAATAATCAGATCGATACCAGTCAACGTTTCCAGGGCACGAATGTTACGTCCTTCGCGTCCGATAATACGTCCCTTCATCTCATCATTTGGCAGTGTAACCACAGAAACGGTTGTTTCTGCTACGTGGTCCGCTGCACAACGTTGAATGGAGGTCGTAATGATCTCACGAGCACGCTTGTCCGCTTCTTCTTTGGCCTGAGTCTCAATCTCCTTGATCATCACAGCCATTTCGTGACGGACGGTATTCTCCACATCAGTGAGAATAATCGTCTTCGCCTCATCCTGCGTCAAGCCGGAGATTCGTTCTAGCTCTGATACTTGTTCTTTATATAAGTGCTCTACCTTGCTTTGCAGTTCTGCGATGGCACGGTCACGCTCAGACAATTCTTCTTCTTTGCGCTCCAACTGTTCCATCTTACGGTCCAACGATTCTTCTTTTTGTAGAATTCGTCGTTCCTGGCGCTGGATCTCATTGCGTCTCTCACGCAATTCGGTTTCCGCTTCGGATCGAAGCTTGAACACTTCATCCTTTGCCTCCAGCACCTTCTCCTTCTTAACGGCTTCGGCGTCCCGTTTGGCTTCCTCCACGATCTGTCGTGCAGCTTCTTCTGCACTGGAGATCTTCGCTTCGGCAATCGATTTACGAGTGAAGTAGCCAGCACCCAAGCCGATCAGCAGGGCAACGAGCACAATGACAACAGTAATTATAGGATCCATAGGCTTTTCGTTTCACCTCCTTATTGTAAGACATCTCCCCGCTTTCCAAGCATTTGTTTTTCATGGAGTGCTCTCACATTTGAACATTCGGCTATAAAACAAGACCGATTTTACTCGGTCCGCTGAATCCGTACTGCTTTCGCACGGTTTTTCAGTTGTTTCATAGGCATCGAGTGAGCAAATCACAAAATGTTATGATACACCAAGTAAATACAAACCTATTTTATTATTTGTGAACAAGAATTGTCAAGATCATGCAAATAGAGTTGACCCTAACTATCGCTTCTACGACGCAATTCTTCACGCATTTGTTGAATGATCGCATGGGAGAATCCCTTGCGCATCAGCATGGACAGCAGCTTGCGTTCTTCATCGGGGTTCGGTGCACCTTCTATGCGTCGCACCTTCTTCTCTATCAATGCGCGAGCAGCATCTAGTTCAGCCTGCCTAGACACGCCACCTACTGCGTCCTCTACAATCGCTCTGTCCACTCCGCGCTGGGTAAGCTCCATACGCAGCATATACGGGCTTCTCGGCTTCAAACGCAATCGCTCGTCTACCCATTGCTTCGCAAATGCTTCATCATCGATGTAGCCGTGTTCCTTGCAGCGCTGACATATCTCTTCGGCAATCTGCGTAGAAAATCCCTTCTCTACCAAATATGAATGCAGCTGACTGCTTGTCCGTGGGCGTATGCCGAGGTATCGCAAAGCTCCTAAATACGCTTTATGCTTTTCTTCTGCTATCAGGACTTCTCGGCAAAAAGCTTCGTCTAATTCTGTTCCCTTAAACAGGTTGTACTTTACCAGTATGTCTTCATGTACAGTAATGGCATACTCGCCTTCTACATCGATATGGTAGCGTTGCTTTTGTTTGATATCTCGATGAACGGCAGTGATCAGGCCGCTCTTCATGATGAGTCACTCCTTCGCAAAGCTAAAATAACAGCCTGTCTCATCGACAGGCTGCTCTTCCACTCTTCATTACTCCAGATCAAATGTAGGCTCTTCATCTTGCTCTGGGTCATTTTCTGGCTCAATTTCTGGAACAGAGCCAGGGTTCAGACTGAAGTATTCACGCACTTTTGTTTCAATCTGAGAGGCAATATGCGGATTTTCCTTCAGGAAGACCTTCGAATTTTCTCTACCTTGGCCGAGACGCTCTTCGTTGAAGGAATACCAAGCACCACTCTTTTGCACGACATCAATCTCAGAACCGATGTCGAGAATGCTACCTTCTCTGGAAATACCTTCACCGTACATGATGTCCACTTCAGCAACCTTAAATGGTGGAGCCACTTTGTTTTTGACAACTTTGATCTTCGTCTTGCTACCCAGAATGTCGTTACCGACTTTGATAGATTCCGCTTTACGAACATCCAAACGAACACTCGCGTAGAACTTCAAAGCGCGTCCACCTGGCGTTGTTTCCGGGTTACCGAACATAACTCCCACTTTTTCGCGAAGCTGGTTGATGAAGATCGCAATCGTCTTGGACTTATTGATGGCACCAGACAGCTTGCGGAGTGCTTGGGACATCAAGCGTGCTTGCAAACCTACGTGGGAATCTCCCATCTCGCCCTCGATCTCTGCTTTTGGCACGAGTGCCGCAACGGAGTCAACTACGATAATGTCTACTGCACCAGAACGCACCAGTGCTTCCGCGATCTCCAAAGCTTGCTCACCCGTATCTGGTTGGGACAACAGCAATTCGTCGATGTTCACACCCAGCTTTGCAGCGTAAACCGGATCCAAGGCATGCTCAGCATCGATAAACGCAGCCTGTCCGCCTTGTCTTTGCACTTCTGCGATTGCATGAAGTGCTACGGTTGTTTTACCAGAAGACTCTGGTCCGTAAATCTCAATAATCCGTCCACGTGGGAATCCGCCCACACCAAGTGCGATATCAAGAGCAAGCGCTCCGCTCGATACAGTAGAAATCTGAACGTTGGATACTTCCCCCAACTTCATAATGGAACCTTTTCCGAATTGCTTTTCTATTTGACGCAATGCACTCTCCAAAGCTGCGCGACGATCTGACAAATGGTACACACCCTTTCAATTTTTCGCTTCTGTTTTGCTTGTCTTCATCATACCTCGAGACAGAAGTGTTTGCCAAGTATTTTTTACGAACAAATATTCGCATCACAAAAAAGCAGCCATTTCCTGGTTATTCCCAGTGAAATGGCTGCTTTGGAATACTCGCAAATTAGGAACGCTTCGCTCCGCGAGGCTTTGCAGGCTCCAGATTGATTCGTTTTCCGTTGATGCGCGTTTGACGCAGTGACTCATAAACGAATGCCGCTACCTCTTCTGGAACCTCAACAAACGTGAAGTTCTCGAAAATGTCGATGCGACCTACTGATTTTCCTGGGATACCCACAGATTCAGAGATCTCTCGTACCAGGTCCTGTGGCTTCATGTTCGCATTGCGGCCTACGTTCAGGAAGAAACGAACCATGCCTTTTGCGGCACCCGTCTCACCAAAGTTGTACGCTTCTGCTTCCTGCCCTTGTCCTGCTTCGGTGTGGAATGCCAGGTGCAAGGCAGCAGCTGCTACTTTTTCAGCCGGGTATTGACCTACGAGAGCATCCGCTACTTTTTGATACATATCCGCGATAGCATCGCTTTCCAAAAGGCTAGTCAACTGTTCACGCAACTGCTCTTGTTTACGCTCAGCCACTTCCTCCAGGGAAGGAACATTACGAGAGAGCACTTGTGCTTTTGTCTGCTTTTGGATAAACATCATTTGTCTTACTTCACGAGGCGTAACCAACGTCATCGCAATTCCTTTGCGACCTGCGCGACCAGTACGACCAATACGGTGTACGTAGCTCTCAGAGTCTTGTGGAATATCGTAGTTGATTACGTGAGAGACGTTTCCTACGTCGATACCGCGTGCTGCTACGTCTGTCGCAATCAGGAATTCAATCGAGCCCTCACGGAATGCATTCATGACCTTGTCGCGTTGTGCCTGTGATAAGTCGCCATGCAAGCCGTCCGCAAGGTATCCGCGGGATTGCAGCACTTCGGACAACTCATCTACACCACGCTTGGTACGGCAGAAAATGATTCCCAACTCTACATCCTCACTGTCCAGAATACGGCAGAGGCTCTCTACTTTGTTACGGTCAAACACTTTGTAGTATACCTGTTCGATCAATGGCGCCGTTACTTCTTCACGGCTCACCGCGATCGTTTGCGGCTGTTTCATGTAACGGGTAGCCAAGCGCTTGATTTCTGGCGGCATCGTCGCAGAGAATAGCAAGGTTTGACGCTCTTCCGGCATATGTGTGATGATCGTTTCGATATCTTCGATGAAGCCCATGTCCAGCATTTCATCCGCTTCATCCAAAACGAGTGTATGTACGTGATCCAGCTTCAATGTTTTGCGACGCAAGTGGTCCATGACACGGCCAGGGGTACCTACAACGATTTGTACACCTTGGCGGAGTGCACGAATTTGATGTCCGATTGATTGTCCGCCATAGATTGGCAGCGTACGAACCTTGTTGTATTTGGAGATACGCAAGAGCTCTCCTGCTACCTGAATAGCCAACTCACGAGTTGGGGTCAGCACGATCGCTTGTACACGATTGGCAGGCGTAATCTTTTCTACAAGTGGAATCCCGAAGGCAGCAGTCTTACCAGTACCTGTTTGTGCTTGACCAATCAGGTCTCCGCCATCCAGTACTTTTGGAATGCAAGCTGCCTGAATCGGTGATGGCTCCTCGAAGCCCATATCGTGAATCGCTTGCAGAATAGATTTATGTAAAGGAAAATCGGAAAAAATCGTCATAAAAAAAATCACCTTTCTTTTTGCATTTGCAACGCATAAAACAACGCGTATTTAGCGGCACGCCCAACGATTGCATGCCTTCTTCCGGCGAGGCGTAGCTCTTTTACAACTGTGGGTATTCCTTCTGCCGCGATCCCCACGTAAACAAGGCCAACAGGCTTGCCCTCGGAAGGATCGGGTCCAGCCACTCCCGTAACAGAAATCCCGTAAGTAGCTCCCAGCTTTTCTCGTACATGTTCAGCCAGCAATTGAGCTGTTTTCTCACTGACCGCCCCATCCGTTTGCAAAATGGAGTCAGGTACTTCGAGCAGCTGATTTTTCACTTCATTGGTGTAGCAGACTACCCCACCACGAAACACTTGTGAGCTTCCTGGCACAGAGGTAATCAACGAGGCAATCGCTCCACCTGTACAGCTTTCTGCACAAGCAATTGTCTCATTTCTCTTTTTTAACTCAGAAACCAGCACATCATGCAGTGACGAGTTCTCGCCCATCCCGTACATGTACTGACCAACACGGCTGAGAATTTCTTTTTCTACAGGCAAAATCAAGGTTTCCCCTTCTTCGACTGTAGCAGCTCTTGCCGTAATTCGCAGCGTTACTTCGAATTCTTTGGCGTATGGAGCGATCGTTGGATTGTCCTGCTTTTCGATCAGATCAAGCAGTTTTTCCTCCAAAGCGGATTCGCCTATTCCGTAGAACCTGAGTACATGAGAATGAAACACTTGTTTATCGGGAAGCAAATCGGTCAAGTAAGGCATCACGTAATTCTCTACCATTGGATACATCTCACTTGGTGGTCCAGGCAACAGCACGAACGTACTACTGTCATGACGGATCGCCATCCCCGGCGCCATCCCGAAATCGTTGGAGAATACATGGCTGCCAGAAAGCACCAGCGCCTGCTTACGATTGTTCTCCGTCATGACAATCCCACGTTGCGAAAAGAATTTTTCAATTCTCTCCATGGCCTCTGAATTCGTTTCCAATCCAATGCCTACATGCCCCGCCACGGTTTCTTTCGTCAAATCATCTTGAGTCGGCCCTAGCCCACCCGTGAAAATGACGAGATCAGATCGTCCTGATGCCAATCGAATCACTTGTAGCAATCGCTCCGTGTTGTCACCCACAACCGTATGAAAGTAAACTCCCACGCCAATTTCCGCCAGCTTCTGAGAAAGAAACTGTGCGTTGGTATTAGCGATCTGGCCTAGCAAAAGTTCGGTACCTACCGCGATAATCTCCGCTCTCATCTTCCTCATCCATTCTCTTTGAGAGTAGAAAAGCCTCTAAACTAACAGTTTATCACTTGCAAACGCTCAAGAGAAGAGTCTTGTGAAAAAAGAGACCAATACCCGCATTACGAGTATTGGATCACGTTACGATTTTTCGCAAAGTAGTCGTACCCGGAGTAAATCGTGATGATCACCATCGCCCATGTAGCTAATTCGTCGAACGGAATGCCGAAGAACCCAAATGGGAAGTTGCGAATCATGACAGCCGTAATCGCTACGATCTGCACCCATGTTTTCAGTTTGCCCAATGCACTCGCAGCAATTACCTGTCCTTCTGCCGCAGCAACTAGTCGTAAACCCGTTACCGCAAACTCCCGGCTGATAATGACAATCGCAATCCACGCTTCCAAACGCTGCATCTCTACCAGCGAAATGAGTGCGGCAGAAACCAGCAGCTTATCAGCAAGCGGATCCAGAAACTTCCCCAAGTTTGTCACGATTTTTTTCTTCCGTGCAATATAACCGTCGAGTCCGTCCGTACTGGCTGCTAGGATAAACACCAAAGCCGCAATCAGCTCATTATACGTCATCGTCAGGCTACCAATCGAAAATGTCCCGATGTTGTAACGCACCAGCAGAAAAAACATAACTACCGGCACCAGAAAAATCCTGGCGAGGGTGATGCGGTTGGCGAGATTCACCTAGACTACCTCCCCGGCTAAATCGTATTCATAGGAGTGTGTTATTTTTACTTTTACAATGGTGCCCAATTCGCCTTTAAAACCAGTGACGAATACTTCACCATCGATTTCCGGAGCGTCATACTGTGTTCGACCTACATAAATATCGTTACGTCCTTCGTAACGTTCAATCAAAACATCCAAAACTTGACCAACAAAGCGTCCATTGCGATCTCCTGCTACTTCACGCTGAATTTCCATCAGCATGTTCGCACGTTTTTCCTTAACCTCTTCGTCTACGTGGTCAGGCAGACGGGATGCTGGAGTGTCATCCTCGTTGGAGTAAGTAAACACACCCAGTCGATCAAAGCGGATATCCTTGACAAACTCGCTCAGACGCTCGAAGTCTTCCTCTGTTTCCCCAGGGAACCCTACGATCAAAGAGGTACGCAGTGCAACATCTGGGACCTGTGCGCGAATTTTTGCTACCAGCGCACGAATGTCCGTCTGTCTTCCTGGGCGACGCATTCTTTTCAGAATATGGTCTTCCGAATGCTGCAAAGGCATGTCTACGTATTTGCATACTTTTGGATTGGTAGCAAAGGTTTGGATCAGTTCATCCGTGAAAAATCCAGGGTATGCATAGTGAAGACGAATCCACTCGATGCCCTCGACTTCTGCCAGACGGTTTAAAAGTTCAGGAAGCATCAATTTTCCATCGTAAATATCTGTTCCGTAGTTCGTAGAATCTTGTGCGATCAGACTTACTTCTACGACCCCTTGTGCCGCCAAATGACGAGCTTCTTCCACGATGGATTCGATTGTACGACTGCGGAATCCTCCACGCATCAAAGGAATCGAGCAAAACGTACAGGCGTTGTCGCAGCCCTCGGCAATTTTAATATATGCAGTGTACGTGCCTTGCTTTACTTTCCGCTTCACTACATCTTCGTACGTAAAAATGGGATTTCCTACAAAGATCGGTCGCTTGCCCTCTAGAGATTCTTCGATAATACCTGTAATCGACATAAAATCGCCTGTTCCGACAATGCCATCCACCTCAGGAATCTCATTCAAGATATCCTCTTTGTAACGTTGTGTGAGACAGCCTGCCACCACAAGCGATTTCAGTTTGCCGGATTCCTTCAATTCACCCATTTCCAGAATCTTATTTACGGATTCTTCCTTGGCTGCATCGATGAAACCGCAGGTATTGACGATAACCACAGTTGCTTCTTCCGGGTTATCAACCAGTTCATAACCTTTTTCATCTATCAGATGGGCCATCATGTCCGAATCAACGAGATTTTTTTCACAGCCCAGCGTAACAATCGCTACTTTTTCACGCGTGCCTACCTTCTCTGTCATCTTTTTTCCTCCAATTGGTCACACCAACCCATATTACACCTAACCAGTATAATATAAGCCTAAAGGAAGTGTCAAAAAAGAGAAAAGAACAAAAGGCAAGCATATGCTTGCCTACTGGGTGACCGCCTCTTTTACTTTCATCGTAATATTGGACGGCATTGACTTCATTTTAGACGTGTCTACCAAGACTCCGTTCACCTTTAATTCCAATACAGTCGGTTTGCCCAAACGAATATAAGCGGATTTCCCAAGCTCAATCGTTTTTTCCTGATCTTTCTTGAGCGTGCCCTGCTCAACATACTTTTTTCCTTTTCCTTCCGATACACCAAACCAGCTCGTTTCTTCTTTCACCTTCAGATAAACCGTAATTTTTTCTCCACCCTGCAAGGAATAGTTATACATGGATCCTTGCTGCGATTCAAATGTGATCGTTGCCTGAGGAGTTTCCGTAACGGTCTCAGGTGGGTTTGTTCCTGTTTGAGGGTTCGGTGTGGTAATAGAAGGAGGCTTCGGTTGTTGAGCAATCGGGGATGTTGCAGCTCCACCACCATTGCCAGGCGTGACAATTTCCGCTCCAGGGTTAACAGTTCCCCCCGGCATTGGTTGAGTAAACTGACCTCCGTTGTTGTTGACGACAGCGAAATAAATAACCCCGATAATCAAGGCTATAAACAATACGAGCAAGGTTTTGGTCACCCATCGCCCCGCTTGTAATGGATTGTTCGCTGAAGCAACTCGTCTGCGACGCAGTCTCTCTACTTGCTCTGTAGGTGGCTGGGCCGGCAAATCGGACTGAAAGTGAGTCAGGATGTGGTTCGGGTCTAGACCGACAGCTTCCGCATAACTCTTTATAAATGCACGCGCGTAAAAGTGGCCAGGAAGTACGTGAAAATGACCCCTTTCAATGGCTTCCAAATATCGCCGCTGTATCTTGGTGATACGTTGGATGTCGTCGAGCGTGATTCCTTTTTCTTCGCGGGCCCTTTGCAGGACTTGACCTAGCTCAGACACAGCTGCCCCTCCTTAATTCATTTCGAAATTATCAAAGCCGCGATTGTTGATAAGCTCATAGGTAATCTCTTCATCCGGATGATGACGCAGCTCAATTATGTAATGAAAATCATCAAGTTGGTACTCTGATTCCCTTACGAATATATCCGGATGCTCAATGATTTTTGCGGCAGGAAAGTTCATAATCTCCCGAAGCAAGGTGAAGTGCTTTTCTGTCGATCGCAGCGTTGAGACAATTCCATCTATCAAATATACATGATCAGTAGACATTTCATCAATGGCTAAGGAACTACGCACCGTCTGGCGCAACAAAGTGGAGGAAATAAATGTCCAACGTTTATTGGCGGATACGCTGGCAGCAATCATTGATTCAGTCTTCCCTACACGAGGCATTCCACGAATCCCGATGAGCTGATGACCTTCCTTCTTCAGGATTTCTGCCATGAAATCGACCAGCAAGCCCAGCTCTTCACGAACAAAGCGAAACGTTTTTTTGTCCTCGCTATCCCGTTCAATATAGCGACCGTGGCGAACAGCCAAGCGATCCAGCATTGTCGGGGGACGTAACCTCGTTATGGTTATGTTGTCCATTTTTTGCACAACGTTGCGCAAAACCTCCATTTTCTCATCATCATCGGTCAAAAGCAGCATACCTCGGCGCATGGTATCCACACCATTGATCGTCACGATATTGATGTTCAACATCCCCAGAATAGAAGATACGTCCCCTAAGAGACCGGGACGGTTACGGGCAATCTCATACTCCATGTACCATTCTTTCTTCGCTTCCATATGCAATCCTCTCCGCCAACCAGAATTCTCTTCTTATGTAGTATATCACGTTCGTTTCATTCGACAATCGCGAAAAGAAAAATCCCCAAAAGTAGGGGATTTGAATGGCTAGCTGCCAGCGTTCGCGTCATTGCGATTCTGAACAAGCTTTACCATAAGTGTTGCCAAAGCTTGTTGCTGCTGTTGATCACCTGCGTCCCACAGTTGTTTCAACAGACGCTCCTGATCGTTTTTCGGGTCTACTTGCTCAGATAGATAGTTACCGATTTGATAAGCTACATTTTGAAGCGTTTCGCTTTCCATCCCGGCTTGTTTCGCTTGTTCTACCCGATCTCCGAGAAACGCTTTCCAGTCGCTGAAATTGTCAAGAATCGACATAGGGAAATTCCCTCCTTTTGTACGTTGCGAACAGATTTGCTGCCCACACAAAAGGTAGAATTCCATCATTTCTCGTATTTTATTCATGCATACTTTTCTTCTAGGTGTACCATCCACCGTTTGGACTAATCACTTGCCCTGTCACATAACTGGAATCCGCCGAAAGCAAGAAACGCACGACTGCGGCTACCTCATATGGTTGTCCGAGACGGTTGGCAGGTATTTCTTCCGCGATCATTTCCATTTCATCTGGAGCAAAGCGCTCCATCATTCCACCAGCAATCGCTCCAGGAGCCACTGCATTTACCGTGATTCCGTTTGGTGCCATTTCCTTTGCTAAGGCTTTGGTGAACGTATTAATTGCTCCTTTGGTCATGGAGTACAGTACTTCACACGAACCGCCAGTAAGCCCCCATATGGAAGAAATGTTGACGATGCGCCCATACCTTGCACGTAGCATGGCCGGAACAGCAGCTTGGCAGACCAAAAAAACGGATCGAACATTGAGGGCAAGGAGTTCATCGAATTTCTCGACAGTCACATCCGTAAATAATCCGACATCGTCCACTGAGGCGTTGTTTACGATCAATAGTGGTGCCGCCTGCATCTGAGCAAACATCGCCGCAATTTGCTGTGGGTCCCGCAGATCAGCTTGGAGGATGCTAAACGGAATGCCCCGCTCCTGGCATTTTTGCACCAACGGCTCTAATTTTTCTTTATTTCGATTGTAATGCAGATAAAGGGGAACCCCCGCATCAATCAGGTAGGCACCGATCGCCTGCCCGATCTCTCCGGAAGCTCCCGTAATCAACGCCCATGGCGTCTCTTGCTTGAACATGAATACATTACTCCTGTGGCGAAGCGGAACGAACGATGGAAACAGCCATCTGCTCGGTTAAAAAATGCTCCTTCAACCGTTTTTCCACATCTTCGCGTGTGATCGACTCCAAGGTCGGCACTACGGAAAACAGATCGTTCCCGTTAAATTTGAAGCTGGTAAACTGGTTAGCGATAAACTCCACGGAGTTTAAAGAACGCAGGAAGTTTCCGATTTTTTTACGCTTCGCACGCTCAAAATCTTCCTGGGCTATACCAGTTTGCTTCAACTGTTCGATTTCTGCTTTGATCGTTTCCACCAAACGCTCTGGATCAGGTGTATCTCCACCGATGATCGTATACGCATAATCCTGCTCACTGCTGTAGTCAAAATCAAAGCTTTCCGTAATCAGCTCGCTGTCATACAAACGCTCATAGACAGCGGAGCTAGTGCCGAACGCGATGTCCAATACCAGTTTAGTAGTCAACTCGCGTTTTAACAAGGCCTCCTTGGTTAGTCCGTTTTCCTTTTCCTTGATTCCAATCATGCATTTGGGCAAACCCACTGTTAGAAACGCTTCTACTTTCGCTTCCGCTGGCGCAGATGGCTCTTCTGGAAAAACGCGCGTGATTTGTGGCGCAGGAGGAAACTCCTTTGCTCCCTGATTTTCACGAATGAGCTTCATGATCGCTTCTGGCTCGAAGGAGCCCACGACCAACAGAAGCATATTGGCAGGATGATAAAACGTTTCATAGCACTGATACAAATTTTCTTTTGTAATATGAGAGATCGTCTCGATCGTACCCGCAATTTCAATGTTAATCGGATACTTCTGGTACATGGCCTTTAGAAGGTTCATGTACACCTTCCAGTCCGGATTGTCCTCGTACATGGTGATTTCCTGGCCAATGATTCCTTTTTCCTTTTCTACACTGGCATCTGTGAAATACGGGTCCTGCACATAATCAAGCAGCAGATTTAGATTGTCATCTAACTTATCTGTGCATGAGAACAAATAAGCCGTACGATTGAAGCTCGTGAATGCATTGCAGCTCGCCCCATTTTTACTGAATTCGTGCATGACATCCCGATCTTTTTTCTCAAACATTTTGTGCTCTAGAAAATGCGCAATGCCGTCGGGAACATTGATTTCTTCCCCGCTTCGGGTGCGGAAATGGCTATCAATGGAGCCGTAGCGCGTTGTGAACACAGCGTATGTTTTGCTGAAGCCCTGTTTGGGAACCAAATAGACTTGCAATCCATTTTGGAGAGCTTCATGATATACCGTTTCATTTACTTGTTCAAAATCAGTGGTCTGCATCTTATGCCTCTCCCTTCTTGTCCCGTAGCAGATAAATCGTATCGATCGTCACCTTGCTTGCTACCTTCTTGATATCCTCAATGGTCGCTTGGTTGATCCCCGCCAAAAGCTCTTCGATTTTCCGAGGACGTCCGCTAATCACACCGTTGTACGTAAATTCAATCATGCCGCGGGCGCTGTCCAAAAGCTCGCGGAACTGGTTAGACAAAGTCGCACGCGTCTGGCTCATTTCCTCTTCCGATATGGTTCCTTGTCGCATCAAATCAAGCTGCTGCTTAATAATCTCAACCGCACGCTGATATTTGTTTACATCAATCCCGGACATAATCATGAGAATCCCTTTGTGGCTCTCTAGCCTGGAAACGGCATAGTAAGCGAGACTCTCTTTTTCACGGACATTGACAAACAACTTAGAGTGAGGAAAACCGCCTAAAATCCCGTTATATAGCAGCAGCGTCGGGTAGTCCTCATCCTTATAAGTGATCTGCGTACGGCAGCCGATATTGAGCTTCGCTTGGTTGACATCGAGTCGATCGATCACTTCGCTTTCAGCAGATACGTCCTTCGCGGTCGATTCGATCTGTAGTTCTCCTACTTGAGAGCGTTCCAAGGGAATGTGCTTGGAAATAGCCTCGCTCACTTCCTGCTGCTCGACATCGCCCACCACGAACATATTGATTGGATTCGTCGTCGTTATTTCTTTAAAATATTGATACAGCTCCTGACCAGTGATCTTCGGCAAATCCGCCACACGACCTTGGACGAGAAGAGAGAACGGTTCCCCTTTACTCATTTCTTCTGTCACGCGTTGGTTCGCATACTTCATTTTGTCGTCGATCAAGCTCTCTATCCGTTTACGAAGCGTCTCTTTTTCCTGTGCCATGTACTTTTCAGAAAAAGCGTTGTTTTGTACATATGGTCTGACGAGCATATCTCCTACGAATTCGATGGCCTGCTCCAAAAGCGAGGCTTCATTGGACAAATATTTTTCATTCGGTACTTCCATGTAAATTTGCAGGATTTGTCGCTCGCCCTTTTTCATCACATCGACATCAAAAATGGCACCGTACAGGAAATCCAAATGTGCTCGCAATAGCTTCGTTTCCGGAAAACGAGCGCTGGCACGTTTCATGACCATCGCAAGCAATGCTGTTTTTGTTACGTGCTCCTCCGATAGCGCCTGTTCAATCATCGTCACGATCGTCGTGGTCTTGAACTTTTTGGTTGGAAGGATATGTACGTTCATCCCATTGATGTGGGAGCTTTGAAATGCAATTTCGTTTGTAGTAGCAGTCATAGTCCAATCTCCCTTCTCCATCAGCTTACTTCATATTCTTCTCTATTGTAACCAATTGTCAGGGCATCAAGCATCAGAATCTTCCATTATATATCCCCAGTGCTTCATCCTATGCGCTCACGCAAGTCCCGTAATACGTAAATCACAGCGCTTCCAATGAATAAAAAAAGAGTGAACGGCGCCTTTTTTTATAAAGGGCGTTCACTCTTTTCCTTACATATCCATTGCATCCCAGTCCCCGGGATCATCCGATGTGCTATGCTCTTCAACAAATCTACCGCAATCAGACGAGAGACAGAGCATGCCATCCAGTTGCTCATCGTGAAAGGGTAAGCCGTGGCTTCCCCCACAGTACGGACAAGTCCACATACGAAAGGCCTCCTTTTATTCGTGAAGGTACTCCGTAGTAGTTTGTCCCAATTTTAAAGGGGACTTTCCACTTTGTTTTGCTCCCAAACCCGCAAGTAATCATACGGATCGATGGCCTTCCCCGTGCTGTTACGGTAGAGTCCAAAATGTAGGTGAGGTTCAAACATTCCCACTGTCCCCGTTCCACCGTAGCCTGTATCTCCAACAAAACCGATCAGCTGTCCAGCTTTTATCGTTTTCCCAACGTACAATCCTGGTGTATACGCCTGCAAATGAGCGTAATACATCCGATAATGGCCATTCTCATCCGTAATGTTTACTCTCCAGCCACCATACGTATTCCAGCCGACTTTGTTGATCGTCCCATCGGATACCGAGTAAATCGGCGTTCCTTTCGGTGCCATAATGTCGATGCCCTCGTGACTTCGGACACTGCCGCTATTCGTCTCCGTCCACTCTCGATCGGATCCAAAGCTATCCCCATATGGCTCATACCAACTATTTTTGTGGAAAGGAAACCGAAATTGTTTCCCAATCAATTGATCATCCGCATTTTTTGATAAGGTATCCCCCTGTTTGACGACATAGGGATTCAAGGAGTATTTGACACTCATTGTCTTGTCTACCACTGGTTTGGATTGTATGTATGCAACGGCCGTATTCTCATCCCATTGGACTTGATAACCAAATGCCTCGGAGATAAATCGGATCGGAACAAGCGTCCGCTTATTCACAATGACTGGAGAGACATCCATCTTCAAGCGTTTTCCATCTACATACGTTGTCTGGCTGCCAATCGCAAGGGATATATGCTTGCTTTTTTTGTTGAGCAATACTTTTTGAGTGGCGGCCTCGTAGCTTACTTCTGAGCCTGTTGCCTCGGCCACTACCCGGATCGGAACGAGCATTCGCCCATTTCGATGGATAGGCGATACATCAGAATGGACACCCATTCCATCGACAACAACAGAAATGACTGGTCCTGGCTCTTTTGCAAAAACCATCCCACCGGGTACTGCTATCATCAGGCAAAAAACAAAAGCGCCTAGAATCCTGTTCCATAGATAACTGCTGTACTCACGCAGACAGCGGTTCATCTTTTTCCCTCCCCACAGACAATTTGCTAAAACGGATAGGACCGTTTTTGCGGACCGCAAGCAGTCTCAAAAATTATCGCACAGGGAAAGTGACAGGTTCTAGACGCTAAATTTTGTCAACGAATGATTAACGCGATCCCGTATCGTAAGGTTTGCCGAGAGCAGCTGGAGCACTGGATCGTCCTACCAGACCAGCCATCACGAGAATCGTCAATACGTACGGAAGCATGAAGATAAATTCAGTAGGAATGTAATTGGTCAATCCGAAGATTTGCACCAAAGACTTGATCGCTTGAGCGACACCAAAGAACAATGCTGCTCCCATCGCACCCATTGGATGCCATTTACCGAAGATCAAGGCCGCAATCGCGATGAAACCTTGTCCAGAAACCGTGTTATGGGAGAAGTTACTGGTTGTCGTCAAGGAAATTGTAGCTCCACCCAATGCAGCCAACATCCCACTGATCATAACAGCCGTGTAGCGCATTCTCTTCACATTGATCCCGACTGTATCAGCTGCACGCGGATGCTCACCAACGGAACGCAAGCGCAATCCGAATGGTGTCTTAAAAATAACATACCAAGTAACGAATACAGCAATGAAAGCCAAATAGCTCGTCGGATACGCCTCAAAAATGGCATGTCCGATATAAGGAATTTCACTCAATCCAGGAATACTGAATTTGTTAAATACAGAGGTCAATGTTGTTGTTTGACCTGCTCCGTTGAAAATAATTTTGGTCAGGTAGATGGAAAGCCCCGCTGCCAAGAAGTTCAGCGCCACACCACTGACGGTCTGGTCCGCTTTAAATGTAATCGAAGCAACGGCATGCGGTAGGGCAAAAATAGCACCGGCAATCCCAGCCGCAATAAATCCGACCCACGGAGCCCAAGCTCCAAATGAATCTTGGAAAGCATAGGTCATTACGGCACCAGTAAAAGCACCGATAATCATCATACCTTCTAGCGCAATGTTCACGACACCAGAACGTTCCGAGTACAATCCACCCAATGCGGCAAAAATCAAGGCAGTGGAAAACACGATGGTATCATGAACGAGGTTGCTAAGAATTAATCCCCAATCCATCAGTTTCCACCTTCCTTTTTCTTCATCAAGATCGGCTTAACGAAAATTTTCACGATGCCATGTGCAGCAACGAAGAAAATAACAGAAGCAATCACGACCCGAATTAACTCAAACGGTACACCCGCACTAAACTGCATGCCGCTCGCACCGAATGTGAGAACCCCAAACAAGATGGCAGCAAGGATAACCCCGAACGGAGTATTACCGCCAATCAATGCTACCGCGATTCCATCGAATCCATAGCCCGTATGCTGCGTCATAATTGCTTGATAGTGGAAAACGCCCAAAATCTCAGTAGCTCCACCAATTCCTGCAAACATACCACCAATGAACATGGCCTTTACAACATTACGATTCACGTTCATACCAGCATACTCAGAAGCATGCGGGTTCAAACCAACGGAACGCAATTCAAAACCAGACTTTGTTTTCCAAAGGATGATATAGAAGAAAATAGCTGCAAGTACAGCAATCAATGTACCCCAGTGCAAACGAGCATTGTCAAACATTTCAGCGAGCCATCCAATGGTAATGATCGCAGAATCCTTTACCTCTTCAGATGTTTGCTTGCCTGCTGGAATAAAGAAAGCATTCATGATCCAGTTTGCAAGGTACAGCGCTACCCAGTTCAACATGATGCTTGTAATAACCTCATTGACACCACGTGCTGCTTTCAAATAACCGGCAATGGCACCCCACAAACCGCCTGCTAAAGCACCTGCAAGGATAGCAAGTGGAGCATGAATGATAGCTGGAAGGTCAAAAGAAACACCTACGACAGTAGAAGCAATCATCCCTGCGATAAATTGACCTTCTGCCCCGATGTTAAAAAGACCGGTACGGAAAGCAAAAGCTACAGCCAAACCTGTAAAGATCAAAGGGGTAATTTGGCGAATCGTTTCACCAAAGTTATACGCGTTTCCAAATACTTTTTTAATCAAAGCCGTATAGGCAGCGATTGGATCAAATCCACCTGCCAGCATTGCGATTGCTCCGGTCAAAAGACCAAGAATGATCGCAACGGCAGGAACGAGAAACGATTCTTTCGTGAAGACCGCAATAACTTTATTCATCGTTTCCCCCTCCTTGCATTACTTTTCCGCCGGACATCATCAAGCCGAGCTCTTGCTCCGTTGTTGATTTTGCATCGACAATCCCCACAATAGCTCCCTCATATATAACCGCAATCCGGTCGGACACATTGATAACCTCATCCAGCTCCAAGGAAAGCAAGAGAACCGCTTTTCCTTGATCGCGTTGATCAATTAGCCTGCGATGAATAAATTCGATTGCCCCTACGTCCAAGCCACGAGTAGGTTGAGCCGCAATCAGCAGATCCGGGTTCTTGTCCACTTCGCGGGCAATAATCGCCTTCTGTTGATTTCCTCCCGAAAGCGCTCGTGCTGGCGTGTAAATACTCGGAGTCCGAACGTCGAATTCTTCGATAAGCTTAGCCGCATGCTTGTCAATAGCGCCATAATCAAGAAAACCGTTTTTGCAAAACGTTGGATGGAAGTACGTTTCCAATACCATATTTTCACTCATGGTGAAATCAAGAACCAATCCTCGTTTATGTCGGTCTTCAGGAATGTGCGACAATCCTGATTCTGAGATGTTGCGCGGATTTTGATTCGTAATTTCTTTGCCATTAAGAAGGACACGCCCACTTGTTGCCTTACGCAAGCCAGTTAATACTTCAATCAGTTCACTTTGGCCATTTCCGTCGACTCCAGCAATTCCGAGGATTTCTCCAGCGCGAACCTCTAGGCTGAGATTGTTCAGCGCATTCACACCACGGTTACCCATTGCAGTCACTTTCTCTACGGAAAGAATCGTTTCTTTTGGTTTTGCTTCCGTTTTATCGACGCGGAAGTTCACTTCACGACCAACCATTTTCGCAGCCAAATCGTCTGGATTCGTATTTTTTACCAATACGGAATCAATGACCTTTCCTCGACGAATAATCGTAACCGCGTCACATACAGCCATAATTTCTTTCAGCTTGTGTGTGATCAGGATAATTGTCTTACCTTCTTTTACCAAGTTATGCATGATCTCGATAAGTTCATGGATTTCCTGCGGCGTCAATACAGCCGTAGGCTCATCAAAAATCAAGATGTCGGCACCGCGATAAAGCGTTTTCAAAATCTCTACACGCTGCTGCATCCCAACTGAGATATCCTGAATTTTTGCTCTCGGATCAACTTTGAGCCCGTATTGATTCGACAGTTTTTCTACCGCTTTCTCAGCGCTTTGAATATCTATCTTCAACCCGTTTTTCGGTTCATTTCCTAGCACAATGTTTTCCGTGACTGTAAATGTTTCTACGAGCATAAAATGTTGGTGAACCATTCCGATACCAAGTTCGTTTGCAATCCTTGGACTTGTGATCTGTACAACTTTCTCGTTAATCAGAATTTCGCCTTCATCCGGCTGATATAGACCAAACAAGATATTCATGAGTGTGGACTTGCCCGCGCCATTCTCTCCGAGCAGCGCATGAATTTCACCTTTACCTACAGACAGTGAAATACTGTCATTCGCAACAATGCCTGGGAACCGTTTTGTGATCCCTCTCATTTCAACCACTTTTTTTACCGAGTTCATGCATGCTCACCCCATTTTTCGGGTCTAGTGTGAAGGTAAAGGACAAGGCCAGTAGCTCAAACCAGCCTTGTCCATTTGCAGCTTCCTTAGTTTTTACTTATCAGGAACTGTGATTTCGCCTTTAACGATTTTTTGCTTGTATTCTTCAACCAGCTTCAGTACGTCTTCAGGAACGTTCTTCGTAGAAGTGTCAGCCAGACCTACACCGTTTTCAGCCAGTCCGAGCCATTGCACTCCGCCTTTGAATTTACCCTCAGAAAGCTCTTTCGATACACGAATAACTGCTTCGTCAACACGTTTAACCATGGAAGTCAATGTAACATCATCGCCGAAAGTCAGGGATTGGTCTTTGTCAACACCGATTACCCATACGTTTTCGCCTTTAGCTTTACGGTCTTTTGCTTCGTTGAACACACCGTCGCCTGTACCGCCGGAAGCGTGGAAGATGATGTCCACACCTTGACCGTACATGGAAGAAGCAGTAGATTTACCCATGTCTGGTTTGTCAAAAGCACCCGTGTAAACTTTCACTACTTGAATGCTTGGATCTACAGCTTTTACGCCCGCTTCGAAACCAAGGTCAAAACGTTTGATTACTGGGATGTCAACGCCACCCACGAATCCAACTTTTTTCGTTTTGGTCATCTTTGCTGCAACTACCCCAGCAAGGAAGGAGCCCTCATGCTCTTTAAAGAGTACAGATGCTACGTTAGGAGCATCCACTTCAGCGTCGATGATCGCCAATTTTGCATCTTTGTTTTCATTTGCTACTTTTTTCAGGTGGTCACCCATCAGGAAGCCGATACCCCAAGTCAGGTCCCAACCGTCTTTTACGAATTGAGTCAGGTTTGGTACATAGTCAGCATCTGATTTTGATTGCAGATAGTTTACGTTTTCTTTCGGGAGATTCATTTCCGTTTGGAGTTTTTGCAGCCCTTCCCAAGCACTCTGGTTAAAGGAGTTGTCGTTTACACCGCCAACGTCTGTAACCATACCTACTTTGATAGCTTTAGCGGCTGGAGCGCCTCCATTGCTACCAGTTTGGCCTTGAGGCTGTGCTTCTGGTTTGCTTCCGCAGCCAGCGAGAACGAGCGACAGGCTGAGTGTTGCCACAGAAAGCACGGATAGAACTTTCTTCATCTGAGATTACCCCCTGTTTTTAGTTGATGAAATTGTTGAGTGAGGTTGCCCCCACAGTTACAACCGTCTCCGTACGACATGAAAGTGAATTTTGTCAGCTCTGAAGTAATTATGGGAGTATAGCACTGGCTTTTCACTTTCGTCGTAATGAATCTGTTTGAGCAAGAGCATGGGAGCAGATTTATCGCAATGCAGCAGATTGGAAACCTTTTCATTGTAGCCCACGGGTTCAATATCAGCTACTGCGTATGCAATCCTTACCCCTGTTACGCTCTCCAGCCATTTGAAGATAGACTCTCCACTTGCCGCATAGCCCCCGGGCACCAGATGTGCAGGAATGCGGTCCACACAATAAACCACAGGCTCACCGTCAGCCGTTCGAATTCGCTCTACTATGAGAACGCCTTCACCCGGATTTAAGGCCAGCCGCTTCCTCTCTTCTTCAGCAGATTCGCCAAAGGATGTTTTCAGGATCAAGGTTCCTGCCGTATATCCTTGACGCTCGATTGCATCCGTCACACTAAAGAGTTCCCCAATCCCGCCTGAAAAAACAGGCTTTGAATTAATAAAGGTACCTACACCGTGTCTACGTATGACAATCTTCTCTTCCTCAAGAAGTCGGAGTGCCTCGCGAAGCGTCGCCCTGCTTACACCAAGCTGTTTGGACAGTTCGGCTTCAGAAGGGAGGCGTTCACCAGGACGAAGAAGTCCGGTTTCGATATCACTCTTGATCTTGTCCATTACCAAGAGAAACAGTGATCGAACATTCCCTTTGATGCTCATCATCATTCACTCCTGCTGTCCGCAAGCCACCCAACAGGTAGGACGTCAGACCTCTGATTCGTATGAGACTTAATAACAACAATTTCCGTCAATCTCTTAGAAATTTTACATGAGGGGCGAGTATCATGCAAGCCAAATATTTATGAATAATAATGCAAAATGATTAATTTCGACAGGGATTTTTCTACTAAAATAGGAAAAAAGACCCTGCCAGTACAGATGTTGGCAAGGTCTCTCTTTATGAAATATTACTTTCTATGGACGGGCGTGGAAGACGAACCTCACGAGGCTTGCTTCCCTCATAAGGACCGACTACTCCTTGGGCTTCCATCATATCAATCAATCGTGCCGCCCGCGTATAACCGACACGGAGACGACGCTGCAACAAGGATGCCGATGCCGTTTGGGCTTCTGAAACGATTTGGACGGCTTGATCGTACAGTTCATCATCCACGACTGGCTGTTGCTCCTCCTGCACGTCACCCGGGATCATCTCTTCATTGTAGCGAACCTCTTGCTGTTCTTTTACAAAACGAACGACCTCTTCTACTTCCTTGTCAGATACAAAAGCTCCTTGAACACGAGTCGGCTTGGATGCCCCCATCGGCAGTGATAGCATGTCCCCTCTACCGAGAAGCTTTTCTGCTCCTCCCATATCGAGAATCGTTCTAGAATCAGCCATGGAAGATACGCCAAAGGCAATGCGGGATGGGATATTTGCCTTGATCACACCCGTAATGACATCTACGGAAGGACGTTGGGTCGCGATAATGAGATGAATTCCGGAAGCACGAGCCATTTGCGCGAGTCGACAAATCGCATCCTCCACTTCTCCTGGAGCTACCATCATCAAGTCCGCAAGCTCATCGACGATGACGACGATATAGGGAAGTGGGGTGCCTTCCACTTGTGCATTGTACATCTCAATATTGCGGCTACCTGTTTTGGCAAACAAATTATAGCGGCGTTCCATCTCTGCCACGACTTTTTTCAATGCAACAGAAGCCCTTCTCGGGTCAGTGACAACTGGAGCCAACAAATGCGGAATTCCGTTGTACACATTCAGTTCCACCATTTTCGGGTCAACCATCATCAGCTTGACTTCTTCTGGTTTGGCCTTGAACAAAATACTCATGATTAATCCGTTAATACAGACTGATTTACCGCTTCCAGTCGCACCCGCTACGAGCAAATGGGGCATTTTGGTCAAATCAGCTACAATCGGCTCTCCGGAAATATCCCGCCCAAGAGCAACGGTAAGCTTCCCTGCTGCATCTTGATACTCGGGAGCTTCCAACACCTCTCGTAGTGATACGACTGCCACCTCCGAGTTCGGAACCTCGATACCGATGGCTGATTTCCCTGGGATTGGTGCTTCAATGCGGATATCTTTTGCTGCCAATGCCAATGCAAGATCATCCGTCAAGCTGACAATCCTGCTTACTTTTACCCCTGTAGCAGGCTGAACTTCGTAGCGTGTAACAGCCGGTCCTCGATGTACCTCGGAAACAGTTGCATTGACGCCAAAGCTCTTCAGTGTCTGCACTAATTTTGCCGCATTTGAGGTATGATCGACGTCTTTACCTGTTGCACTCGCTTTGGGCCTTGCGAGCATTTGTAGACTTGGCAGCTCATACGGTATGGTATTCTTTTCTTCTCCGGTATCTATTGTACCGAAGATTTCTGCTTCTCCTTCAAGTGCAAACGTAATCTCCTGATTTGGTTTCGGTTGTGCAGCTCTCGCTTGATGACCAGGATTACTCGGTTCTTCATCCTCTTCCAGCGCAATGCGATCCGTAAAATCACGAATTAATGGGGCATTCAGTTGCTGGACTGCTTCCTCCTGATTAGCAGGCTGTGAATGAGGTTTTTGGTCTTTCAACGCCGTTACAGCAATGGCCTCGTTCTCTTCCGCCGATTGCTTTTGCTTGCGAGCCTCTTCGGCTTCCTTTGCTTCTTTCTTTCTCTTCTCGCTCTCTTCCTGCAAAAGCTGTACAGAGTCCTTCACTGTATGCTTGGCCTTTCCGTAAAACAAAGCGAGCTTGTCCTTGGCAAACATCAAAATGTTTACATAAGAAAGATTGAACAGAAACATCAGTCCCACGAGGAAAAGAAACACAATCACCAGACCAGTACCAATTGTTCCAACAAGACCATTTGTCACCGCAAAAAACAGAGCACCGATCATTCCTCCACCTACCCCGGTGGTGGACACTTTCTGACCATGATCCAGCCAAATCCTGTCCCATGTAACCTTAATAATGCTTTGCTCTGCAAATTTTCCATCTGCGGTAATTTGTTTGTACAAAATCATGTGATCCCAGGTCAAAATCGCCACACCAATGAGCGCTATCCCTAAGACGCGGTAAGTAAGCTTCGGTGACTTTCTCGTAAACATCATATGTATGGCCATACCGATCAGCAGAACAGGAATGATAAAATCCCATGAGCCCGCAAAAAACCGAAATAGAAGTGCCAGTACATTTTTGCCCAGCCATCCACTCTCCAATAGCCCGATCAAGGACAGCACAATGATGAGAAGTCCCAGCAGCTCTATTTTGACAACTGAGGCCAATGCCGCTTGTGAACGCTCTTTTTTTCTCCTACTCAATGGCATGCCTCCTCCTCGTTATGTACCTAATGGAAAAAAGGCAGCCGTCGCGTGTTCGGCTGCTGTTCGTACTTCTCTAGTATAACACAGGAAATTCATAGAAATACAGGACTTCTTAGGCGAGCCACTCAGGTTGAAACTGAATTTTTTGTCCTGGGGCGTATTGCTCCTTCAGGTAGTCTTGCGGATCTGGACTAATCAGCCTGACGATTTTTCCTTCAAACGGTCCGGTTTGCTCGATGAGCATCGTGGCATGACCCACCGTTATCTCTTTCAGCTCTTGCTTCTCCACTTGCTCCATGTTCTCAAAAACCGTTTCCATCGGAATGATGGAGTATAAGATCATTGGAGTACACTCTCCTCGCCTTTTTGCGCTTTGATCAGTTCGTTCAGTTTTTTCAGCGCGCTACCAAGACCGCCAACTTCATCAATCAATCCATATTTCACCGCATCTACGCCAATCACATTGGTTCCAATGTCTCGTGTCAATTCACCGGTTCGTGTCATAAGCTCCCGGAACTTTTCTTCTGAAACTTTGGAGTGACGGGCAATAAAGCTTACTACTCGATCCTGCATTTTGTCCAAGTACTCAAACGTTTGGGGCACACCAATGACAAGACCAGTCAAACGAATCGGGTGAATTGTCATCGTGGCTGTTTCTGCAATAAACGAGTACGAACCAGAAACAGCGATTGGCACACCAATGCTATGCCCACCGCCGAGTACAAGTGTGACTACCGGTTTGGACAAGGACGATACCATCTCCGCAATTGCCAAGCCCGCTTCCACGTCCCCGCCAACTGTATTCAAAATAACGAGAACGCCCTCTATTTTATTGTTTTGTTCTGCCGCAACCAATTGAGGAATAAGGTGCTCGTATTTGGTTGTCTTATTTTGTGGGGGCAACTGAATATGCCCTTCTACTTGTCCGATGATGGTCATACAATAAATATTGCTTTCGAGTTGTGGGACGTTTGTCTGACCCAGTTGCGTAATCGAATCGAGCAGTTTTTTCTTCGGATCTTCTTGCCCAGGTGCTTCTGATGGCGGCGAGGCTGCAGGCTCCTGATCATCAGTTGGTGATTGTGGCTGGGATTCCTTACTCGTTACCGCTGTGCTTGCAAACGGCGGCTTATTTAAAAAATCGCTAAATTGTTGATTCGACATGGATGATCCTCCCTCACTTTCCTCTGTAGTATGGATAAGGGGAGGAAAAATCATGCGCCCACAAAGGCAAAAAAAGCCAGAAACCCTTTTTCCAAAGGATTTCCAGCTTTTTATCGTGATCCTACACTTCCATGATAATCGGCAAGATCATCGGACGTCTGCGCGTTTGCTCGTACAGATAACGGCCTAATGACTCTTTTACGTTATTTTTCAGTGAAGACCATTCATTCACATTTTCTTCCATGCATTTGACAAGTGTTTGGGTCACTATGCGATTTGCCTCATCCAGCAGCTCTTCGGATTCACGCACGTAGACGAAACCGCGAGAAATGATGTCTGGACCTGACAAGATCGTGCCATTTTGTTTGCTGAGTGTAACGACAACTACCAGTATGCCATCTTGTGACAGTAATTTGCGATCTCTAAGGACGATGTTTCCTACATCACCAACACCCAAGCCGTCAATCAAAACGTTGCCAGCATGGACTTTTCCACCGTAACGGGCCTTGCCCCCTGAGAATTCAACTGTATCGCCGTTATCCAGCAAGAACGTGTTTTCTTCAGGAATGCCAACCTGGTCAGCAAGTAAGGCATGTGTTTTCAGCATGCGATATTCACCGTGAACGGGAATAAAGTACTTCGGCTTCATTAGGTTAAGCATCAGGCGCAATTCCTCTTGGCTACCATGACCGGAGACGTGGACGGTTCCGTTAGGTCCATGGCCGCCATAGATGACATCTGCACCAATGCGCGATAATTGATCGATCGTACGAGCCACGTATTTTTCATTCCCTGGAATGGGAGTGGCTGCAATAATAACGGTATCCCCTGGAAGGATGTCAATTTTCCGATGGGCGGATCGGGCCATCCGAGTGAGCGCGGACATAGGCTCTCCTTGGCTTCCAGTTGATAAAATAACGACTTGTTCAGCAGGCAATTTGTTGATTTCATCGATCTCAACAATCAAGCCCTCTGGGACCAATAAGTACCCTAAGTCTCTGCTGATATTAATAACATTTTGCATGCTCCGGCCGACAACCGTCAATTTACGGTTGAACTGTGCTGCAGCGTCCACCACTTGTTGAATGCGGTGAACATTTGATGCAAACGTAGAAACAACAATACGTCCAGATGCTTTGCTGAACACATCCATGAGTGCTTTTCCCACTGAGCGTTCCGATCCCGTAAATCCAGGCCGTTCTGCATTCGTACTGTCAGAGAGCAAGCACAAAACGCCTCTATCACCGATCATCGCCATTTTTGCCAGATCAGCCACCTGATTGTTAACAGGTGTTTGATCGAACTTGAAGTCTCCTGTATGAACGATGTAACCTTCCGGCGTATCCAAGCATACCCCTACACAATCCGGGATGCTGTGGTTTACACGGAAAAAGGTCGCCTTCATCTTTCCGAGAACGACTTCCGAGTCGCTGTTGATCAATACGCGTTTTGTTTCGTTTAGGATGCCCGCTTCTTTTAACTTTGCATCAATTAAACCAAGGGTAAGTTTTGTCGCATAAACCGGGACTTTCAAATGCTTCAGCACATAGCTGAGGCCGCCGATGTGGTCTTCATGTCCATGCGTAATAATAATACCCCGAACCTTGTCGCGATGTTCCTCCAAGTAGGTGATATCCGGAATAACCATATCAATCCCCAGCATTTCCTCTTCTGGGAACTTCAATCCGGCATCAATCACCACGATGTCGTCACCGCTTTGTACCACGTACATATTCTTCCCAATTTCGCCGACTCCGCCCAGGGCGAAAACGAGAACAGAGTGATTCGACTTTGCCAAAACGTGTAACCTCCTATATTTAGTTGTCATGTCCACTCAAAAAAACCGCCCCAAATCACTTGTTCTTATTATACCCGAAGTGAAATCATGAACACAAGGAAAAAGAGCCATCCCGGGAAGGAATGGCTCTTGAACTTCTATGGAGTTAAACAAGCAGAGAATGCACGAAATCTTTTTCCTGTTCGTTCAGCTCGACTAAAGGCAGCCGAACGCCTCCCACTTGAACACCGAGCTTTTCTAAAGCGACCTTGGTCGGTCCAGGGCTCGGGTACGCAAAGAGGCCTTCAAAAATCGGCAAAAGCTTGCGATGGAGTCTTGCTGCCTCTGTATAGTTACCAGCAAAATAGGCGTCCATCATATCTGTCATTGGGCGGCCAACTACGTGACTTGCCACACTGACAATGCCCACTCCGCCGATAGACAAGATCGGCAAGGTTAAGCCATCATCACCACTGTACAGCTCAAAGCCTTCCGGGGCATGCTCAATAATTTGCGCCATTTGCGACAAATTCCCGGAGGCTTCCTTGATGCATACCACATTAGGCAGTTCTGCCAAACGAAGTGTCGTTTCGGCAGTCATATTGACCACGGATCTTCCTGGCACATTATATAGCATCACGGGCAACTCAGTCGCTTCCGATAATGCCTTGAAGTGTGCGTAAAGCCCTTCCTGCGATGGCTTGCTGTAATAAGGAGCAACGACCATGACAGCGTCTACGCCAATCGATTGTACTGCTTGGGTGAACTCAATACTTGAGGCTGTATCATTGCTACCTGTTCCTGCAATGATGTGGCATCTTCCTTTTGCGTAGGAAACCACATGGCGGAAAAGATCGAGTTTCTCCGTACGGGATAAAGTCGGTGATTCACCAGTGGTACCACTCAATACGATTCCAGTTGTTCCATTTGCAATCAAATGGTCAATCAGTCGCTCTGTTTTATCGTAATCGACTTGTAGCTGCTCATTAAAAGGCGTTACCATAGCGGTAACCAGTCGACCAAAACGTGCCACTACCACTCCAACTCCTCTTATCGTGATCAGTAGGTATTTAAAGTCAGGATATGCTCTTACTTATGTTGAAGATGCAGGTTGAACTGCTGATGAAGTGCACGAACCGCCTTCACCATATCCATTTCATGCACAAGTACCCAGATGGTTGTATGAGAGTCTGCCGATTGAAGAATTTGAATATCTTCTTGTGTAAGTGCCTCCACGATTCTCGCCATCACGCCGGGCACGCCCGTCATCCCTGCACCAATCACGGACACTTTCGCGCAATGCGGCAAAAGCTGCGGCTCGTATCCCATTTCCGTTAACAAACGAGCAGCTTTTTCTCCCATTTCATCATGGACCGTGTAAGCGACACCCATTGGATTCACATTGATGAAATCTACACTGATGTTATTGGTTGCCATCGTTTTGAAGACTTGTAGCTGTGTATCGTAAGACCCTTCTTTGTTCGCGACCTTAATTTGAGTAATGTTCGGTACATGAGCAATTCCCATAACGACTCTGTCGTTTACCGTGTAGCCCATTTTCCCAATCTCCAGCATAGTCGTAACAAGTGTACCGGGGTCGTCCGAAAACGTAGAGCGAACACGAATCGGTACGTTTGCGTGCATCGCGATCTCCACCGCTCTAGGATGAATAACTTTTGCACCCAGGTGAGCCATGTTGCAAATTTCCGTGTAGGTCACCATACCGAGCCGCTGCGCTTCCTCAACGATCCGCGGGTCAGCGGTCATGATGCCTTCCACGTCGGTGAAAATATCCACCGTTTCAGCCTTCAAGGCGACACCGAGAGCGGTTGCAGTCGTATCGCTTCCGCCCCGTCCCAGTGTCGTAATTTCCCATTCGGCTGTACGTCCCTGAAATCCCGGGACGATCACAACTTGACTTTCCTGCAAGTCCTGCAAAATGCGAGCTGGATCGATCGACATAATTTGTGCATTCGTAAAGTCGTCGCTCGTCACTATATTTGCCTGACCGCCTGTCAAAATTGTTGCTTTAATTCCCCGTGCATTTAGCATGCTGCACATGACTGTAGCAGAGATGATTTCTCCGGTATGCATCAGCATATCCATTTCTCTACTCGGCAGTTGGTTCCCATTCGCACGAACCAACTGCAAAAGTGTATCGGTCGCATATGGATCGCCCTTGCGACCCATCGCCGATACGACAACGACGAGGGCATAACCCTCATCAATTGCTTTTTCCATATGGTAGATTGCCCGCATCCGGCAATCCTCCGTCGTCAAGGAAGAACCACCGAACTTCTGGACGAGAATCTTCACTAACCTCTCCCCTATACTCTTGCTTTTATGAGTTCTTCAGCGATTTGTACTGTATTCCATGCTGCACCCTTGAGAAGATTGTCAGAAACGATCCACATATGCAGTCCACGAGGATGATGGAGATCACGACGCACCCGGCCCACGAATACTTCCAGTTTGCCTGTTGCATCAGTAGCGAGTGGATACTGCTGTTCCTCCGGCGCATCTACTAACGCGATACCCGGAGCATCTTTCAGCAGGGCCTTTACTTCTGCCAGATCGTAATCCTGTTTCAGCTCTACATATACCGACTCGCTGTGGCCGTAGACCACTGGAATACGTACGCAAGTAGCTGAAACAAGTACAGTGTCATCACCGAAGATTTTTTTGGTTTCATTAACCATTTTCATTTCTTCATAAGTAAAACCATTGTCGGTGAACACATCAATCTGCGGAATCGCGTTGTACGCAATCTGATGATGTACAGGCAATTTGCCTACGGGAAGTACGTTACACTGCGGTTCTTTACCATCCAAAATGTCTCGACTCTGGTCGAGCAATTCATTGATCGCAGATTGACCTGCACCAGATACTGCCTGGTAAGTAGAAACGATAATTCTGTCTATACCAAAACGATCATACAGGGGTTTTAGAGCGGCAACCATCTGAATCGTAGAGCAATTCGGATTCGCAATGATTCCATTATGAGCGAGCGCAGCATCCATGTTTACTTCTGGCACAACGAGAGGAACATCTGGGTCCATCCGGAATGCGCTGGTATTGTCTATGACAACTGCACCATGACGCACTGCGTGATGAGCCAGTTCCTTGCTGACCGATCCACCAGCACTAAACAGGGCAAAATCAACCCCTGCAAAACTGTCTGGAGTCGCCTCTTCCAGTACAATTTCTTGCCCCTTGAAGGTGACTGTTTTTCCTGCAGAACGTCCAGAAGCAAGCAGCTTAAGCTGTTTGATTGGGAAGTTGCGCTTTTCTAATAGTTGAATCATCTGCTGTCCGACTGCACCAGTAGCACCGACTACAGCAACATTGAAAGTCAGTTGGTTTGCCATCTCTTACTCTCCTCCTAATCGCGAAAAAGCAGGTTTATTGGTTTTTCTGTAGTCTTATTAGTAGTTAAATCTCTCGATGAGCAAGGGTTGCAATTGTCGACCTTCCAAAGCTGCTTCGCATGTTTCCAATAGGAGATCCATACGAGCTACAAGCGAATTCGGTTTTTTATCCGGGGCATCCTGCCCGAATGGCACGAAATACATGTTCTTCGCAGCCAACAGCTTGGCAATATTGGCTGCATTTAATCCCAGACCATCATTGGTGGATATGGCAATCACAATGGGTCGCAAATTACGCATCGTCGCTTTAGCTGCCATCAGTACGGCACTATCCGTAATGGCATTCGCCAGTCGACTCGTCGTACTGCCTGTGCAAGGCGCAATCAGCATGACATCCAACAACTTGGAAGGTCCCAACGGCTCAGCCTGAGGAATCGTCGAAATAAGTTCCTCCCCTGTCAGTTCCTTGATTTGTTGCTGCCAGCTTTGCGAAGTACCGAAGCGTGTATCCGTGGTCATAATCGTATTCGATACAATCGGAACCACCCTTGCTCCAGCATCCACAAATCGCTTAATTTGCGGCATCGTTTCCTCAAAGGTGCAATGCGATCCAGACAAACCAAATCCAATGGTCTTTCCCTGAAGCTTACTCATGTTGCATCCCCTCCTGGCGCTTTCCTTTGATCCGCAATCAGACGAGACAATGTTTGGGCCAAAATTTGTCCAGCGGTTTTAGGTGCAACGATTCCAGGCAATCCGGGAGCAAGAAGAGCTTTGATACCTCGTCTTTCAGCGTAACGAAAATCTGTTCCTCCTGGCTTGGAGGCAAGATCAAGAATAAACGCCGATTGAGGCATTTGAGCAATCACTTCTGCCGTGAGTAATAATTGCGGGATGGTATTAAAAATGAAATCAGCATTCGTAACCTGTTGCCTTACTTCGCTTATATGGAAGGGAGTCAATCCCATCTCATAAATGCGTGCCAAGTGTTCTTGACGTCTTGCCCCAACTCTTACGCGGGCCCCCAACGCATGCAATGCTCGAGCCATGGACAAACCTGTTCGGCCCAATCCCAAAACAATTGACTGTGATCCATGAATCGTAATATCCGTATGCTGAATCGCCATCATTAACGCTCCCTCTACAGTAGGGATAGAGTTATAGATAGCTACGTCATCACGATCCAAGAGCTCCACGAGAGGAAGCCGTGTGGAAGCCAATAGTTTTTTCAGATAAGGCTTTGCCATTCCCGTGTAAACCACGCAATGACTCGGCAGACTTGCCACATGTTCATCTAGCAACTGCAGTTGTTTGGAGCAGAAAATACTTTCCACGTATCCTTGATCATCGGTCCCTACGATGGGTAGGATGAGGGCGTCCACGTCTTTCAACACATCGCATGTTAATGGTTTCTTCGTTGCCCCTGTAAAATTACTTTCCAGGTTGTCGAAGCCAACTAACGTGACGCTAGCATCCAGTTGTATGCATCGCTTAATGACTTCCAACTGGCGAGCGTCTCCGCCGATGAAGGCAACATGTATGCCCGTTAGCATGCTGCGTTCCCCTTTCCACACATTTTACTGCATTAAATGATCGGAACGCAAAGGTTTTCCTTTTGGAAAAGTTGACGGAAATCCATGCGGTCTACCCCCATCCTATTCCGCTCCTGCTACTTCGGTGACAGTAGCGCCTACTTTTGAGAAGCTTGTGCCTCAGGGGCTTTAAGCTGGATGATGACCATATCTGGCCCAATTTTCACGATGGAACTCCATGGGATCACAAGGTCCTCTCGCTTCTTTCCGAACCCAAAGAAACTACCTCCTGGCAAGATGATGGATTGAATCGTACCGTTTTCGGGATGGATGACTAAATCGGAATCACTGATAACCCCCATTTTCTCTCCGTTGTCCAGTCCGATAATCTCCTTCCCACCTAACTCGCTTAAGCGCATGGAGAAGCCCCCTTTGTCCTTTCATTTACTGTTGATATACGCAAAAAAATCCGGGCTATGCCGGATTTTTCCCTACAACAGAATATCGTTCTTCACATTATCAGGGAAACCATCGAGTGGACTCACCATCGCCATAGACATCTTGGAACGGAACAGCTGCTGCGCCACAGCCAAAACAGATTCATGGGAAACACGGTCAATTTTGGCGATGATCTCATCTAGACTAAGGTGACGGCCCAGCAAGAGTTCATTTTTGCCAAGGCGACTCATACGGCTATTGGTACTTTCCAAGCTGAGCATCAGGCTGCCTTTCAGCTGCTCTTTACCTTTGTTCAGCTCTTTGTCCGTAATTCCATGATCAGCGACATCGCGCAGGACACGCGAGACGATGTCAAATACCTGTCCTACTTGCTCTGGTGCCGTTCCTGTATACACGTGGAACGTACCCGCTTCTTTATAGGACGAGTGATAGGAATAAACAGAGTATGCCAAGCCGCGTTCTTCTCGAATTTCTTGGAAGAGACGCGAGCTCATGCTACCACCCAGCACGTTGTTCAGCAAAATCAAGGAGTATACTTCAGGATGTCCTACCTTAAACCCAGGTAAAGACAGGCACAAATGCGCTTGCTCTGTTGCCTTATGATGTGCGATCACATTTCCAGCAAAATCTGGGGTAGACAAGGTCGGCATAATGCCTGGACGCGAGAAAGATTGAAAGCGCTTTTGGATATCTTCAATCAAACTGTCTTCAAAATTACCCGCTACCGTAATCACCGTATTCGTTGGCAGATAGTGCTGATCAATATAAGCGAGCAAATCGTCACGCTTCAAGCTGCGCAGGACATCTTCCGTACCTAAAATCGAATAGCCTAGCGGGTGTGTGCTGTACGAAGCGCGTGCAATCAAATCATGCACCAAATCATCTGGCGTGTCTTCATACATACTAATCTCTTCAATGACGACGTTCTTTTCCTTTTCCAACTCATCTGCATCAAATACCGAGTTGAAATACATATCGGAAAGAACATCGAGAGCGATCGGAGCATGTTGGTCGAGCACCCTTGCGTAATAGCAGGTATATTCCTTCGAAGTAAAGGCGTTCACATTCCCGCCAATCTCATCAAAGGTTTCCGCAATTTCCTTTGCAGAACGAGTTTTTGTGCCTTTAAAAAACATATGCTCGAGAAAATGGGAAATCCCGTTGTTTTTCTCGTTTTCATATTTCGAACCAGTCCCTACCCAGATGCCTAAGGCAACGGAGCGAACGGACGGAATCCGTTCCGTCACAATTCGAAGACCGTTATCACACGTATGACGTTGTATCACGTAAATCCTCCTCGGTTGTTCATCTGTCTCTACCCGAAACCTCGGGGAATTTCTTGTAAACACGTCTAACTATAGCAAACTTCCTTTGTCTCCACAATAAATGAACATGTATTTACGGTGACGGGAGTCTACGACTCGATATAACCTCCGAAACAGTCGTCGGCTGTAGCCCCTTCTTTTTTGCGATGGTCAGAAGTTGATCTAAACTAGCCTCGGAGGTAGACGTAGGATGCATGAGCACGAGGACACCATTCTCCATTTTCCGGCTTATTTTATTGATCACATATGCAGGCGATGGTTTCTGCCAGTCAATTGTATCTGCCGTCCATAGAATCGTCTTCATTTGAAAAGACGAATCTGCGATTTGTACAACGCGTTGGTTAAAAGCACCAGATGGCGGAGCAAACAGGGTAGGCTTCACTTCCAGCGTTTTAAAAATAACATCTTGCGTACGACTGATCTCTTGATGAATCCTCTGTGTTCCCAGTGTGTTCATATCGGGATGGGAATACGCATGATTACCAATCTCATGACCACGTGCCATGATCTTTTTTGCTTCTTCGGGGTAACGTTTTACCCAAGAGCCATCCAGAAAGAACGTCGTCTTTACCTTATGTTTATCGAGTGTATTGAGCATCGAGTCGAGATACTCATTTCCCCAAGCCACGTTGATCATGAAAGAAATCGCGGGTTTATTTGGATTTCCTCGATAGATGGGTTGCGCTCCCAATTGCTCAAGCGAAACCGATGGGGGCACTTCCTTGTATACGAGCAAATCCGGGCTGGATACACCCGCTGCCAGCATTTTATTGAGCGATTCTTCTACATCGACTACACGTCCATTATAGCCGGGAATCGCCTTCCACGTCTGATCAACAACGGCATCGATCGGCTCTTCCTCTCTGCCCTCTCTCCACTTTTCAATCTGCGCTCGTAAACGCGCTTTTTCATTTTCGTTTCGATCTCCAGTCACTACGTGGACATTTTTGATCGTGCTAATGTAATGATGAATAGGCTGATAATTCAAGAGAACAATCAGCGCTGCTCCATATATAAATATGAACAAAAGTCTCCTGGTCCTATTCGTCATTAGGGCGTCGCCCTCCTCTATCGATCGTACGAGTCTCTCTTGTCCAATGTATGAGAGGATGGGACGACTTAGACATACGAAACGAGAGCATTCTGGCATAGAAAAGAAAAAAGCTTCCGTACACGAATTTCTTCGAGTGACGAAGCCTTTTGTTTTTCTTTATTCTGCTTTTGTTGGTGTTTCAGTAGCTTGTTCCGCAGCAGCTTGTTCTTTCAAAACTGCTTTGCGAGAGAGATTCACACGACCTTGGTCGTCGATCTCGGTCACTTTCACTTGTACTTTATCACCAACTGCGACAACATCTTCTGTTTTGGCTACACGCTCTTCAGCCAGTTGAGAGATGTGGCACAAGCCCTCTTTACCTGCGAACAACTCGATGAATGCACCATACTTCTCTACGCGTTTTACTGTTCCCAGGTACACCTGACCAACAGCTACTTCACGAACCAGATCTTCAATGATTTGTTTCGCGCGCAGATTTGCTTCGTGGTTGATGGATGCGATGAAGACACGTCCATCTTGTTCGATGTCGATTTTTACGCCGGTTTCTTCGATAATCTTATTAATGACACGACCTTGTGGACCGATTACATCGCGAATTTTCTCCGGATTGATCGTCATGGTCATGATTTTTGGTGCATAAGGCGACAGTTCTTTACGCGGTTCGGAAATCGTGCTCATCATATGGTTCAGAATGTGCAAACGACCTACACGCGCTTGTTCCAAGGCCATCTCTAAAATCTCACGGTTGATACCGGAAATTTTGATGTCCATTTGGATAGCTGTTACACCAGCCTCTGTACCCGCTACTTTGAAATCCATGTCTCCCAAATGATCTTCCATACCTTGAATATCAGTCAGGATCGAGAAAGATTTCTCATCTTTGCTCATGATCAAGCCCATCGCAATACCTGCTACCGGCGCTTTGATCGGTACACCTGCATCCATCAAGGCGAGTACGCTCGCGCAAATCGATGCTTGGGATGTAGAACCGTTGGATTCAATTACTTCTGATACGAGACGAATGGTGTATGGGAACTCAACCTCAGATGGAATGATCGGCTCGATTGCACGCTCACCCAACGCACCGTGTCCGATTTCACGACGACCCGGAGGACGCAACGGACGTGCTTCACCCACGCTATACGGCGGGAAGTTGTAGTGGTGCATAAAGCGCTTCGATTCTTCCAGACCGAGTCCATCCAGAATTTGAACATCTCCCAGCGCGCCCAATGTACAAACACTCAGTGCTTGCGTCTGACCACGGGTAAACATAGCAGAGCCATGTGTACGGGAAAGAATGGTTGTCTCACTAGACAGCGGACGGATTTCGTTCAGAGCTCGTCCATCAGGGCGAACTTTCTCGTCAGTAATCAGACGGCGAACCTCGTCCTTGACAATATTGCCAAGTACTTCGCTAATCATCTTTTCCTGCTCTGCATATGCCTCAGCATCCTTGGCTGCAAAATGCTCTTTGGTTTCTGCCTTGATATCGTCAATGGCATCGTAGCGTGCTTGTTTTTCTTCAATGCGAACAGCTTCTTTCAAGCGAGCTTCCGCATATGCACGTACAGCTTGATCGATTTCAGGATCAACCTCATGCAAGATGACTTCCATCTTTTGCTTGCCAATTTCGGACACGATCATGTTCTGGAATTCTACCAATTGCTTAATCACGTCATGACCAGCCATGATCGCTTCAAGCATGATTGCTTCCGGTACTTGGTTCGCAGCTGCTTCCACCATGTTAATCGCTTTATGCGTACCTGCGACAGTCAGGTGAATATCGCTTTTCTCTGCTTGAGCTACTGTAGGGTTAATGACGAACTCGCCGTCAATTCGTCCTACGATTACTCCTGCAATCGGGCCTTCAAAAGGAATCTCCGAGACGCATAGCGCTGCGGAAGTACCGATCATCGCAGCGATTTCAGGTGAGCAGTCTTGATCCACAGACAGAACAGTATTTACGATTTGTACATCGTTACGGAATCCTTCTGCAAAAAGAGGGCGGACTGGGCGGTCAATCAAGCGGCTAGCCAAAATTGCCTTTTCGCTTGGACGTCCTTCTCTTTTAATAAAGCCGCCAGGAATTTTCCCAACCGCGTAGAGACGCTCCTCATAGTTGACAGTCAATGGAAAGAAATCAAGTGGTTTTGGTTCCTTCGAGACTGTAACTGCGGACAGGATTGCTGTATCGCCGTAACGAACCAAGACCGAACCATGCGCCTGTTTAGCCATTTTGCCAAATTCCAGGGTCAGTTTTCGGCCTGCCAGTTCGAAGTCATATGTACGGTATTGTTGCTCCATGATGCTAGCAGTCCTCCTTCACAACAATGTGCGTTTACACACTTTGTTTTCTACCTATATGTATTATTTCCTGCCATGATAAAAATTAAATGGCTACCTTTGGCAGTCTTTCTAGATAATAAAAAAAGCTTCTTTTGAAGCTAATTGAACCTACCAGATAGGACACAAGCCTTTTACTCGTTTCGGATGGACTTAGCGCATTGCTACGCTAAGCCCTCCTACACGATAGAAAAAGCGGGTAGAACCCGCTTTTTACAAGACGCTGATTAGCGGCGCAGACCCAGGCGGTCTACAACCGAACGATAGCGTTGAACATCTGCTTCACGCAGGTATGTCAACAGGTTACGACGTTGACCAACCATTTTCAAGAGACCACGACGGCTGTGGTGATCTTTCTTGTGCGTACGCAAGTGTCCGTTCAGATTGTTAATGTTTTCGGTCAAGATAGCGATTTGCACTTCCGGTGAACCGGTGTCGTTCTCATGAGTACGGAACTCTTGAATCAGTTGAGTTTTACGTTCTTGAGTCAATGCCATCATGACTCACCTCCTCATTTTTTATACCGTTCGCCGAGTCTGCCGTCGGTGAGAATCGGACAGCCAAGCTACGGTTATCTGTACAACGTTTTGAATTATAGCATACCATTTTGTGAAAAGCAAAGAGAATCCTTTACGAGATTCCCTCTGCGAATTTTTGCTTCGCCGTTTGTACATCTCGTCCTATTTGCGCAATGAGCGCATCGACTCCAGCAAATTTCTGTTCTTCCCGGATGTAGAACAGGAATTCTACTTCTACTTCTTTGTCATAGATTTCACTAGAGAACTCAAAAATGTGCACTTCTAGTGACTTTTCTTTTTTCTCCAGTTCGAATGTTGGCTTGATCCCAACGTTCATGACGCCATAGTAGCTTTGTTCATCCACGGTAAAGCGAACGCCGTAGACCCCATTCTTTCCGATCAAGTACGGCTGATTCACTTGGACGTTCGCTGTAGGAAAGCCAATGGTTCGACCGCGTTTGTCACCATGCACGACTGTTCCGCGCACTTTGTAGGAGCGGCCTAGCAAATGGCGAACCTGCTCGACATCCCCATGATGGAGGTATTCACGAATGATTGTACTGCTCACTTTTTCACCCAAGCGATTTACCGGACCCACGATGTCGAGCCCATAGCGACCTTTGCTCATTTCTTGCAAGGTATGGGCAGTCCCCATCCCGCGATAACCAAAGGTGTAGTCGAAACCAACGACAATATGGCGGCATTCCAATGGAAGAAGGCACTCTGTGATGAAATCTTCTGGATAAATAGCCGCAAAGCTAATGTCGAACTTCATCACATATGTAGTGTCTACGCCCATCTTTTCGAACTGCTCGAGCTTGTCTGCAAGTGGTGTCAAATAGCGGGTATAACCACTTTGCCCCAATACTTCTCGTGGATGCGGATCAAAGGTCACTACCGTACTTTGCCATCCGTTTGCTTTCGCTGTATCAATCGCCTTTTGGATTACACGGCGATGCCCAATATGTACACCATCAAAGTACCCCAGTGCAATCGCACAAGGATTCGCTTGCAGGTCAGACGGAAACGGGTATGTTAGGTAGATCGTTTTCACAGATTACACCTCGGCTGGAAAGACTTTTTCTGGTTTGGCGAAAAGTCCTTTGTCTCCACGGCATACACGATGAATGCCAAGTAAATCTTCCCCCGCAAACAAGCAAATCAAACTTCCTTCCTCCGCAGTGACGCCTGGAAGTGCAGTCGCAAGTCCATTACGTACTGCTTTGATCCGTTCTGGCTTGACCTGAAACGATGGTAAGAATGAGATTGCCTGGGGGATGGAGACCAAGTGACGGGAAATATCTTCCCCGCTTGCTGCCTGTTCCTCGATTTGCTGAAGAGGGATTGCCTCTTGCTCCTGGAACGGGCCACTTTTAATTCGCCGCAACAGCTTCATATGGGCAGGATAACCCAGAGCGCGTCCGAGGTCAACACATAAGGTGCGCATGTATGTGCCTTTGGAGCACGTGCACGTAAATGCCACATCGACAGTGTCCCCATCCACGCTAATCTTATGAAGTGTCAGCTCATAGAGCGTCACTTTCCGTGCCTGCCGCTCGATCACTGTGCCTTCGCGAGCCAGGTCGTACAGCCGCTTGCCGTTTACCTTTACCGCAGAGAACATGGGAGGTACCTGCTCCATTTCTCCCAAAAAGGATTCGAACAGCGCTTGAATACGCTCCGTCGTTATCGATGCTGCATCTACTCCAGCTTGCTCCACCACTTCTCCAGAAGCATCTTCCGTTGTGGTCGTAGAGCCTAGGCGCATAACTACATCATAGCGCTTAGGTAGTTCTTGCAAATATTCAACCAGCCTCGTTGCATGTCCCACACAAATGGGGAGTACACCTGTCACATCTGGATCAAGTGTACCCGTATGCCCCACTTTTTTCGTTCCATACAATCGACGAATACGTGCTACACAATCATGGGAAGTCATTCCAGCTGGCTTGTCGATAACCAGCACGCCGTTCACGTTACTCATCGAATTTCACTCCTACTGAATCGTCCAGCACAGTCCATACTTTTTTCTGTACTTCTGAAAGTAGTCCTTTGATCGTGCATCCTGCTGCTTTTGCGTGTCCACCGCCACCGAGCTGCTTCGCAATGACAGCTACGTCAACCCGATCGCGAGCGCGCATGCTCACCTTGACCACTCCTGGTTCCGCTTCCACAAAAGAAACGCCGACCTCGACTCCTTCAATGTTGCGGCAGTAATTCACCAATCCACCAGCATCTTCCCGCTCTGCACCCACTTCGGCAAAATCTGCGGCTGAAACAGTGATAGACGCAACCAAATTTTTATGGGACAGTTGCAAGGTTTGGAGAGCACGTCGCAGTACTTTCACATGGGCAAAAGTGATTTCCTCCAGACAACGCTCTGCTACGTCTCCTGGCTTCACACCGTAACCAAGTAATTGAGCAGCGATTTCCATGACGCGCGGTGATGTATTGGAATAGCGGAAACCACCTGTATCCGTAAGAAGACCGGTATAGATGCACAGGGCAAGCTCTTCGTTGAAAGAAACTCCCGCTGCTTCTGCAACATCAAACAAAATTTCTGCTGTTGCGGCTGCATCCGGACGAATCAGATTGACCGTACCAAAATAATCGTTGGTCGGGTGGTGATCGATATTCAGCAAAGCAGCTCCAGATGCAAATAAAGACCGTACATCGCCCATCCGCGACTCATCCGCGCAGTCTACAGCGATTACGGCCCCGAACGTCTCGTTCAGTGGTTGCTTGCGCAGGTTATAAAGATGGTCAAACCGCGGCAAGAAGTTAAACTTGATCGGTGTTTCCCCTTCGTTTACAACCACATACTCTTTTCCCAGTTGCTCCAGCATGAGCACGACTCCCAAAGCAGATCCTGTAGCATCTCCGTCAGGACTTACATGAGAAAGAACCAGGAAGCGGTCGTGCTCCTGCATAAACCGCGCCGCTTCCTGTACTGCTACTTGATTAGGATTCATCCTGTTTCTCTCCCTCTGTGGAGATTTCCCGCAGGATTGATTCAATTTTGCTGCCGTAGTCAATGGACTCGTCCAGCTTGAATACAAAATCAGGAATGTGACGCAGCTTTACGCGTTTCCCGATTTCTGTACGCAAATAACCTTTTGCTTTTGTCAAACCTGCAAGAGAAGCTTTACGCTCTTCCTCACTGCCAAAAATGCTGACAAAAACCTTTGCCAATTGCAGGTCACTACTTACCTCTACATCTGTTACTGTTACGAAACCGACACGAGGATCTTTGAGTCCACGCTGCAATACGAGGCTCAATTCTTTTTTGATTTCTTCGCCTACGCGGCTGATTCGTGTTTTATTCATCGATTTTCACCTCCGCTAGCTGCTCTTTAGTCGTAGTATTCCGTATCCACGCGAATCAACTCTACCTCTGGATGGTTTTCCACGAATCGAATAACAGCCTGCATTTCTTGTTGTAAAAAAGAGATCTCATTAGCAACGGCAGCGATACCCAACACGGTACGCTGCCATTGCTCGAGATAAGCCACCTCTGCCGCGGAGACATGAAATCGGCTCCGCAGCTTGCCGATCAGACTTTTGACGATGGCTCGTTTTTCTTTCAGGTTTTGGCTAGCGGGCAGAAACAGTTCAATCTGCACACCTGCTATCATTATTGTTTCACTTCAACCATGACGAATGCTTCGATTACGTCGCCGATTTTGAGGTCATTGAAGCGTTCCAAAGTCAGACCGCACTCATAACCTGCTGCAACGTCTTTCGCATCATCTTTGAAGCGCTTGAGAGTATCGAGCTTACCTTCATAAATTACAATGCCTTCACGGATCAAACGTGCACCAGCATCGCGGCTCAATTTACCTTCAGTCACATAGCAACCTGCAATGTTTCCGACTTTGGATACTTTGAACACTTCACGAATCTCAGCTTGACCGATAATATTTTCTTTGAAGACTGGATCAAGCATCCCTTTGAGAGCAGACTCGATCTCTTCGATTACAGTATAGATGACACGGTGCAGGCGAATGTCGATCTTCTCTTGTTCAGCCATGCTGCGTGCATTCGGTTCAGGACGTACGTTGAAACCAATGATGATCGCATTCGATGCATTTGCCAGCGTAACATCGGACTCCGTAATCGCACCAGCACCTGTATGAATAATTTTGACACGTGTACCGTTGACATCGATTTTCTCCAAAGAACCACGCAGAGCTTCTACAGAACCTTGTACGTCACCTTTTACGATCAGGTTCAGCTCTTTAATATCGCCTTCTTGGATGTGCTGGAACAAGTCATCCAAAGAAACGCGGGAGCTCTCACGACGCTCGGATTCACGCTGCTTGGATGCACGTGCTTCCCCGATTGCGCGAGCCTTTTTCTCGTCTTCAAATACACGGAATTGGTCACCTGCTTGTGGTACATCATTCAGACCAGTGATTTCAACTGGTGTAGATGGACCAGCTTCCTTCAGACGGCGTCCTTTGTCGTTCACCATTGCACGTACACGTCCGAAAGCGGAACCTACTACAATTGGGTCACCAACGCGTAGGGTACCTTGTTGAACCAGAATGGTTGCAACTGGACCACGTCCCTTGTCAAGCTCAGCTTCTACAACAGTACCGCGAGCGCGCTTGTCTGGGTTTGCTTTCAGTTCTTGTACTTCGGATACGAGCAAGATGTACTCAAGCAGTTCTTCGATACCTGTACGCTGTTTCGCGGACAATGGGGAGAAGATCGTATCGCCACCCCACTCTTCGGCAACCAGTTCATACTCAGTCAGCTCTTGCTTGATACGGTCAATATTTGCTTCTGGTTTGTCAACCTTGTTGACAGCAACGATGATTGGTACATTTGCCGCTTTCGCATGGCTGATCGCCTCAACGGTTTGTGGCATGACACCATCATCTGCTGCAACAACCAGAATGGTGATATCTGTGATTTGCGCACCGCGTGCACGCATCGTTGTGAACGCCGCGTGACCAGGTGTATCGAGGAAAGTAATTTTCTTTCCTTTGATCTCCACTTGGTATGCACCGATATGCTGTGTAATTCCGCCTGCTTCTCCCGCTACTACGTTTGTAGAGCGAATCGCATCCAGCAAAGTTGTTTTCCCGTGGTCAACGTGACCCATGATGGTAACAACTGGCGGGCGCTCCAACATGCTTTCTGGTGCATCTACTTCTTCCAGCGTTTCGAAGTTCGTTTCATCGATGATGATTTTTTCTTCGACTTCTACGTTGTAGTCTGCACAAATGAGTTCGATCGCTTCACGGTCGAGGTACTGGTTGATCGTCGCCATGATGCCCAAGCCGAACAGCTTTTTGATGACTTCAGCTGGTTCCTTGCGCAGTTTCACTGCCAGCTCATTTACCGTCAAAGACTCTGTGAATGTAATCTTTGTAGGTGGCTCAAGAACCGGACGTTGCGGCTTTTGTCCTCCACCACGGTGGTTATTTCCTCCACGGCGGTTGTTTTGGTTGTTACGGTTGTTTCCACCGCGGAATGGTTGACTCTTCTTGTTATCTTCGAAGGTCTTTTGGGTTTGAGGGGCTTTTTTGATTTTCTCACGTTTTTCCGTACCAACGTTGGATGGTAGGTTCACTTTATCTTCAAAATCTTCCCCTGTACGACCTTCCGTTTGGTTCTGCTGTGCAGGACGCTGCTGGTTTTGTGGTCGTTGCTGATTTTGAGGACGCTGTTGGTTTTGTTGGTTTTGTTGGTTTTGTGGTCGTTGTTGATTCTGCGGCTTACGGTCAGACGGCTTTGCAGGTTGACTTCTCATATTGTTTGGTTTTCTCTCCTGATTCTTCCCCTGATTTTTTCCATGCTGAGGACTATGCTGATCGGGATTGCCACTTGCACTGCTATTTCCTGGACGATTCGTGCTTGTGTTTTTTGGTCCGCGATCGCTGGTTGGTCTTTCATTTCTAACCGGTTGAACTTGCCCCGATTGCTGCTGGGGCTTGATCTGTTGTCCTCTGGAGTCGTTGGGGCGTCGTTGATCGTCCGTTTGTTTGGGTCTTGCATCACTAGGTGTACTACGCGTTTCCGGTTTGGCACCAGAACGCAATTTGGCCATGTGATCCTCGATCCTTTTGATCGTCCCTTCTTCCATGATACTCATATGATTTGCTACTTCTATATTCAATCGTTTTAGCAAATTGAGGATTTCCTTACTGCTCATGTTGTGCTGTTTGGCATACTCATACACACGTGTCTTCAAATATACTTCACCCTTTCTAAGTTAGGTGAGCAGACGCTGAATGCTTTCGGCCAATTTCCCATCGGTTACCGCCACGGTAACGCGCCCATCTTTTCCGATTGCGTGTCCCAATGAATGTCGGTCGCCAGTGGTTACACATGAGACACCGTAATAGGAACATTTATCCTTTACTTTCTTGGCGGTATTGTCTGATGCATCTGATGCGAGCAATACCAGGCGAGCCTGCCCATTACGAACAGCTGTAATGACCAGCTCCTCCCCAGTAACGATCTTTCTCGCACGCATCGCTAATCCGAGTAATTGTGCTGCTTTTGGGGTCATTTTCCCACCATCTCCAGCCATTTCTCACGGAAAGCATCATACTTTTCTTGGGAGATGGACATATTGAGGGCACGTTCCAGCACTTTTTTCCATTTTCCCGATGCGAACGCATCCGGCTTCAGACAGCTTTCCTGCCGACACACATAGGTACCGCGTCCCGCCGCCCTTCCAGTAAGATCAATGACGATCTCTTCTTCTGGCGTCCGGACAACGCGGATTAATTCCTTTTTCGGAAACATTCCTTGGCAAACGATGCACTTACGCAACGGGATCTTTTTTTGCTTCATGATTATTCGTTGTCCGTCCCTTCATCGCTCTCTACTTCTTTTGGATAAGCGATGCCTTCTTGGTCGGCTTGGGACTCGCTCTTGATATCGATCTTCCAGCCAGTCAGCTTGGCTGCCAGGCGTGCGTTTTGACCGCGCTTACCAATCGCCAGAGACAATTGATAATCAGGAACGATCACTCGTGTAACCTTCTCCGCTACGTTAACCTCTACATGCAGCACTTTTGCAGGACTGAGTGCATTGGCTACATACTCGGCCGGATCTTCAGACCAACGCACAATGTCGATCTTTTCGCCTTTCAGCTCTGTAACGATCGTTTGGACACGCATGCCCTTTGGACCGACACAAGCCCCTACTGGATCAACATCTGCGTTGATGGAATGCACAGCGATCTTCGAGCGATCACCCGCTTCACGTGCAACAGATTTGATTTCAACCACACCGTCATATATTTCTGGCACTTCTAATTCGAAGAGACGCTTCAAAAGCCCCGGGTGAGTACGGGAAACGACGATTTGCGGTCCTTTAGTGGTTTTCTCTACTTTGATGATGTATGCCTTCACACGATCTTGTGATTTAAAATCTTCGGATGGCATTTTTTCGGTGATCGGCATAACGGCTTCCGCCTTACCCAGATCAATGTAATAATTGCGAGCGTCCATACGCTGAACGACGCCTGTTACGATATCGTCTTCACGCTCAATAAACTCGCTGTAGATCAAACCGCGCTCCGCTTCGCGAATGCGCTGTGTAACCACTTGCTTCGCTGTCTGAGCAGCAATACGACCGAAATCACGAGGCGTTACCTCGATTTCGACGATGTCCTCCAGACGGAAGTTAGGATCGATTTCTTGTGCTGCTTCTTGAGAGATCTCTAGGCGCGGATCTAAAACCTCTTCGACTACGCTCTTCCGCGCAAACACACGCACCATACCTGAATGACGATTTACATCCACCCGTACATTTTGAGCCGAGTTGAAGTTACGTTTGTATCCAGAGATAAGAGCCGCTTCGATGGCCTCAATCAGTACGTCTTTGGTGATGCCTTTCTCTCTCTCAATGGCTTCTAAAGCCTCGATAAAATCGCCGTTCATGACTTTCGTTGCCTCCTCCTTTACTAACCACGGGCTAACACGGACCGCGACAACTAAAAAATAATTGCCATTCTAGCCGTGTCAATTTGCTCTTGGGAAATTACATACGTTTTCTTTGCTTCTTTTACTGTCAGCTTGCCATCCTCATAGGATACCAGTTCGCCTTCGAACGTGGTTGCACCTTCTATTGGCTCTTTTGTTGTGATATGCACATTTCTGCCGACAGCTTTCGTGAAATCCTTATCCTTGCGTAATGGGCGCTCAGCACCCGGCGAAGATACTTCTAAAAAGTATGCCGTAGGGATGGGATCTACTTCGTCAAGTTTTTCGCTCAGCTTCTCGCTGACAAGGCGGCAGTCATCAATGTCGATGTTGCCAGTTTCATTGTCGATAAACACGCGCAGAAACCAGTTGCTGCCTTCCTTTTTGTACTCGATGTCAACTAGCTCCAGGCCCACTTCTTCAACAATGGGCGTGATGAGTTCAGTGACGATGCCTGTTACCTTGCTCAAGCAAGTACCTCCTTCTCATTTGAACCATGAGGTGTAGCCAGAAAGAAAGAGTGGGTTTCCCCACTCTCGATCAGCCATGCGTATAAAACCAGTATTTCCAAAAAAATTATAGCATAACAGCCCTTCGCTGACAACCTTTGGATGACTGTGAGCCTTGACTGCACGCCTTAGAACAAGGATAGCTGGTTGGATTCTGGCAATCCTTGCAACGCACCTTGCTCGTCCAAGAACTCCAAAATAGTCTTGGAGATGCGGGATCGGGATAGGAGGTCCTCCTTGGACAAAAACTCCCCTTGCTCTCTCGCTTGCACGATACTAATCGCTGCGTTCGTCCCTAAACCAGGCAGGGCGTTGAATGGAGCGATGAGGGAATCACCTTCGATCAAGAAGCGAGTAGCGTCCGATTTGTACAAATCAACATTGACAAAGCGGAAGCCCCGCTCTATCATTTCCAACGCCATCTCCAAAACAGTCAGCAATGCCTTTTCTTTTGGCTGTGCATCGTGTCCCTTGCCCTCGATCTCTTCAATCTTTTGCTTGATCGCCGCTGAGCCTTTGACCATAAGCGGAATGTCAAAGTCATCTGCACGCACAGTGAAGTATGTCGCGTAAAACTCCAGTGGTCGATGAACCTTGAAATAGGCAATCCGTACAGCCATCATGACGTAGGCAGTCGCATGCGCCTTCGGGAACATGTACTTGATCCGCTGGCACGACTGTATATACCATTCCGGCACATTGTTATTGCGCATTTCTTCCTGATCGTCCTCAGGAACCCCTTTACCTTTACGCACGGACTCCATGATCTTAAAGGCACGAGATGGCTCTAGCCCTTTATAGATCAAATACACCATGATATCGTCACGACACCCAATTACGTCTGGCAGCTTGCAAGTACCGTTGCGGATCAAGTCCTGCGCGTTGTTCAACCAAACGTCCGTACCGTGAGAGAGTCCAGAAATCTGAACGAGCTCGGCAAACGTAGTCGGTTTGGTGTCCTCCAGCATCTGTCGTACGAATTTGGTTCCGAACTCTGGAATGCCCAATGTTCCCATGTTCGTACCGATTTGCTCCGGTGAAACCCCCAAGGCTTCCGTCGAACTGAAAATGGACATTGTCTTTTTATCATCCAGTGGAATCGTCTTCGGGTCCATTCCTGTCAAGTCTTGCAGCATACGAATGACGGTTGGATCGTCGTGTCCCAGAATATCGAGTTTTAGCAAGTTGTCATGGATGGAGTGGAAGTCAAAATGGGTTGTGCGCCATTCAGACTCATTATCATCAGCCGGGAACTGAATCGGACAAAAGTCTTCGATTTCCATGTAGTCAGGAACTACGATAATACCGCCCGGATGCTGCCCTGTCGTCCTTTTTACACCTGTGCAGCCGTTGACGATACGGGATATCTCCGCATTACGCAACGTCATGCCTCGTTCGTCGGCATACTTACGCACGTAGCCATACGCTGTTTTTTCCGCAACCGTACCAATCGTTCCTGCACGATATACGTAGTCGGCTCCGAACAGCTCTTGAGTGTACTTGTGTGCACGCGGCTGATAATCACCAGAGAAGTTCAAGTCAATATCCGGTACCTTGTCTCCTTTAAAGCCGAGGAACGTCTCGAACGGGATGTCCTGTCCATCCTTGGCATACATGGTTCCACATTGTGGACATGCTTTATCCTCCAAGTCAAAGCCAGAGGCAATTGAACCATCTGTAATAAACTCGCTGTGCTTGCAATTTGGGCAGCGATAGTGAGGAGGCAATGGGTTTACCTCTGTAATCTCAGACATCGTCGCAACAAATGACGAGCCTACAGATCCACGTGAACCTACCAGATAACCATCATTCAACGATTTCGTTACCAAACGCTGCGAAATCAAATAAATCACACCGAAACCGTGCTTGATGATACTGTTCAATTCTTTTTCCAGGCGATGCTCGACCAGTTCGGGCAATGGGTCACCATACAACGACCTTGCTTTGTCATAACACATTTGACGCAGCTCATCGTCTGCCCCTTCAATGATCGGCGTGTACAGCTTGTCTGGAATCGGACTGATATCCTCAATCATATCCGCGATGGCATTTGTGTTCGTCACAACAATTTCTTTTGCAGTCTCTTCTCCCAAAAAGGAGAACGCCTCCAGCATCTCATCCGTTGTATGAAAGTACAGCGGCGGCTGATTGCCAGCGGTTGGATCCCCTTTTGACAGTAAGAAAACATCGCGGAAGATCTCATCCTGGGGATTCAGGAAGTGCACATCCCCTGTAGCTACGACCAGCTTACCGAGCTCTTTTCCCATTTGGACGATCTTTTCATGGTAGCCTTTCATCGTCTCCAGCGAAGGAATTTCTTCATTCCGCAACAGGGGTGAGTAATGGGCGATCGGCTGTACTTCTATAAAGTCGTAAAAAGCCGCAACTTCCTTCAATTCTTCAGGTGACTTACCACGGAGAATCGATTGCATGAGTTCTCCGTCTTTGCACGCCGTACCAATTAACAAGCCTTCTCGGTATTTAGTCAGCTGGCTTCGCTGAATTCGTGGCCAACGGAAGAATGTTTCCACATGGGAGCGACTTACCAGCTTGTACAGGTTTTTGAGGCCCTCTTTATTTTGCACGAGAATGGTCGCATGGAATGGGCGTCCGCTTTTATAGTCGGCCTCTTCGTTACTTTTTTCATTCAGCTCTGCTAGCGATTTGATTTCCGCTTCTTTTATGTCCTTCAACATTTGCTGGAACACGTGAGCCAAGGCTACGGTATCGTCCAACGCACGGTGGGCATTGATGAGCTCGACGTTGAACTTTTTCGCTAATGATCCCAATCGATAATTGCGCATGCCTTTGTACATCAAGCGCGCCAAAGGTAGCGTATCTAAAAATGGATTGGTCCATGGCTCCATGCCAATCCGTTTGGCGCAGGCGTTGATAAACGCTTTGTCAAACTCTGCATTATGTGCGACCAGAATGGCGTCACCAGTAAAATCCTTGAACTTGCGGAGTACCACATCAAGTGTCTCTTGCCCGCGGAGCATTTCGTTGGTAATCCCCGTAATCTCGGTTGTCTTTGGCCCAATTTGCAATTGCGGGTCAATCAGTTCCGTCCACTGGTCGACAATTTCTGCGCCTTTCATTTTGACAGCAGCGATCTCGATGATGGTATGCTCTGACGCGTTTAAACCCGTCGTTTCCGTATCAAACACGACGTATTCTGTATTTTCATCAATGGCAAGATTATTGTCTGCTTGCAGGTTGTAAACGATATCGATACCATCCTCGACTACGTACGCTTCCATACCGAGAATGCATTTGATGTTGTTCTTTTTGGCGATGGAATACGCCTCTGGAAAAGCCTGTACGACACCATGGTCTGTGACAGCAATGGCTTTATGACCCCACTTGGCTGCCGTCGAGACCAGTGATTTTACAGATGCAACAGCATCTAGCGCACTCATCGGCGTATGGCAATGAAGCTCGACACGTTTTTCTTCCGCTTGATCTTTCCGAATAACCTGCTCAATTTGATTCAAATCATTGGCATTCATAACGAGATCGCGTACAAATGTGTCATGCTGTACACTTCCCCGCACTTTCACCCACATGCCGTCTTTCAGCAATTCGAGCATTTTCACATCTTCTTTATCGCGAGAGAACATCTTCACCGTGAGAGAATCCGTATAGTCAGAAATGTTAAACGTGAGCAAATGACGCCCACTACGGAGCTCTTTTACCTCTACGTTAAACACGGTTCCTTGGATGACAATTCGGCGTTCCTCATCTTGAATCTCGCAAATCGGGATCGGCGCATCTTTAATTTCATAACCCATCATGAGCGTAGTGACAGCCTCAGCTTTATCAGACGATTTGCTCTCTTGTTGGACAGCCGTCATGACAACTTCGACGAGAGCACGTTCTTCTTCTTTACGTTGCTCCTCGAAGGCTTTATACGCGTCATCGCTTTCTTCCCCATGGAAAGAAAAACGCATCGAACAATCGGTAGCTTTCTGGAAAGCAGCCAAAAGCTCATTATCCGCTCGTTTTCGCTTGGCAACCTCAACGGACATCTCCGTTGGCAAGTACACCTTGACTTCCTGTTGGTCGACTTGTTTACGCGCTTGACGCATCGTTACTGCCAAGGAGTTCAGCGTTGGCTCCAGCCCAGCCAGCAAGACATCCCAATACTCTTCGACTACGTGATCGAGAGCGGGCTTTTGGTGATAGCGAAATCGGGTATCTACTTTGGCTAGATGTGAAAATGTATGCGTTAATCGCTTGGTAAAAGCAGCATAAACATCCGCTGGTATCATTCTCGGGAGGGCAAAGTGAAAAACCCATTCTTTGTTTTGCTTATACAGCTCTAGCTTTTCAATCTGAGCATCAAGAAAAAATCGCTCCACCCATTCGTCAGGAACTTCCATTTGCTTGACCAATAGGGAGAAGCGATGTTTTTGCTCTTGTAAACGGTCCACGGTTTTCCCACCTTCCCCATAAGTGAGCGTTCAAACAAGAAAAAGAGGCACTCCCCTTTAATCTAGGGGAGCACCCCGTAAAAATTCGACAAAATCCTTCTTATTCCTGCATGCAACTAGTTCCCGAACAAAGCAGCTCCGGTTTGGTCAACACGAGATAGGAGACCTTTCACTTCATCGACCAATTGATCCAGCTTCACATCATGTGTTTCACCGTTTTTGCGGATACGCACTTCCACTGTTCCTTCTTGTGCCGCTTTATCGGAAACCGTAATACGCAGAGGCAATCCGATCAAATCGGCGTCTTTAAACTTCACACCAGCACGCTCAGGACGATCGTCAAACAATACTTCGATGCCAGCCTTACGCAGTGCTTCTGTAATTTGTTCACTAGCTTGACGTTGCTCTTCTACTTTAACATTGACCGGAATCACATGCACATGGAAAGGTGCAACAGACACTGGCCAAATGATACCATTTTCATCATTGTTCTGCTCGATCACTGCCGCAATTGTACGAGATACACCGATTCCGTAGCAACCCATGATCATCGGTTGACTGCGTCCGTTTTCATCCAAGTACGTAGCACCCATCGCTGTAGAGTATTTCGTACCTAGCTTGAATACGTGACCGACTTCAACACCACGTGCAAACTTGATAACCCCACCTGTACGAGGGCACTCGTCACCTTCCGTAATGTTGCGCAGGTCAGCGTACTTCGAAACCGTGAAATCACGGCCAACAACTACGTGAGTCAGATGATAGTCTGTTTCATTGGCACCGACAACACCATCATAAACATCTTGAACAAAATTGTCCGCGATGATTTCCACTTTTTCAGGATCAATGCCAACTGGGCCAACAAATCCTGCAGGCGCTCCTGTTACGGAAACGATATCCGCTTCAGAAGCCAGTCCAACGATCGTCGCATCATAGAAGTTTTTCAGCTTCACTTCATTGATCTCATGATCACCGCGCACCAAAACCATAACCAGCTTGTCGTCTACGCGATAAATAAGGCTCTTGATGATTTGCTTTGCTTCGATTTGCAGTGCTTGTACCAATTGATCGATCGTTTTAGTGCCAGGTGTATGCAATTTTTCTCGAGCCGGCGCTTCTGTTGCTGGCTTCGCAGATGGCTTGTACACGACTTCTGCCTTTTCCAAGTTGGCCGCATAATCGCCTTCTTCCGAATAAGCAATCGTGTCTTCCCCAATGTCGCACAACGCCATGAATTCGTAAGTGCCTTTTCCGCCGATTGCACCTGCATCCGCTTCTACTGCACGGAAGTTCAAGCCTACACGGGTAAAGATGTTTGTGTACGCATCGTACATCGCCTGGAAGTTGCGATCCAAGCCTTCTTGGGACGTATCAAAAGAGTAAGCATCCTTCATAATAAACTCGCGGCAACGAATCAAACCGAAGCGTGGACGCACTTCATCACGGAACTTGGTTTGAATTTGATAAAGGTTGATCGGGAGTTTTTTGTAAGAGTTAATCTCATCACGCACGAGACTCGTAATGACTTCTTCGTGGGTTGGACCCAAGGCAAAAGGACGATCATGACGATCACGCAGGCGAACGAGCTCGGGACCGTATACATCCCAGCGACCCGTTTGATGCCACAGCTCAGCTGGTTGCATCGCTGGCATCAACAGCTCTTGTCCCCCAGCATTATTCATTTCTTCACGCACAATCGCTTGGATTTTGTGCAGGGAACGGAGCGCCAGGGGCAGGTACGTATAAATACCGGAAGCCAGTTGGCGGGCCATACCAGCGCGAAGCAGCAGCTTGTGGCTGGCAATCTCCGCGTCGGATGGCACTTCCCGCAGGGTAGGGATCAACATTTGACTTTGCTTCAACACGTGCGTGTCCTCCTTATGCCTTATCAGCAATCAACGTGCATTATCCTACAGTCGTAGGTTTTTGCTCGTTTACTATTTCGTTAATTTCTTTCATCAGTTCTTCAAACAACTCGGTTTCTTTTACTTTCCGAACAATTTCACCATTACGGAAAATCAAGCCCTCGCCATTTCCGCCGGCTACACCTACATCTGCTTCACGAGCTTCACCAGGGCCATTTACCGCGCAGCCCATTACCGCTACTTTTAACGGTACTTTCAGCGTGGAAACGGCATCCTCGACTTTGGTTGCCAAGCCGATCAGGTCAATTGCGCATCGACCGCAAGATGGGCATGCAATTACCACTGGATCGTTGTTCACGATATCCAAGCTGCGAAGGATTTGTTTCGCTACTTTAATTTCTTCGACAGGATCAGCCGTCAGAGATACGCGAATCGTGTCACCGATTCCCATCGACAATACCGTTCCGATTCCAACTGAAGACTTAATGCTACCGGAGAACTGTGTACCTGCTTCTGTTACACCAACGTGTAGCGGATAGTTGCGTTTCTGTGCCATCAACGAATAGGTTTGGATCATCGTTGGAACATCGGAAGACTTCAAGGAAATAACAATGTTGTCGTAGTTCAGGTCTTCCAAAATTTGCACGTGGTCCATCGCACTTTCTACGATTGCCTCCGGAGAAGGGTAACCGTATTTATCCAAAAGTCTTTTCTCGACAGAACCGGAGTTGACCCCGATACGAATCGGAACATTGCGCTCACGGCATGCTTCCACTACGCGTTGCGTTTTTTCTTTCGAACCGATGTTTCCTGGGTTGATCCGAATTTTATCAATTCCGCTCTCCAGTGCAATCAATGCCAGCTTGTGGTCGAAATGAATGTCGGCAACAAGCGGCAATGGGGAGCGTTCTTTAATTTTTTTGATGGCACGTGCTGCATCTTCATTGATGACGGCCAAGCGAACAATTTGGCAACCGACATCGTGCAGTCTCTGAATTTCGGCCAGAGTTTTTTCTACATCACGTGTGTCTGCTGTCGTCATCGACTGGATGACTACGCTTTTTTGGCCCCCGATTTGCACTCCACCTACAAAAACCGGTTTCGTCTCCTCGCGCTTGAACATTTTGCACCATCCTTTTACGTATGTCTGTTTTTCTTTCTATCGTGTTAGTACGTGATTAGGAGAACAATCGTTGCAGATCATTCCAAGTCACTACCAAAATCAGCAACATCAAAAAGGCAAAGCCCAAGAAATGGACCATTCCTTCTTTATGCGGGTCAACAGGTCGACCGCGCAGCGCCTCTACTCCCAAGAATGCGAGACGTCCGCCATCCAAGGCTGGCAGTGGCAACAGATTGAACAACCCAAGGTTAATGCTCAATACAGCAGCCCATTTCAACAGAATCGCCATACCTTGTTGCGCAACCTCTCCCGTCATCTTGAAAATACCGACTGGACCACTCAAGTCCTTCAATCCGTATTCCCCGGTTACGAGCATTCCCAAGCTTTTCAGGATCATCACCGTAAAATCGTAAGTGTTGGTTGCACCGGATTTCAGAACTTCCCCTGGAGCAAACGTGGTTGCATTAGTGACCATAATTTTACCCACGTTGTTCTCGTCTTTCCCTACTTTCACAGGCACAGTCATACGCTGGCCATTGCGCTCGTACTCAAATGTTAATTGTTGGTCCGGCGCTTTGCTAATCTTCTCTACAACGTCTTTCCACGAGGATACAGGCTGACCTTGAATCGCAATCACCTTATCACCTGGCAATAATCCAGCAGCAGCAGCAGGTCCTCCCGGGATCACATTCCCCAGAATGCTGCCATTCGGCACGCCGTACAAGAAGCCGATCACGATAAACAAAACAAATGCCAGCAAAAAGTTGGCTGCAGGTCCTGCAAAAATCGCCCAAAAACGTTGTGAAATTGTCTTGCCTTTGAACTGTCTGTTCAGAGGGGCAATCTGTACTTCTTGTCCATCCTTGACCAGCTGGGCCTGTGGATGAACAGCAAACGTCTTCTGCTCTCCGTCCAGTTCCAGTACGATATTTAAATTTTGCTCCAAATCGAATTGTACCACCGTACCAGTAATCGCACGAGCAGAACCAGAACTTGGCCCATCGAGCAAAATATGTGTGACCTTTCCTAACGCATCCCGCTCCACGGTAACTTCCATGTGCGGTTTTAACATATCCATCTCCGGGTCTTCTCCCGCCATACGAACGAGACCACCGATGGGTAACAGGCGTAAGGTGTATTCCGTTTCTCCCCGCTTCACGCGAAAAATTTTTGGCCCCATTCCCAGTGCAAATTCACGACATAAGATTCCTGCCTTCTTGGCCAGAAGGAAGTGTCCTAGTTCGTGCACAAAGACAAGTACCCCAAATACAACGACAATCGCGAGAATTGATTCAACGGAATCCAGGTTGGGCAAAGGCAAGTGAACAGCCACCTTTCTGTCAAGTATCTAACACTCATATTCCTTAGATGGAGACGAGCGCATAAGAGCGTGCCCATTCATCAGCTGCAAAAATATCTGCAAGCTCCGGACTCGCTACACCAGGGTGAGCTTCGCATGTTTTTCGGACGACCTTTTCGATGTCTAAAAAACGGATCGCTCCCTTCAAGAACATATCAACCGCGACCTCATTGGCTGCATTCAGTACTGCAGTATGCGTACCTCCTGCCATGCCGCACTCATACGCTAATTTTAACAGAGGATAACGCTCATAATCCATGGCTGCAAAATGAAGCGTAGCGATCTTGACCAAATCAAGTGGTTCCGTAGGCAGTTCTTTTCTTATGGGATAGCTCATGGCGTACTGAATTGGAACCTTCATATCCGGTGTACCCAGTTGGGCCATGACCGCTCTGTCTTTGTATTCTACCATAGAGTGTATGATACTTTCATAATGCAATACGCATTCGATTTGCTCATAAGGTAGATCAAACAGCCAATGAGCCTCGATCACCTCAAAACCTTTGTTCATCATGGTCGCAGAATCGATGGTAATTTTGGCACCCATGCTCCAATTCGGATGAGCCAATGCCTGCTCTACCGTCACTTGCTCTAGATCCTCGCGTGAGAGGTGACGGAAGGAACCTCCTGATGCGGTCAAAATAATCTTTGCCACATCTTCCATACGTTCGCCTTGCAGACATTGGTAGACAGCTGAATGCTCGCTGTCTACTGGAATAATGGATACGCCTTTTTCTTTCGCTCGTTTCATGACGACAGGGCCAGCGCTCACCAGTGTCTCTTTGTTGGCCAGTCCAATTGTTTTTCCCGCCTCAATCGCAGCGAGTGTAGGTGTGACCCCTACACTGCCGACAACAGCGGTCATAACGAAATTGGCAGCTTCATGACGGGCAACCAGTTCCAAACCTTCCGCCCCGTAAACGATTTCTGGTTGAGACTTGCCCGCCAATCTATCTCGCAGTTCAACGGCAGCCTTCTCATTTCCCACAGAAACGAGCTCGGGCTTGAATGTTTCCACCTGGCGTGTCAATAGATCGATGTTTGTTCCAGCAGCCATAGCCACCACCGAAAAATCCTCAGGATGCTGGCCTACGACTTCAAGTGTGCTCGTTCCAACTGACCCCGTTGAACCTAAGAGCGCTATTTTTTTCACGGATTTCACCCTCTATATCTCTTTCTATATGCAAAAGGTTTTAGACAATACCTAATAGATGTAGAACCGGAAAGACGAGCAAAAAACTATCAAAGCGATCCAAAACGCCCCCATGACCTGGGATCAGCTGTCCTGAATCTTTTACATGGAAATGTCTCTTGAAAGCCGACTCGACCAAATCACCCAATTGCCCGACGATCCCCGCAACAAGTGCGATGGTCAAAGCCTGATCAATCGCAAAATGTCCAAAACTTGCATTGATGGAAAGAACAATCAAGACAGAAGCGACGAGACCGCCTAAGGCCCCTTCCACCGTCTTGTTTGGACTTATTTCTGGCCACAGTTTGCGTTTACCTATTGCTTTTCCAACAAAATAGGCGCCCGAATCAGTCGACCAGATTCCCATAATGACCATGACCGTAAGCATGAATCCCTCAGGTAGGTTTCGGGTAGCGGCCATATAAGTAAAACCGTAGCCTATGTATAACGCCCCCACCAACGTAAGGGCGACGTGTTCAATGTGAAACTGATTTTTCCGTAAAACGGAGTAAATCAACAAGAGCAGGATGACGGGCAGCATCAGATCCGGCATGCTGATACTGAGCCAATCCGAAAATAAAAGAGACGGCCACAAAATGCTTAACATCAATACATATCCGAGCAATCCTGCCAAATAAAATGACTGAATGCCAGCCATTCTCATAAATTCAAAATAGCCAATGACAGCCAGTAAAAACACCAATAGTGAGTACCAAACTCCACCAGCATACATCAATAATAGAAATGCAGCCCCACCAATCAGGCCTGTAATTATACGTTGCTTCAACTGATTCCACCTCTCGGCTATACCGCCCCGTAGCGACGAGCTCGGCCTTGGTATTCCACGATTGCTTGATAAAAATGTTCACGGGTAAAATCAGGCCATAGCACGTCCGTAAACCATAATTCTGTATATGCTAATTGCCACAGCATAAAGTTACTCAAGCGAATCTCTCCACTTGTACGAATCAAGAGGTCTGGATCGGGAATTTCGCTTGTGTACAGGTAGCTCGATATCAATTCCTCAGTCAGTTGTTCTGGTTGAAGCTCGCCTGTTTTTACTTGTGCTGCCATCATTGAAAATGCTTTTGCAAGTTCATCTCGCCCGCCGTAATTCAGGGCAAAATTCAATTGCAAACCGCTATTGTCCTTCGTTCTCTCTTCTGCTTCCAGTAGCGCTTTCAACGTATGAGAAGGCAGCTCGTTTTTACTGCCCAGCATGCGTATGCGGACACCTCGTTCAATTAATTCATCCAATTCTGTCGACAAAAATTCCTGCGGAAGTTTCATGAGAAAATCCACTTCATCGCGTGGACGCTTCCAGTTTTCGGTAGAGAATGCGTACATCGTCATATAACGCACGCCAATCTCGTCAGCAGCCTTGACGACCTCTTTTACTGCTTTCATTCCTGCACGGTGCCCGGCAACCCGGGGTAAACTGCGCTTATTGGCCCAACGACCGTTACCATCCATAATAATCGCCACATGTTCCGGAATCTTACCGGAACGATCCAACTCGGCTGGCTCCGATTGCTTTTCTTTGCGGCCCCATTTGCGCGCCAGATGTTCCAACATAAAGTGTTCCCCCGTAATGAGAGATATAGACGTACATCCCCCTCAAACGAGGGGGATTACCATTACCTATACTTCCAAAATGTCTTTCTCTTTGTCCTTAACGATCTTGTCAACTTCGGCGATGAATTTATCCGTCGTTTTTTGAATGGTTTCTTGATGACGACGGGAATCGTCCTCAGAAATGGTAGCAGCTTTTTCCAGCTTTTTGATTTCATCGTTTGCATCACGACGGATGTTACGAATCGCTACCTTTGCTTCTTCTCCACCTTTTCCTGCCAGCTTCACGAGCTCTTTACGACGCTCTTCTGTGAGTGGAGGAATGATCAGGCGGATAATCACGCCATCGTTGGATGGAGAAATTCCCAAATCCGATTGTTGCAGCGCACGGTCAATTTCTTTAAGCGCCGTTTTATCCCAAGGCTGGATTGTCAGCATACGTGGTTCTGGTACACTGATGTTTGCCAATTGGCTAATCGGTGTTGGAGTGCCGTAGTAGTCTACTGTAACACGATCCAGCATCGCTGGGTTCGCACGACCTGCACGCAGGCTGGACAGATCTCTTTTCAAAGCATTGATCGCTTTATTCATGCGATCTTCCATGTCATTTAGCACAGTTTGTGGCATAATTATTCCCCTTTCACTAGAGTACCGATTTTGTCGCCCATTACTGCCCGACGAATATTGCCTTCTTCAGAAATGTTAAAGACGATCAACGGAATACTGTTATCCATGCACAAGCTGGACGCTGTTGAATCCATGACACCTAAGCCTTTATTCAGCACTTCCAGGAATGTCAGCTGGTCGTACTTCTTAGCGTTCGGGTCAAGGCTTGGGTCTGCAGAGTATACACCGTCTACCTTGTTTTTCGCCATCAGGATCACTTCAGCTTCAATCTCAGCTGCACGCAGAGCAGCAGTCGTATCCGTTGAAAAGTAAGGGTTACCAGTACCGGCTGCGAAGATGACCACACGCATTTTTTCCAAATGACGAATGGCACGACGGCGTATGTATGGTTCTGCTACCTGTCTCATCTCAATCGAGGTTTGAACACGAGTCGGGACGTTCACTTTTTCTAACCCATCCTGCAAGGCGAGTGAGTTCATAATTGTGGCCAGCATCCCCATGTAATCGGCTGTTGCCCGATCCATTCCTTTTGAGCTGCCGGAAAGTCCGCGCCAGATGTTACCTCCTCCGACGACTACTGCGACTTGTACACCCAATTCTACGATTTCCTTGATCTGGTTAGCGACGGAGAAGATTACCTTTGGGTCAATTCCATACCCTAAGTCCCCCGCCAAAGCTTCCCCACTCAACTTTAACACAACCCGTTTATAGGCAGGAAGTGGCATGTGAAACGGCCTCCATTCATGAATCATTCTCTGTGCCCAGTCTTCATTCCTTCTCATTGGGAACAGGTACACACTTGCTATTTACATGCAGAAAGTTTCACACAAAGTGAAACTCTCGCTTTGAAAATAGGGAACACGAAGGTGTTCCCTATAACCTTTATTATTGCTTATTAACTTGAGCCATTACTTCAGCTGCGAAGTCTTCTTGTTTCTTCTCGATACCTTCGCCAACTTGGAAGCGAGCGAATTCTTTCAAGGTAGCACCTGCTTCTTTCAGAAGTACAGCTACTTTCTTGTCAGTATCTTTTACGAATGGTTGCTCAACCAGTACGTATTCTTCGAAGAATTTGGAGAGGCGGCCTTCTACCATTTTCTCAACGATGTTAGCAGGTTTGCCTTCAGCCAGTGCTTGGTTTTTCAGAACTTCACGCTCACGCTCGATCTCATCAGCGGAAACTTCATCACGGTTAGCAAAACGAGGGTTAGACGCTGCTGCGTGCATGCCCAGGTCGCGAGCCAGTGTTTCGTCTTGTGTACCTTCCAAAGTAACCAGAACGCCGATGCGGCCACCCATGTGCAGGTAAGCACCGAAAACGCCGTTGTCTGTTTTCTCGGAGAGTGCAAAACGACGGAAGGAGATGTTTTCTCCGATAGTCGCGATTTTCTCGTTGATTACATGGCCCAAAGTCTCGCCAGCACCTTTGAAAGGTTGCTCCAAAGCTTCTTCAACAGATGCAGGACGTTGGGATACAACGTGCTCAGCGATGTCTTTCACAAGTGTTTGGAACTCAGGGTTTTTACCAACGAAGTCAGTTTCGCAGTTTACTTCTACAACCGCTGCTACGTTTCCAGCTACCGCTGTCGCAGTCAAACCTTCAGCTGCAATACGTCCGGATTTTTTCGCTGCTTTCGCTACACCGCGCTCACGGAGCAAGTCAATTGCTTTTTCCATGTCGCCTGCTGTTTCTTCCAGCGCGCGTTTGCAATCCATCATACCTGCGCCTGTACGCTCGCGCAGTTCTTTAACCGCTTGTGCACTAATTGCCATTGAGTGAAACCTCCTCGAAAAGTTACGATCCTATTATAATCGAAAAGCAAGTCACCTGTTAACCTCGGCGACGCTATTCAGCAAAAAAGGATGGACGGGGGTTCTGACACCCTCAGTCCACCCTTTAACACACATGCTTACGCAGTTGTTGTTGCTTGTTGCTCTGTACCTTGGTTTCCTTCCAGGAGAGCGTCTGCCATTTTAGCAGTGAGCAATTTCACAGCGCGAATTGCGTCATCGTTACCTGGGATCACATAATCGATTTCATCTGGATCGCAGTTAGTATCTACGATCGCTACGATTGGGATACCCAATTTACGAGCTTCTGCTACAGCGATGCGCTCTTTACGAGGATCGATGACAAACAGAGCGTCAGGCAGTTTATCCATGTGAGCGATACCGCCCAAGAATTTTTCCAGACGATCCATTTCTTTGCGCAGAACGATAACTTCTTTCTTAGGCAATACTGCGAAAGTACCATCGTTTTCCATACGCTTCAGCTCAGCCAAACGAGCAGTACGTTTTTTGATGGTTGTGAAGTTTGTCAGAGTACCACCCAACCAACGTTGGTTGATGAAGTAGTGACCTGTGCGTTCTGCTTCTTCTTTAACGGATTCTTGTGCTTGTTTCTTCGTACCAACGAAGAGGATTTTTCCGCCGTCTTGAGCGAGTTCACGTACGAAGTTGTACGCTTCCTCTACTTTTTTAACGGTTTTTTGCAGGTCGATAATGTAGATTCCGTTACGTTCGGTGAAGATATAGCGAGCCATTTTCGGGTTCCAACGACGAGTTTGGTGACCGAAGTGTACACCAGCCTCGAGCAATTGTTTCATCGAAATTACTGCCATATTTCACACCTCCTTCAAAGATGGTTTTTGTGATGCGTACCTCCGCCTCACCGCATGTTCCAAGCAATTCTGCCATTGGCAGCACCGTTGCTGGAATTGGTGGACGTGCGATTTCAACACCGTAAATGAATATATCATATGATAGTTTCAATTGCAACAAACGAATTCCATTTATTTCGTAAAAAAAGTTTTGACTCTTCTTGGCTGACGACAAATGGACACATTTGGTTCCATTGAAAAAACCGCCTATTTTTTAGGCGGCGTTGTTATCAACTTGACGATATCTGCTTCCTTAGCGGCAGTCGACACTTCATAGGTACCAACACGAATACGATTTAGCTTGTCGCTCGCTCGTAGCTGGGACACAAATTGATTTTCGGCAGGAAGGATTCCTTCCTTTACGAGAATCTGCGCTACATCCTCTGCAGTTGCTTTGTAAGGAACGGTGAAAGAAACCTTTTTATCTGCTACAGGTGCTCCCACTGTCGGTGCTGTAGGTGTCACCGTATTGGGTGACGTTGGTGTCTGCGTATTCGGTACGGTTGGAATAGCTTGGCCGTCCTTACTCACTGGATTTGTTGGCGGATTCACCTTTTGTGCCGATGTAGCTTCAGGTGTCGTTGGCTGTACAGTTGGCGTTTGTGGTTGCTTTGTCACAGGCGTCACTGTTTGACCTACCTTTGGCGTAACAGGCGCTTTAGGCACTCCAGGAGCTGGCTGTACGTTTACTTTCTTCTCTTCCTGCCACTGTTTGTATTCTTCTGCTGTAAGTACGACCATTTTCAGCTCTTGTGCAGCTACCTTCATTTGATCTACAGACATGGTTGGGGCTTGCGCAGTCTGCTTAGGCGCTATCAGTCCGATAATGGAGGTAGCCACAATTAGTCCTGCTCCAAATCCAAATAATAGCTCTTGTTTACGCATCGGCAAGACCTCGCTCATGCCTGTCAGCCAAGGAAAAGATCAAATCGATTTCCCCTCTGCCGGCACCGAGTCGTTTTGCGATCTCATCCCGAGACAAACCTTCTTTACTCAGTTCAAAGGCACGGCGATAACGTTCTCGCAAGGCCAGCATATCTACCTCTTGAACTTGAGGCAGAGGCGCTGGTTCTATCCTATTCGTATCCTTTGGAGCTTCTGGTTTGTGACTCGCATTTTTTTCCCATTGTTCTTCCATATTATCTAAGCGTGTGCGCAAACCAGCGATATCCTCGAGGAGATCCGCTCTCATTTCCTGCCATTCTGCCGCAAGAAGATTGGTTTCTTGCTTTACCTGTTTTTGAAGACGCTGCACGCTTTTTTCTAGCTCGTCCTTGTCCGTCGTGCGTTGTGTCGGTAATGAGGAAAAGGAGTCAACAGGCTGCTTCTTATTAATGACAAAAGCAAGAAGCATGCTGATCATTCCTGCTCCAATCAGGATGGGATACACTACGTCCATGTTGTCCACCTTTATTTCTGGCTTGACTTTATTTATAAAGAAATATCTATAATCCGTCCACGCAGTGGATCTCTCATGAGGTCAGCATTCGTAGATACACCTTCGCTCGATTCGGACAATTGGCTCCCAGTGGATTCTTTTTTGTCCTGATGCTCTTGCTGCCCCTGTTTTTTTTCCCGTTCGCGTATCTGGTTTTTTTGTGATTGCTCAAGATCGCTCGGGCGCTGGCGCATATGTTCATCCAGGTCTCTTCGCTGATCAATCATTGATTGTTGTTCATGCATGGTTCGTTGTTGCTGATGCTCCTGAATTCGGCTGACTTCTAACGTGCGTGGTATTGCCACCTGCAATTCAACCGCTTTCAAACTCATATGGCCACAACTCCCTTTGTCACACTAAGTATGTACGCATCCTGGATTAGATAAGAGTTGCTGTGCTAATTTCACCGTCCAGCACGATAAATCGCGTTCTCGCATACTCGTGCTTGATAAAGTGCACCAGCTTTCCGAACGTCATTTTAATTCCTGGATACATCACATGATATGCCTCAATAGCTGCTGGGCCTTCCCCTTTCAGCTCGAGTTCAATATCATTTCTGCGTGCTTCCAATTCCTTGCTTTCTTTTTCCAGAACCAAACGAGTGTTGGTTAGCTTAATTTGCATGAGACGTTTGTCTGCTGGAAGTTCTTTGCTGACTTGAAGGATCTGATTCATAACGCCAAGACCTTGATCTGTTTTGCGTAAATTTTCATACACATTTTGTAGTTCTTTTTGAATGTTCGCCAGTTCTTGTCTTAATTCCGGTTTTACTCCTACTTCGAGTATCGTAGGAGTGGCGCTGCTGTTCCCAAATACTCTTGCCACAATCTTTTCCCCAGCCTGTAGCACGCCGCCAATAATAAAGCCTTTTGACCCTTTACAAATGATTTGCTTTCCGGCTCGTACCGTTGAGAACATGATGCTTTGTGAAACAATCACTTGATTGCCAGCTGTTACATTTGCGTTTTGGATAAACGATGTCCGGACATCTTTCCCTGCAACAATGCAGCCTTTGTCCTGGGCAACAATTCCACTTTTGATCTCGATGGAGCCTTCCGCGTACAACTCGGCGCCTTCTACACTGCCAAGTACGCGAATATCTCCTGATGACTTTACGCGAAAGCCATTCAATACGTTCCCGCGAATGACCACCGTTCCCACAAAATCAATATTGCCAACACCAAAATCAACATCGCCGTTTACTTCAAATACGGGAAACACGTTCATTTTTGACTGTTCCGTAAAGGAGACTTGTCCGTCAATAGCTGCGTATAGCATCGTCCGCTCTTGATTGAGCACAACATTTTTCCCAGGCTTCATGTTTATTTCCTTGCCGGCTTTGGGAGCGATGGGCTCTCCGGTAACTGCTGTGCCTGGTTCTCCCTGGCTTGCTGGTATTTTACGTGCCAAGAGTTGTCCTTTTGCTACATTAGGGATTGTCGTCACATTATAAAAATCAACTCGGCCATCCTCTAGCTCTTTAGGACCTTCCCCTTCATTAATAGATGCTAAATAAGGGTACTCGATAGTCCCATCTGTTCCGGCCACAGGCGCAACCCCTTGAGCAACCTTTACTCTCGCGTTTGCATACTTCGCGGGTAAGGTACACACGTCCCGAACTACCTCATCAAGAATTCCAAATTTCACATTGCTTGCTTGCAATGCTTTATATACATCTGTTTCCAAGATGACGATTTCATCGATATCTTGTTCGTCAACACGTAGAAATACTTCAGCCTCCAATTTATCAGCCGAAACTTTTACGTCTATTTTATATTTCCCGATCCCTTCCATCATTCTACCCCTCTCAAGCTTGGGTAATGGCCCCTTACATCAATTGCGATTTCCATCTGGACAACGCAGAACGAAGTCGGAAAAGAGCTTTGGAGTGCAACTGGGATATTCTTGAAGGTGACAAGCTCATGATTTCCGCAATTTCTGATAAGGTCATTTCTTCAAAATAAAACAAGGAGATAACCAGTCGTTCCTTTTCAGGCAACTTATCGATGACCGTTACAAGAACTTCTTTTAAGCTGGATACTTCCGCCACATTATCAGGGCGAGGTGTGAGCTCGTCGATGATATACGAATGTCTTGCTGTTTTTTGTTCATCTTCATCCCCTACTGCCTCATCGATAGAAACCATGCTGGCAAGAGAGGTTTCCAAGAAAACCTGTTGAAGCTCCTTTTTGCTTATTCCCAGATAATCAGACACTTCTTGATCGGTTGGCATTCGCAGCATTTGCTGTTCCAAGGTGGTGTATGCTTCTTCGATTTTTTTGGCCTTGTCACGAACAGTACGAGGGATCCAGTCGTTCTCGCGTAGTCCATCGATCATTGCACCACGAATCCGCCACATGGCGTACGTCTCAAATTGGAGACCCCGGGTATGATCGAATTTAGCCAAAGCGTCCAATAGCCCAAAGCGCCCATAACTAATCAAGTCATCCTTGTCCACATTGGCTGGCAGATTAATTGCCAACCGATTTGCCACCTTATCTACCAGTGGCAAAAAACGCGTGATCAAGTCAACCTCGGCCTCCCGACTTCCCTCTTGCTTCCACATGACCCATTTATCGAACTCTTTTGCTTTTTCTTGACTGGTTAGCCGTGCCACGAATAGTCACCAACCTTTACTCATCTGATAAGCGCCTAACGACCTCTGCAACGGTGGCTGGATCCTCAGTAGGACGAATCCTTTCCATCTTGTCGATTGAGGTTGGTGCAAATGTTTCATCTTCCTGTTCCAATTGTTGTCCAATTTCCAGAACAACCCCACCTTCAGCTAGAGGAGAGCTTGTCCCCTCTAGCGAATCCGTAACCATTGGTGGAGTAGATGACTGTATGAACGTTGCGAGCAGCCAACGAATTGGAAATGCAGCGAGGAAGAATAGGACAAATGCAATACCTGCCCTCTCCAGAGATACGAGCCAGACATTACTAGCCACAGCCGTACCCAGCGTTACAAGAAATGCGAGCATCCCTAATCCAAAATTAATCCAAATGGTTCCTAACATTTGTTATACTTCCTTCACACCTTGATTTACGGTCCTGATTTGAAGAATGCCGTTTGTGGCATCTAACTCTATTGTCCGACCGCAGTTTCCCCCTGTATCTTCTGCCACGATCTTTATATGAGCATCCTTCAATGCAAGTTTGCACGCCTCTACATTTCGAGGCCCAATCCGCATGGTGTCATTATTCCCCAAAAACGCGAACATTTGTGCGCCTCCAGCCAATTTCGCAACTGTGTGTCTGGTCTCCGCACCAGCCTTCACCATCAACTGAATCAGATGAGGGATTGCTGTATCCGCATACTTGCCTATCGTTAACTCCCCGCCTTTAGCCAAAGACGATTCCGGGAGCATAACATGTGCCATACCTGCAATTTTATGGATATGATCGTAGAGCACTACCCCTACGCAAGAACCTAAACCGGTAGTACGTAGCTTGCTCGGCGGCTTTGCCACACCGAGATCAGCCATCCCTATCTTAATAATCTCCATCGAACGGAACCCCTAATGAACGAAATAGTATTGGGAGCGATTCAGGATCAGGAATTAAGAAAAAGTTCCCTTTTACTTGATCATTGCCTTCGAAAAAAGCGGTGTCAATCGTGAGGGCAAAGTCACCCGCTTGACCCAACGCTATTAATCCGTAACTTAGAATAGCTCCAGCCATATCCACAGCGAGTGCAGGTACGGACGGCTGTAAATTTAAGCGTGTAAAATCAGCTAACGATGATAAATAAGAACCTGTTAAGATGTTGCCAATCTCATGCAGCGCCGAGATCTCCAACTCTTCCCACTCGTACACATCTTTATTAATTCCTGTAATTTGTTCGAGCAGGTGCTTGGCAGACTCCAAATCAAGGATAAAAAACATGTTACCCGGACAATCGCCTTCAACCCGGAGGAAGACGGTCACTACTACAGTTTCCGCTCCTCCTACAAAATCTGCCACTTCGTCGAAGGAGATAATCTTGACTTGTGGAACTTTCATATCGATTTCTTTTTGTATGAGCTTGGAGAGAGCCGTGGCAGCGTGACCAGCACCGATGTTCCCGATTTCCCGTAAAACGTCAAATTGGAAATCCCCAAACTTCGTAAAATCGCCCATTTTACTTACCCCTCAATTGCGTCCAACTGCTTGATTTCCTCAGTACTCAATACTTTATCGAGGTTTAAGAGGATTAACAGTCGTTTATCCAGCTTAGCGACGCCTCGCAAATAAGCAGCTTCCACACCACCAACAACCTCTGGAGGCGGTTCAATCGCATCAACTGGTATATCGATAACATCGTTTGCAGCGTCTACAATAAGACCCACTTCCAATTCACCTACGGCCACGATAATGATTCGAGTGGTTTCGGAATAGACGCTTTCTTCAAGACTAAAACGATTGCGCAGGTCAATAATCGGTGTCACAACGCCGCGCAGATTAATAACCCCTTTGACGAAACTAGGCGTTCGAGGAACTCTTGTAATGTGCTCCAGCTTTTCAATAGATTTGACCTGATGAACCTCTACGCCATACTCTTCGTCCTTCAACCGAAAGACAATCACTTTGACTTCGCTAATGACTTCTTTTTGATCGAGCATGTGGCTGCCCCTCCTTCTACTTAATCAGCGAGTTACAATCTATGATGAGCGCGACTTGACCGTCTCCCAGAATCGTTGCACCTGAAATGGCAAATACATTAACCAGATATTTGCCGAGAGATTTTAGAACAATCTCTTGTTGACCGATGAACGAATCGACGACAAGGCCTGCCATTTTCTCACCTTTACGTACGATGACGACTGCCACTTCATCTTCCGACGTTTCCCCATTATCAGGCACTTGGAAAATGTCCTGCAGCGAAACGAGCGGAACTACACGTCCCCGGAAGTCGATCACTTTTTGGCGGTGAGCCATCATGATTTGATCTTTTTTAAATACAGCCGTCTCAATGATGGAGCTGAGTGGGACAGCGTACTTCTCATCTTTCACTTGTACCAGCATCGCGGAAATGATAGAGAGCGTAAGTGGTAATTGAATGAGGAAAGTCGTGCCCTGGCCGCGCACAGAATCTACGCCGACACTACCGCCCAACGATTCAATTTTGGACTTCACGACATCCAGTCCAACACCACGACCGGAAATATCAGAAACAACTTCCGCTGTACTAAAGCCTGCTGCAAAAAGCAATTCGTGGATTTGTTTGTCGCTCATGCTATCTGCGGTAGCAGGATTGACAATACCTCTCTCAAGCGCTTTTTTGAGGACTTTATCTTTATTGATTCCAGCACCGTCATCTTTTACTTCAATAAATACGTGGTTCCCACTGTGGAAAGCGCGGAGCTCGATTTTTCCTTCTTCTGGTTTACCTGCCTTTTTCCGATCTGCTGGAGACTCAATTCCGTGGTCAAGCGAGTTACGCAGCAAGTGGTTGAGTGGGTCCCCGATTTCGTCGATGACAGTACGGTCCAATTCTGTCTCCGCACCGATGATCTCCAGATTCACTTTTTTATTCAGATCTTTTTGCAGATCACGAATCATACGTGGGAAACGATTGAATACTTGCTCCACCGGTACCATGCGCATGGTCAGAATGATGTTTTGCAAATCGCCACTAATCCGGCTCATGTGCTCCACGGTTTCCTGTAGTTCGTTCTTTCCGATCTCCCGCGCCAACTGCTCCAGACGACCGCGGTCAATGACTAATTCGCTAAACAGATTCATTAAGATATCCAAGCGTTCGATATCCACACGAATGGTTTTACCACCAGCCGTCGCCTTCTTCACGGGTGCTTGAGGAGCTTCTGCTGCTCCTTTTTCAGCTGGTGCTGGTGTCTGTTGCACTACAGGAGCAGGTGGAGCTTCACTCTTCATTTGAATCGTTTCGATTGTCACATCTTGGATTTCCGAAATGTTAAGAATCGTGGTACGTATTTTTTCAATCGATTGCTCCGTCACATAGGCGATTTCAAACGATTGTTCAAATCGCTCATTCTCGATATCTTCAACAGCTGGCTTCGTTTTGATCACTTCACCCATGGATTCCAATTGATCAAAAACCATGTAAGAGCGAGCGGCTTTGAGCAAGCAGTTTTCATTCAAAGTCACTTTGATCCACAAAACGTTGTTACCGAGCTCCTGAGACTGCTTCAAGACCATCATGGCATAGTCATCCAGCTCATGATCTTCAGCTGGTGTACTTTCCTCTTGTGGTGCTTCCACAGCCATCGTAGCAGCTGCTACTTCCTGCTCAGCTGAAAAGTCTCCCGCTACAATCGCTCGCAGCTTCCTTACAATAGCGGTTACATCCGAGGAACCGTCTCCGCCTTCTGTGATATCGATGACCATGCCTTCAATCAAATCTACACTCTGGAAAATAGCGTCCATAATGTCGCTGGTAATCGTTAACTTCTGATTGCGAATCAGGTCCAATACATTTTCCGCTTCGTGAGTCAAACTCGCCATGTCTTCAAAGCCCATTGTTGCCGACATACCTTTCAATGTATGTGCGGAACGAAAAATCTCTTTGACGTGGCCAATGTTACCCGGATCACTTTCCAAGAGTAACAAGTTGGCGTTGATCGCCTGTAGGTGTTCCTTTGACTCCTCAATAAACATGTCCAAATACTGATTCATATCCATAGGTGATCCACCTCCCAAAAATCAGTGCAAGAGCTTGCACAACAGCTCTGGAATCTTTTCCAATGGGGCCACGTTGTCTGCCAAGCCTGCTTGAATGGCTGCTCGTGGCATTCCGTATACGACACAGCTCGACTCATCTTCGATAATACTTGTGACATGGCCAAGCTCCTTCATGAGCTTTAGCCCTTTAGTCCCATCATTCCCCATACCTGTCATGATGATTGCCCATTTGTCTACATTTGTCAATTGACTGACTGATTCAAACAGGATATCGACAGATGGTCTGTGTCCGCCTCGTGGCTCTTCTTGATGCAAATAGGCCTGTAGTCTCCCATTCACTTGACGAACTTCGAAATGGAAACCTCCTGGAGCGATGTACGCTGTCCCATTTTCCAAATACTCGCCATCGACAACTTCAGTTACTCGAATTTGGCATAACGAGTCTAGTCGATTTGCTAACGATTTTGTGAAACCTGCTGGCATATGCTGAACGATGGCAATTGGTGCCGGAAAATTCGCCGGAATTGCAGTTAGTACACTTTGCAATGCTTTAGGACCACCTGTGGAAGTACCTAAAACCACCAGTCTTGCCTTTCCACCCACTTGTGACCGCATCACAGCAGGTGGGCTCGGTATTTTCGTACGTATTACTGGGGTTGCCGGTGTAACAGGTGCTGCTTTTGATTCAGAGGATACAGGTTTGGCTACCCGAGTCATCTGCTTTTTCAAACGTACCTTCGATGCTGCCGCCGCCTTCACGCGTTCGATAAGACGATCGCCCACCTTGTGGATGTCGAGAGAAATTGGTCCAGAAGGCTTCGTTACAAAGTCAAACGCACCTAGTTCCAACGCATGAATCGTAGCTTCTGCCCCTTCTTTCGTCAGGCTGCTCAACATGACGATCGGAACCGGGCACTCATTCATCAGCTTTTCCAGAGCGTCCAAACCGTTCATGACTGGCATTTCAATGTCGAGTGTGAGAACATCCGGCGCCAGCTGCTTACATTTTTCTATACATTCGAGTCCATTTTTGGCTCGATCGATCACTTCAATCTCAGGATCCGTAGATAAAATGTCCGAAATCACTTTACGCATGAATGCAGAATCGTCGGTGACGAGAACGCGGATTTTGCTCATTCGAATGTCGCTCCCTTCCTACTTTTGTGTCTCATCGTATGAAGTGCCTCAACCTCGCAAGAAAACCTTTGAGACCACTGATAGAATCGTCTGTAGTAACCGGACGATCCAGATACTTCTCTACCAGATTTCGTATGCTTCTCGCAGCTTGCGATTGTGGATATGTAAGTAGAAAAGGACGCTGCAGTTTAACAGCTTTAGAAACATAAGGATCATCCGAAACATATCCAAGCGACTGAATATCCATATTCAAAAAACGTTTGGAAACCATCGCAAGCTTGTCTGCCGTCATTTTCCCTTCTCTCTCCGACGACGCCCTGTTTATCACCAATCGAATGGAAACAGCGGGGTTACGTGAGTGAAGCATCTTGATGACTGCATATGCATCCGTTATCGCTGGTGGTTCGGGAGTGGTAACAAGGATGACCTCGTCTGAGGAGAGCATGAATCTCATGGATTCTTTTGAAAAACCTGCTCCCGTGTCAAAAATGATAGTGTCAGCATAGCCCTGCAATGGGTCCAGATGTGAGAATAAGCGATCAAGCTTCTCATCATCTAACTGCATGATCTGCGTAAATCCAGAACCACCCGCGATGAATTCTAAGCCTCCAGGCCCGTGCTCGATAATGTCCCAAACAGTCGTATCTGGCTCTAACAAATGAAACAGATGCTTTTTTGGGGTAATTCCCATTAATACATCCAGATTTGCCAGACCCAGGTCCAAGTCAAACAAAACCGCCTTATGACCCTTCTCAATCAAACCAAGTCCAAAATTCAGGCTGAAATTGGACTTGCCGACACCACCTTTTCCACTCGTCACTGTTACCAGTCTAGTCGGCCGTGTCTTCTTGTTTTGTAGCATCCTCTCACGGAGTTGCTCTGCTTGGTCACGCATCTGTTTACTCTCCCATAATCATCGTTGAAACCAGCTCGGGTGTAGCTACAACGATATCATCTGGTACATTTTGACCTGTCGTTACATAGGAGAGCTGTAGATTCATCTCCTGACAAACATTCAACATCGTGCCAAAGCTGTTCGTTTCATCCGCTTTTGTAAAAATGACTTGTTTCACTTGAACTTCCGCAAAATTTTGGACGATTGCTTTCATATCATTGAATTTGGAGCTTAAGCTAAGTACCAGGTAGTTCACGCTGTCTTTTCCATGCTCCAGCAATTCACGAATGCCTTCGACGTACTCATCGTTGCGAAAATTTCGTCCAGCCGTATCTACAAAAATGAGGTCACAATCACTTAAGCGCTCCATCGCTGCCGCCATTTCTCTCGGAGAAAAGACAACCTCCAGCGGGACATTCAGGATGTTTGCATACGTCTTCAGTTGTTCTACAGCCGCCATTCGATACGTATCCGCCGTGATAAAGCCGATTTTTCGCTTTTCCTTCAACATGCTGTTCGCCGCAAGCTTGGCAATGGTCGTTGTTTTTCCTACCCCTGTCGGACCGAAAAAGAAAGCATACCGCACGTTCTTACCCAGCCTTGGCGAAGATGCTGTATACGGCTCAATCATGGATGTGATGATTGTTCGGCATACTGTAAACGCTTCTTCCTCCGTCCACTTTTCACCCGGTTGCGACTTTTCCATTATTTTGCGAATGATTTCCGCTGTCAGCTCTTCAGTCACTTCCTGCTTCAATAGCTGTGCACGAATAGACTGTACCGCTGGAGGAAGTTGTTCACTTAAGTCATTCACCAACAGCTTTTGAAACATTTGACGCATATCTCGCATTTCAGTGGCAATCGCGTCATGATTGCTTGCGGGTAAAGCTCTTTCTTGGGAAGTCGTGACAGGAGCATGCTGCTCAGTTGGCTCGCCTTGCTTTGGCATAGCTCTCGTATCTGTGATCTCTTCCTTTGGAAGCGTCGCAACCGCGGTTTGTGTCATCGCGGCTACGACCTGCTCCCTACCTGTAGTTTCAGCTTGTTGATTCTCTGATGGTTTGGTCACAGTCGGTCTTCGATACGCTTGAGCAGCCGTGTACGTACCCGTCTGCGATTTGGGCAAAACGTTGTTGGTTCGATGTTCAGCTGCTACTGTGGAATTTTCTCGCTCGGATGCCTTTTCATCGACAGCAGCGATTACTTCGATTCGTTGTTTGCCAAACATCCCGAACAATCCACCTGTTTTGATCGGCTTAGAATTCAGAATCACTGCATCCATTCCTAAGTCCGTCCTGATTTTTTCCATTGCTTCTGGCATCGAATCGACAATGTAACGTTTTACCCTCACGAAATGTTCACCATCCCTACGCTTTGCACTTCAACATGTGGTTCGAGCTCGCTGTACGACAAAACGGGAACGTCTGGCATCATGCGATCTACTAATTGACGCAAGTACATTCGAACTGCTGGTGATGATAGAATGATCGGCTGTTGACCCGAGTTGATCATTTTGCTCACTTCAGTCGACATGTTTTGGAAAATTCGCTGAGACGTTTCCGGATCCATCGCCAGATAGCTTCCTTGCTCAGACTGTTCCACACGTTCGGAGATTGCTTTTTCCAATCCTGCTCCAGCTGTAAGCACGCGAAGTGGTTGTCCTGGCTCCGTAAATTGGAGTGTGATCTGTCTCGCCATCGCTTGTCTCACATATTCTGTCAGTACATCCGGATCTTTTGTATACAAGGCATGATCCGCAAGTGCCTCGAGAATGACGTGGAGATTTCGAACAGAGACTTTTTCACGCAACAGCTTTTGCAATACTTTTTGTACGTCCCCAATGGCGAGCAAACTTGGAATCAGCTCGTCTACGAGAACTGGTGCTGTCTCCCGAACATTGTCGATCAAGGCCCTTGTCTCTTGGCGACCTAACAATTCGTGGGCATGTCGCTTGATGACCTCTGTCAAATGTGTAGCCACAACAGATGGCGGATCGACAACTGTATAGCCAGACAGCTCAGCAATCTCCTTATTCTCTTCTGTTACCCATAATGCGGGCAATCCAAACGCAGGTTCTACGGTTTCTATCCCAACAATGGAATCATCTTCAATCCCCGGGCTCATCGCTAGATAGTGATCCAGCATGATTTCCCCTTTAGCGACCTGGTTGCCTTTTATTTTGATCATGTATTCATTCGGTCGAAGCTGGATGTTGTCACGTATACGAATAACCGGTACAACGATCCCCATCTCGAGTGCGATTTGCCTTCGAATCATAATAACTCGATCTAGCAAATCTCCTCCCTGCTTCACATCAGCAAGCGGGATTAAGCCATAACCGAACTCGAATTCGATCGGATCGACCTGTAGCAAGTTCACGACGCTTTCTGGACTGCGTACCTCTTCCAATTGCTGCTCTTCCACCTGGTCGGCGGATTCTTGGATTTGCATCTTTTGGTTCTTCTCCATTTTCCAAGCAGCAAATGCCATGATCCCGGAAACCGGAAGCACAGGCAGAATTCCAATCGGTGTAAAGAGTCCCAGTAATAGCATACATCCGGATACGATATAAAGAAGACGCGGAAAGCTGAACATTTGCTTGACGATGTCTTCTCCCAAACCTTCACCAGAAGTGGAACGCGTTACAATAATACCCGCAGCAGTCGAGATTAAGAGCGCTGGAATCTGACTCACCAATGCGTCACCGACAGACATGGTAGTGAAACGAGAGGCAGACTCAGCAAAGCTCATATCGTGGATGAGCATCCCGATGATAAAACCACCAATAATATTTACGATAAAAATGATAATACCCGCGATGGCGTCCCCTTTTACGAATTTGCTGGCACCATCCATTGCTCCATAAAAATCAGCTTCGTTCTCAATCTTTTTTCTTCGGACACGTGCTTCAGCTTCTGTGATCATTCCTGCATTCAGATCCGCGTCGATACTCATCTGCTTACCAGGCATCGCATCGAGCGTAAAACGTGCTGCTACCTCAGCGACACGCTCAGAACCTTTGGTGATTACGATAAACTGAATGATGATCAAGATCAGAAACACGACGAAACCGACGACTTGATTACCACCGACTACAAAGCTACCGAACGTCTCAATAACTTTACCGCCTTCACCGTGCGAGAGAATATTTCTCGTCGTCGACACGTTTAGAGCTAGTCGAAAAAGTGTTGTAATAAGCAAAACCGTCGGAAAGATCGAGAATTCCAAAGTCTCTTTTGTATACATCGACACAAGCAAGATGGTCAATGCAAGGGAGATATTCAAAATCAACAGCAAATCAAGAAGCGCTGAAGGAAGTGGGATTACCATCATGACAACAATGCTTATGACAAAAAGGATCGTACCAACTTCTTTAAATTTGAATCCCACTGGTTATCCTCCTTCCATTTATTTCACTTTCCCTTGCAGCTTGTAGACGTACGCGAGAACTTCCGCGACCGCTTTAAACATCTCTTCGGGAATTTGTTGCCCAACTTCAACTTGACTATAGAGAGCCCGGGCCAAGGGCTTGTTTTCCATGGTAACGATACGATGCTTTTTCGCTACTTCCCTTATTTTTAATGCTAGATAGTCCTGCCCTTTGGCGATTACCGTCGGTGCACTCATCGCACTTGCGTCATAGCGAACGGCAACGGCAAAGTGAGTCGGGTTCGTAATAATGACATCCGCTTTGGGAAGCTCCTGCATCATACGGCGAATGGCCATACTTCTTTGCCGTTCACGAATCTTCCCTTTTATGAGCGGATCACCTTCCGCTTGCTTATGCTCGTCCTTGAGATCCTGTTTGGACATCCGCAGATTCTTTTCATGCTCATAACGTTGATAGGCATAGTCCAGAACCGCGAGAATGAAAAGCAATAACCCTAGATAGATTCCTAGCTTTGTCACCTCTTCGGCAGTAAACGATAGGACTGCTCCGAGAGACAATAAGGAAAGCTGTACAACTTGTTCCTTTGCATTCCACAAAATGACGTACGCGACGTATATGCCTGCGCTTATTTTTAATAAAGACTTCAGCAGCTCTACGAGCGAGCGTAAGGAAAAAATTCTTTTTGCCCCTTTAATCGGATCGATCTTTTCCAACTTCATTTGAAGGGGCTCTGTACTAATATGCCAACCTACTTGCATGTAGTTCACCGCAAACGCGACAAGAAAACTCAAGCCTAAGATAGGTCCTACAATTTTTATCGCTTCAAATACGAGTTGCATCACCATGACTTTTAAATTTTCTTCATTTAATTGCCACGTAGTGTATGTAATCAATGACTCCCGCATCAAATCTTGAAAGGTGCCTAGCATGGTAGAGCCAAGCATCATTAACAGAAAGAAAAATGCTGTCAAAGATAGGGCTGGGGAAAGATCCTGACTTTTGGCAACTTGCCCTTTTTTTCGTGCGTCTTGCTTTTTCTTGGGCGTAGCTTTTTCTGTCTTTTCCCCATTAAAAAATTGAAGATCTACTTGATAAGAAAGCCTCAATTGATTCATGGTGATCCTCCGAGCGATTTCATCATTTCTGCAAGTGCCCGGAACATATTCCCAAACAATCCGTTCAGGGTCAGCAAGAACGCAGGCATCACTACGATAAGTAGTAAAAAGCCGGCAAGCAGTTTAATGGGCAAACCCACTACAAAGATATTAAACTGCGGGACAGATTTGGCGATAATACCAAGAGAGAGATCAACCAGAAACAATGCAACGACGATCGGTGCCGCAATCATAAACGCACTCGTAAACATCGTTAGAAATGTCTTTACTGCTGTCATCATGACGTTTTCGCTTCCGAAAGCCGCCCACATGACGTCCACCGGTATAACCTGGTAACTGCTTATCACACCTCGTATCAGCATGTGATGCCCGTCAATACTGAAAAAATACAAGACAGCGAGAATGTTTTTGAAGTTACCTGTCACTGGGATATACGCACCCGTTTTCGGGTCAATCACGTTTGCCATGGCAAGACCCATCTGCATGTCCATCAGTCCGCCGGCAACCTGAATGGCAATAAACATCATTTCACAGATGTAACCAAGAATGACACCAACAAGCGCTTCTTTTATGACATACATAACAAATGTCAAATCCATTGGAATCTCGCCTTGTACTGGCAAGGATTGAAAGCTGATGACGGCAATGATAAACGCGAGAGCAATTTTAAACTGATTCGGTACTCCACGAATGGAAAAGAACGGAGCCGTTACAAAAAAAGCACTCATTCGGACAAAAACAAGCATGAATATGGGTAAATACATCAGAAAAAGATTCATATGCTACCCAACAAAACGATGAAGGTTACCGAAGATCCCCATCGTAAAATCAAGCAGTACCCGAAGCATCCATGGACCAGCAGCCAAGATCACAACAAATACGGCCACGATCTTCGGAATGAAAGCGAGTGTCTGCTCCTGAATTTGTGTCGTTGCCTGAAAGACACTGACCATCAAACCGACCAGTAAGGCGACCCCAAGTGCGGGTGCCGAAATCAGCAGGATGGTATAAACAGAGCTTTGGGCAATCTGCATAAGTAATTCTTGTGTCATGCTCTACCTCCTGAGGCATTCGGAATGTCGCTAAAAACTGGTCAAAAGTGATTTCACAATGAGATACCAGCCGTCCACCATGATGAACAATAAAATCTTAAACGGCAATGAAATCATCACCGGCGGTAACATCATCATCCCCATCCCCATCAAAATACTGGAGACGATCATATCAATTACGAGAAAAGGAATGAATATCATAAAGCCGATCTGAAATGCCGTCTTCAATTCGCTGATGGCATAAGCAGGTACCAGCGCATTTAAAGGAATATCTTGGATCGATTTTGGTCGTTCGGCTTTTGTGTATTCCAGAAAAAGTGCTAAATCTTTTTCACGCGTCTGTTTTGCCATAAATTGCTTAAAGGGTATAACTGCTGCGTCAAATGCCTGCTGTTGCGTTAGCTTTCCTTGCATAAATGGCTGCACGGCTGTTTCGTTTACTTGTCCGAGTGTTGGAGCCATTATGAAAAATGTCATAAATAACGCAAGAGCAATCAATACCTGATTCGGTGGCATTTGCTGAGTTGCCAACGCATTTCGTACAAAAGACAAGACAATGATAATTCGCGCAAAACTAGTCATTAAAAGCAAAATCGCTGGAGCTACAGATAATACTGTCAAAATCAGTAACAGCTGAATGGCCGTCGATGTCTCCTGCGGTGTTCCTGTTCCGCCGCCTATCTTCAAATCAATGCTTGGAACAAGCGGTGTCCCCACTGGCGCCGCCATGGCCATATCAGGTACGGATAGCAACACTCCGACAAGCATCAGCACCTGCAAAAAATATTTCATTTTTGGTCCCCTCTGTCCTGAGCTTGCTCGTTCTTCCAATGTTCTGTTTGGTTTGGACGGTTTTTCAAGTCGTTCCATTGACCTTGCAACAGATCTTGAAAGCTTTTCCCGTCCATTTCAGAAGAAAACAAGATTTCTTCTTCTGCCTGCTTTTTCTTACCGAACGGAAGCCACTCTAGCGTGAATGGGCTTTTCATCGGTTTGATCTCAGCGTCAGCCAAAATCAAATCTACCTCTTCACCCGGTTCGATTCTACGAAGCAATTGAACGTTTTCTCCTACTCCCACGATGTACAATGACTCACCGATCATAACAACCTGCAGTGTTTTGCCATTACCTAGCGCAGTTGCGCTTATCACTTTAATCGGTCCATGACTTTGAGCCCCTTGACGTCGACCAAGAAAACGGAGCAATAAAAAGATCAATACTGCAATAAAGCCAAGCGAAAAGATGACTTGAACCAGATACCCGATCATACTTCCTGTTCCGCTGCCCGGAATGGCCGCCGGCTGTTCACTGCCGGCGGGCGCATTGCTAGTTGGCACTTTTCCCTGGTTGTACGCATCCGCTACTGAACCTTCCGCAAAAGCGGTACTCGGCAGGGAGGAGACGAAAAGCAACAGGATCAGACTGAAGGCTAAAATGAGTCTTGCCCCTGCATTCCGGATCATCATCATTAGCTCATTGTCTTTTTGATCGCTTCCAAAACGCGATCCGCTTGGAATGGTTTTACGATGAAGTCTTTTGCGCCCGCCTGGATCGCATCGATTACCATCGCTTGTTGTCCCATCGCAGAGCACATGATCACGCGCGCGTTAGGATCCAACTTTTTAATTTCTTTCAATGCAGAAATCCCATCCATCTCTGGCATGGTAATATCCATGGTCACGAGATCAGGTCCCAATTCTTTGTATTTTTCAACTGCTTGTGCACCGTCACTTGCTTCCCCTACGACGCTGTACCCGTTTTTCGAAAGAATTTCCTTGATCATCATACGCATGAATGCTGCATCGTCTACGATTAAAACTTTGTTAGACATGAATAGCTCCTCCCTAATGCTTCCCACTTGATTGGTTTATTGTAATTTTTGAACACGATCTATCTGACTGATGATGTCTGTAACACGAACCCCAAAGTTCTCATCAATGACGACAACCTCGCCCTTGGCAATTAATTTGTTGTTCACCAAAATGTCTACATGCTCACCTGCCAGCTTGTCCAACTGTATAATCGATCCAGCGGACAAGTCAAGGATTTCTCTAATAAGCTTTTTCGTACGTCCTAACTCAACTGTTACTTGTAATGGAATATCGTGAAGCAAGTTCAAATTCTGTATGTCTCCTGTATACATAGGAGCACCTCCAAGTGGAGCAAATTGTGCTGGTACTACATTCGCCTGATTTGCGGCAGGACCTCCGAAATGCTGTGGTGTTGGCGCAGCCATTGGAGGCTGCTGATACATTCCTGGGTACGGAGCGTAGCCAGGTGGCATCATTTGTTGTCCATACGCGTCAGGATACATCGGCGGCTGTCCTGGGTAGCCCATTGGCGGTGCGTAACCCGGCGGTTGCTGATACATCGGCTGTTGCTGTGCCTGTGGCGGCTGCGCTACAGGCGGTACATGGCCCTGTGGCTGTTCTTGCACACTTGACTGGACAGAAGGAGCCGACAGACCCATAGCAGGCAGAGAAGGCATCTCTATCTCATCTATGAGGGCCGCTGCTGCTTCTTCATCCCCTGCACCCCCAACCAGTCGATCAATCATCTTTTTCGCAAAGGAAAGAGGGAGAAGCTGCATAATATTTGAATCAATAAGTTCGCCATGTTCTCCTACCTTTAAGCGGAAAGATACCTTCACCAGAGGACTGTCATCATCAGAGAAGCTGTCTCCACCCTTGCCTTGCGCCAGATCCATTACATCGATGCCTGGTGGCGTAATATTAATGAACTGGTTGAAAATCGTCGACATGGACGTAGCAGCGGAGCCCATCATCTGATTCATTGCTTCCTGAACCGCGCTGATATGAAGCTCAGACATTTCAGTGCTCGCTGGTCTACCATCTCCGCCCATCATCAGATCCGCGATAACCGCAGCATCTTCCATGCGAATGACGAGCAGGTTAATTCCTTTGAATCCATCTGTATATTCCACGTGGACAGCCACGTGAGGAATCGGAAATTCGCTTTCCAATTCATCAACATTGACTACGGAAACAGTAGGGGTTGTAATATCTACCTTTTGACTTAACAAAGTAGATAACGCAGTAGCTGCGCTCCCAAAGGAGATATTACCAATTTCTCCGAGTGCATCCTGTTCAAATGGGGACAGAAAATCGGCAACATCCTGGGTCACTGCCGATACAGCTTCCTCTTCGTCCTCAACCAAGTTGTTCGCACGTAACAGCGCGTCAATCTCGTCTTGAGAAAGCATATCTCTACTCATTTTGTTCCTCCCCCTCCTCTATGACTTCATCAATCTGTACGGCGACTCTTCCTTTATGTGTTCCTGGCTGACCCAAGAACTTTAAGTGGTCGCCAACTTTAACTTTCAACTTGTTGTCGATCGATTGATCTAATTGAATGACGTCGCCTTTTTGTAGCTGCAAGAAATCTCCTACTGTAATCGTAGCTGTTCCCATCTCAGCAACAATCGGTAATTTTGCAACTTTTACTCGCTCTTCTACACGCAGGCGCTCTTCTTCATCCCGCGTTTTCTTCTGTTTGGAGAACCAGTATTGTCCAGACAGCTTTGTCATGATTGGCTCCAGTACCACGTGAGGCAAACAGAGATTGATCATTCCTGTTGTATCGCCGATTTTGGTACTAAAAGAGATTACCACGACAATCTCATTAGGTGAGACGATCTGCATGAACTGTGGATTCATTTCCAAGCCTTCCTGATACGGGTCCAGTTCAATAATTTGCTTCCATGCCTCGTGGAAAGTATCCAGCGCTTTGCCGAATACGCGTTCCATCACCGTTGTTTCAATTTCCGTAAGGGCGCCCATTTTTTCTGGAATCGCCCCCTGTCCTCCCAGAAGTCGATCCAACATGGTATAGGCGATGTTTGGATTTACTTCCAAAACCATTCGTCCTTCCAGCGGAGGAGCTTCAAAGATGTTCAAGATGGTCATCTTGGGAATAGAACGTATAAATTCGTCATACGGCAATTGATCGACGGAGGCAACCGTAATTTGCACGAAGGTACGGAGCTGAGCTGAAAAATACGTAGTCAACAGCCTCGCGTAGTTTTCATGGATTCGCGTTAAACCACGGATCTGATCTTTCGAGAATCGCAGGGCGCGTTTGAAATCATATACTTTGACTTTACGCTCAGTTTCTTCCTTTTTCAGCTCGTTGGCATCCATTTCGCCCGAAGATAGGGCGGCCAACAGCGCATCAATCTCACTCTGTGAGAGAACCTCGGCCATATGTCGTCACCTCCTTGCTATGTATACCATAATCGCTTCCTATGACAAGACGCGTTTGGTTGTCACTACTTGAACAATCTTACCCTCTTGCATCAGGGAGCTGATTTCATTCATGATTTTTGCTTCCAGCTTGTTCACACCTTCAGTTCCTTTAATGTCTTCTGGTGTCAACCCCGCCAATGTTTTAATAATCACCTGATTGACTTGCGGCAAACGCTGTTCCAACTCTGTTTTGGCAGCAGAACTGTCAGCCGTAATGCTAAAGCGTACAATCATGTAATTATTCGTTAGCAAGTTCGTAGTAATTTCGCCAGTGTCAACGGAGAACTCTTTTATTTCCCCTGCCGTGAGCGGCTTCACTTCTTGCTCTTCCGTCGAAGCTGTTTGCGCAGCTGGAGAGAGATAGGTTTGCCAGAGAACAAACGAGATCACTCCCAGTAGCGATATCGCGATGATAATGATTAGAGCCATGTTAAACAATCGATTTTGAAACATCGCTAATGCCTCCCGCTATTCATTTGAATCACCCGGCATTTTCGGTACAGATGTTGCCGGAGGAACATTATGATAAAAAGCCTGAACACGTTCAGCGATGGATTCCACCGAATCCTTCACGATGTACTTTCTGTCGTTGAACAGCGTAATTACGCTATCCGGAGTTCCTTCAACAGTTTCAATGTGAGTAATGTTCAGATAAAAAGCAGAACCGTTAAACCGCGTTAACTTAATCATTGGCTGCTCCTTTCCGGATCAAGCTGGGGAAGGCTTAGAACACTTCCCCGGCTTTTCCGTTAAACGAAATTATCGTTTCAGGTTCACCAGTTCTTCCAATACTGTGTCAGATGTCGTGATGATCCGTGAGTTTGCTTGGAAACCGCGCTGTGCCACGATCATTTCTGTAAATTCTTCAGAAAGGTCAACGTTGGACATTTCCAGTTGTCCTGCGATGATGCTTACTTTTGCCTCTCCTGGTGTAACTGGTGTATCCGCAGCTCCACCTCTCGGGCCAGCATTGACTGTATTTTCATAAAGGGAGTTTCCGACTTTCTTTAAGCCACCAGGGTTATTAAACGTAATGACGCCAATCGTAGCATCTGAGTTAAGTTGCCCTGCTTCATCTACTGTTGTAATTAGACCATCTTTTCCAATTGAGTAGGAGACAATCCCTGCCTCTTGATCTATTTGAATTGGCTGTCCACCTGAATCTAGCAATTTATATCCTTGTGGATTAACCAAGAATCCCAAAGAGTCACGTGTAAAATTCCCTGCACGTGTGTAGTAAATAGGCGAGTCATCACTTGCCCTCACCATAAAGAAGGCGTCCCCCTCAATCGAAAGGTCTGTAGGCAAGTTTGTTGTCATTGGACTACCTGCTGAAAATACAGTATCAATGGAGGCAATGGATGATCCAAGACCAATCTGGACTGGATTCGTACCACCCTTTGTATCTGATGAAGCCCCTGCCCCTTGAACGTTTTGGCTCAAAATATCTTGGAACATCACGCGTCCCTTTTTGAAACCAACGGTGTTTACGTTTGCGATATTATTACCAATAACGTCCAACTTAGTTTGAAATCCACGCAAGCCTGAAATACCTGAATACATAGATCGAAGCATACTAACTTCCTCCTTTACCTTCTCATTTACAGCGGCTACCTCTGTCAGTCGGTAGCCGAATGGGCTTCCTCAAAAGGAGGTCCAGCCCAGTAAACAGCCACCTACACGAAAATGGCACTGTCAATGTTAGTAAATACGTTGTCCTTCATGCTGCCATCGTCTACGGCGGTAATAATTTTCCGATTTACGATGCTCACGACGTAGGCCACATTATCCATCATAACGAGAGACTCTCTGGCGCCTTTGGCGGCTGCTTTTTGCACAGCGGATTCCAAACGCTCCATCTGTTGTCGCTCTAGCGTAATGCCCCGCTCCTGCAAGCGATTGACGGCATGCTGGCTAAAACTGAGTGGTTCCGTCTTGGTTGCAGCGCCAATCGATTCCGTCAAATACTGCTGAAATAACACGTTGTTTCCCGGAGCGGTTTGGGTAGTAGCTTTTGCGGCGTGATTCGTTTTCGGAGGAAAATAGGGTTGCCCCACACGAAAATGGTTCATGGCGCTTCCTCCTTATAGCCAATCCTAGACGATGTCGTCAATGCCGCGAGCCGTGTCCCGCAATCGATTCCATAGCACTTCTGATGATTCATTGCTGTCTACCAGGGCATCGAGAGCAAATTCTTGCTCGTCTTTATCTTGCTGTTGTCGATTCTCTTGTTGCTGTCGTGCTTGTTCACGCTGCTGTTGGAAGTTAAAAGCGGTATCCTGCTGCTGGTTTACCTCCAAGCGATCCACCTGTAAGCCTTGTTGTGTCAAAGCAGCTCGAAGCTGTGGAAGCTGATTGTCCAGCATATCCTTTCCAGCCTGTGTTTCAGCATGGAACTGTGCTGTAATCACGCCATTTTGGGAAGTAATCGTTACATCTACTTGACCCAAAGATTGTGGATTCAGAATCAGCTTTGCCTCATGTACGCCATTATGTTGGGTCAACTGCATCTTGGACACGAAAAGCTGTGTGACTTGCTGTGTCAGTTGGTTGGCGTTTACATGGTGTGTTGGAACAGACTGTTGTTGAAAGGTCTGTACAGATTGTGTCTGTGTATTAGATGAAGCAATAATTGGTGTCTGACCATTACCATTCAACATTCCGTCTTCTGGATTGCCCTCTTGATTCAAAAGGCCGCTTTGAAGGGTTGACTGTACTGTCTGGGACTGAATCCCTGCTTCTAGCTTGTAAGCCGAGAGACCTTGATTCAACCGCAGTGGAGATATTGTCTTAAACGTATCCTGTTGGGTGGTGTTCATGTTTGTCATTACATCGGATCGCAAGTTCAGTCCACTTCGTTTTGACTCCTCAGCATTTCCTTTTTGATTCTTCAGGGATTCGAGAAGAGCTGCCAGCTTGTCCATTTCGTTTGGAGTTGCTTCCCCTTTTTTCAGGTTAGCTAGAATCTGCTTTAGATCCTCACTCACTTGACCAGCATTTCCTTGCGCTTTGCCCAAGAGTTGTTCCATTGCAGTTGCAAATTTTTCTTGAGCGTCAGACGGTAATTCGTCTTGCGTAGTTTGACCAGTGCCAAGCAGTTGGGCAAATAATGCCATGAGATCAGCTAATGCTGGCATGTCCTCTTCGCTTAAATCCTCTGGAGCCACCGTCGTATCTTCTGGGTTCTGATCCAACACCTGCATCAATTGCATAGAAAACATTTGACCTAAACCCGTTCCTTCCGCATTTGCTACAGGTGTAGCGGTAACAGATCCTGCTGATCCTACTGCGGGGGTCAAATTGGCTACATTCATCTCGTTCACCTCCTCTTTTTGATTTGTTGCTTATAGGAACGAAAACAGATGATTATTTCCATCTATTTTCGAAGCAACTCTGTCGTGATGCGAGCCGCCAGATTATCTGGTTCTTTCTGTTTCTTGTCATCATTGGCTATCGCTGAGAGAGTTTGTGCCCGTTTATCCGCAGGCAAATCTTTCATTAAGGCAATGGCTTGACCACTGTTGGTAACCATGAGGGAACGAATGATAGCAGCAGCATCCGCAGGTGGCAATTGAGTGAATGTTTTCATTAGATCCTCTTTCGATTCAGACCCATCACGCGTATCACTTAACGCCTTTGTCAGAACATCAACACGTTGTTGCAGAGCTGCGATGTCATCATCTTTGTTCACTACTGAATCTTTTAACAAGATGGAAATATCAGCAGCTTTCTTCGGTTCCATCTTGGCCAAAATGTCAGCCTGTTGTGCAGGCTTCATTTTTGTCATGACGGCAACTGACTCTTGCAATTTTAGATTTCCGATGATGGCCGCTGCATTCTTTGCAGACATGGTTGTGTACACTTTCGCTAAATCCGCAAACTGCTTTTGACGTTCTTCCTCAGTAGCACGCTTGTCTTCCATTGCCTTGTTTACATCATCGAGTTGCTTTTCCAGCGCCGCAATGGTGGCATCTTTCTTTGCTGACTCTTCTTTTAAAGCGGTAATCTGCTGCTGGTTTTTTGCTTGATCTTGCTGTAGGGTTGCCACTTGTTTGTCCATGTTAGGTTGTTCTTCTGAGCCGGGAGTTGCTGCATAGTCGTCCGGGACTAATTTTTCCACGTACGGTATGGAGTTAGCCCAGTGGAGAACAGTCCCTAACACGTTTACTCCGAGCAAGCTCAGGAGCACACCGCCAAGGAGGCTGGCAAACAGTGCAGGAATGACAATCATATAAAAGAACCATTCCCACCTGCCGTATTCCCGTTCTTCTTGGATTTCTTCCATTTGGAACCTCCCTCAGTAGCTTCGGCGAAGATAGAGCTGCGTACCGATCTCATCCAACTCTTTTTGCTCTCTTTGCTTCTGGTCGTCCAGAAATTGGTGGAGCGACTTTTCCCGAAGGCGTTGCCATAGTTGGGACTCTTTCATACGTTCCGTCAATCGTGACTGACAGCGTTCCACATCCTGTTCGCAACCATGCAAGGTACGTTGCTGATTTTGAATGGATCTCGCAACAGATTGCTGATATTGCGTAATGGAAATGAGCTGCGCAGCACTGCATGTCTGCATCTGTACTTCCTGGAGCCTCATCGTCATCTCGTCATGATGCTCGGTTAGTTGAGAAAGCTTCCACTCTTCTTCGTTTTTACGCTGGATCGACTTTCCGAAAGCCCACTCTGCTTGTTCTTTTTCTTTTTCCTTTAAATCAAGAACCTTTTGGAGATGAAACTGAAACACACGCACATTAGTTCACTCCTCCGAAATGAGCTGTCAATGCTTGGATAGCGCCCTGCAAAGTAGACGGTTCATGCGTTCCTTGTGCCGTAAAACCAGAAATGATATCACGATAGCGGATGGCTGCATCGATTTCCCGATTGCTGCCCGGCTTATACGCCCCAATATTTATGAGGTCCTCCGCTTCACGAAACGTAGCCAAATGTTTTTTCAACTGACGAGCAGCATCCAAATGGTTACTATCGACGATTTCATTCATGACACGACTCACACTCGCCATCACATCAATGGCAGGAAAGTGACCTTTGTGAGCGATTTTCCGGTCAAGAACAATGTGACCGTCCAAAATCCCCCGCGCTGCATCCGCAATCGGATCGTTCATGTCGTCAGAATCAACTAATACGGTATAAAAGGCCGTAATACTTCCCTTATCCGCTGTTCCTGCGCGCTCCATCAGCTTTGGCAGCATCGCAAACACCGATGGCGTATAACCACGCGTAGCCGGCGGTTCACCGATCGCCAAGCCTACCTCACGTTGTGCCATGGCAAAGCGCGTAACAGAATCCATCATGAGCATGACATTCATTCCTCGATCGCGGAAATATTCCGCTATGGAAGTCGCAATCATCGCGCCCTTGATTCGAATCATGGCAGGTTGATCGGAAGTAGCTACGACAACGACAGACCGCTTTAGTCCTTCTTCCCCAAGATCCCGCTCGATAAACTCCATGACTTCACGGCCGCGTTCTCCAATGAGACCAATCACATTGATATCTGCCGTAGTATTTCGAGCAATCATTCCCATCAATGTACTTTTTCCTACCCCTGATCCAGCGAAGATGCCGACCCGCTGACCTTTCCCGATGGTAAGAAGACCGTCTATCGCTCTCACTCCCACACTCAATGGTTCTTGAATGCGCGGTCGGAGGATAGGATTTGGCGGCATATTGTTGGTAGGATAGGACGTCAGCCCAAATGGCAGTGAGCCTTGATAGGGTCGCCCCAATCCATCGAGGATCGAACCCAATATTTCAGGTCCAACTTTTACATCTAGCGAACGTCCTGTCGCGACCACATCACAACCTGGACCAATTTCGGTCAATTCGCCTAATGGCATTAGCAGCACTTTGTTTTCTCGAAAGCCAACCACTTCAGCGATGATCGGTTCCTTTGTGTTAGCCGGATATAGATGGCATATCTCGCCTAATTTCACTTCTGGCCCTTGCGACTCGATAGTGAGCCCAACAACCTGTGTCACTTTGCCATTCACGCGCATCGGATCTAATCCATGCAGCATGTGCTTGTACTTCGAGAGATCTAGGATGCTCATGGAGCCTCACTTCCTCTAGCAATCGTAAGCAACGCCTGCTTAATCTCCTCCATTTGTGTATCGATGCGAGCATCGACACTCCCCAAAGCTGTACGGATGACACATCCATCATCTTGTACGGTATAGTCAGGATAAATGGATAGCTCTGCTTGTCCATCTAACAATTCAAGAAAACCAGCACGATGCTCGAGCACATAATCGAAGTACTTATGGTTGACGCACACTGTAATCTCGCCATGAACACGGGAGCGACGGAGTGCTTTTTTGGTCATTTCCAGGACCTGCTCGGGATGCTGTTGCACTTCCTGTCCAATGATTTTTTTCGCAATTTCTATGCTGAGTTCCACTACAAAAGGCTCCGCCTCAGCGATAATTTGTTTTTTCTCGGCAAATGCTTGTTCCAAAATGGTTTTTGCTTGGACGAGTGAAGCTGTTTGCTCCTCGTATGCCTCACGTTTACCCGCTTCGAAACCTGCTTCTTGCCCTTCCGTCATAGCCTGCTCTTGCACTTGTTGAAACAGTTGCGCAGCTTCCTGACGTTTTTGTTCCCACCATTCTTCCATCTGAGCAAGCGTCTCTTGTCTTAGTTGCTCTGCTTGCTCCGCAGCTTGCTGCAAGATGTTTTGCGCGGTTTCTTCTGCATCTGAGATGATCGCTTTCGCCTCAATCTCAGCTTGATTAAAAATTTCTTGATTTTCTTGCAACCTTTCGGCAACTTCTTCCGTCTTAAGTGGTACAGGCGTTACCGCGAGGAGAAAAGATTCCTCAGAAGGCCGATAATTGGCGCTTTTGATGATCCTAGACAATGATATCATCTCCTCCACCGCGGGCGATGATGATCTCACCAGCCTCCTCTAAGCGACGGATAATTGCAACGATGCGAGATTGTGCCTCTTCGACGTCGCGAAGGCGAACTGGGCCCATAAACTCCATTTCTTCTTTGAAGGTATCCGCCATCCGTTTGGACATGTTCCGGAAAATAACTTCCCGAACTTCTTCGCTGGATACTTTGAGAGAAAGTTGCAGATCGGCATTTTCCACATCGCGGATAACGCGCTGAATCGAACGGTTGTCGAGTGTAGCAATATCTTCGAAGACGAACATACGCTTCTTGATTTCTTCTGCCAGCTCTGGATCTTGAATTTCGAGGGAATCCAGAATCGTGCGTTCGGTTCCACGATCGACACCATTGAGTACAGCCACGATCGCTTCGATCCCGCCTGCCTGTGTGTAATCTTGGGTAACAGTGGCAGAGAGCTTTTGCTCCAATACTTGTTCTACTTGAGCGATTACTTCCGGTGAAGTACTATCCATAGTCGCAATTCTTTTCGCAACCTCCGCTTGACGTTCTTGCGGAAGAGCCGACAGGATCATAGCTGCTTGTTGAGCCTCCAGATAAGAAAGCACCAAGGCAATCGTCTGTGGATGCTCATTTTGGATAAAGTTGAGGATTTGACCTGGGTCAGCTTTTCGAGCAAAGTCAAACGGTCGAACTTGAAGGTTTGCCGTCAAGCGATTAATAATGTCCATTGCTTTGGTCTCACCCAAAGCTTTTTGCAAGATTTCTTTGGCGTAAGTAATCCCGCCTTGTGCAATTACCTCTTTGGCAACCGCAATCTGGTGAAATTCAGATAAAATTTTATCTTTTTCATCCGTATCCACTTTTCGCACATTGGCGATTTCTAATGTCAGTTGCTCGATCTCATCCTCACGCAAATGCTTGAACACCTGGGCAGAAACTTCCGGCCCGAGTGAGATGAGGAGGATAGCTGCTTTTTGTCGTCCTGACAACTCTTTAGCGCCGCGAGCCATACCATTCACTCCTTAATCTTCTGCTAACCATGTACGAAGCAGAACAACAAACTCATCTGGTTTGCTTCGCGCCAATTTTTCAAGTTGCTTTCTGACCACTACCTGGTCTCCGTCTTCTTGGTAAATCAAGTCTGGTATTTCGCCCGCGTTTAACGGTGTCAGCAAATCTGGCAATTCCTCTTCTTCTTGTTGCTGCTTCGCTTGACTGCGTCTGCGATAAACGAGGAAGGCAACAGCGGCAAGTGCCAAGACTGCAATACCACCGACTGTCCAAAGAACAGCAGGACTTAGCGCACTGGAATCCTCAATCTCAGCTTTTCCTGAGAACTGACGAGGGAGTACAGAAATATGCTTGTCCAACTCAGTATCCGATAAATCAGTAACCTGATCACTTAAAGTGACACGAACAACATTGCGCAACACTTGTTTAATGCTCTCGAGTGTAGCAGCATCCAACGTTCCACCAGCTGGCGGTTCTACGCCAACGTTGATTGTGATGTCTTCGATCTTGTAAGGACTTGATGTAACATTTCGCGTGATGCGATTTACTTCACGGTTAATCGTATCATTCAACTCTTCGTATTGACTGTTACTTCCTTGTGGGCTACTTCCTTGGTAATTCGGAACTGCATTGTTATTAGTCCCTGCAATTCCCCCTGGAGGTTGACCTTGTCCAGAGAAGGCTTTTGATAATTTTTGAGAAGAAATGATAAGTCCTTCGTTATTCTCTTTGTCGGGTGCCTCAACGATGTTTTCTACGCGGTTTTCTTTGTCAAAGTTCATTTTGAGGAACGTATGGACGATGACTTTATCGCGTCCCATGATTGTACCCAACAAGTTGTACAGGTTCTGTTGAATTTTCTTTTCAACATCTGCTTTGATTGTTTCCTGTTGTTTAAAGCTACTCAATGTTCCTTCGCTTTCATTACCTTCGGAACGTTCCAGTGGATTGGAATACTGGTCTGTAATCGCGATCGCTTCCATCGGCAATTTCGGAACGCTTCGGGAAACAAGCAGATAAAGTGAGTTAATTTGTTTTTGATCAAGCGTTGTTCCAGGTTCAACATCCACGATAACAGAAGCCGTCGCTGTAGCCGGAGTCTCCGTTACCCAAACGCTTTCCTGCGGCAACGTAATCATTACTTGTGCGGAGCGTACACCTTTTACACGTTCCAGCATCTTGCGTAGCTCTTGCTGCAATGCCTCTTTCTTCATGACATCAAATTGACGATCCGTCACTCCAAGGGTGCTGGAGAAAATTTCTGCATTTATTCCTGCTTGACTCGGAATACCTTGTGCAGCCAAATCGACAATGACATCCTGTGCCATTTTTTCTGGAACCTCGATACTTGTACCATTCCCCGTGATCTGGTATGGGATTTGTGAAGCTTCCAGCTCTTGCTTGATCGTCCCGATTTCTTGTTCACTCAATTTTTGATTGTAAAGTGGTTTGTACACCGGCTGAGAAGCGATGTATATGTATAGGCCTAGAGAGATCAAGAGGAAAAGCGAAATACCGAGAATCATCCATTTTTGTTTCTTGGAAAATTGGTTCCATTTTGACGTAATCCGGTCTTTGTATACTGCTAAACGTTCGTTCATGTTTCACCTCTCAAAGGATACCAACAACGATCAAATCGACATGCGCATGATTTCTTGATAAGACTCAATCATCTTGTTCCTGACCTGCATAGTCATTTGTAGCATCACGGTAGCTTTTTGACCTGCAACAGTCAATTGGTGCACGTCGGTAATTTCTCCCGCTGCAAACTTGTCGGCAAGATTCGACGATTCTACTTGCGCCTGATTCACTTTATCCATGGCATCCGATAGAAACGATGAGAATTCTTGGGAAACTTCAGCTGGGGTTGGCTTGTTCACGCTCGGTGTACGAATTGGCGTTAGTTGGGAGATTGCACTCATTTCCATTCCTTACTGTCACCCGCTTTACTTAATTTCCAATGCTTTTAGCATCATCGCTTTGGAAGCGTTCAGTGCTGTCACATTGGCTTCGTATGATCTTGATGCGGAGATCATGTCCACCATTTCTTTCATCGGGTCGACATTCGGCATCAAGAGATATCCGTCTTGATCTGCATCTGGATGAGATGGATCATATACTCGTTTAAACGGAGTATTGTCTTCTTGAATTGCTGTGACCTTCACACCTTGTCCACCCTGACTTCCTGAGACGATCCCAACGGCTGCTTGCAGGAAGTTATCAAATGTTCCATTTGTTTGAGGTGACAACTCCACCATTTTCCTGCGATATGGCTGCCAGGCCCCATCTACGAAGTTTGCTCGAGTGGTTTCCGCATTCGCAATATTGGAAGAAATCGTATCCAATCGCAAGCGGTTAGCTGTTAAGGCAGAAGCACTTGTGTTAATTCCTTGAAACAAGCTCATTCTTATTTACCTCCACCTTCAATTACACTGCGTAATTTTTGGAAATGCCCTGCAGTCAACTGCGTTAATCCACTGTACCAAATTTGGTTTTTAGCCAGTTCTGATGTTTCTGTTTCTAAATCCACGTTGTTTCCATTGTTCTGCACGAAGTAATTCGGATTGGACACAACTTGTGGTGCTGCAACGCCTGCATTTCCAAAGGGAAGGTGTCTTTGATTGGTCCGATACGCTTCTAACTTGCCATTTCCCGCTCGTGAGTTCAACTCATCTTGCAAAAAGCTCTCGAAGATGACTTGCTGACTTTTGAATTGAGGGGTGTCTATGTTGGCAAGGTTGTTTGCGATCGTTCTATGTCGCAATGTTGCAGCGTCGAGTGATCTCTCCAGGACCTGCAGATGGTAACTATCCAGCATTTTTCCTTCTCCCCCAATATGAGTCAATTCTTTTCCCTAAAACCACCTATATTTCCTGTATTTTCGACACCCTAATACGATTCAATCATAGCAAAATCATTTTGGACAAAAAAGCCCCTTTTCATGACGTTTTTCAAAATGATTCAATGGGACTAAATCCCTTATACTTCCTGTTTTTTTACTGCATTTTACAAGGAAACCATATTCAAACCATTGCAATTGTCGAAGCATGCATTAAAAATCAATATATATTTTATGGTAATAATGTGTCGTTTTTTACTTTCACTAGGACTATAGTCCCATGAGAAAAGGTGCAGCAACCTGAGTTGCTACACCTTTTGTTTACTTTCTTGTAACTTTTGGCAAGGTATATTACGAGGTTTTGAGCTTCTCCAGCTCAGGCAACAGCTTTTCATTCAGCACCTTAATGAAGGTACCTTTCATTCCCAACGAACGGGATTCGATAACACCCGCACTCTCTAGCTTACGCAGTGCGTTTACAATGACGGAGCGGGTAATTCCTACGCGATCCGCGATTTTAGAGGCAACAAGTAAGCCTTCTTTGCCTTCGAGCTCTTCAAAAATATGTTCAACTGCTTCCAACTCGCTATAAGAGAGGGAACCAATCGCCATTTGTACAACTGCTTTGCTACGCGCTTCTTCTTCGATTGCTTCAGAACGCTCACGCAAGATTTCCATGCCTACTACGGTTGCCCCTACTTCTGCAAGAATCAGGTCGTCATCGACAAATTGATCGTTAATACGACCCAAAATCAGCGTACCGAGACGATCCCCTCCACCCATGATTGGAACAAGCGTCGTCCAACCTGTGCGGAATACTTCTTTCATCTCAACAGGGAAAATTGTGTATGGGCTATCTACATCCAGGTTCGCAGATGTTTCATCTACTTTCAGTAACCCCATGCTGTACTCTTCTGGAAAGCGGCGCTCTTCCAGCATTTTGCGCATACGGCTGTTATCCATCTCTTGGTGAATCGCAAAGCCGAGAAGTTTTCCTTTGCGGCTTACAACATAAGTATTTGCTTCAATAACGTCACTCAAAACTTGGGACATTTCATTGAAGTTCACGGCATGACCCGCGGATTTTTGCAACATGCGGTTAATTCTTCTTGTTTTTGACAGTAGATCCATCTGTATTTCCTCCTAATTATATGTGCTGCCTATCCAATGTTTATAAAATATATTGACTCAAGTCTTTGTTCCCCGCGATTGTTCCTAATTTCTGTTTAACATAATCGGGGGTAATCTGTACAACTTCCAGGTGGATTTCTGGGGCTTCAAAAGAGAGATCCTCCAGCAGCTTCTCCAATATAGTGTGCAATCGTCTAGCACCGATGTTATCTGTGCTCTGATTGACCTCAGCAGCGAGACGAGCGAGTTCCTGAATGGCTTCCGGTGTAAATTCAACTTGCACACCTTCCGTTTCCAAGAGGGCTACGTACTGCTTAAGCAACGCGTTTTTAGGCTCCGTCAAAATTCGGACAAAATCTTCAACACGCAAGCTAGTCAGCTCCACCCGAATCGGAAAACGACCTTGCAATTCCGGAATCAAATCTGATGGTTTTGCCATGTGAAAAGCACCAGCTGCAATAAACAGAACATAATCTGTTTTGACTGGACCATACTTGGTCATGACAGTTGAGCCTTCCACAATGGGTAAAATATCACGCTGGACTCCTTCACGAGATACGTCCGGGCCACGCCCATCCTTACCCGCAATCTTGTCAATTTCGTCAATGAAGATAATCCCGTGTTGTTCAGCTCGACGAATTGACTCCTGCGTAACTTCGTCCATATCCACCAGTTTTTGCGCTTCCTGCTGAATTAATACCTTTCGCGCATCTTTTATTCGCAATTTTCGTTTCTTCATCCGCTTAGGCATCAGGCTACCGAGCATATCTTGCATTTGCATCCCCATTTGTTCTGTACCCGGAACCTGGAACATGTCAAACATCGAAGGTGATTGATCTTCGACTTCAATCTCAATCATTTGCTCTTCTAACTGGCCATTCGTCAATTGCCACATGACTTGTCTGCGTTGCTGCTCAATCGATACGTCTTCTTGATCAGTGGTATCCTGTTGCTGTTGCTGCTGTCCACCGAAGAACATCTCCAACGGATTTTTGAATGAGTTCGACTGCTTGCGAGATGGAACGAGTACGTTCACAATGGCTTCATTCGCAAGCTTTTCGGCTTTCTCTTTCTCCGACTCTACTTTTTCCTGTTTGACCGTACGGATAGAAGCTTCCACCAGATCACGGACCATCGATTCCACATCTCGTCCTACATAACCGACTTCCGTAAACTTCGTTGCTTCTACCTTAATAAAAGGAGCACCTGTCAGTTTTGCAATCCGACGTGCAATTTCCGTTTTTCCAACACCAGTAGGTCCGATCATCAAGATGTTTTTTGGAACAACCTCGTCAATCATTTGCTCTGGCAAACGACTGCGACGGTAGCGGTTGCGAAGCGCAACAGCAATGGCTTTCTTGGCTTGTGCCTGCCCGACAATGTATTTATCCAAATGCTCTACGATCGTACGCGGGGTTAATTGCTCAAGATTCAGCACAGTAGGTTCCTCCCTTTCGCTCAATTCAACTCATCCACAACAAGATTGTTATTTGTGAACACGCAAATTTCAGCAGCGGTACGAAGCGATGCTTCCGCAATTTCACGTGCGCCGAGATGAGGCGCATATGTTTTCAATGCACGACCTGCTGCAAGGGCAAAGCTACCGCCAGAACCAATTGCAAGAATCCCATCATCAGGCTCAATGATTTCGCCATTTCCGGAAATAAGCAGCAAATGCTCCTTATTGGCAACAATCATCATAGCTTCCAAACGACGCAAAATTTTATCCATGCGCCACTCTTTCGCCAGCTCTACAGCAGCTCGCTGCAGATTGCCGTGATACTCCTCCAGCTTTCCTTCAAACTTCTCAAAAAGCGTAATGGCATCAGCAACAGAGCCGGCGAATCCTGCTAAAACTTCGCCGCGATATAGACGTCTTACTTTTTTGGCACCGTGCTTCATTACCATGCTGTTGCCAAAAGTAACCTGACCATCTCCGGCCATCGCTACAGACCCATTGTGCTGTACAGCAAATATGGTTGTTGCGTGAAACTGTTCCATCACTGATTCCTCCCGTTATGTCGTCCGATTGGCGGAACCTGTATTGCCCGGGTTTGCTCGTGGGTGAGCGGTGTCATATACATGCCGAAGTCGCTCTTTGGTCACATGCGTGTACACCTGTGTCGTCGAAACATTAACGTGCCCCAGTAATTCTTGCACGGTACGCAGATCCGCGCCGCCATTCAACATATGGGTCGCAAACGTATGACGAAAGGTATGAGGTGAAACCCGCAATTGAAGAGCGTACGTTTCTACGTATTTGTCTACAATCCGCCGAACACTACGGTCGGATAACGGTTCTCCCCGATAGTTAACCAGCAAATTGCCGTGTTCTACTTTTCCAGCCAACAGTTTTTCTCTTCCATGTTCTAGGTATTGCCGAAGAACGTCGCAGGCATAACTTCCAACCGGCACATATCGTTCTTTCGCTCCTTTTCCATAAACCAAGGCGACTCCCATGCTCGGATTCACATCACTCACAGATAAAGTGGTGAGCTCCGTAACGCGCATGCCGCTTGCATACAACAGTTCAAAAATCAGCCGATCACGAATTCCTAACGGAGTGGTTGTATCAGGCAGATCGAAAAAAGCTTGAACTTCTTGCGGATATAAAAAGGAAGGAAGTTTCTTCTCCATTTTGGGAGTGGAGACTAGTTGAAATGGGTTCTGTTCCAGTTGACCTTCACGCAACAGAAATCGGTACAAGCTACGCAAACTAGATAGCTTGCGGGCAATACTTCGCCGGGAAAGCCCCCTACCAGCCAATTGCGCGAGAAAGGAGCGACCATGCAAATAAGAAACAGCAGCAAATACGGTGATTTGGTGCTGTTCCATAAAGGAGACAAATTCGCTGATATCTGCCACATACTGCTTCACCGTATGAGGAGAGGCGTTTTTTTCAACTCGCAAATAGCGGGTAAACATCTCAATATCCGCAGAATTTTGTTGCGAAAAGTCCATACGGGATGCACCCTCCTCGAAGCACCTATATAGTAACACAGACGAAAATCGGATATCAATGTTAATTGTGTCGTTCTTGTGTAAAATTCTGAATTGTATCTAGCGCCCGCTCAGCGAGCTTTTCATTTTTCAAACGCTTGTCTCGGATTCTTTCTGGCCATTCCGGTACAAGCCCGAAGTTTGCGTTCATCGGTTGGAAATGCTTTGGATCTGCCGTTGTAATATAACGAGCCATACTGCCCATAATTGTTTCTGGCGGAAGCTCGATCAATTCTTCCCCTTTTGCGAGTCGTGCTGCATTTATCCCAGCAAGCAAGCCAGATGCTGCTGACTCTACATATCCTTCGACACCAGTCATTTGACCAGCAAAGAAAAGTGTTTCCCGATCTTTATACTGATACGTGGGCTTCAACAGCTTTGGCGAATTGATAAAGGTGTTTCGGTGCATGACACCATAACGAACGATTTCACAGTTTTCCAACCCAGGAATGAGTGAAAAGACTCTTTTTTGATCTGGCCATTTCAGATGGGTCTGGAAGCCTACGATGTTATACAACGTCGCAGCACTATTGTCCTGGCGGAGTTGAACAACTGCATAAGACTTTTTACCTGTACGCGGATCAACCAGACCCACAGGCTTCATGGGACCAAATGTCATGGTTTTGTGCCCACGCTTTGCCAATACTTCAATCGGCATGCAGCCTTCGAAGAAGATCTCCTTTTCAAACTCCTTCAATGGAACAGTTTCCGCAGAAATCAACGCATCATAGAAGCGATTGAACTCCTCTTCTGTCATCGGGCAGTTCAGGTAGGCTGCTTCACCTTTATCATATCTGGAAGCAACGAATACCTTGTTCATATCGATTGAGTCTTTCTCGATAATGGGTGCTGCTGCATCGTAAAAGTACAGATACTCTTCACCCGTCAGCTCTTTTAACTTTGTAGACAAAGCTGGAGAAGTTAGTGGCCCGGTCGCAATTACGACAATCCCATCAGGAATTTCGGTAATCTCTTCCGAAACGACCTCAACTAAAGGATGATTACGAACGGCATCTGTAACATGAGCCGCGAATTCGTGTCTGTCTACGGCAAGCGCGCCTCCAGCTGGAACCGCGCAACGATCTGCCGATTCGATAATGACAGAGTTCAGTCGACGCATTTCTTCCTTTAATACACCCACTGCATTCGTCAACGTATTAGCACGCAATGAATTACTGCATACCAACTCTGCAAATTTATCGGTATGATGTGCAGGCGTTTGTGTCTTCGGTCTCATTTCATACAGCTTTACTTTTACACCCGCCTGCGCGATTTGCCATGCTGCCTCACTACCAGCGAGACCAGCGCCCACTACTGTAATTGTTGGTTGTGACATGCTGTTAATCCTCCAAACTACAAAATCGAATCAGGCTGCTTAAGAGTCTGCCTCTTCTTGATAATCACACTTGGTGCAAACTATGCTAACTCCTTGCTTCTTGCGCTTTTTCTCCACGAGCATGCTGGAGCATTTTGGACAAGGTCTGGCAATCGGTTTGTCCCACGATACAAAATCGCATTCCGGATATTGATTGCAACCGTAAAAAATACGGCTCTTTTTAGATTTACGTTCGATAATCTCTCCGGTTTCACACTGCGGACATTTTACGCCGATTTCTTTTACAATTGGCTTCGTATTACGGCAATCTGGGAATCCGGAACAAGCTAAAAACTTGCCAAATCGACCAAGCTTATAAACCATCACACGGCCACAAAGCTCACATGTTTCATCCGATTCTTCGACTTTCAGCTCTACTTCCTTCATTTCTTCTTCTGCAACAACTACGCGCTTCGCAAAGTCTTGATAAAAATCGTCCAGCACCTGCACCCAATTGGTGGTTCCTGCTTCGATGTTATCCAAGCCCGATTCCATATGCGCAGTGAATTCTACGTTAAGAATCTCCGGGAAGAACTCCTCGACAAGCGTGATCACAATCTCGCCCAACTCGGTTGGGACAAATCGCTTCTCCTCTAATGCCACGTAGCCCCGCTTTTGAATGGTTTCTAATGTAGGCGCATAGGTAGATGGACGTCCAATCCCCATCTCTTCCATCGATTTAAGCATGCGTGCTTCGGAGAATCGCGGTGGTGGCTGTGTAAAGTGCTGACTCGGCTCGATTTCTTTTTGATCGAGGATTTGTCCTTCTTCAATGGGCGGAAGGAAGCCTTCTTCCTCCGTGCCATCATCGTTTCCTTCAATATATACCTTCATAAATCCTGGGAACTTCACTTTTGATCCCGTTGCTCTGAAGGTAACTCCACCTGCGTCAATATCTACGCTCATCGTATCAAGAACAGCAGATGACATTTGACTGGCAAGGAAACGCTCCCAGATTAATCGATACAAACGCAACTGATCTCTCGACAAGTATTCCTTGATTTCATCCGGTGTACGCATCACACCAGTTGGACGAATCGCTTCGTGAGCATCTTGAGCATTTTCGTTTTTCGCCTGATTGCGTGGCTCAGTTAACACATAGTCTGGACCGTATTTCTCAAGTATGTAATCTCTTGCTTCGTTTTGTGCAGTTACAGATAGGCGGGTAGAGTCCGTACGCATATAGGTAATCAAACCAACTGCGCCTTCTTTATTGCCAACGTCGATCCCCTCATAGAGCTCTTGAGCAATTCGCATGGTCTTAGAAGTGCGGAAGTTCAGCTTACGCGCTGCCTCTTGTTGTAAAGAACTCGTGATAAAAGGAGGTGCAGGATTGCGCTTGCGCTCACGCTTGGTTACCTTTTGTACTACATATGGTTTGTTCTTCATTCGTTTCAATACCGCTGCTACATCATCTTCCGAATGAAGCTCCACCTTTTCATCGCCATAACCATAGAACTTCGCGTTAATTTCTTTTCCATCACTAATTAATGTACTTGCAATTGTCCAATACTCTTCCGGGATAAACTCTTGGATCTCCCGCTCACGATCCATGATAAGCTTTACCGCAACTGATTGAACACGTCCAGCACTCAAGCCTTTTCGAACCTTTTTCCATAGAATTGGACTAATATTGTAGCCAACGAGTCTGTCGAGAATACGACGTGCCTGTTGAGCATTTACCAAGTCCATGTTTATGTGTCGTGGATGCTTGAACGCTTCTTTAATGGCGTCTTTGGTAATCTCATTAAATACCACACGAAGCGGTTGATTCAAATCGAGACCCAAGTATTGCGCCAAATGCCAAGCAATTGCCTCCCCTTCGCGATCCGGGTCGGCTGCGAGATACACTTTTTTTACTTTTTTAGCGGCATCTTTTAAGCCCTTCAATACATCGCCTTTGCCGCGAATGGTTATGTATTTGGGTTCAAAATTATGTGTAACGTCTACACCCATTTGACTTTTCGGCAAATCGCGTACATGCCCGATAGACGCTTTCACGATATATTTACTACCCAGGTATTTTCCAATGGTCTTGGCCTTCGTAGGGGATTCTACGATTACTAGCGTATCAGCCATTTTTTTCCTCCCCTTTTAGTAAGGAATCTTCCCTATTATTAAATACCCTCATCCGGTTTGTCAAACACTTGTGCCTCTAGGCGTTGCCAAAAAGCTAGCGGATATGCTATCTCCGCGCAAAATAACCGCCAGGAAGTGCCACAATAGCTCCTTTTGCTTCCAAACGAATGACCAGCTGATGTAGCATCTTGCGTTGGTCTTTTTCCAGGCTACTCATTAACTCATCCAAATGAATTCCTTCATAGGTTACAGCTTCCACAATCGCTTTTTCTTCATTAGATAAGGGAATAACATCGGTTGCATTGCTTTTTTTGACCTGCTGCATCTGCTTGGCTTCTGGAAGATGATGTTTGATTTCATCCCATATATCGTTACTGCACGTTACTAGCTTTGCACCTTGTTTGATCAAGTTATGCGGCCCGGCACTCATCAATGAAAAAATAGGACCAGGAATCGCAAAAACTTCTTTGCCCTGCTCAAGTGCACAGTCTGCCGTAATCAAGGATCCGCTTTTTTCTGCTGCTTCCACCACTAATACACCGATAGAAAGACCACTTATGATACGATTTCGCTCTGGAAACAATCCAGAAATAGGTGGAATATGAGGAGGATACTCACTGAGTAGTAGGCCAAAAGATTCAATCTCGTGATAAAGCTCTCGATGCCGAGAAGGATAAACGTGATTCATTCCGCAACCGAGTACGCCTATAGTCTTACCACCTGCTTTCAAGGTTGCTTGGTGAGCCTCCGCATCAATTCCATACGCTACCCCTGAGACAATGACAAGACCTGCTTGTACCAGTTCTCGGACAAAAAAGCTACAGCTCGCTCTTCCATATGGTGTCGGTTTGCGCGAACCAACGACGCCAATCGACAATTTATCCAATAATGTGTGGTCGCCACGATAAAACAACGTCCAGGGAGAATCGGGGATATTGCGGAGCGAAGCAGGATAAGCATCGTCAAAAGGACATAAGAAGCGCGTTGCCTCTTCTTCACGCTTTTCCAATAGTGCCGTAGCAGAAGCTTCATTGCTTTGCTTGTCAACCTGCCCAGTGATCAAGGAAGTCAATCTGAGCTCACGTGCCAGTTCATGCCAGTTCTCGATGGCAATCTGAAAAGAACCTGTGATTTCAAAGATTTCTCGGATTTTCTTTCTTCCCAAACCTGAGACCATCGTTAACACATATACCCAGTCTCTCTCGTCGAGCTTCGCCTTTTCCACTCCAAAATCCTCCTTTATCCCGATCACAATTGTCACAGCGGACAACTTCTGAAATTTATTCTATCGAAAGAAAGAGGCAGCTTCAAAAAAAATAAAAAAAGTGGACAAGCCTAAAGCCTGTCCACTTCTGTCTGATCTGCTTACTTGCCCATTACTTTCTCGAGCATACCGCGCTCTTTCAGCAATTCAACAAGTGTTTCACCGATAACTGCAGGTGTTTTCGCTACGCGAATACCACATTCTTCGAGCTTCGCGATTTTCTCAGCAGCTGTACCTTTACCGCCAGAGATGATCGCACCAGCGTGGCCCATACGTTTTCCTTCAGGAGCAGTTTGTCCCCCGATGAAGCCTACAACTGGTTTTTTCATGTTAGCAGCGATCCACTCTGCTGCTTCTTCTTCCGCAGTACCACCGATTTCACCCAGCATGATAACTGCTTCTGTGTCTGGATCTTCGTTGAACATTTTCAGTACGTCGATGAACTCCATACCTTTTACTGGGTCTCCACCGATACCTACAGCTGTGGATTGTCCAAGGCCGCGAGTAGAAGTTTGGTGAACTGCTTCATAAGTCAAGGTACCGGAGCGAGATACGATACCCACTTTACCTGGAACGTGGATGTAACCAGGCATGATACCGATTTTGCACTCACCTGGAGTGATTACGCCAGGGCAGTTAGGACCTACGAGAAGGGTTTTCTTGCCTTCCATGTAGCGCTTAACTTTCACCATGTCCAAAACTGGGATACCTTCAGTAATGCAGATTACCAGATCCAGCTCAGCGTCAACTGCTTCCATGATCGCGTCAGCAGCGAAAGGAGGAGCAACGTAGATAACAGATGCAGTTGCACCAGTTGCTTCAACCGCTTCTTTTACTGTGTTGAAAATTGGAATACCGTCAACTTCGGTTCCACCTTTACCAGGTGTTACACCGCCCACCATTTGTGTACCGTATTCAACGGCTCCGCGAGTGTGGAACAGACCAGTTGCACCCGTAATCCCTTGCGTAATTACTTTTGTATTTTTATTAACGAGAATACTCATCGCGTAATTTTCCCACCTTTTTTAACGTGTAGGAATTTATAAGCTCAGCTTATAAATTTCCGGAGCGCATGAAAACTTTCCGAAGAGTCGCGGTCGCTCAGCACTGAGTTTACATCGATAGATGTTTTCTTAACGTATCTACTCGAAATAACTTACTTCACCAAGGATACGATTTTCTCAGCGCCATCCGCCATAGATTCTGCAGCTACGATGTTCAAACCGGACTCATTGAGGATTTTCTTACCCAAATCTACGTTTGTACCTTCGAGACGTACAACGAGAGGTTTGTCCAATTTGATTTGTTTTGCTGCATTTACTACGCCGTTTGCGATAACGTCGCATTTCATGATGCCGCCAAAGATGTTGACGAAAATACCTTTTACTTTTTCGTCACGGAGAATAATTTTAAACGCTTCCGTTACTTTCTCTTCAGTAGCTCCGCCACCAACGTCAAGGAAGTTAGCTGGGTCTCCACCGTAGAATTTCACGATGTCCATTGTTGCCATCGCCAGACCTGCACCGTTTACCATGCAACCGATGTTACCATCAAGTGCGATGTAGGACAGATCGAACTTGGAAGCTTCGATTTCTTTCTCATCTTCTTCATCCAAATCGCGCAGAGCTACGATGTCAGGGTGACGATAGAGAGCGTTGCTGTCGAAGTTCAGTTTCGCATCCAGTGCCATTACTTCACCGTCGCCAGTTACAACCAGTGGGTTGATTTCAGCGATAGAAGCATCTTTATCAACGAAAGCTTGGTACAAGCTCATCATGAACTTGGCAGCTTTGTTAATCAATTCTTTTGGAATGTTGATTGCGTAAGCCAGGCGACGAGCTTGGAAGCCATTCAGACCTGTTACTGGATCAACTACTTCTTTAAAGATTTTTTCTGGAGTGTTTGCTGCTACTTCCTCGATGTCCATACCGCCTTCTTCGGAAGCCATCATTACAACACTTCCAGTAGCACGGTCAACAACTACACCAACGTAGTATTCTTTCTTGATGTCGCAGCCTTGCTCGATCAGAAGGCGCTTAACTTCTTTACCTTCTGGTCCTGTTTGATGAGTAACGAGTACTTTGCCAAGAATTTCGCTGGCATATGTACGAACTTCATCAAGATTTTTTGCAACCTTTACACCGCCAGCCTTACCACGGCCACCAGCGTGAATTTGCGCTTTTACTACGTTTACTTGGGTGCCCAGTTCTTTCGCTGCTTCAACAGCTTCTTCCACTGTGAAAGCTACGCGTCCTTCAGGAACTTTTACACCGTACTGCTTAAGTATCTCTTTACCTTGATACTCATGAATGTTCATTCTCCATCCTCCTATGGCAGATAAAGATCGGCAGGCTTTTAGACCGGTTCAAAGACGTCTGTCTTCTTCCGGTCTTAACCTCCACTATCAGTGCAACGTAACTATTCTACGACAAAAACTGCAAAAGTGGTAGTAATATGTTCGTTTTATCGTGACCAGAAATGCGAAACTTCATGAGGAAATTCCTCATTTTCGTAGAGATTGAAACAATTTCCACACGTTTTCAGCGAGTTCATCGTGAATGTACCAAGTTTGTTCGTACTTAAAATAGCGTGGATATAGTTCAATTCTCTGTTCTTTATCATTGACCAAAAAATGAAGTTCATATTGTTTTTTGCCCGGTTCTTTTGGTGGAACAATGAGTGGATCTGCATTTTTTAAAAATCGGACAGATTGATGGGCAATTCCTTGCTCGATCGTTGTTTGGGTGACATCCAACTTTGTATCTTGGACGTTCATTTCGCCATTTGCTGTGATGCGAATCCGTGTCGATTTAAATAACGGGTCAATCCTGTCATCCTTACGATTGCTTGGCGGCATCCATTCCGTTAACCGCGAAAAGAGGCTACCCTCTACGTGAAAGAAAAACGTTTCTCTCCCAAAAGGAACTGCAATCAGCGTTGGCGTTAAAATGGCCACTTCGACCGGCTTGTCAGCAAAATTCATTCTCATCCGATAGTTCGGGTAGAGTGGATACTGCTTATTGCGACTGTCCACCTCTGGGACTGCCGATCCCATTACTTTCCTGATGTATTCTGCTTCTGATTCGTTCAACACGCGCGCCTGCCCAAGGTCCTCTGCAGCTAAACGAACGCTTTGAATTTTTTGTGAGAGCACTCCTTTGCCAGTTAACTTGTTTACCCACTGATAAAAATAGCTGGCACCCGCTCCACGATACGTGTGTCCCCCAAACTCACTTGCCGACTCACCCACCGTCACGATAAGTGGAGCCTGCTGTGTTCGATAAAGGACGAGCGTAAAACGTACATCTTCTTGCTTTAAAGGCTCGGATGATATTTGTAAATCTTGTCCCTGTCCGGACAGTTCTTGCAAAAACAAGCGCAAGTCCAATAATACTTCCTGTCCATCCGTTGACATCACTGTTACTTTTTCAACCGTACCAAGCTCTGTCTCGATATGATCTTTCATGTCATCAGAAACCTTGCCTGACTGTGCACAGCCCGTGATGAACAAGCTACTCACCATCATAACCAGTAGACAAGTACGTAAAGACGATATCACGCAGCAACCCTCCTCGTGTATTCCTGTAAGATAACGCTACAGAAGTCCCAATCGACGGCTGATCTCACTGCCTAGCTTTCGTTTCACGTAAATTTCACCAATTTGGTGCGGATCTTTCACGATAACGGAGCGATTGTTCGTACGAATTACCACATACTTTTCATTGTTTTTGTCCAAACCACAGATCAAATCAGATGAGGCTTCTACAAAGATAGCTACCACTGTTTTCCCATCTATTTTTTTCAATGAAATTTTTGGAAATGGGGTCACAAACGGTGATGTCTTATCTTGGATGTATTGGGTAATAGCTAGAATGTATTTGTCCGGGTCTCCGTACTGCTCGATCTCATGATCAATCCCGCACACTGTCCCCTCATCTGTAATGCCTAAAAATAAATTCCCATTGTTTGAATTCGCAAACGCCACAATAGACTTAATAATTCCCGTCTTCGAATAAAGAAAGTCGCGTTTGAATTCAATCATGTCGTTCTCACCAAGCTTTGTTGCTGTTACAGGATCATCAATTCGGCCTAAATAGCGAAAACGACTGATGGCGCCTAAGCGATAGACATACTCTTCAAATATATCAGCAGGTAGAGAAAGGTCTTCTATGCTTGCATCTGTGTTTTGCCACAATTTATATGTTTGCGGAGCAAAGCACATGTCAAACAATACGTTTCCACCGAGCGAGCGTATGTTCATACCAATGGAAGCAGGCATGGTCTTCCCCGGCTGGTAAGGGGCATCTGTTTCCACTTCCAATACTCCTGAATGAATTAAATAATCGAAATAATGACGCGGTAATCGTACATCATGCTTTAATATCTGACGTTCTGGCTTGCGTCGTCTGATTTCTTGGTAAAAATCAAAACGCACAGATTGTTCTTCCAGTTGGCTTACCATCGCAATCAATGAACAAATATGGCGCATGTTTCCCCTCGTTTTGTGTTAGAGTAGGTGTCATTGTTTGGTCATATTTTAACGCAACTTTTTAAGAATTGACTAGTTTTTTCGTTATTTTTGCAATTGATAGTGATGCAATATTGTTTGTAATTTAAACGAAAGTCCCATTTGTCCGCTAATCTTCAGCTTGCCCGTTACCAAAGCAACTGTGGGATTCAAGCGTCCCTCTACAAGCTTAATAAAATCTTTATCAGACAACTCCAGCTTGCAGCCCGCTTCCCTTGTCACGCCCATCGTATAGTCCGCTTGACTATCGGCAAAAACCACCTCGTAGGTGCCCCCCTCTTCTCCACTTAGGACAAAATGGTAAACCGCATGTAATCCAGTGATCCCTTGTGGCTGGGTGTTTATTCTATTCGATAAATCCTGAAGAGTTTTTTGTACCTGCATGCTCACTTCTCCTTGCTGGCTATGTATAAGGACCGCTTTCGGTAAAAAAAGAAAGCCGGGTGTTTACCGGCTTACTTTACACGGACAGCTGTGCCTGTGGCAATAACCATCATCATACCTTCCCGCAATGTTTCGAAGTCGAGATCAACCCCAATCACTGCGTTTGCACCTAATGCCCGTGCTTTTTCTTTCATTTCACGCAAGGCCAGTTCGCGACCTTCTGCGAGCTTACTCTCATACGAGCCACTTCTGCCTCCGATGATGTCCGTAATTCCTGCGAGAAAGTCACGGACTACGTTTGCACCCATGATTACCTCTCCGCTGACGATATCCAAATACTCAACCACTTCTTTTCCTTGAATCATGCTGGTAGTAGTTACAATCATGTCATTGCCTCCTCGTGTTGCTCTATTCACAATATATATTACGTACCATAAAATAATCGGTTGCAAAGAAAGATCTAAACCTGTCCAAAAGTGTATGCGCATTACTAGCAAACTATACTTTTGAGGACGTAAGTGTTTTGGATAATTTGGCAGCTGAGGAGCCTAGACTTGCTTCAGCGATTAATTCCCGCCAGGACCTAGCGAAGAAGTCTGGTGTTTGGTACCCATTCACATGGCCAACAGCTGCAGATACAAAGACATCGAGAACGTTTGTTGGACGTGTAATAAGCGAAATGTATTCCTGAATCTGTTCATCGGAAATCGTAGAGATCAAAACAAACTCGTCCCCTGCATAACGACATAAGTAATCCCCCTGTTCTTCAGCCAAAGAAGAGAGAACCGATGAATAGGTGCGGATGACATCATCCCCGAATGGATGACCATGCAGCTTATTAATTCGGCCAAAGTCGTTCAAATCGATGAAAAGCAAATGGAAAGGTTTACGCTCCTTTAAAAAATTTTCCCCAATAAACTGGATGTATGGAGCGCGATACAAACCCGATAATGGGTCTCGATATTCTGCTATTTTCATCTCTACGATTTCTTTTGTGATGAATCCGATCAGTTGATCCTCTTGTTTGACCAAAGCCAGACCACTTTGTTCTTGATGAAGCGCGTGATAGGCCTCCCAAACATTGTGATTTGCTGACAGGTAGAACGGCTGACTGCTCATGGCATCGGCAACGATTCGGTTAGGATGAGCGGAGAGCACGTCTCTTGTCGTAACCATTCCCAGCACCTCTCCGTGATCCATGACAACTAACGAATCAACTTGAGATTCGTTCATTCGCTCCGCCGCATAAGAGACACTTTTGTCAGAGGTGATGGTACAAATCGTCGTCGTCATGATGTCGGAGATGTTCATAATAGATCCACCTCTCGTTGAACAGACAATGCTATTTTCAATTCAGATCGCAGAACCATGGAGTCGCTAATCATGCGCTCTGCCTCTTCCAAAATGATTTTCATTAATAATTTTTCATCAATCATTTGCAAAAGGGTATTTCTTAACAAGACTGCCTCAATCTTCGGATGATTCATCTTTATTAAGGTAAACTGCTCTGGGGAAAGCGCATCCGCCATTCTCCTTACAGCCTCAGGACCAATAGGTGCTTTCCGTCCGATGATCAACAGATCCTGCATCGGAGGGACTTCAAACTCGGATATTTTTAAGGAAAGCGTTGCTTTCCGGGAATATACGTTGTTATCACTAGCCATAAAAATTCCTCCAATTCTGCATTGCCCTCTTATTCGTTCGGCAAACTGCCTGGTCTACCAAACAAGTATCCCTGGCCGATTGCAACGCCCAATAAAGAAGCACAAGCAAAATCCTCTTCTTCTTCAACTCCTTCGAGAATGAGTTGAGGTGCATCTTTGCAAAAATCGACAAACAATTTTACAGTCTTTTGCTTTTCTAATGAACTCGAGAGTTCTTGCGAAAAAAAGCGGTCAATCTTAATGTAATCAGGCGAAATATCTTCAATTTTACCGAATATGTTTGCGCCATCTCCGACATCATCCAACGCAATTAGGAACCCCAACTTTTTCAGTTCAGCTATGCGTCGTGTAAAAATGGGTTCGCTCCAGCATTCTCCCTCCATAATCGATTCGTTGATCTCCAAAACGATTTGGGTTAAAAAGGGACGGAAGGAACGAGCAATCTTTTGAATGAAGCTAGGAAATGTGTCTTCTATTATGGTAGAAGGAAAAATATTCACGAATAAAAGCTCGTTTTTGTGTTCAATCGACGAATGAAAAAAAGTCAAGAGCGCATAATGCAGGGAATGGACGTCGAGTTCTGGCAGCATTTTGTTTTCCTTCGCCGAAGAAAACAATGCCTCTGGATGGATCCCCGCTTTATTGCGAAGTAATACTTCATACCCTATCCTACTTTTCTCAGGAAGTTGACATATTGGCTGAAATGCGTGGTAGTACTCTTTTTTCTTAAATAATTCTGCAATGCTCTCCATCAATTTTCCTTTCCCTTTCCTAGCAAGTATGAACACAAAGAAAAAGCTTCTTCCATGCCAAGGTATTCTACGCCATGGAAGTGCTGGGAAATGTACCTACGTGCACGAGCAAAAGAAATTCTACTCTCTGTGGATATTTCTAGTCATCACACCAACTAGGTAATAAAGATTACAAATATCAGCAGACATTTCGACAATATGTGTCTTTGTCCCTACTTATTCGCCAGCATCATGCATATTCCTTTCCAGATCATACTAATTGTTTCAAATTAATTAGGAACATTGTACGTACAATGGCTATTTTTCATCGTTATATTTTCGCAAAATGATAGATGTATCAAGTAATTCCACAACTTGTAAACGAACGGAATCACTTGAAATACATGCAAAATAATTTCTTTGTTTGTTCCGTCGTGAGCAGCTATCGAGCCTCTTTCATATGGTATGGAAAATGAGTATCGTCTTTATTTAAAGGGAGGAAAGAAAATCAGTGGTCAAGACCTCGACGTATACACTGCAAGTGCAGGAAGGCCACTTGTTCACGATTACGCTAGTGGCAAATCCCTCTACAGGCTACCAGTGGGACTTGTCTAATCCAGTGGATGCTCGCTTTTTATCATTGCATGCGAATCATTTTGTTCCTCCATCATCGCCAGCTCGTATTGGGCAAGAGGGGCATCAAGTGATGTCCTTTCAGGCTTTGCGGCGAGGAATGACGTCGATTTCAGTGAAGTATTGTCGGCCTTGGGATACTGGGGAATGTCGGGAGTTTGTGTTTTATGTTATTACGATTGTGTAGGGTTACAAAAGTATTTACTGTTACTTTTTTGGTAGTGAAGTGGTTAGTCTGTATGTGGTGTGTTCATTTACTGGCGCATGCAGACTAACCATTTGTTTTCCTCGAAAACTTGACTATTTGACATTTGGACAGGGGTTGATATCTTTGCAGACGTGACTATGCAGCAAAGAAAACAAACTTTGCATCGAAGCAGCAATAGTTGAGTAACCAAAATCGAGGGAACCAAGACTTTTTTTGCTTAGGAAATGAGCAAATTTTCTACTGATTGCCACTCGAATAGAATCCGCACCATATCCGGATTCTACATATGGGAGCAACCTAACAGAAAGCCTCCCACAAAAAAGTATTGAATCAAGATTCTTAGATGACGAAATAGCTTCATTAACAATCGTTCAGGTAATTAATCCCACATATTTTAGCGACATTTTGTCTCAAAAATGTTGTACTAGTAAATTTTATTACCACCTTGGGATCTACTTTTACTCTGCTTGATTTTTGAATACTATCTCGCTTTAACTTGTTTTATCCCTTTATCAGATACTGTATTCTACTTTGATCATATCTCCGCTCCATTAAAAAAGTAGCCCTCGGTCCAAGGCTCTGTAGCGAATTGCTTCTGCTACATGTGCAGCATCTACACGGGACGCCCCATCTAAATCTGCAATTGTCCTCGCTACTTTTACAATTCTATCGTACGCTCTTGCACTTAAACCTAATGTCTCGAAGGCAAGCTGCAGCATCTCCTGTCCTTCCTTATCTAGTTGCGCAAATTGGCGCAGTTCTTCTCCATTCATCACACTATTAAAAGGACATCCAGGACGATAGTGGTATCTTTCGCATTGAACAGCCCTCGCCTGTTCTACCCGACGTTGAATGTTTTTTGAAGACTCTTCTGCTTTTCTGTTGTGAAGGAGTTGAACGGGTACTCTCGGCACCTCGATGTGCAGATCGATGCGGTCTAGCAAGGGACCTGAGAGTTTTGAGCGGTATTTGTAGATTTGTTGAGGAGAGCAAGAGCAGGTTTGCTTCTCTCGAGTACCAAAGAATCCACAAGGACAAGGATTGCACGAACCAATTAATAGAAAACGAGCGGGAAAGGTAAAAACCTGCTTAGATCGTCCAATCGTGACAACCCCTGATTCCAGCGGCTGGCGTAGTACCTCTAATACATGTCGAGAAAACTCGGGCATCTCATCCAGGAAGAGGATCCCACCGTGAGACAAACTACATTCTCCCGGACGCGGGATTTGCGCACCACCGCCAATTAGTGCAGTAGCAGTAATCGTATGGTGCGGGGCACGAAAAGGTCTTTCTTCAACAAGCCCACTCTCCCGCTTCAATTGACCAGCAATACTGTATATTTTCGTCACTTCGTAAGATTCATGAATAGTCATGTTCGGCATGATACCAGGCAGGCAAGTAGCTAAAAGAGTTTTCCCTGAACCTGGCGGCCCCACCAATATCACATTATGAAATCCAGCTGCTGCGATCTCCAAGCCCCGTTTTACAAATTGCTGTCCGTAAACATTGGCAAAGTCGGGAGGCAGCTGGTTGGCATTAGTCTTGCCTATCTCTGATTCGGTAATAATCAAGTCTATGTTCTTACTATGAAGTCCTTCTTTCCAATAGTTTACGGCCTCTTCCAGATTGCTAGCAGGCAGTACTGTAATGTCGACGAGCCGTGCTTCCGCTGCATTTTGTTCGGGGAGAATTACGTGCGTAAATCCTGCATTTTTAGCTTCTAGCAGAATGGAGAGTACGCCCGTTACAGGGCGAAGAGAACCATCTAATGCCAACTCTCCTAGAACAAGAATTCTCTCTGGTCTAGGGAGCATCTGCTTCGAGGCTAGTAAAATTCCAAACGCAATCGCAAGGTCGAAACCTGAGCCTTCCTTGCGTTGATCTGCTGGTGCTAGGTTGACGGTGATCCGCTGCATGGGGTAGTCGTAGCCTGCGTTGCGCAAGGCAGCACGAACACGATCTCTCGCTTCTTTTACTGCGGAACCGCCAAGTCCCACCAAATCGAATTGAGGCAAGCCATTGGCTATGTCTGTTTCTACAGTGACGACCATTCCATCTATGCCAAGCACTGTGCCTGAATAACTGCATGCGTACATGTCCTCTCCCCCTCTGGTTATAGGGTAGGAAAAGATAGAGGGGGTGGGCAAGTAAATAACAGCCTTTGATAAGTGAAATTTGCCACAAGAATCAAAGCATATTGCCCTTTATTATATTTTAACCCATCTATGAAATTCTTCAGGGATACTATTTCTATAAACTCATTTAATTCGAGTTTTTATTCCTTATTGTATTTCTCACAACCCATTGACCATCTTTCCTCGTATCTATTCCAGTCAAGCTCATAATACTATCAAATCACTGCTTTATCAGAATGTTGAGTAGCATTTTGAAACTGAAATCTAAGTTTTATTTCACCCTCAAGTAGATATATAGGATTACTGGAAACTACTATAAAAATATCGCTTTAGAATTGTTTACAATTTAAATTATTGGAATTATAATTAATTTTGAGTTAATTGTCATAAATTAGGAAATTTTCCCTTTTGTTCCAACAAAAAACATATAGGAGGTTGTATCTAATGAAAGCAAAAGTTCTAACACTTGGAATTGCAGCTATTCTCTCAGCATTTTCAACTACTTCAGCTTTAGCAGCCCCAACCGAGGCAACTGTTACAGCCAATCGAACCGCAGCAACTAGTGATCCAATTCAGGGGCAGCACAAATACGGAAGGGTCACCATTACATCAAATAGCCTTGCTGGTGGACATATAAGCTCTAGTTGCGATGGTGGGAAAACATGGAAGGCGGATACAATTAACGTTTTCGAAGTGGACAATGGAACTTTCACCACCAACTACTATATGGATGGAGCTTGTCTGTATAAGCTGACGGTCGGAGCTGAATATTATGTTAAAGGATACATCAGAAGTTACGATTAATCGTACCATCCATATGCGTTATCAAAATTGTGCATCATACTACGGTATGGTGCCTTTTTTTATGTAAAAAGGACAATTGAAACTTTGTTATTTTTTGATTCATGAAATCCATCATTTTATTTAAAATAATAGTCCCATTAATTTACGCAATCTGATTTGCTGTGTCCAGCGCTCATCTAAGTACATTTGTTACTCTCATAATATTTCCGGAATTATCCTACTTCTTGCATAATTGAGAATGTATTTTTGATTAGGAATGTCGTCCTAATTTATGATAGCAGGCCACATTGTTAAAGAATGCTCGTGCCAACCACCCTCCACTCCGCCATACCTTTCTGGAAAACTTTCTCTCCAACAGGTATACTGCAAATAAACGGGTAAGGAGTTGTTTCTATATTGATTTTTACTATTGATCCCCATCAAATTTCCATCCACTACGAGCATGCTGAACCAGTTAAGATCGACTGGGACGATGTGTACAGTGTCTCTTACTATAAAATCGACTGCATTGAGTACGAAATGGGTTACCTTATTTTTGATTTTGTTCATGGCAAGTTCATTGAGATAAATGATAGTGATCAAAATTGGGAAAAAATCGTAAATGATCTCGAAAAATACTTACCCTCGCAAACAAGCGATTGGAAGCATTCATTGCTTAGTTGGTCGATCGACGACGGCATACTTTATCTGTATGAAAAAGTGTAAAACGAAGGTGAACTGGATTGACCTGGACGTCATCACTTTATCCAACGATTTAGAACGTGTCTTATTGCTGAAACCATTTGAATACGATGGCGAAAACGATAATCGCTGGTCCTCAACATATGATCAAGGTCACATTCAGATTAATATATCTTGGCCCTATCTTTCTAAAAATCTTCAAGAATGGGACGTCACCGTGCCAGAAATATGTAGCCGTCTTACGAAACGTCGTTGGAGAAGTTTACTACCATTTTGGTAATCATCATGCGGAATACGTAAAAAAACTGCTCACCGTCACGTTATGAATACACGATCGTGGTAGCTAAGATCTCGTGCTCAGTCATCCTTACCACTTACTGCTTTTTCTTCAACTCATTCAGGAGTTCAATGATTCGTTGGTTTTGATCGACTTGCTTTACAATGTTCTGGTTCAGCTTCCGAATCGCGTCGTAGATTGCAAAAAGTCCTGCCAACAGTAGAAAAGCAAACATCCATTCCATACGCTTTTACCTCCTTGCGATTATCATTGATACAAAAAAGAGACCCGCGTTCCAAATGCGAGTCTTTTCCCATGCTGTGTTGTTTCTTCCTGAGCAATTCGAGCTATTTCTTATAGATAGAGATGTATTCTTTTTGCACGTGATCTGCCAACCAAACGAGCTCATTTCCATGGTAAAACTTCACACCATTTTGCCAAGCTTGCCTCGCATCGATTCGCAAAAGGACGGGATGATCGTCTCGTCTTTTCCCAACCTGCTGTGCTGTTTGGACGTCTTCAGACAGATGCACGTACTGTCTTCCTTTTGGAACAAGGCCGCTAGCCAAAATAGAATCGAGGAATCTTTGCGGCGTGCCATGATAAAGATACGCAGGCGGTTCTTTTTCTTCCTTGCGAATCTTTTGCGGCACCGAATGTCCATACAGGGCGCGAATTTTGCCTTGATTGATCTCATGGCGCTTTTTTTCTGATAACGAAATCATCTTATGTAAATCTTCTTCGGTAACCGCTCGCCACTTTCGCTGTTCATGAAGTGACAAAAGCAATTGCTTGATAGGTACCCATCCTTGTTCGTCTAACTCAAGCTCATATTCATGAGGGGCATGACGCAGCGCATAGGACAATTCTTTACTCAATTTTTGATAATCCATCCACTCATCTCCCCTTACAGGTCATGGCCACTTCTTTACGTAAAAAAGTAACCGAGACTCACGATTGTAGCAATAAATAGGTGTACGATGAAATTTCCTGTCAGTCGAACCCAGAGCTGGTGGCTTTTCATCGTCCAAAATCCATAAAGGAGAGCAACGATGAGATAAACCAGTACATAAACGAAAAACACAAGACTGCTCTCCTTTTTTAGGACATTTCTTTCTTTATGTTCGCAATGAGCTTGTCAGCATTGTTTTCATCGTTATCAAACATAACCAGGTCTTGCAAGGCAATCCCATCAACGGATTGAATAGCTGTGGACATAGAATCGGCCAGTTGCTGCATATCAGCTTTGTCTGCTACTTCAACATCTAGAACCAGTACAAGTTTTTTCTTCATGGTGAAAATCCTCGCTTTACGATAAGTATGGATAGTGCGATTGAGTCATATCATCCCTATTATACAAAATAATCCGGTATACTTCGACCATGTCCAATAACAGCTTAATCCGGTATCTCTATATATGCCGACACACTCGATTTTAATAGCTCGATCAGTTCCTCATCCATGTATATGTATTCATCAGGGATGCCCAAGCAGATGATCCTTTTATCCATCAATTCCGAACTAAACTTTTCTTGTAACCGCCTTACATGTTTTTTCTCCATACAGAAAATGAGATCAGCCCAGCCAATAAGACCGGCATTCACTTTGATACGCGCCCCAATTTCAGTACCTGCTGATCTTACATCATAGTCATTGATTCCATGAAAAATCTTTTCTGCCGTCAAGCTCCTCCATTTATTTCTGCTGCAAACGAACAGTAGCTTCATTCGTCCTCCTCATCCAAATCTTCAAACTGCCATTCCTCTGGTACCGGAAAATAAGCGTCATACTCTTTCCGGGCATCCACACTCATTTCCTCTAGCCATGGCCAATAATGCATGAGATAGTCCTCACCAAATCCCATCCGCCAACACAAACTATAAGGATGCTCTTCTGGAAATACAATCCATGGCGGCAAATAGAAATGCGGTTGGTACCCATCTAGGCTTTCACGCACTTCCATCCATAATCTTCCTAGTACGTCTGAATCGTTGCTCATACAATCGATTAAGGTGGCATCCCCAGTAGAGAGCAGAATTTCACGGATGATAGGGTACTGTTCTACCTTTGCTTGTAATGCCTTGCGCATGATTTCTTTTTCTTGGGTAGTCCCTAAAAATTTTTTGGCTTGCAGATAGTGTTCCAAAGTTGTCCAAAGTTCCCCTTCCAGCTCTATTGGGTGAGTAGAGAAATTGGAGAAGCAGCCGTATGGTTTATCTGGTTGATCAAAGTGAATTTCGAGAGGTTGCTGTATACGTTTTCGAATATGATCCTTCATGAATATGTCCCCCCCTCTATCATAACGATTCCTTCATGACTAACTGATTATCCACGCCTTCTGCAAATACTTCCGAAATATCTCATCCAGCTTTTCTGTCGGGTCCTCCAGATCATTTGTATATTGACTAGCCAGTGCAGTCAGACGCTCAATTTGTTCCTCAATAAAATGGTGAAGCTCTTCGACTCTTGGCTCTAAGTTCAACTCATCCCCAGCTATTTTTCTTTGGAGCAGCTCAGAAATTTTACTTTTTAATGTAGGATCAGTTATCAGCTCTGCAACCAGCTGATCAAATCCAATGGGGGGATTCGTATGATATGTTTCGATCCAGATGCACGCGAGGATCGGGCGTAATACATAAAAATATTTTTTGATTTTGACTTGCTCACCTTGCAGATAGTCCCGAAAATTCCCTTTGGCCATACTGAGGTAATGATGCAAGGAAGCCTTCGGCGAAAATACTTCGCCTTGCAACTTTGCCAGCTCATCACGAAAGCCAAGTGTATCGAGATAAACGATGTCTGACACAATCCATTCTTGTAAAGGTGGATTCGACTTTCGAAATAGCTTGAGCGCTTTTCGAATATCCCAGCCGTTTATATCTAAGAGGTCATTGATTGGTTCTTCCACAACATCCCGTTTGTCATCAATGGACAAATACCATTCCGGTTTCTTCACATAGACAAAACGCACATCATAATCGCTATCTTTGGACGGAAATCCCCATGCCCGGCTTCCCGATTCAACCGCGAACAATACTTTTAAGTCATGCGCTTGCTCGATTTCTCTTAACTTTTCCAGAATGATCTCTCTCAAGGTTCATTCCTCCTCCACAATCAAATAAATGGCTTTCCTTCCACTTGGAAAAAAACTCGCTGAACCAGTTACGATTCAGCGAGTTTCTTATCAACCATTATTTTACCGTTACTTCGATTTCCACTTCATAGCCTTTGTATTCAGCTGTAATAGTGGCCTTACCTTTCTTTTTAGCTTTTACCACACCGCTGCTGGATACGGAAGCTACGGAAGTTTTATCGGACTTCCATTTAGCTTTCGTGCTGCTGATGTCATCGCCATCATAGGTGAGCGTGATCTTTTCGGAGTCACCCTTTTTCATGGAAAGGCTTGTGTCATCTGCTTCCAGCTTGCCTGAGCTCTTGGTGCCAACTTTTACTTCAATTTCTACTTTTTCGCCTTTATACGTAGCTGTAATCGTTGCCGTACCTTTACCTTTTGCTGTAATTGTACCACTGCTGCTAACTGTTGCTACGGAAGATTTAGAAGTTTTCCAGGTTGCTTTTGAATTGCTAATCGTGTCGCCATCATATCTCAGTTTTACAGTTTCTTTCTCGCCCTTTTTCAAGGTGATGCTCGTTTCGTCTGCTTCCAGATCTCCTGAGGAGGAGCTATCGACAGTCACTTCAATTTCTACTTTTTCACCTTTGTATTGAGCAGTAATGGTAGCTTTACCTTTACCTGTTGCTGTAATCGTACCAGAGCTGCTTACTGTTGCAACTGAGGATCGGGATGTGGACCAAGATGCATTCGAGTTGCTAATGGTGGAGCCATCATATTTCAATGTTAATGTTTCTCTTTCCCCTTTTTTCAAGGAGATCGAGCTGTCGTTTACTTCCAGTTTACCAGAGTTGTTGTAATCGACCTTTACACGAATTTCGACCTTATCGCCTTTGTATGATGCTGTAATGGTAGCTGTTCCTTGGCCTTTTGCCGTAACGACACCATCATCAACTGTTGCCACGCTGGAGTTGGATGTTTTCCAAGTTGCTTTTGATCCAGACAATTTATCATCATCATATCGTAGCTGAATCGTGTCTCTGTCGCCTTTTTTCAAGGAGATGCTGGTTTCATCTGCTTCCAGTTTACCAGAAGTGTCTGTATCTACGTAAACCTCAATTTCTACTTCGTAGCCTTTGTATTTTGCAGTGATCGTTGCTGTACCTTTGCTTTTTGCAGTAACGACACCATCATCGTTTACGGTTGCTACAGAGGACTTTGAAGTTTTCCAAGTTGCTTTTGATCCAGAAAGTTTATCGTCGTCATATGTCAACTTAATGGTTTCTTTATCGCCTTTTTCCAATTTCAGTTTGGTAACATCTGCTTCCAGTTTACCGTCTGAATTTCCGCCGCCTTCAACATCAACGCGGATTTCTACCTCTTGGTCTTTGTAGCTCGCAGTAATAACTGTGCTTCCTTCGCCTACACCTTTAATGTCACCATCGTCAACAGTTGCCACAGTTTTATCCGCGGTTTTCCAAGTTGCTTTTGATCCAGGGATACTGCTGCCCGCAAATTTCAAACTAACGTTTGTCTTTTTACCTTTTTTAACAGAAACCTCTGTTTTCGTTGCTTCGAGAGTCTGCGCTCTGTCAACAGTCACTCTAACTGTAGCGCGATAACCGTTGTATTTAGCAGTAACAACAGTCGTTCCTACTTTCTTACCGTACACAACCCCATTGCTAACAGAAGCGATGCTGGAGCTGCCAATTTCCCAATCAACCAATGCGTTATCGATAGGGCTGCCATTATAAGTAAGGCGAATGGTTTCTGTATCTCCAATCGTGACGTTCAAAGAGCCTACGCTTGCTTTCAACCCAGTAGTGCTTGCTACCATGCTATAAGCTTGAATAGATTGTGGTGTCGCAACTTGTGCAGAAGCAATGCCAGTAACTGAAAACTGAACAGTACAAATAGCTGCTACTGCTAAGGAGACGTTTTTCATTAGATTGTTCTTAATCTTTTTCATGTTTTTTACCTCCAAATTATTTCCTATACTTCTATTGACGAATGAGATGGAAAAATGTCACACCAAATCAGCTTTTTTTTTGAAAAATATTTGTTTTTCTTTTAAACAACTGTTTATTACCCGGATTCATAAGCAAAATTGCCATGAGTTATGGGCTTGTCTGTACGAATCGATCCTTTTCATCAAAAAAAATGCTTCCCAGCTTTTGAGCCGGAAAGCGGATATTGATGCTTGGAGGAGTTTCATCGCGTCGAGTACAGTACATAGTACGCTGGCTCTGCGACTGATGCTGTAGACGTATCCCCAATATATCCGTGGTCAAGAGCCCGTTTTTCCTAGAAAGCACTCTCATAATGCTCAATGACAGGCTTCATGAAGTCTTCACCTTGCGTTGATGCACCGGTGTAAATTGCAATGACATCAAAACGAAAGGTCGGGATTGGCTGTGCGCTTTTTTGCAAGTATTCGATGGCAAGCTCACGCAGCTTCTGTTTCTTCTTCCAAGTAATCGACTCGCCCGCTGTTCCAAAAGATTGGCTGCTCCTCGTTCGAACCTCAATGAAAACCAAGCATTTTCCGTCAAGAGCAATCAAATCCATTTCCCCACGTTTTGTTCGAACATTTCGATCGATAATGCGGAAACCCTTGTTCACTAAATATCCTTCAGCAAGCTGTTCTCCTCTTTGACCAAGCAGACGGCGGCGATCACTCATTATTTGGTTCCTCCGCCTTTATCGATCCGATAGACAAAAGCAAGGATTTCTGCCACAACTTGATACAGCTCCGGCGGTATTTGTTGATCCAAATCCAGCTTGCCCAAAACCTCTACAAGTGATGGATCCTCCTGTACCGGTATATCATTCTCCTTCGCTGTCTTCAGTATATTGTCAGCCACGTACCCTTTTCCTTTTGCCACGACCTTTGGCGCTTCCATGGTACCCGCCTGATATTTTAGTGCAACTGCCTGTTTGCGTTTTTGCTCTGAAGGGGATGGCGGCATCATACGCGAAGGTCAACCCCTTTATAGTCAGCCAGGATGGGGCCTTTGGTTTGAATCGGACTTGTCGACTTCCCGCGCTCGGCCGGGACTGGCTGGACTCGCATAGCCGATAGATGGTAGCCAACGTCCTGTAATTGGTCAGCAAAGCGATCCTTGGACCCTTGAATGAGTGCTTCCACCCATGGCGTATCGTTAAAAATTTGCAGGTTAACGATTCGATTCACGATACTTACATCAATCATGGTTGTCCCCATACTTTGGAGTTCCAAATGAAAGAAAAGACGACAGTTCTCCGGATCAAGCTGTCCAGAGCCTTTCTTTTTCGATTCGATTTGGACGAAAGCCGTCTCATCCCCTTCACCTTGGCGAATCGGAATTTGCATGACGATTTGAGACAAAGCTTGGTTAGCAGGCTGTATCATCATCAATTGTTGTCCGGTCACTTGTTGCAGCAGTTGATCTGCTGCTTCACGCAAGCCGGATGGCAGTGCCTGAGCTGGCGCTTGACTGATTTGTAGCAAGAGGGATTTAACTGTATCCATCTGCTTTAATGAATGTGAATCGATGGCTCCCTGTGAAAAAGCCTGGCCCATCAATTCTCTCTCGTGGGTTACGCCTAAATGACGAAACAATTCAGCAATCGGGTTAGCAGCTGTAGTTCCATTCGCTGCACCAGCTACTTGAGACATCATTTGTGGTACGACTTTTTGCCCCGCGTCGTTCACTACAACCCTTTGCTCAGCCATCTGTTTATTTTGGATCGGGTCCTGATTCATCTGTAAGGACTGAGGAGTAGGCAAGGGCTTGTTTTGAGCAATCTTTGAATCGATGCTTGGACCACTGGTCTGGTTAGGCAGCAACTGATTACTCTTTCCGGTCATGGCATTTTGCTGCGAGTCTACCTGTTTAGCGGCGGTGTTTAGTGCAGACATTGTCTCAGTAGAAATAGTTGACGAACCAGGCTGTGATGGCGTTGGTATGTTACTTGGAGCCACCATTGATGGTTGAGGCGATGTTTGAACTTGCGATGAAGGCTGACCGCTCTGCGTAGGCAGCGGCTGTGTCTGGTTTCCTCCAGTCGCATTCTGCGAAGCACCCTGATTGGGCTGATTTCCTTGTGGCATTTGTTTGACTGCCATTCCCTCGTCTGTTCCATCGTTGCCCGTGATAAGTATAGAGAGTCCCGTCAACTTTTCTTTTAACTGACTAACAAGCTGTTTGACATCTCCCGTTGCTGCATTAGCTTGTCCGGGGACCTGCTGTGATTGGCTTTGCGGCACCTGCCCTGTCATCTGCGAAGGCTGTCCCTCTCCTTCTAAAAAGAGCGAGGCTTGCTGAAGCAGGTTTTGTATGAGCTGCCCCATTGGCTTGTCCGACAAAAAAGCTTTGAGCCCTGCGATTGTATCAGGGGTAAGTGGCAAATTTCGTTTCATGGCAGTCATGAATGCCTCAATAGTGCCATTGTCAACGCCTAATCGCCCAGCTACGGCTGAAAAAGCTTGTATGGTCTCCTTATTCACAGGAAGATTGGCACCAAGCAGCGCTTGCATGATCGCTTTGTTCTCTTTTGTATCGGCAATCCCTAGTGATCGCATTAGCCCTTCTAGAGATGCGTCTTTGCCAGCTCCTTCACCGGCACTATCCAAAACCTTCAACGTGACGACACCTGTTGATGGCTGGACTTGCAGCCAAGCTTTTTGGCCCGGTTCCAGACTTGCCTCCATTTTAGCCTGAACCTGCATTCCCCCGACTTGTACGAGCGCCATATTGTCCGGATAATTCTTGATTACCGTGCCTTTAAACACTTGTCCGGGAGTAAGCTCAACCGGCTTCGGAGCGGATATGGGTGCTTTTTGCACGAATGATTGAATTAGTTGCGACGGGGAAAACATGCAGATCCTCCTCCTGTAGCTAGTATGTTCCTAGCACTTGTTAGGCGTGTTCTTTTACTCCAGTGAAAGTCTTGCGATGAATCGGTGTAGGTCCAAATCGAGCGATTGCTGCCAGATGCTCTGGGGTGCCGTAGCCTGCGTGTTTGTCAAAGCCATAGGCTGGATACTGTTCGGCATACTCGGTCATCAATCGATCACGGGTGACCTTCGCCACAATCGATGCGGCTGCAATTGAAACGCTTTTGGCATCTCCCCCGATAATCGGAACCTGCTCGCAATTCATTCCAGTTAGCTGTACGGCGTCAATCAGTAATACGTCTGGAGCGATACCTGCCTGTTGGATCGCCAGCTTCATCGCCTCTTTTGTAGCAGCTAGTATATTGATCACATCGATTCTTGCTGCATCGACAATGCCGATTCCCACAGCAAGTGCATCTCTTTGAATGATTTCGCAAAAAGCCTCCCGAGTAGACACGGGTATCTTCTTCGAGTCATTCAGGCCTGGCAAGTAAAAATCTTTTGGCAGACACACGGCACATGCAACAACAGGACCAGCCAATGGACCTCTCCCAACCTCATCAATCCCGAATATGTATTGATGCCCCTTTTCAAACATGGCTTTCTCATAGACGGTCATGTCAGTCCACATCTGTGCAAGCTTCTCTTGACGTGCAATCGCTGCCTCCGCCTGCTTCGCCATAGCCTGTACACCTGCTCTTTTATCTTCTTTCAGCAATTGTAAAAAATCTTTGGGTACCTCGTCCAACTTTTCCATCGTCACTCGTATTTCTTTTATCGACATATCCGCTAGATTCATTGACTCATTTCTCCTTACCGATCCTCATAGTAAAAACCTGCCTACCGTGTATGTCGATAGACAGGTTTTTGATGGCTGGAAAGTTTATTCTGGAAAAGATACTGGCTTACCAATCGGTTCGTCCATTTCCCAGTCAATCGGGCGCTCAACAGAGACCGTTCCCAGCTTGCCGGAACGTAGCTCACGCAGAAAAATTTCCGCTGCCTTGTCGTAGTCGATATTTCCGCCAGAAACGAGGCATCCGCGCTTCTTCCCGATTTCTTCGAGCATTTCTACTCGATCCTCAGGCAATTCTTTTAGCTTGAAGCGTTCGATCAAGCGTTCCGGATAGTAGTGCATCATGTAGCTGATAACAAATAATGCTACCTCCGTAAAATCGATGAGCTCGTCTTTAATTGCCCCACTTGCCGCCAATCGCAGACCTACCATCTGATCTTCAAATTTCGGCCAAAGAATACCAGGCGTATCGAGAAGCTCCAGTGTATCGCCCATTTTCACCCATTGTTGTGCCTTGGTTACCGCCGGACGATCACCTGTTGCCGCTACCGAACGCTTGGACAAGCGGTTAATGAGGGAAGACTTGCCTACATTGGGAATCCCCAAGATCATAATGCGAATGGCACGACCTTGCATCCCCCGCTCACTGCGCTTTGCCAGCATGTCAGCAGCTAGCTCCTTACACATTTCTGGCAGCTTGCTGACGCCTTTTCCACTCAGGGCATCAATCGGCAATGTGCGAATGCCTTGCTTGCGAAAATAAGCAATCCACTCATCTGTTGCCCGTTCATCCGCCAAATCTGCTTTATTGAGTAATATCAAACGTGGTTTATCACTGACAATCTCGTCAATCATCGGATTGCGGCTGGAAAGCGGCAGACGTGCATCGAGAAGCTCGATGACTACATCGATTAATTTCAGCTTTTCCGTTACTTGACGACGTGCTTTAGCCATATGGCCAGGAAACCATTGGATCGTCATGATGTCTCACCTACCTTGAAGCTTTAGGTTATCTTGTCAAGCGAATTCCCGCTACCGGCCAAAAAGTAAATTCCGCTCTGCCAACAACCGTACTGACGGCAACAGGACCGATGGCTCTGCTGTCATGACTGTTCAACCTGTTGTCGCCCATCACAAAAATATGGTCTGCCGGTATTTGGACCGGGGGAAAATCGTGGGTAAAGAACGGCTCTCCCTGCTGCTTCGCTTGTTCTTTTGATTGTGCAAGATACGGTTCCTCTACCACTTTGCCATTGACCAGCAGCTGATCGTTTTTGACCTCTACTGTATCACCCTCAACAGCAATGACTCTTTTGATGTAATCTCGCTCCTTTTCCGCATGGAACACGATGATTTCACCAGGTCTCGGATCTTGCAAAAAATAAATAGCCTTGTTCACAACTAATTTTTCGCTGTTATGTAATGTACTTTCCATGGATTCGCCTTCTACAATAAACGGGGCGAACAAAAAGGTACGAATGAAAAACGCCAGGACTAAAGCGATCCCAAGTGCCTTTATCCATTCCCATAGTTCATTTTTCTTCTTATGACTGGAGGTAATTTCTTCGCTCATGACTTACGATCCTCCCATGAAAGCTCGTCCAACCTTAGCTGTAACATATGTCAAGATGAACTATTTTATTTCAAGATCGTTAAATGGAAAAAAGAGGCCTGGCAAGCAGGCCAGTCCTCTTTCTAAGCGTTACGCTTATCGACGAATTTCTTTAATACGAGCTGCTTTACCTACGCGATCGCGCAGATAGTACAGTTTCGCACGACGTACTTTACCATGACGCACGATTTCGATCTTGTCGATCTTAGGCGTGTGTACTGGGAATGTACGCTCAACACCTACGCCGTAAGAAATCTTACGAGCTGTAAATGTTTCGCTGATACCTGTACCGCGACGGCGAATGCATACGCCTTCGAACAGCTGGATACGCTCACGCTGACCCTCGATAACCTTAACGTGTACACGAACAGTGTCACCAGGTCGGAACGCAGGAATGTCCTGTTTCAATTGCGCTTTTTCCAGTTCACGGATAATTTGGTTCATTTGAATTTCCTCCTTCCGATAGACGTTCTTACTCGTCTAACCCATAGGTCCAGCCGCTTAGGCTGCGTTACGAGTAGCGGACCGCCTTAGTCAGCGGGCAAAATTGCCACAAGAAGTATATTAACACAGCTGGCACAAAACTACAAGACTCTTCTCCTATTGTTCCCTACTTTTTTTCCTGTTCCAATTCAGCCAATAGCTTTTTCATTTCATCTGTCAGCGCCAGCTTTTCCAACAAATCTGGACGCCGTGCTTTTGTTCGACGCAGTGATTCTTTTAACCGCCAGCTTTCAATATTGGCGTGATGCCCTGACAACAGTATATCTGGCACTTTCCAGCCGCGAAACTCTGCCGGTCTTGTGTAATGAGGGTACTCGAGCAGTCCTGTTGAAAAGGAATCCTCAACGGCTGACGTCTGGTTTCCCAACGCTCCTGGTTGCAAACGAACGACACTGTCAATGACCACCATCGCCGCAAGCTCTCCCCCAGTCAGAACGTAGTCACCAATTGAGATTTCATCCGTGACGAGATGTTCCCGGATTCGCTCGTCGTACCCTTCATAATGACCGCAAATGAAGACAAGATGCTCCTCTTGCGCTAACTCTTCTGCCAGCTTCTGATGATAAGGCACACCCTGTGGACACATCAGAATCACTCGCGGTTTTTTCTCTCCCGTCAAGCCTTCTACGGCACGGAACAACGGCTCAGGCTTCAAGACCATTCCTCCGCCACCGCCATAAGGGGTGTCATCAACCGTTCCGTGCTTGCTCTCAGAAAAATCGCGAAAGTTGGTGACATGAAAATCAACCAGTTCTTTTTCGCTAGCCTTTCCCAAAATGCTGCTGGACAAAACACCTGTAAACATTTCGGGAAAGAGCGTAAAAATATCGATCCGCATCTGAAGTTCCTCCTACAGCAAGCCTTCCATCAGATGGCAGACCACACGTTTGTTCGCGATGTCCACTTCCTTGATGCATTCATCGATATACGGCAACAAGATTTCTCCGCGTTTCCCCTTCACTACCCACACATCGTTTGCTCCTGGCTGCATGACATCCACGATTTTTCCCAGTTCTTCGCCCTCGTCGGTTACGACGATGCAGCCGACGAGCTGATGAATGTAGAACTCATCCTCTTCCAATTCCATCAGTGCTTCCTCTGGAATTTTCAGCTCTCCGCCCTTGTATTTTTCGATATCGTTAATATGCTCATAGCCGTGAAAGCTCACAATCTCAAAATTTTTATGCGAGCGACGAGAAGCGATTTTCAATTTTAGTGGCTCACTGAGTGTCGGGTGGAACAAGTACAGCTCATTTCCTTTGCGAAAACGCTGGTCTGGAAAGTCAGTCGTTGGTGTTACACGCACTTCACCACGCAGGCCATGCGTATTAACCAGTTTGCCTACTCCGTAAAAGCTATTTTGGCTCAACGTGTTCATTCCCCTTTTCTTTGATCCCATTTTTCGTTTGTAGCCGAATCTCATGTACCAAGCCATCTTTTATCATGATTTCCGTTCCAGACATCATTTCATCCCAGACATCGCCCTCTTGGATCGTGACAGGGCTTTGAACAGTCTGGTAATCGATCTCGCTTCCCTCCGGGAGATTTTCTACCTGCTGGAGGGTATATGTCAGGTGATCTATCTTTTCCTTGCGTCGTCGCTCTTCCTGCGCGATTTTTTCCTGCGCCAACGCATATGTATCCGCAGACTTTTTCTTCGCCTCGGTTAATAGCTTTTTGGATTGAAACTGCCACTGCTCCCACTCTTTACGCTGCAAACGAAGTCGTTGGCTATACTGATCAATGAGAGCAGCCCGTGATGCTTCCGTAATAATCAGTTTAACCTGTACCGTCCGAAATATAGTAAGCACCTTCGCCACTCCTTTCGGAAAAATCATCAAGGTCTATAAGCATCTTGGATACTAGAAAAAAGACTGGGAAAGCTCCCAGCCTTTTCTCATACAATTTCAACCGTGACACGCTTGTCCGTTTCCACGGATGCGGCGATCACGACCGTGCGCAGGGCTTTCGCGATTCGACCTTGCTTGCCAATAATCTTCCCCATATCATCAGGGTGTACCGACAATTCAAAGACGAGAGTTCGCTCTTTGTCCACTGCGTTAACACGAACCTCATTCGGATGATCGACGAGAGCTTTAGCGATCGTTTCGACCAGCGCTTTCATCATCAAACCTCCAGATGACCGACTTATTTGCCGTATTTGGTTTCGTGCACTTTAGCCATAACGCCTTCTTTGGAGAGAAGGTTACGAACGGTATCAGTTGGAGCTGCACCATTCAGGATCCATTGAACCGCTTTGTCGGTATCAATTTTCACCACTGCCGGTTGTGCAACCGGGTTATAGTAACCGATTTCTTCAATGAAACGGCCATCGCGTGGGGAACGGGAGTCAGCTACTACTACACGGTAGAAAGGAGCTTTCTTGGAACCCATACGCTTCAGACGGATTTTAACTGCCATGTTGTGTCACCTCCTGTATTAATCAACGCGAGAAGAACATCTGCGTTGGTGCTACTATATCTGAACCATCGCGGCCAGCTGACAAGTCAGTGTCGCGAGAGATCATGCCTACTTACTTGAACGGTGGCTTGAAGTTAAAGGGGAAATTCATCCCGCCCTGGTTGTTGCCTCCGCCTTTTCCCATGAAAGGTAATCCGAAGCCTTTTTTCTTCGACTTCTTGACCATCTTGTCAGCAGCGCCTGAGAATTGCTTCATCATCTTCTTCATTTCCTCGAACTGCTTGAGGAAGCGATTGACTTCTTGAATACTCGTTCCGCTTCCGCTTGCGATACGCTTGCGACGGCTGGCATTCAATAAATCAGGATTCGCGCGCTCTTGTTTGGTCATGGATTTGGCGATCGCTTCAACGCGGGCAATCTGCTTTTCATCCACGTTCATTTTGCCCTTCATCTTGTTCATTCCTGGCAGCATGCCGAGAATGTCTTCAAAAGGACCCAGGTTGCGGAGCTGCTGCATGGAATCCAAGAACATGTCGAAGGTAAACTCACCTTGACGCATTTGGCGTTCCATATCGCGTGCTTTGTCTTCATCCACGGATGCCTGTGCTTTTTCAATCAGGCTGAGTACGTCCCCCATACCCAAAATACGGGAAGCCATACGATCCGGATGGAACGGTTCGAGCGCATCCAGCTTTTCACCCATCGCCGCGAATTTGATCGGCTTGCCAGTGACAGCTTTGACGGATAGTGCCGCACCGCCTCGGGTATCACCGTCGAGCTTTGTGAGAACCACACCAGTCAGTTCAAGCTGGCTATTAAAGCTCTCTGCTACATTGACGGCATCTTGACCTGTCATCGCGTCCACGACGAGCAAAATCTCATCGGGCTTGGTTACTTCGCGAATCTGTTTCAACTCGTCCATCAGCGCTTCGTCAATATGCAGGCGACCTGCGGTATCGATAAGGACTACGTCGAGATGATTTGTCTTCGCGTGTTCAATCGCTTGGCGAGCGATTTCGACAGGACTGACTTGATCACCGAGAGTGAAGACGGGAACATTGAGTTGCTCCCCTAAAACCTGAAGCTGCTTGATCGCAGCAGGACGGTAAATGTCTCCCGCTACCAGAAGCGGCTTGCGGTTTTGCTTTTGCAAATACTTGGCCAGCTTACCGGTTGTGGTCGTTTTACCTGCCCCTTGCAGACCTGCCATCATGATGACGGTCGGCGGGCGGTGCGCCATCGTGAGCTGAGCGACGTTGCCACCCATCAGAGCGACCAGCTCTTCATTCACGATCTTGATCACCATTTGACCAGGTGTCAGGCTTTTCATAACTTCCTGACCGACTGCGCGCTCCTTGACACGAGCAACGAAGTCTTTTACTACTTTAAAGTTAACGTCTGCTTCCAGCAGGGCCAGACGAACTTCACGCATCGCTTCACTCACGATGGTCTCGTCTATTTTCCCTCTGCCGCGCAGTTTGTCAAACGCGTTTTGCAGCCGATTGGCTAAGCTCTCAAACGCCATGCGAGCCCTCCTAATCCATCTCTGACAGTTGGTGGAGCAAAGTGTTCAGCTCGTCTCTTGTCTCGCTCTCCGAAAGCTCATTTACAAGTTCGTTCATGCGATTCAACACGTCCATGCGTTTTTCATGACGCTCAGCGAGGCGAAGCTTCTGATCGTATTCAAACAGTTGCTTCTCTGCCCGCTTGATATGATCATAAACAGCTTGGCGGCTGACCTCATGCATCTCGGCAATTTCTCCGAGCGATAAATCGTCCAGATAATACAGCTCAAGATATTCTCGCTGCTTGCCCTTGAGTAGCGGCGCGTAAAAGTCAAACAAGAGATTGACTTGATTGGTCTTTTCTAACATGAAACCAATCCTTTGCTATGAGGTACTCGTTTCAAACTGTAAAGACTTTTTCTTTACAGCACGTAGATTATAGTACCTAATTCCACACCTAGTGTCAAGGTTTTTTATTGACATCATTTTTTTATCTTTGAAACACTATGTTTTTACGCATTTTCCTGCTCTTCTGTTTCATCTTTTTGAATCAATCCAGCAAATAACGCATGAACAAATTGCTCAGGATCAAACTGCTGCAAGTCATCCATTCTTTCACCCAACCCTACGTATTTCACCGGAATGTTCAGCTCGTTGCGAATCGCAATGACGATACCGCCCTTTGCTGTACCATCCAGTTTGGTCAGGACCAAACCTGTTACTCCAGCAGACTGTCCAAACGTTTTCGCCTGCGAAAGCGCATTTTGCCCTGTGGTAGCGTCCAAAACTAGCAAAACCTCGTGCGGAGCTCCTGGCAATTCGCGTTGCAATACGCGGTGTACCTTCGCCAGCTCTTCCATGAGATTGACTTTGTTTTGCAAGCGACCTGCGGTATCGCACAACAGCACATCGACCTGTCGGGATTTCGCTGCCTGAATCGCATCGTAGATCACGGCAGCCGGATCAGAGCCTTGTTGCTGCTTGATTACGTCAACTCCTACACGCTCTCCCCAAACCTCCAGCTGTTCAATCGCTGCTGCACGGAATGTGTCACCTGCTGCCAGCAACACTTTTTTATTTTGCTGCTTGAACATATGCGCCATTTTACCGATTGTGGTTGTTTTTCCAACTCCATTGACCCCTACGAACAAAATGACGTTCAGACGACCGTCCTCTACGTTCAGAGTCGTATCTGCAGCATCATCATTTTTCAAAAGGGCAACCAGTTTTTCTGAGAGAATCGGCTGCAGGTCGATCGCATTCTCGATTTTTTGCTTGCGCACCTCTGTCCGCAAGTCGTCTATGAGCTCCATTACGGTATTGACGCCCACATCGGATGTAATCAAAATTTCTTCTAATTCATCGAAAAAGTCATCGTCGATCTTTTTGTAGCGACGTACCAGATCCTCTACTTTTTCTACTAGCAGGTCTCTCGTTTTCGCCAAACCATCCGTAAACTTCTGGGTGACCTCTTCGGATTTTTGGACAATAGCATCACGAAGGCGCTTGAAAAAACTCATGTTCATCTTCCTTTGCGGGTAGTATCAATTGAATGGCAAATCCGTTTAAGAGGCTGATTCGATAAATTTATCACTGTCCTCCAGCTTCACGGAGACGAGTTTGGACACGCCGCCCTCCTGCATCGTGATACCATATAGCACGTCTGCGCTCTCCATTGTGCCTTTTCTGTGAGTGACGCAAATAAACTGCGTCTGGTTACTGAAATGGTGCATGTACTCGGCGAAGCGATTAACGTTTGCCTCATCCAAAGCGGCTTCTACCTCATCCAATACACAGAATGGTACTGGCTTCACACGCAGGATGGCAAACAGCAAGGCCATTGCAGTCAAAGCACGTTCGCCCCCGGACAAGAGCGCAAGATTTTGCAGCTTCTTGCCAGGTGGCTGCGCCACGATATCGATGCCCGTCTCAAGCAGGTTATCTGGATTGGAGAGCACAAGATCTGCCCGTCCTCCTCCAAACAATTGGACAAACACGTCGCGGAACTGTTCCGAGATCGCATCAAATGTTTCTTTGAAGCGGCGCGACATCTCTGCGTCCATTTCTTGGATCACTTGATAGAGCATGTCTTTTGCTTCATTCAGGTCAGCTTCCTGCGAGCTTAAGAACTGTTGACGCTCTGACAAGCGCTCATATTCCTCAATCGCCCCAAGATTCACAGTGCCAAGTGCCCCAATCTGCTTTTTCAGACGATTGACCACTTGTGTCTCTTCCTGAATCTCGCCACGTGCCGGATATTTTTGCTTCGCCAGGTCGTAGCTCATTTCGTATTCTTCGGAGAGTTTATTCAACAGATGATCGAGCTCTACCTCGTTACGATTGACTTTTACTTCTTCCTGATGAAGCTTTTCCTCGAGCGATTTGACCTCGCGGCGGATTTCCTTGACCTGTAGTTCTACTTGCTCCTGTTTGTAAAAGAGAGTGGCCCGCTCACTTCGCCGCTCTTGAATCAAGCCGGCTACACGGTCTTTATCCTGACGCAATTCGCTAATGCGCTGATCCAGCTCAAGCCCGGACGATTCGTTCGTACGCTCCAGTTCGTCAAGAGATGCCAAGTTCGCGTTTTGTTCTTCCCATTCGTGCTGCAATTGGCTTTTTTGCTCCAGCAAGCGTTCTGTTTGCTCCAAGCGTGATTGATATTCTTGCTTGACCTGCGCATTCAGCACTTTGAGACTTGTTATCTTTTGATTCATTTCTTCTTTGGATTCGAGCTGCTCTTGGCGTTTCGCCTCAGCTTCTGCGATCTGCTCACTGAGCTCTTTTTCCTCTTGCTCCATGGCAGTCAAAGAAGCTTGCAGCTGCTCTTGCTTGCGTTTGGCTTCTTCCATCTCGCGGCGATAGCTTTCAATATCTTGCTCAACTAGCTTTGCTCGCTCGCCCAAGGATCTGCCTTCCGATTCTTTTTGCTGCAAGAGCCCTTTTACTTCCTGTTCTTTCAGTCGCAGACTTTCGCCCTCTGTCCGCAGAGCTTCTTGCTCCTGCTGCATTTGCGCCAGTTCCTTCGTCAGCTGCTCCATAAGGGTAGTATGCCCAGAAATTGCCTGGTCGATTTCTACCAGCTGTGCTTCCAGCTCTTCTGATTGACGGTTGCGTCCAAGCAGGTTCGTGCTGTTCTTTTTCAAGGCCCCCCCTGTCATGGAACCGCCAGCATTCACGATATCGCCTTCCAGCGTCACGACGCGATAGCGGTAGCCAAGCGTACGGGCCACACGGTTTGCCTGCTCCAGCTTTTCCGTAATAATGACATTGCCCAATAGACTTTCGAGGATGGGTCGATACGCTTCCTCAAAGGTCACGAGCTCACTCGCGATTCCGACGACTCCACTCTCATCCTCCAGCTGGCGCTTGTCGCTTGCCTGCAAGGTGCGAGGACGGATGACATCGAGCGGTAGAAATGTTGCCCTACCTGCATTATGCTGCTTCAAGTGAGCAATGGCTGCACGACCAGATGCTTCGTTGTCCACGACGACGTTTTGAAGTGCGCCACCCAATGCGACTTCCATCGCTGTCTCGTATTGCTGTGGCACGACAACGAGCTCAGCGACTGCTCCATGGATCCCTTTGAAGCCCCGCTCGCGTGCTTTCAAAATTTCTTTTACCCCTTGCTGAAACCCTGCGAACTCCGACTGCATTTCTTTTAACAGGTCAAAACGGGACTTCGCTGCTTCCCGCTTTTGTTCCCAATGGCGCAGCTCTCGACGGGCTGTTTCAAGGCGGGCTTGTCCTTCTCGCATGCCCTCGACTAGCTCTTTGTATCTAACGCCGGTTTCTTGAATGGTAGAAACGATCTTCTCCAGCTGATCTTGGAGTTGGCTCAACTGATTTAGACGCTGCTCTTCTTCTTCATCGAGCTGTTTTTTTCCAGACAATTGACGTTCGACTCTGGCCTCGCTTGTCTTGAGAAGCTGCTCTTGATGACGATTTTCGTTGCGCAGATTCGCCATTTCGTTGAGCTTTTCGAAGTAATCACTCTTCAAACGCTCCACGTCATCTGTCAGTGATTGCACCATGGAAAAAAATTGACCTTCTGCTTCTTGCAGCGAAGCGTGGGCTTCGGTCATGCGGCGATCCGCTTCCTTGGCCCGCTCTTGTTCTTCTGCCAGTTCGGCCTCAAGACCGTGCTGCTTCTCCGTAATCCGATGCATCTGCTCCATCGTCTGCTGGCGATTGGCATTGAGATTGCGCATACGCTCCCGCAATACCTCACGTTGTCCTTCGACTTTCTCGGTCTCTTCACTAACTGTCAAAAGCACTTGTTGCAGTTCTTCGATCGATTGGTCGATTTGGGTGACATGAAAACGCGCCTGCTCCAAATCAGCTTCTTGCTTGGATGCTTCGGTGGTTTGTCCAATTAACAGATGCTTGAGTTCCTCTACGCGTCCTGTGGCTGCTTCCCACTTCGTATGAGCTACTTCAATTTGCTGCACATAAAGAGCTACTTCATGCTCAACCAGCTTGCGATGAAGCTCCTTGTACGTTTTGGCTGTTTCTGCTTGCTCTTGCAAAGGTCCGATTTGCTCCGTAATTTCACTGACGATATCGTGAATACGCACCAGATTTTGTTCGGTGTCATCGAGCTTTTTCTCCGCCTCGCGCTTGCGTGTTTTGTATTTGACGATTCCGGCTGCTTCTTCAAATATTCCACGGCGATCCTCGGACTTGGTACTGAGAATTTCCTCAATTTTACCTTGGCCGATAATCGAATACGCTTCTTTCCCCAGCCCGGTATCCATGAACATCTCCATAATGTCTTTTAGACGGCAGGATCTGTTGTTTATGTAGTACTCACTATCACCAGAACGATACACTCTGCGGGTAACGGATACCTCCGAATATTCCACATCGAGTGAACGATCTGTATTGTCCAAGGTGAGTGTCACTTCTGCAAAATTCACTGGCTTGCGCTTGTCACTACCCGCGAAAATAATGTCTTCCATTTTCGCTCCACGCAACGACTTCGCGCTCTGTTCCCCCAGCACCCAGCGGATCGAATCAGAAACGTTACTTTTCCCACTTCCATTCGGTCCCACTACGGCTGTTACCCCTGGTACAAATTCCAATTCCGTGCGATCGGCAAAGGATTTGAATCCAGCCAGCTCCAGGCGTTTCAAATACATACGTACGGTCCTCCTTAAGAAACCATCCAAGACTGCCAGCCAAATGGACAAGCTTACAAACATGCAAGGATCGGATGGTACCCGAAAAGAAGCCCCTGCATCGAACAGGAGCTACCTACTACGAGCCTACATGATCATCTGTAGGTAAGTGTATCATAGATAGCGGTCATCTCGCAGTATTTTCCCTCTGTTTCCCACCCGAAAGAAAAAAGCTGCACCATCTTGTAGCAGATGATGCAGCCCTTCTCGCTGACGAGTGATTATTTATCCCCCAGCTTGACCAATGCTCGTGCAGCAGCTTGCTGTTCCGCTTCTTTTTTAGAGCGGCCAGAGCCGATGCCAAGCGAACGATTGTTCAATAGCACCTCAGATACGAACTCTCGATTATGAGCTGGTCCTTTTTCTTCTACAATTCGGTAATGGATGTCTCCCAGATTGTCTTGTTGAACAAATTCCTGCAACTGGCTCTTGAAGTCGGTTACCTGGGCAAACTCTCCTTTGTCAATGCGCGGGTAGACGTATTTTTCCATAAAGGAAAAGACTGCGTCCAACCCCTGATCCAAGTAAAGCGCACCTACAAACGCCTCAAAAACGTCCGCTAGCAAGGCTGGTCGCTGACGTCCACCTGTCAGCTCTTCCCCTTTTCCCAGCAATACGAGATCGCCAAAATTCAACAGTTCAGCAAACTTGACGAGAGAAGGCTCACAGACAATGGCTGCACGCAGCTTTGTCATTTCCCCTTCGCTCATCTTCGGAAAAGTTTTATACAAAAACTGGGAGACGGTCAACTCCAACACAGCATCCCCCAAAAACTCTAGCCGCTCATTGTCTGATATTCGTTTGCCGCGTTGCTCGTTCACGTAGGAAGAATGGGTGAATGCCTGCCGCAAAACACTTTCATCGCGAAAGCGAAAGCCTATCGTTTCTTGCAGCTGTGCAAAATTCATCACCCTCACCACCATTCCAGGAGACTGCCTACTTTTTCTATCAGTAGGGCTCATTTATGCTTCGTATCGCTTCAGGATTACCGTTGCATTGTGACCGCCGAATCCAAATGTATTGGAAACAGCCACATTGACGGTCGCCTTGCGCGCATGGTTCGGAACATAGTCCAGATCACATTCTGGATCCGGGTTTTCCAAGTTGATTGTTGGAGGCAGTATTTGATCACGCAGCGCATATGCCGTCGCGATTGCCTCGACACCACCCGTAGCACCCAGCAAATGGCCTGTCATCGATTTGGTCGAGCTGACAGCCAATTTGTATGCGTGCTCGCCAAATACAGTCTTGATCGCTTGTGTTTCTGCGATATCTCCTTGGCCAGTAGAAGTACCATGTGCATTAATATATTGGACTTCTGTTGGGTCAACGCCAGCGTCTTTCAGTGCGCTTGCCATGCAACGCGCAGCTCCTTCGCCACCAGGAGATGGAGAAGTAATATGATGCGCATCTGCACTCATCCCGTAGCCAATGACTTCCGCGATGATCGTTGCTCCACGTTTTTTCGCATGCTCGAGCTCTTCCAGAATCAGAACACCAGCACCTTCGCCCATTACAAAGCCATCACGATCCTTGTCAAACGGACGGCTTGCTTTTTGCGGCTCATCGTTTCTGGTGGACATCGCTTTCGCTGAGCAAAAGCCTGCAAATCCCATTGGACGCACGGTTGCTTCTGCTCCACCTGCGATCATGACATCTGCGTGATCGAACTGGATCAAACGCAGTGCTTCACCGATTGCGTTTGTACCTGTCGCACAAGCGGTAATCGCACTGGAGGTTGGTCCTTTTGCACCGTATTGAATCGATACTGCACCAGACGCCATGTTCGCAATTAGCATCGGAATAAAGAATGGACTCACACGACGTGGTCCTTTTTCCAACAAGACGGAATGCTGTTCTTCCCATGTAGTCAGACCACCGATTCCGGACCCGATGTATACACCCACTCGTTCCGCATTTTCTGGCGTGATCTCCAGTTTTGCATCTTCTACAGCCATTTTGGCAGCAGCTAATCCAAACTGAACGAATCGGTCTGTACGTCGGATATCTTTCTTGTCCATATACTGCTCAGGATCGAAGTTTTTCACTTCGCCTGCAATTTGTGTTGGATAATCAGAAGCGTCAAAGGCAGCCACACGGTCAATGCCTGATTTTCCTTCCAGCAAGCTGTTCCAAAAAGTCTGTGCGTCATTCCCTACTGGAGAAACGACACCAACGCCAGTAATCACCACTCTGCGTTTCATTTCAATCACCTCTATATGAAAGTCAGCAGTCAGCTTCTAACATTCACTGCATGCAAAACGTGTATTTATTTGAATTATGTACAGGTGGCTATTGAAGGAGAAGTCCCGTATGGTACGGGACTTCCAACAGATCAATCTACTTGTGAGATTCTATGTATTTAACAACCTCACCAACAGAAGTGATCTTTTCAGCATCTTCGTCGGAAATCTCTAAATCAAACTCATCTTCGAGTTCCATTACGAGTTCAACCACATCCAGGGAGTCAGCGCCCAGGTCTTCTTTGAAAGAAGCTTCCAAAGTAATTTTGGACTCATCTACACCCAGACGATCGACGATGATTTTCTTTACACGCTCCAAAGTATCTGCCATCTTGCTTCACCCCCTCTCCCGTATTATAGTGGATGAGCTTTCAAAAAACCAGTTTCGTAAAAATGCTCGTTTGAGGTTTTCTTCCTACATGTACATTCCGCCGTCTACGTGCAGGGTCTGCCCTGTCATGTAGTTAGCTGCGTCAGATGCCAGGAACAGCACGACAGATGCGATATCATCTGTTTGTCCCAAACGGGCAAGCGGAATTTGGCTTGTGAGCCCTGCTTTGACATCCTCCGGCAATACAGCAGTCATTTCTGTATCGATAAATCCTGGCGCAACAGCATTCACCGTAATATTACGGCTAGCCAGCTCGCGAGCAGCCGTCTTCGTCAAGCCGATAACCCCAGCTTTTGCCGCCACGTAGTTTGCTTGTCCTGCGTTCCCCAAAACACCTACCACAGAAGTGATGTTGATGATTTTGCCTGAACGCTGCTTCATCATCGGGCGAGTCGCTGCTTTTACGCAGTTGAATACACCCTTCAGATTCGTCGCAATCACATCATCCCACTCGTCTTCTTTCATACGCATGATCAGGTTGTCGCGAGTAATTCCCGCATTGTTCACGAGAATATCGATCACACCAAAATGTTCCAAAGCAGCTTTGAACATCTCGTTGACATCTTCTGTAGAAGAAACGTTCGCGCGAATCATAATGGCATCGCGGCCCATTTCTTTAATAAGGGCAACAGTTTCACTCGCTGCTGCTTCACTACCTGCGTAATTGACAACGACATTCGCGCCAGCTTCTGCCAGCTTCAATGCAATTGCACGCCCGATACCACGGGAAGCCCCTGTGACCAGTGCTGTTTTTCCAGTTAACATAGTACCCCTCCGTTCAAAAGCTCAGTAAGTGAATCCATGTCCTGCACAGAGATAATCGTCGTATCCGCTGGTGCGATTTTCTTGATTAAACCGGCCAAAACTTTTCCTGGACCGATTTCTACAAAAGTGGTCACACCTGCTTCGACCATCCACTGTACAGAATCCTCCCACAAAACTGGAGCGGAAACTTGTTGAACCAATTGATCTACAATGATTGTAGCCTCAGATACTGGCCTAGCTGTTACGTTTGCCACGACAGGCACTGTCGCTTCTTGTACCGTAACGCCAGCCAAAACAGCTTGCAGTTTATCTGCTGCCGGCTGCATCAAGCTCGAGTGGAACGGCCCGCTTACATTCAATGGAAGGACGCGCTTTGCGCCAGCTTCCTTCGCTTTTTCCCCGGCCAGCTTCACACCTTCAGCAGAACCAGAGATGACAATTTGGCCTGGGCAGTTCATGTTCGCCAATTGAACAGGATGTCCAGATGCCGTTACTTCTTCGCAAACCGCATGCAGTGCTGCGCGATCCATATTCAAGACAGCGGCCATTGCACCTTGCCCCGCTGGCACTGCCTCTTCCATGAACTGACCACGAGCTCGCACAGTTTTGACTGCATCTGCAAAGGACAAAGCCCCAGCTGCAACCAAAGCGGAATACTCACCCAAACTGTGACCTGCCACGAACGCAGGCTTATAGTCAGGCAACTTTTCGTTCAATACTGCCATAACAGCGATGCTTGCTGTCAAAATAGCTGGCTGTGTGTTTGCTGTCAGCTTCAATTCCTCTTCTGGTCCTGCAAAACACAGTCCCGACAAGGAAAAGCCGAGCGCTTCATCAGCCTGCTCAAATATGTGACGGGCCGCTTCCGATTGTTCGGAGAGCGCTTGCCCCATTCCTACAAATTGTGAACCTTGCCCTGGAAAAACAAAGGCTACCTTTCCCATTCCTACTTGCTCCCTTCTGCCGGGGTTGTGCACCACTTCAAGAGCGTCGCTCCCCAAGTCAAGCCGCCACCAAACCCAACCAGAATCAGGTTATCGCCTTCTTTTACACGACCAGCCTTTACTGCTTCATCCAGTGCTACAGGAATAGAAGCAGAGGACATGTTTCCATAGCGATCCAAGTTGATCGCAACTTTATCCTCAGACAGACCGAAACGCTGTACAGCAGAGTCGATAATGCGTTTGTTTGCCTGATGCGGCACTAACAGGTCGATCTCTTCCTTCGATACGCCCGCTTTGGACAAGACAGCCTCTGTTGCAGAATTCATCACGCGAACGGCGAATTTGAAAACTTCTCCGCCTGCCATGTAGAGATAGTGCAGTCCTTGTTCGACAGACTCAGCAGATGCAGGCGTTCTGGAGCCACCTGCCGGCAAGCACAAGAGCGAACCGCCTGATCCATCTGCGCCGAGCTCAAAGGACTGGAAGCCGTAGCCCTCGGTAACTTCACCGATAACAGCCGCACCCGCACCGTCTCCGAACAACACACATGTATTTCGATCTTTGTAATTCGTAATTTTGGACAAGGTCTCAACGCCTACGACCAACACTTTTTTATACAAACCGTTTTGGATGAACTGAGTCGCTGTTGTAATTCCGTACAAAAAGCCTGTGCAAGCCGCGGAAAGATCCATTGCAGCGGCGCGTGTAGCACCCAGCTTTTCTTGCAACAAGCAAGCAGTAGACGGGAACGACATGTCAGGTGTTACGGTAGCGACAATGATCATATCCAGCTGTTCCGCACTGATGTTTGCTTTTTCGAGAGCAGCTTTGGCAGCCTCGTAAGCCAAGTCGGAAGAAGCTTGCTCCGGTGAGCTAATACGGCGTTCTCTGATTCCAGTACGGGAAACAATCCACTCATCAGAGGTTTCCACCATTTTCTCCAGATCAAAGTTCGTCAATACCCGCTCCGGTGTATAAGAGCCTGTAGACAAAATCCCTACTGAACGCTTTGCACTCATCTGCTTCACTCGCTTTCTCCCAAAGTATTTTTCTGTAATGATTGCTGGATAACCTCGTTCACGTCCTGCTGAACAAACCGCGTAGCACTGACGATCGCGTTTTTCATTGCACGCTCATTTGAGGAACCGTGAGCCTTGATCACAGGGGATTTCAATCCCAACAAGGGAGCACCACCGTATTCCGCATAATCCATTTTCTTTTTAAAACGAACCAATCCAGGTTTCAGAATGGCCGCTCCTAGCTTATTAATCAGGCTGGAAGTAAACTCCTGCTTCAACTGCGAAAAGATAGTGGAGGCTGCACCCTCTACGGCTTTTAACAAAACATTTCCTACAAAGCCGTCGCATACGAGCACATCACAGGCTCCTTGCATAACATCGCGTGCTTCCACATTTCCTACAAAATTTAAGTCAGCTTCTTGAAGGAGAGGAAAAACAGCTTTCGTCAATTCGTTTCCTTTTCCTTCTTCCGTCCCGACATTGAGCAAGCCTACTGTCGGACGCTCAAAGCCCAACACTTTCTCAGCATACAAGCTCCCCATCACCGCGTATTGTACAAGCTGATGTGGCTTGGCATCCATGTTGGCTCCGACGTCTAGCGTCAGTGTTACGCGGCCTTTTGAATTCGGGATATAGGCACAAAGCGCCGGGCGCTCGATTCCATCCATGCGACCTGCGTACAGCAAGCCCGCTGTCATTAATGCGCCCGTATTTCCTGCCGAAATCATCGCGTCGACTTTTTTCTCGCGCGCCATCTCAACTGCTACGACCAGCGAAGAATTTTTCTTACGCCGAACAGCTCGAACCGGTTCATCATCTGGCAAAATCACTTCCGCTGCAGGAACGATTTCAATGTTTGCCGGAATATCCTGCGGCAAATGGTTCCGAATAGCCTGTTCATCTCCCACCAATACAACTGTAATGGCCGGGTTTTCCTTGATGGCAGCAAGCGCCCCTAATACGGTACTCTTCGGTGCGTGATCGCCGCCCATCGCATCCACTGCAATTCGCAACCGTGATTCCTCCTTACTCCTCATCCATGCTGTTATGATAGCTCGACATTTCAACTACCCGGAAGGTTGCGGTAAAGACCAGTTCACCTTGGACCTTCGTCTCTACGCGCACCTTGCATTCGTCGCCGTTACGGCTTCTCACCACTGCTTTAGCAACCAGCTTTTCCCCTGTTCGTACAGGACGGACAAAGCGGATCCTCGCCGTAGCTGTCAACGCTACGTCTGCGTTAATTACTGCTACTGCCAACGAGTTGGCCTGAGCAAATATATAATGCCCTCTGGCAATTTGTGTTTTGGAGAAAACGTGTTCTTCTTTTATTTCCAATACGGAAATAGCCTGTGAATCGAGCTGTAAATCAACCATTTCACCTATGATTTCATCGATGCCCAATGATTTTACAGGATCAAGACTTTTCTCTGCGACTGTCTTGATACGTTCACGCAGCTCCGGTATTCCTAATTCCAGTCGGTCTAAACGTATGGTTTGAATACTGACATGAAATAACTCAGCCAGATCTTCGTCCGTCGCAAATGGGTTATCCGCCAGATACTGCACCAAGCGAGACTGGCGATCTTTTTTTGGCAAGCGGGCGATGCCGAACACCCCCTTAAGCAGGATTCAGTTGTACTATGTATGATTGCGATCTGTTTTTAATACCTGGTACCAAAACACAGTATAAGGGAGAAGATGTGGAATTACAAGTATGGATCACGAAATTAGGTAGCCGTCCCTACCGATAAATGAGACGAATGATCTCCTCAATCCCCGGTTCTTTCATCTGGATGTCCAAAGGTTCACCCCACCCCGCCACTTCGGCAAGGATTCGCGGCGAAGAAATTTTCCCTTTGTCGAAGTAGATCGAAAGTACGTTCTCTGATAGCTCCATCCGCTCGATTCCTTCTAGCTCGTAAAGCTTTTTGGGCGGTTGTCGAAATTCAATTCGTATGAGGCTTGGTAGCCCTATCTGTTGCCGCAAATCAGCCAAGCTCGTATCCATCATCTTTTTGCCATGATTAATCACGATAATCCGGTTGCAGAGTTGTTCAATATCGTCCATATCATGAGTCGTCAATAGAATGGTCTTCTTCTGGCTCTGATTCACTTCTTTCAGAAATGCTCTGATGCGCGTCTTCGCAACCACATCCAACCCAATCGTAGGCTCGTCTAAAAACAGGACAGGCGGATCATGCAGCAGTGCCGCAGCTAAATCAGCTCTCATCCTTTGACCTAACGACAACTTACGCACTGGCGTATCAAGGAATTCATGGAGGTCCAGCAGCTCCTGATACACCTCCATCGATCGCCGATATGCGTTGTCGTTAATCTTGTACATCGCTTGCAAAATTTCAAAGGAATCTCTGACTGGCAAATCCCACCACAGCTGTGTTCGCTGCCCGAACACTACTCCGATCTGTGAGGCTACTTGAATTCTTTCCCGCTGTGGACTATATCCGCCTATTCGTATTTCCCCCTGACTGGGATGAAGAATTCCTGCCAGCATTTTGATCGTCGTCGATTTTCCTGCGCCATTCGGCCCGATATATCCCACGAACTCGCCTCTGCCAATGGAAAAGGAGATATCATGGACGGCTTTGACTTCCCTTCGTTCACGAGAAAAGAGTGTTCGTAGAGAAGCAAAGCGCCCCTCTTTGGCTTGATTCAGGAAAAATGATTTTCCGATGTGCTTTGCTTCAATCATGTTACCCCTCCTTAGCTCCCAGTACTATGGTAGTGTCGAATCCCGACATTCCACAGCATACGAGCGAAATAAAAAGCAAACGCTGCTGCTACCGGGGTGAGTAATGGATAAAACCATTCGCCCCCTTTGCCCAAAAGCGTCAACATTGGCAAATAATTCATGTACGCGATCGGTATCGCTGAGAAAAACAGCCATTTGAGCCAGTTTGGATATAGCCCGATCGGATAATTGGAAGCATTGGCTGGTGCATAAATAGTAAAGGTCAGCATGTCTTTCATCTGATGCGTCCAAAAAGCGACCCCAGCCGTAGCAAGTCCAATCGAGAAATAAATCACCCCGCCAGACAAAATAGCAACCGGTGAGAATAGCACCAACCCTATGATCGATTTCCCTTCGGCCGCAAGACCTGACAAGGAGATGACCAAAACAGACACCCCTTGTACCAACCCTCCCACTCTCGACAAATCAAGATTGCGTGTCAATAGCAGAAGCAAAGGCGAAACAGGACGGATGAGCAATTGATCGAGCTCCCCTTGTACGATGTACTTCTCAAAGTCGTTAATTTCCGGGGCAAACAGCCGATACAAGGAGACAGATGCCGAGGAAATCCCGTAAAGCATCCCAACCTCGTAAATATTCCAGCCGACCACATCGTGAAATCGATACAAAATCGCAGAGAGAATAATAAAATCAAGCACCATAATCATTCCGGTCGTGGCAGCGCTCGTGACAAAATTTATCTTGTATTGCATTTGCGAGCGAATGCTGGCCGCAATCAGTTTGCGATAGAGGGCAAACATGTGGTTATCCTCCTTGAATTTCTAGCTTTCTTCTTGCCATTTTCGTCACCAATAAAGCAACTGCCGTTAAAACGAGCGCCCAGCCAACTTGTACAAGCATGCCATAAGGAGGCGCAAGCTCTAGCAAAGTCATGACCGGATAATAAATCATTGCCGAAAAGGGCAAATAAGGCGCTACTTTTCCAATGACCCCGGGCATCAAGTCTATTGGAATCATTTGTCCGCCTAACCCAAAGATCAATGACAAAAGGATGAGGTGTACCCAGCGAATTTCTGTCGTCCAGAAGGAAGAAATGCCCGCGAGATAAAAGAGCAGCATGCCTATGTACGTTCCTAGCAGAAGCGAGAGGATAAACCAGAAGTAAGTAAACGGCTGGGAAGGAAAAAAGAAGCCTACCGCTAATCCTAGCAGCAAGCCAATCGGAACACTTCGGTAACAAGCGTTGTACAGAAGTCGCCCAAACTCCTGGCTGAGCCTGTACCAGAGATAGTGAATAGGCTTGATCATATCCAGACTGACAGCCCCGCTTCTAACCGCGATTTGCACATTCAGACCTGGGGACAAAAATGTTGTCATCCAGAGAACACTTTGACAAATCGCGATGTAAAACCCCATCGTTTTGACATCATAAGGTCCGTAAACTTGTTTCCCAGAAAGGACCCCCGTCCAAATGGCAATAAAAACAAGCCCAAAAATCGAGCTTGCGACATTGTTGACGACATGCGATAAACGATACTGAAGATTCCGACGATAACTCTTGCGAATAATCCGCCAATAGACCATAAAACCCTCCTCTTGGAAAAGTCAGGATTACTAGAATAGCAGGGGCCGTACACAAATGCAAGAAAAAAGAAAGAGCCCTTCCCATTTGAAGGACTCTCCCTGATAAATCCATTTGCTGTCACGCTGGTCACCCATTCACGCCAGCCAAATAGAACTTATCCTCTTTTTTATGGATCAATAGCTTCATGTGGAAGCTACAATCACCTCTACATCGTTGGCGTGCAAAGCCTCAGCTACTTCCTTTTCAGGCAGCTTATCGGTCACGATAATATCGATCTGGTCAAAACCTGCAACCCGATACAGCATGCTTTTTCCAAACTTGGTATGGTCAGTGAGTATGATCACCTGATCGGCACGCTTGATCATTTCTTTAATCAGAAATCCGTGATCCTCCTGCGTGGACATGAGCCCTTCCTTTGTAAGACCGCATGCACCAACCAGTACTTTATCGACATGAAAATCAGCGAGGTTTTGAATCACGCGTGTACCGAGCACACATTGATCCTCTGCATGTACGTCTCCGCCCAGTAGCTTGACAAGAACGCCTTCTTTTCGGGACATACTGGCGGCAGTCGCTAATGAATTCGTGATGATGACATGGTCGCGGGTCTGTAACGATTCCACTGCGAGCTGAACAGTTGTGGAAGCATCAAGCAGCATGTAATCGCCGTCTTTGATCAGACGAGCCGCCGCTGCCGCAATACTGCGCTTTCCTGTCAAATCAAGCTGCATTCGTTCCTGATGGGAGTAGTTCTTTTTGTTGAGGCTGGGCAGTACCGCTCCTCCCCTGGTCCGCAGGATTTGTCCCTGCTCCTCCAGCTTGACAATATCACGCCTTGCTGTGTCACGGGAAACACCAAACTGATCAACTACCTCTTGCACACTGATACGCTGGTGCTCCTGCAAATACGCAAGAATTGCAGCGAGCCTCTCCTCTTGAAACACGAAGCCTCAACCCCATCCTTATCTTGGCTTCATTATAAGTTATTTAAGCAAAAGTTACAAGTGATAATAAGTGTTTGTAAGTAATCATAAGCAATAAGAAGGAACAAAAAAAGCAAGGCGATTTCTCACCTTGCTTTCTTAGCAGCGAATATTACTTCGCTACTTTCACGCCTTTGTAGTGACCGCAGCTTGGGCAAACACGATGCGCAAGCTTGTATTCGCTGCAATTATCGCATTTGATCATGCCTGGAATCTCTAATTTGAAGTGCGTACGACGCATTCTTTTACGGGTTTTGGAAGTTCTCCGTTGAGGTACTGCCATCTTCCTTACACCTCCTTCAACTGACAAATGCTAAGAAGCTCTATTGGGTGGACAGTATAGGCAAAATGCTTATGCCATCCTTCAAAAATGAGACGCTGCCACGAATGGTCGGCGAATCATCTTGAATACAGTAAGAATACTTATTTGCTGTCTTTGAAAAAGTCAGCCAACCCAGCCAATCGCGGGTCAACACGCTCATTCTTGCAGCTGCATGCCACTTCATTACGGTTTACACCGCAAGTCGGGCACAGACCTTTACAATCCTCCTCGCAAAGCGGGAAGGTCGGCATAGCCAGTAAGAAATCCTCTTGAAGCAGTGAGTCCAGCTCGATTTCATCGCCTTCCAGAGGAAGGATATCGCTGTCCTCATCATCTTGCAGAATCGGATCATCCGCAAGCGCAAATGTCTCAGAGAAATCTACTGTTGCCTGATCGACAAAAGGATTCAAGCATCTTGCGCAGACAAAATTCACATCTGCCTTCATGCTTCCTTTTACGTAATAGAGATTGCCCAGCTGTACGGCTTCACCACTCGCAGTCACAGGAGTAATCCCACGAATCTCATGATGGCGCTTCTTCAGCTCATCTGCATCCAGAGTTACCTGGAATGGCAACGGCTCTCCTTTTCGGTGCTCTAACTCTGCTAACTTAATGTTCATAGCATTTCACCTCATGCACAACAAAGATGATTATAGACCCTGCCCAAAGCTTTGTCAACCATTTTTGCTTGACAGCTAGTTTGCTCAGGTAGATTTCGGTTTTTGAGCATTCAAGTACGTAATCGCTTCTTCTACCGTCTTGATCGGAACCACTTTCATTGACGTTCCAATCCGCTTGGCAGTTGCTAACGCCTCCTCGTAGTTGGAGCTCGTATCTGGCGTATCCTGTGGAGCAAAGAAGATCTCTGCACCCGCTTTGTCCGCTGCGATTACCTTTTGATTAATGCCACCGATCCTGCCTACTTTTCCGTCTAACGAAATCGTGCCTGTTCCTGCAATTTTATAGCCTTTTGTCAAATCCGTCTCCGTATTTAACTGGTCATAAATCTCCAGCGTCATCATCAATCCCGCAGAAGGACCACCAATCCCTTGAGAGGCAATGGTTACTTCTTTTGGAATGATGATTTCCTGTTTGTTGTCAGGGCGTACACCAATTCCAACTGACTTGGATTCAGGTAGTGGTTCCAAGGTTAACATCGTTTTGGCCTCTTGTCCATCTCTTGTGTACGTAATTTCGACTTGATCGCCTGCTTTTTTTGCAGAGAGGGCTGTCAGCAAATCTTTTGCCTCAGATGTGCGGACCCCGTCTACATACGTAATGACATCACCGATTCGCAGCGTTTTATGGGCAGGGAAGCCTTCCAAGGTACCCATCACCCACACACCCTGCTTTTCGATTTTCACTTCGAAACCAGCAAGACGGAATGCGACTGCCTCCGCAATTTTTTGTGAATTGTCCATGACTGCTTGTTCTCGACGGATAAAATCTTCGCTGTCCTCGCCCTTGCTGACAACCAGTTCCTTGGGCAACAGCTCAACATCCTGCGCCATTTTTGCATACCAATACCACGGCAAATTCGCTTCGCCCATTCGAACTGTCGTTAGCATGAAGGAGCCGGTCTCGTCCTTCTTGCCGCCTTCCACTTGAATCATCGGCCCCAGCTCAATCGCTGAACCCGGACGACTCACGTAATAATTCGTCGGTACAAAAAAAGAAATACCCAACAAGACAAAAACCAAGGCAAGTATCCAGCTAAAGCCTCTGGTTCCTGAAGATCTGCGTCTGTTGGCATAAAGCTGTTCCTCACTCATTCTTGTGCCTCCCAATTTGCAATTCGTTCCTGAATGCGTTCGATATGTTCAGTACCCGCACGTTCGCCTAGCTCGATTATTTCTTGGACACCCGTGTACGCGATACTGCTATAGTGTCCAACATCCGGCCTGATTACGATGTCTGCCGCAATGATTCGATGTCGCAGAATTTCCCTTTCCATGACATCAATGGTTTGGGCGATGACATCAAAAATACTTTTGACCTCCACCCGCGTATCGAATTGGGCGACATCTACCGCAATCACGATATCGGCACCCATTTCACGCAATACTGTCACCGGTACACGATCAATGACTCCTCCGTCGACCAAAAGCCGCCCTCCTACTTTTTCAGGGACAAAGATGCCTGGAATGGATATGCTTGCTCTCACCGCTTGATCAATTGGGCCTTCCCGAAAGACCACTCGCTCCCCTGTTTCGATATCCGTCGCGACAATGGCAAGCGGCTTGTTCAGCTCTTCCAAGCGCTTCCCGTGCGTTAACAGGCGAATCAATTGCTTGATCTTTTCCCCCGTAACAAAGCCCATGCTGGGTACGGTTAAATCGAGCCAATGCTTGCGTTTTAAATTCATGGCAAGCTTCCCCATCATGCTCGGTTCAATCCCGTTGGCATAGACGGCCCCAATCAGACTACCCATACTGGAGCCAGCCAGCATGTCAATCTGGATACCATGTGCTTCTAACGCATTCAATACACCAATATGTGCAAAACCGCGAGCACCCCCAGAACCCAAGGCTACACCCACGATTGGTTTACGCTTTGTCTGCATGGAAAAACCCCTCCCTGTAACCAGCCTATGTGGTAAATCGCTGAACCTTTCACACTTGGGAGCGATTCGTCGACCAAGCTTACGCATAGTTCTTCCGCCTGCCACGTAGACATGTACTACTACTTTTCTTCGATTCAGGAGGAATCCATGTCACGCCACTCACCCGTACTTACCTTGTTGCTCGCCATCTCGACCGTTTTCATTGTGATTGCGTTGATTGCTTACTCGCAGATATCTTTTGAAGCTGCCGTACGCGGTCTAAAGATATGGTGGGAAGTAGTTTTTCCCTCTACCCTTCCCTTTATTGTGCTGTCTGAAGTGTTGATGGGTCTGGGTGTCGTCCATTTCGTCGGCGTGTTACTGGAGCCATTGATGCGCCCACTGTTTAACGTTCCGGGCACGGGCGGGTTCGTACTGGCTATGGGCTTCTCGTCCGGCTATCCGGTAGCCGCAAAGCTGACTACACGCCTGCGTCTGCAAGGCAATGTAACGAAGGCTGAGGGTGAACGTCTCGTCTCTTTTACAACAACAGGAGACCCCTTATTCGTCATGGGGGCAGTGGCAATCGGCTTTTTCCACAGCGAGCAAATGGGCATCATTCTAGCCCTGACTCATTATTTGTCAGCTGTACTCATGGGCGTAATCTATCGTTTTCATGCGCCTTTTGCGATTACTTCAGCCCCATTGGAGAAAAATTCACTACCTCTTCCTTTGCGGGCCTTACAAGCGATGCATCGGGCACGTATCCGCGATCGTCGTCCGTTCGGAAAATTAATGGGAGAAGCCGTGCAATCCGCTCTGAATACACTGCTTATGATCGGTGGCTTCATCATTGTTTTCTCGGTATTAATCCAACTTTTTTCCACCATTCATCTGACGCAAATCATCAGTACGCTTCTCTCGATTTTTCTCGGTCCCTTTGGTTTTCCACCAGCCTTCTCCCAAGCAATCGTGGCTGGATTGTTCGAAGTAACCCTTGGTGCACAGGCAGCGAGCATTGTGCCAAATGATGTTTCCATGGTCTGGAAAGCGGCCATAGCCAGTGCGATATTGTCTTGGGGCGGTCTGAGTGTTCACGCACAGGTCGCAAGTATCTTGAGCGAAACGGATATTCGTGTCGCCCCTTACTTGATTGCCAGATCCCTGCATGCTTTGCTAGCTGCGATTTTGACCTTTGTCCTTTGGGGGCCACTTGCCACAGTGAGTTCCTGGTTCGTGGAGAAAGCCGTCCCTGTATTTGTGCATGCGAAAGCTGAGATTCCTGCGACGAGTTGGTGGGAGACCTTACTATTATCAGGGGGACTCGCCATCGGCGTCGGTGCGATTCTGTTGTGTACCAGCCTGACTCTTTCGCACATGAACCGCAGCAAGACGCGATAATCTACTCGGCCATTTTTCGCTTCAGTGCCTCTTCTACGATCGGCGGCACTAAATCGGCGACACTCGCCTTGTACTTCGCAACTTCCTTTACAATACTTGAGCTCAAGTATGAATATTGATTGTTCGTCATCATGAAAAACGTTTCAATATTTTCGTCTAGCTTTTTATTTATCGAGGCGACTTGCATCTCATATTCAAAATCAGAAACAGCACGAAGGCCACGAATGATCACCTGTGCGCCCTTTTTGTTCATATAGTCAATTAACAAGCCGTCAAAAGAGTCCACTTCTACATTCTTCATATCAGCCGTTGCCTGACGAAGCAATTCGACACGCTCTTCTACGCTGAACAATGAGTTTTTCTTGGAATTGATCAAGACGGCCACAATGACCTTATCAAAAACGTTGGCACCCCGCGCAATAATGTCGAGATGCCCATAAGTAACAGGGTCAAAGCTTCCTGAACATACGGCAATTGCCATAGCGGGTTATCCTCCCTTAGTGCTCTTTTTGCACCTTGATTGAAAAGTTAGACGTGTGGCTCCAAATCGTAATAATACACGGTAACGGCCGTATCCCCATACTTCGCCGCTCGATCCTTCACACAATGACCAATCGCATCCGGAAAGGAGTCTGCGATATCATGCTCAGCCACGATCCACGCTCCGTCCGCCAGCATTCCCAGCTCCTGCAACATCTCAATTTCTTCTACGATCTTTTGCTGGGCGTATGGCGGGTCCAAAAAGACGAGGTCAAATTTTTGATTGCGGGTACTCAGTGTGCGAATGGCGCGCTCCGCATCCATTCGATATAGCTCGGCATAATCATCTAGCCTACAAGTGCTGACGTTTTGCTTTACCACGGCAAATGCTTTTTGATCTCGCTCCACGAAAACAGCTCGATCCGCGCCCCTACTCAACGCCTCGATCCCGAGACCACCTGTTCCTGCGTATAGGTCCAATGCCCATCCGCCATCGAAATAAGGGCCAATCATATTAAAAATCGATTCTTTGACTTTATCGGTTGTCGGTCTCGTTCCTTTGCCTGGGACTGCTGCCAACCGTCTTCCTCTGTGTTCTCCAGCGATGACTCGCATACTCATTTCACCTGTCTGCTTTCCTAATATGTATGTTTTAAGACGCGATTTTCTAAGACTGAGAATGATATCATACTATCACAACTGCCTACACCCGTAAAATTAGCAACTGGAAAAATTTATGCGCAAGAAAGGTATATTACCCCATTCGATTGGAAAAGATGTTGAATAGCGACGCAACGGTGTCGCTGACAACCGCGGAGAAGACTTACGTTTCCCCATAAGCTCTTCCTCCGGTTTCTCCTCTCCCATAATTGAAAGGCTGTTCACTTAGGCGCACGACGTGTCTGATAGGAGCATTTCGTGCCATCGCTCCCTTCACCGGGAGGAGTTGAACGGTCGCCCCTCGTCATTTGACGATGGGGTATTTTTTTGTGTCCAGCGCATACTACATGTACCTGCAACACCTTCTTCCTGTAGCTTGCCTGAAAGGAGTGAGTCATTCATGGCAGAAAAGCGACCATCCGCACAAAAGCTGAAGGCGTCCAAAGCCCAGTCCATTGCAGACCGCACAGGCAAAGACGTCGAGCTGGCGCGTGACATGCAATCGCGTGCAGATCAATCGGACATCGTCAAACATGGACAGTAGCTGCATACAATAGCCAGCCGCATCGAATCGGCTGGCTTTTTACTTTTCCACCTTCAATTCCCTCGGCACTTCTTTTAAGCGGATACAGATACTATACAAAAATAACTGTGAAGGAGGTATCCGCATGCATACGGTGTGGAAGGGCTCAATCAGCTTCGGCCTCGTCAATATACCTGTTCGCATGTTTACTGCAACGGAAGAGCGCGATATTCGCTTTCGTCAACTGCATAAAGAGTGCAATACCCCGATTAAGTACACGAAAATGTGCCCGCACTGTCAACGAGAGGTCGATACGAGCGAAATCGTCCGTGGCTTCGAATACGAAAAAGGACATTTTGTCATGATCGACGATGACGATCTGGAAGCCATTACCCCAGAAACACGTAGAGCCATTGAAATTATCGACTTCGTAGACTTGTCAGAGATCGATCCCGTTTATTTTCATAAGAGCTATTTCCTATCTCCACAGGACACTGGCGAAAAAGCATACGCCTTGCTGCGATCCGCTATGGAACAGACAGGAAAAATCGGCGTTGCACAGGTGACGATGCGCAATCGGCAAAGCCTGGCCGTTATCCGACTGTATGAACATTGCATCATGCTGGAGACGATCTTTTATCCAGATGAGGTACGTCCCGTTAGTCAAGTGCCTGCCTTGCCTGAAGCCGCTGTACCGTTGGCCGAAAACGAACTGAAGATGGCAACTGAGCTCATTAGCAATATGACAATCCCTTTTGATCCAGCAAAATATACGGATGAATATCGATCCGATCTGCAAAAACTGATTGAGAAAAAATTGGAGGGTCAGGAGATCGCCACTGCCCCTACAGTGGCAAGAACCAATGTTATCGATCTCATGCAGGCCCTAAAAGAAAGCTTGGAATCTACAGCTGGTCAAGCCGCTATGCCCATCAAAATCGAGCCAGAACCAACTCCGTCAAAGCCTGCGCGAAAACGCACCACCGCTGCCTCCTCGTCCGAAAAAGAGCAGGCAGCGAAAAAGGCGGCGCCAGCCAGTCCCAAAAAGACTACGACTACTTCTACAACCAAAACACTCCGCAAAAAGAAGGCTACTACTGGTTAGCTACACACAGCAAAAAAACCTGCCCACACTGGACAGGTTTTTTGGTATTCCCATGACGGAATCTAACTAGGCGCCATTTTTCTACACGGTTCAATATGGATATGAACGGCGTTAATACGGTGAATCTTGCGCATCTGTTCTTCAATTTTTTCGGTGATGGTGTGACTCTCCACCACATTCAGACCTGGATCTACATGGATCACAACATCAACCAGCACGCTGCTTCCATGGTAGCGGGCTTTGATGTCACTAATATCCCTCACCCCCGAAATCGAGGAAATTGTAGCCCTCAGGTCCGCGAGTTCGCTTTCGTCAAAGCCATCTGTCAAACGGTGGGTTGCTTCCCTGAAAATATCCCACGCAGTCTTCAAAATGATGAGACCAACAACAAAAGCAGCTAACGGATCCAGCCAATTCAATTGAAACTGTGCGCCAGCCACCCCGATAAACGTCCCGATACTGACGAATGCGTCTGAACGGTTGTCAGCGGCTGCTGCATCTAGTGCTTGGCTGTTTGTTTTGATGGCGAGTTTTTTATTGTAGCGATAGACGAAAAGCATAATGACGGCGGTCGCAAGTGCTGTCCACCCTGCCAACAGGTCAGGAGCCGAATGTTTTGGGTCAAATAAGGATGGTACAGCATTCGTAATGACCTGAACTCCAACAAATAGCATAATAAATGATGCGACAAGTGCTGAGATCGTCTCGGCCCGGAAATGGCCATACGGGTGATCTTTATCAGGTGGTTTCCTTGCGATACGCAGCCCGATCAAAACAGCAATCGATGCGACAACATCTGTTGAGTTGTTAAGACCGTCGGCCATTAAAGCTTCTGATGCAGTGACATACGCAACTCCTATTTTTAGTACAGAGCAGAAAATGTAGGCGAAAATACTCACCCACGCTCCACGTTCTCCTTGTTTTAGATCCGAATAAACATCCATACCTCATCACCTCAAAATACTTCTCCATCCTGCTTCGACAACGAGGAAAATCAAAGCGCTGGAAGCAGTTGCTTTTTTTCGAACTTCATCGTAACAGATCGGAATCATGTGGGTCTACAGAAACAGTTTTAGTCCGGTTCACGAGAATAGGGAGGAGGAAAATGTGTTGCACACCTGCAATTTCCTGCTGGAAAATTTCCCTTGAAATTAGATGGACTTCCCGTTATCCTATTCTTGCAATCCAAAATAAAAAAGCACGGGAGCTTGGGATTCACCAGGCTGAGAGGATGGTACTGTGCCATCGACCGTTGAACCTGAACTGGGTAATGCCAGCGGAGGAATGTCATATACGACACGAAAAGATGCGCGTATCTTTAGGATACCCGTTTCTTCTCTACTCTCGCGTTGGCGTCGCATGTTGTTTATGCGGCGCTTTTTCGCGGAAGTTTCTTTCGCCTCCCTAACGGTTCTCACTTTCGTGCAACCAAAACAAGGAGGTTTTTTTATGTCATTGGTGTCATCTTTTCCAGGTAGTCGCAAAGTATACGAAACAGGTAGTCGTGCGGACATCCGTGTCCCAATGCGCGAGATTTCCCTTCATCCTACCGAAGGATTGTCTGGCTCCACACCCAATCCTCCTCTTCGCGTGTACGATACGAGTGGCGAGTATACCGCAACGGGTTACGTTCCTGACATTCAAGCAGGACTGCCCTCCGTTCGCCATCAGTGGATCGATGAGCGAAATGATGCGGAAACGTATGTCGGTCGCGAACCACAACTAGTCGACGACGGCATCCGAAACGAAGAAAAGGCTACCACCCTTCCCACTTTCCCTCGAGAGGACTACAAACCAAAACGGGCAAAGCCAGGGAAAAATGTTACCCAGCTTCATTATGCCCGAAAAAATATCATCACACCGGAAATGGAATACGTTGCTATTCGTGAGGGTGTCTCCCCTGAATTTGTACGGGCAGAAATCGCCGCTGGACGTGCGATCCTTCCTTCTAACGTCAATCATCCGGAAAGCGAGCCGATGATCATTGGCCGCAATTTTCATGTCAAAATCAATGCCAACATCGGAACGTCAGCCGTCAGCTCTTCGATGGAAGAAGAGGTCGAAAAAATGATTTGGTCTGTTCGTTGGGGTGCCGACACCATTATGGACCTCTCGACGGGAAAACATATACATACCACGCGGGAGTGGATTATCCGCAACAGCCCCGTTCCAGTCGGTACTGTCCCGATTTATCAAGCACTTGAAAAAGTTAATGGGAAAGCCGAGGATTTGACATGGGAGGTTTACCGAGACACCTTGATTGAGCAGGCGGAACAAGGCGTCGATTACTTCACGATTCATGCTGGCGTTCTTTTGCGCTACATCCCCATGACAGCGAACCGTGTTACCGGCATCGTCTCTCGCGGTGGGTCCATTTTGGCCGCATGGTGCCTGGCCCATCATGAGGAAAACTTTTTGTATACGCATTTCACTGAAATTTGCGAAATCCTGAAGGCCTATGACATTTGTGTATCCCTCGGGGATGGACTGCGTCCTGGCTCTATTGCGGATGCGAATGACGAGGCACAGTTCGCGGAGCTTGAAACTTTGGGAGAACTTACAAAAATTGCGTGGGAACACGACGTACAGGTCATGATTGAAGGCCCCGGTCACGTCCCTATGCATCTTATTCGCGAAAATATGGATAAACAGTTATCCATTTGTCATGAAGCCCCTTTTTATACACTTGGACCGCTCACGACAGACATTGCTCCCGGCTATGACCATATTACCTCAGCGATTGGCGCTGCCATGATTGGATGGTTCGGAACAGCGATGCTCTGCTACGTGACGCCCAAGGAGCATCTCGGCCTTCCTAATAAAGAGGATGTCCGCAACGGTTTAATCGCATACAAAATCGCAGCGCATGCCGCTGATCTCGCAAAAGGACATCCGCGGGCAAAACAGCGAGACGACGCCTTATCCAAAGCTCGTTTTGATTTTCGCTGGAACGATCAATTCAATTTGTCCTTGGACCCAGAGCGCGCCCGCGAATATCACGATGAAACGTTGCCAGCAGAAGCCGCCAAATCCGCCCATTTTTGTTCCATGTGCGGGCCTAAATTTTGTAGCATGAAAATATCGCACGACATTCGTCACATTGCTAATGAACAAGGATCTGCCCAAGATCCCGCCATTCTTGCAGGGATGCAGGAAAAATCGCGTGAATTCCGCGAACAAGGAAGCCGTTTGTACCAGTCGTAATCAAGGGGGATGCCTATGGAGGAAGCCAGTCGTTTACGCGAAAAGATCATTCGACTAGAGGCTGAGCTAGAGCAATCGAAAAAACAATTGCGGCTCATTCAACAAGACTGCAGCCACGTCTATATCGAAACTCCACTAACGCGAACATGCGCCAAGTGCCTGCAAACCGAAAGCCTCTATTATTAATAGAAAAAGGTCGAAATCCTTTCTGGAGGATCTCGACCTTTTTTCGTGCTTATTTCGCTATCCCGACCTGCAACGGAAGTCCTTCCTTATAATAGAGAGTAGGCGATAGCAGGATGAAGAAAATATGGACATGCAAAAAGCCTTGCTTCTTCAAAATGCCGTGTACGGCGCTTGCAATCGCATCATGTTGCTTTTGTTCGCGGGGGAACATCATGATCTCTACAGACAAAGGACTGTTTGTTAGTTGCTCTACCTGAAGCAGCTCCAATTTCACCTTTTCCTGAGCGACTTCAGCATTTTTGGAAAACTCTTCTATAAGAATCTGAGATATGGGCTCTATGTCTTGCTTCGCAAAGCCTTTAAACCGAAGAAACGGCAAGTCAATTCCTTCTTTCGTAAATGAGTTCGCACAGTCATTATAAACAAGTCTCTAATCGTATATCAATGAAAAAAGGATTAAGGAAAGTGAACAACTAACATTCCCAACTGGAGCAAGAGACGCAAAGAGGGCCATATCAGAGAGCAGCTCCCTTCCCATGAGGTGTGGTGGACGTACCACGGAAGGAGGAAACAGCTCAACCAGATACAGCCCAAATCCGTTAAACCGATCAGTTACTTTATACAGAGTAGTATAGCTCGAATTCAATACTTAATCAATAAAAAAGTTTCGTAAAATTCCAACAAGTATTCATCCACTCACACCGAATGATCGCCCGGTGAATTTCCAACTTTCGGAATCAAAGGATAGTTTCGCAGAAAAACATCCCACACTTTAAGATAAGGGATGTTTTTTTATGTTTCATTTTGTTGCACCATGAGAATCTACTCCAAGACACAGTAATCAACAGGTATATCAACAACTGCTTGAATACTCGGTTGTCGTAACGTATAGCCTTCTGTCCATTCCGCAAATTGTACCTTAACCGTGACACTTGGTCTCAGCCACACAGCCCCCTTGAACCTTGCTGGGGTATTTACAAAGGGCCTATCATTTTGTATCAAGGGTACAATCTTTTCCGTCAGGGCCATCCAGTCATTTCGAGTTAATTTACCTGTTCCTGCGTGGCCTATATAAAATAAGCGCCCTTCTGGATCATACAGCCCTAACAAGAGAGAATTCACAACGTTATCACGCAGTGTAACTCCCCCAACGACTGCTATGGTGTCCCGATAGTATTTTTTCTTTTGCCACTGCTTCTCTTTCCCACCAATGACGTATTTGCTGTTTAGATTCTTCACAACAATGCCTTCCATACCGTGCTGCTTGATGACTTCATACATAGCCTTTCCATCATCATGACCGGTAACCAATTGTACACGCTCGTTTGGAATAATAATTTCTGATAGTAAGTTGAGACGCTCTCTCAATGTAAGATCGTTTATCCACTCATTATTTGTAAATAGGACATCAAATATCATGTAGGTAATGGGGACAGCCTTCTGTGCCTGGCTGACTTTCTCCAATCGTCTAATCCCATCCCGTCGCATCACTTCATGAAATGACGGTTTTCCGTCAGCTCCTAGTGCAATCACTTCTCCATCTAAGATCACCGAGCGAGCATTGCAATATGTCTGTATCTCAGCTAACTCTGGGTATTGGTGAGTCCTCTCATTTATTCTCCGATTGTATAAACGAGTTTCCTGACCATCAAAGTAAGTTAGGATTCGAACTCCATCCCATTTAACTTGGGCCATCCAGTCGTCCCCTTGGGGTATTACCTCACAGCTAATTGGCTCCATAGGTATAATTGGATTCATTTTTCACCTCTGAAAAGGGTGTAGTATTACTCTTATACTCCTCTTTATGGGAGTATTTGTTGTTCTTCATACCAAATTTGATTTCAGAAATTAACCCACTATGCAAAAACTCCGGGTCGATTAGTCGCTGTAGTATCTGGAGTTCCCACGATATACCCAGTTTCATTCTTGAAAAATAGTTACAATCCAAAATAATGCCATGCCCTAATTACCAGGGAAACCATTCTGTTATACCCAATTTTCAATGCTGTAACAATCAATAAAACTCCTTATTTTATTGATTATTGACGAGTTTTATAATCTGTATTATATTAAATTTAATTACTGTATCATTCAAATTCCAGATTCCCTCATGTTTTTTCACATCAATATAAACAGGATTGGGAGGAAGCATTGTATGTCTAACCATGCATCGTTCATTTCATCACCAAATGACAGTGGCATTCACTATTATCAAACCTATGAAGAAAGCCTTACTCTTTGGCCAGTTCCCTACGAAGCATTTTATGTATCTACCCGTTTCGGACAAACGCATATCATTGCAAGTGGACCAAAGGATGCACCACCACTCGTATTGCTACACGGAGCCTTGTTTAGTTCCACCATGTGGTATCCAAATATTGCTGATTGGAGCCGCAAATACCGGACATATGCCATTGATATCATGGGCGATAAAAACAAAAGTGTTCCTGAGGATGTAAACGGTACGAGAGCGGGTTACGCCGAATGGCTTCTCGATGTGTTTGACAATCTGGGTATCAAAAAGGCGAATATGGTTGGACTTTCGCTTGGTGGGCTTCATGTTATGAATTTTGTTTTACGTGCAGTCGAGAGAGTGGAAAAGGCAGTTTTACTTAGTCCTGCTGAAACATTCGTACCATTTCATCCAGATTTCTACAAATATGCACTTGGCCTTGCTCTGCCTGATGGTGTTGAGAATTTTTTAAAGTGGATGATGGGCGATCGTTACGTGTTACACCCAAACTTTGCAAAGCAGTTTCATACCGGAGTTATGTGGGAGGATGAATTACGAAATCCAAAACCGAAAGCTGATGGATTCCCGTATGTTTTCACTGACGACGAATTAAAATCAGTAAAAATTCCGATTCTCTTATTGCTTAGCGAGCACGAAGTCATTTATGACCCGCAATCCGCATTACATCGTGCTTCGACTTTTGTTCCCGGTATAGAAGCGGAAATCGTAAAAAATGCTGGCCACGTTTTGTCGATGGAACAACCAGAATACGTTAATGGACGTGTATTGAGATTTTTAGATAGATGAAAGACAGAAAAAAGTTGAATGTTAAAGGTGTATGAAGGCTGGGAGCTTTCACGGAGAGAATCCAGCCCTTTGTCCAACAGAAGATGCCTTTTGCTATTGTCGAAACGTTCCTGCCTGTTTTGCTTTCCCGAGCCTTTGCTTACCATGATTAAGAGCCTGCATTTCCCCGTAGCTCGTAAACAGCGCTGTCAGTAAGAGGGCAATGTACACGAGAGCTGTCACAATCCCACCTATCGCTGATTTATCTTTTAAAAAGTCCCCAATCAAAATGACTATTACGCAACCAATCAAACAGACTGTCGTGCCCCACACCATCGACCTGTAAAATCGATAAAGCTTCGTTCCTTCGGGAATGAGGCTTTGCTCTCTTCCTTTATTCTTTCTTCTCACATGAATAAGCAAAAAGAGCGCCAACGGCAATTGGAAGCCGAGCACGATCATCGGCAAGCTATAACTAATAAACTGATCATTTTGTACGACATTTGGAAACCCGAGTATGGACGATACAGCCATAAACCATCCGCATGGAGCATTGAATGTATTATAATGCCGCTGTCCCCCAAACGATCCAACCCCCACTAAAAATGCCAGGTAAGTGACAGTGACCTTGGTTGTAAAAGCAGGGAACCACACACTAAACAGGATTATCTCGACCCTGTCCAAAAAATCTGTAACGTGGATTTGCTGGACGAGAATATGGATGGGGAAATTCAGTCGACCGACGATAACGAAGCCCAACACTCCAAGCAAGACGAGCAACAAAATTGTCGTCATAAAGCCAACGATGATGATCCCGTGCTTCATCGCAGCATGAAAGAGTCGTGGCTCTACAATGGCATGTAAGAATGCCCCAAACAAAAAAATATCCCCATATACACCCAACGGAAACAAATTACTGATTACAATCCGGTCCAAGCTACTCGTCAGGATTGGCTCCAAACGCTCTACGTTGTATTCATTCATCAGCAGGAAATATAGCGATATCCACATGATGAAAAAGAGTGGAAAGTAAAACTCATTTACCCGTGCCGCCACCTCAAGACTCGTTTTGCCATAGTACATCAACAACAGGACGAAAACGAGTAGAATGATTTCCATTGGTGTGGTTGGCAATAACGAGATATGTAAAAAATCAGCAGCCACTTTGATATCGAGCGCCAAGATGATCCAAATATAAAACAAAATGAGCAGATTGATCGTTCCACCAATCCACTTTCCACCAATAATAAAAACGATTTCAAAGATGTTTTTCCCCGGGTACGCCTCAACCAGTCCACTCAAAACGTAAGCGATCAAAAATGCATAGAAAATCGGTAAAATTTGTGAGAACCAAGCATCCATCCTTGCTACCTGCACAATAGATCGCAATAAACTGATCATCATTCCTGTCATCAAGACACTACCGACCAGCCAGGCAATTTGTCGATGATTGACAACTTGCTTGTGAATCATACTTGGGCCTCCTTATATAAACTGTTCCACCCATCGCTTCACATAGGGAGAGAACATGTTCATGATACGACTCGTGGGGAGCACTTGATAATACTGGAATTGCAAGGCGATCAGACAAACAATGGTGAGGGTGTAGAAAATAACAATGACTCCCTGCTGTCTTCCATCCATGCCTTTTCGCTTCAGGATGAATTCTCCAAAGGAAAGAATCAGCATGAGGACAAAAAAGACCAAAAATATTCTATTCATGATTATCTTCACCTTGGGTAATATTTTTCGTTGTCTGTCCGATATTGGCCATGTTCACTTTGGTTCGGATTTCATAAGTGATTTTCGGAAGCTCTTCATTCCACCTGTTCCGATATCGCTCTCGCCACTCTCGCGGATAATTCCTTGATAATGCAATTCCTAACCCAATGAAGTCTGATCGATAATGTTGGATCGTTTGCATCATGTGTTTCACACCGCTATTGATTTGTTCGTCGAGCTTCGCTTGCAGCATTCTGATATTTTTCTCTTTCTCGAGATCGAGGTTTGACATATTTTCTACCACTACGGCAGAAGCATAGAGGTCAATTTTGTAATGAATGCGGCCTTTCCTGATCTCGGGCTTGATTTTCGCCCTTCCTTTCGAAAGACTAATCGTAAGCCGTTCTTTCTTGTTAAGGGGAAGGATAAACGAAAACGGTGTAAAATCGCGTTGGAACAAGCGCAAACCAAGCAGTTCTCTCGGTTTAATGATGGCAACGAGCTTGTCGTTCCGAAATAGACCTACCCCCGTCGCCTCGACTTCTTTTGACTTCCCTTTCGGATGGGAATCCACTGCTGCCAGAACGGGTAAAATGGCATCAAGCCCTGGAGTACTGAGCATTTGGGCCACATCCTTCAGCGTTACCGAAATGCCCCCCATCTTTACCAGCTCACGCATCGCTTCACCTGAAAAACGTTCAAATTGCGGCTGTGCGGTTAATAATTCAATTCCTTTGCCTTTCGTCATGACAATATAAGCTGTCAATCGGTTTTCGGGAAAACGTGTGACAATATCCAGCACATCCGACATTCCGTCCTTCGCCAGTTCTTCGCCTATAACGATCATCCTGTGATGGGAATAGTAAATTTGCCGAGACATTCTTGATTGGATAAATCCATTCGCTTCCCGAATTGTCCTGCCTACAGCGGAATCTACGTAATAACTCTTATCACCACTTGTCCCCCCACCACCTCCTGACTGTGCACCAAGGCTGCTGACCAGTGGGACCTGAATCGATAACCGATACTTGCCGTCACCTTCCTTATCCATCGCCATTGCAATGACGATCGCCATATCATTGACTTCACGCCGATCCCAACAGCCAGATACCAAGAACATACAGACCGCCACAACCAACATGCGGGTTACAGTCTTCACGATTCCCCCTCCTCGTTTGGATGACGGTTGCCTGTCACCCCTGATTGCCCTCCTCTTTGCTGAATAGAATTAGCAAACTCATCATTCATACGCCTTGCATTTTGTACGCCCAAAAAGCTCGGGCGTTTTTCCATCATCGACCATGGAGCTCTCATCAGTACGTCTTTGAGATCGCCGATCGACATCGGTCCTAACGGCGATAAATAAGGGACGCCAAAAGAGCGCAGGTTGGCCATATGCCCGAGGATTAGCAATAACAATACCAGCATCCCATAGATGCCGAGGATTGAAGCGGCTATCATGATCGGAAAGCGCAGCATTCGCAATGAAATCGCTGCATTAAAATGCGGGACGGTAAATGAGGCTATCCCTGTGAGCGATACGACGATAACCATAGGGGCAGAAACAATCCCTGCCTGCACGGCTGCCTGACCAACGACCAGCGCACCTAAAATGCTGACGGCTTGCCCGACCGTTTTCGGGAGACGAATCCCCGCTTCACGCAAGGCCTCAAAAGAAATTTCCATGATTAAAGCCTCTACAATAGCCGGAAAAGGAATAGACTCGCGTGCCGCCGCAATACTTAAAAGAAGCGTGGTTGGTAGCATCTGCTGGTGATAGGTCGTAATGGCCACATATAAAGCAGGGGTAATGAGCGAGATAATGAGAAAAACATAACGCAACAGTCGCACAAGGGTTGCCATTTGAAATCGCTCGTAGTAATCCTCGCTTGCCTGCATCATCATCCAAAACGTTACCGGCACGATTAAAACCATCGGTGTCCCATCCACAAATATCGCGACACGCCCCTCCAGCAATGCCGCAGCAACCGTGTCTGGGCGCTCCGTATACATAACCTGAGGGAAAGGCGAGTATGTGTTATCCTCGATCATCTCTTCGATATATCCGCTTTCCAGCACAGCATCTAAATTGATCTTACTGATTCGACCAGTGACCTCCTGTACGATCTCTGGATCAGCTATCCCATCCAGAAAGGCAACCACCAGGTTGGTGTTTGTCTCACGTCCAACTACCAAGGACTTCATTTTCAATCGAGGTGTTCGCAATTTGCGCCGCAGCATCGACGTGTTCGTGCGAATATTTTCGATAAAGCCCTCACGCGGCCCCCGTACGACGGCTTCTCCTTCTGGTTCATTAACCGAGCGTTTTTCTGCTCCACGAATGCCGAGTGTAAGCGCTTCTGTATTTCCCTCTACAAGAATACCTGTATCACCTGAAAGCACAGCCTGTAGTAGCTTTTTATAATCGTCTACTCTTCCCATCTGGGAAACAGGCAAACGTGACTCTTCTATCACTTTTATATCTTCATCGCCGTCTTCAAGCACCATTAACGATTTCAGTGCGGAATTGACCTCTTTGGTATCAATGAGCCCATCGACGAAGACAGCAATCGCACGGACACTGTTTTTTTGGCAGAAATCTCGTATGACAAAATCAGAGCAATCAGCGAACATTTTTTTCAACAGCTCAATGTTCTCTTCCAATTTGGGAGAAATCGGTACACCCTCCAGCTCAATCAAGCTGCAGGCATTCATTGTCTCAATCAGTTCCTTCATTTTATCTTTCTTCTTGAATTTCATTTTCATCACCAACCAATGGAAAGCTACCCGTATTATGGTTGATTGGCAGGAAATATATGCAAAGAGCCATTCCCATCACATAGAGAATCGGGGATGGGAGATAGTAGGAACACCTATATCGTTTCAAAAGAAGGTGAACATATCATTGCGTCCTGCAACAAAAGAGTACGAGCTGACGATCGACAATCATACATTGTCCATCACAAATCCCGACAAGCCTCTTTGGCCAGAGGCCAAGGTAACCAAGCTAGATTACTTGCGCTATTTGCTGATTGTTGCAGCCCCACTACTCCGGTATAGCAAGGATCGGCTCTTAACGGTCATTCGCTACCCTCACGGAATCGGTGACAAGCACTTCTATCAAAAGAACACCCCTGACTATGCACCCGACTGGATACAAACGCATATGTGGGAAAACGTACGTTACGTACTGTGCAATGACCGAGCGACACTCGTATGGATGGCCAATCAAGCTGCATTGGAATGGCACGTCTCCTTTCACCTCGCCAAGGATGAGACTCCGACAGAGCTCGTGTTTGACCTCGACCCTTCCACAGATGACTTTGCTGTTGTGATAGAGTCTGCCCTCTTATTGAAACAGCTGCTCGATGAATTACAGCTGCCTTCATGGGTCAAGACATCTGGTTCCAGCGGCTTGCAAATCTATGTTCCGATCGAGCTCCGCTATACGTTTGAACAAACGCGCCAAGTCGGGCATTTCATCGCATCCTATTTAGTCAGCAAGCATCCCTCCCTTTTAACCATCGAGCGCTTAGTGAAGAATCGGGGAGATAAGCTGTACATTGACTATTTGCAACACTGGCGCGGAAAGACATTACCAGCCCCTTATTCAACCCGTGCAAAAGAACAGGCAACCGTATCAACGCCACTCCTGTGGGAAGAAGTTCCCCATTGTCATCCCACAGATTTCACCGTTTATACGGTACCCAAACGTCTGGAAACATTCGGAGATTTATTCTCCTCCATATCTGCCCCGACAAAACGGGCCTCTCTTGATGCCATCCTCGGCTTTTTGCAGTCTCAGTAAGCCGTTAGTTGGAATCATGCTGCCTATTTGTGCTATACTTGGCACAGATGTTTTGAGGCAAGGAGGCACATTCATGATTGATCCGATCGCAATTGCAATCGGCCCCTTAAAGATTCACTGGTATGGCATTATAATGGGGCTGGCGTTTTTCTTGGGTACTTATCTCGCTCGCTACAATTCCAAACGTTCTGGCATTGATCCCGATCACGTCTTGAACATGGTGGTTCTGATCATTCCAGCAGCCATCGTTTGTGCAAGATTGTATTATGTTACGTTTGAATGGCAGCAGTACAAAGACAACCCACTGGACATTTTCGCAGTTTGGCAAGGCGGCTTGGCTATTCACGGTGGTTTAATCGGTGGTGTCCTGGCAGGAGCCTGGTATATTCGAAAACATAAACTGCCGTTCCTTCGTTTGGCTGACATTTTTATGCCGAGCGTTATTTTGGGTCAAGCCATCGGACGTTGGGGAAATTTTATCAACCAGGAAGCTCATGGTGGTCCCGTCTCTGCTGAGTTCATGGAAAAGTTCCCTGTGTTCATCCGCGAACAAATGTTTATCGGTGGACAATATTACCACCCTACATTCTTGTATGAATCGATGTGGAACCTTGTTGTTTTCGCCATTCTTATGCTCATGCTGTACCGATTCAAAAAATTCGATGGACAGGTCTTGTTTAGCTACATGATCCTGTATTCGATTGGACGCTTCTTTATCGAGGGCATGCGTACAGACAGTTTGTTGATAGCTGATACTCTGCGTGTCGCTCAATTAGTCAGCCTGTGCTTAATTGCTGCCGGTGTCATCTTGTTGCTCGTGTTTGCACGGAAAAGCAAGCAGGCCGGACATTCCCAAAACTCGATCGAATAACGTCAATATGCCATATCTATTGCCACTCAGGTCAGTCCGACCGGGTGGTTTTTTCTTTGCCTTGTCTGAATTGTCGCAATGCAGGCAATAACTAGGAGAGAGAAGGAAAAAGGAGGGAAATAGGATGGATGACGGAATTTTGGAAGAGTATCTCGATCGCTATGTACGTATTCATTTTGCTCCTGATAGGATCGGTCAAGGATTATCCGCGTATGCCGAAGGCAAATTGTATGATTACAGCCCAAATGGCATATTAATTGAAGAACGGGATGGCTCGCTTGACTATATCCCATTCTCTGCCGTACGCCTCGTGCAAATTAAACCCAAGCCGGGCTTATGGGAGCGTTTAACGGGATCAAGTTCATGAAAAAGACACCTTCCCGCGTACTTTACAACGGAAAGGTGTCTGTTGTCTGTTGGATAAAGATGTAGCTCTACAGGAATACGTCAAACACGACGTAGCATGCAGCAGCCAAAAGTCCGGTAATCGGAAGAGTAATAACCCATGTGACCAATATTCGGCCAGCTAGGCCCCATTTTACAGCGTTCAGCTTTTGCGATGCCCCAACCCCCAAGATGGCGGATGTGATCACATGTGTTGTGCTCACTGGCAGTTTCAAAGCTGTAAAGATTGTGATAATCAAGGCAGAAGACAGGTCTGCTGAAAAACCGGAAATTGGCTTGATTTTCATAATCTTACCACCCAAGGTCTTGATGATCCGCCATCCACCAAAGGCTGTTCCTAATGCCATTGCAAGAGCAGCTGAAAGTTTTACCCACAGTGGAATAACGAATTCGCCCGGTGCTTGTACCAAGAATCCTCCAGAAATCAGAGCAAGGGTGATTACGCCCATTGTTTTTTGCGCGTCGTTGGCTCCATGGCTAAATGCCTGCCAAGAAGCTGACAATACTTGCATCGAACGGAAACCTTTATTGGTTTTGTGATACGCAGAGTTACGAACAAACCAAGACACAAGCTTGATCACCACAAAACCAACAGCAAAGGCAACAAGCGGTGATATGATCAACGCCTGGATAATGCTAATGAAACCTGACCAGTTAATAGCACCACTTCCTGCGGCACCAAAAGCGGCACCTGCAACGCCTCCGATAATCGCGTGCGAGGACGAGCTAGGAATTCCGAACCACCAGGTGATTAGGTTCCACAAAATCGCAGATGTCAACGCCGCCAAAACGACGACCAATCCATTTTCCAGCTTGAATGGATCGGTAATGCTTCCCCCGATTGTCTTCGCTACCCCCGTATACGAGAGTGCACCAATCAAGTTACACAGGGATGCAATAATAATCGCGGTTCTCGGACTTAATGCGCGTGTAGAAACAGAAGTAGCAATCGCGTTCGCCGTATCATGAAACCCATTGATAAAGTCAAATGCTAGCGCCATGATGACGACGAGTACGAGAATAATCACCTCTGGCGAAAGATCAGGCATTCTTTAACACGATCCCTTCTACCAGGTTGGATACGTCCTCCGCGAAGTCAGCACAGTCTTCGAGCTTATCGTAAATCTCTTTGAGTTTGATCGCTTCCATTGGGTTGGTATCAGGAGAATTCAACAAATCAGATACCATTTTGCGGTAGTTGGAGTCAGATTCATGCTCCAAATCTTTGATTTCCCCAGCGATTTGTGTAACGACTTTATGATCCAGCTTGCGCAGTGTGCGAATCAGCTCGATCAGCTTAGCCGAGCATTTTACCAAAATATTGGCTTGTGCCAATACACGTGGATCTGGTTGAGTCACTTGGTACAGATACATACGATCAGCGACACCGTCAATGTAGTCGATCATCGAGTCCATCGTATGAGCGAGCTGGTGAATGTCTTCACGCTCAAGCGGAGTGATAAAAGTAGAGTTCAACTCGTTCATGATGCGACGAACGATTTCGTCTCCTTCTTTCTCGACAGCCTTGATTGCCTTAACCTTTGTTTCTAAATCTTGATAGTTTCCTATCATTTCATAGAAAAGATGAGTTCCTTTGTGTACCGTGGCAATCTGCTGTTCGAACAGATCAAAGAAGATATACTTGTTTGATTTCAACATACGGGACTTCTTCACTCCTTTGAATAAATGGCACCTACAAGATTATATCGAATGTTATTGTTTCCGTAAATTTAAAATCAAGGTCAAATGTGTATATTTTTCTTTAAGGAATTATTAAGTTTTTGTAAATGCTCTTTACAATAAAAAAAAACACTCGTGTCAAGTGAGAGGACGAGTGTTAGCCTTGCCAATATTTATCATTTCATTCGATGCGACCATCATGCAATCTTTCCTTTTTTTCGCTTCATACATAAGCATATCTGCTTTTTTCGCTAAGTCTTCCGCTGTTGCGGCATGGTGTGGGTACGAGGCTACTCCGATGCTGACAGTGACACCTGAAAGTGCGTCTCGCACTTGATTTTGAATTCGTTCCCCGATTGCCAGTGCTCTTCTTGTGTCTGTCTGCGTTAACAAAACGACGAATTCTTCCCCGCCCCACCTTCCAACAATGTCTTGTTTCCGTACACTTGCTTGCAAGATTCTTGCAAATTGGCACAGGAGTCTGTCGCCTTCCATATGGCCAAATGAATCATTGAATATTTTGAAATTGTCCAAATCAATAAACAATAACGTAACAGATTGATGATTGCTTTTTGCTAACTCTACTTCTTCGACCAACTTGTCCAAAAATCTGCGATTGACGAGAACGCCTGTGAGTGAATCGTGATAAGCCATCTGCCGCAGCTGATCTATATATTTCCCTATACGATAGGCAGCAAGCGTCTGAATGACAGCCACAAGAAAAAGAAAAACAACCATACTCTCATCCGTCGGCAATCCGTATCCGATCAGCCAAACCGAAATGATTCCACAGGACACACCCAAGCTAATCCAGCGTGAGCCCAAAGTACACTACCCCCGATCTATCCGATGTTCCCCTCTTTTCATTCATACATTAGACCTATCTATCGAAATCTACAGTAGGTCTTTTTTCATATAATCAGGAATATTTTACCTATCTTTTTTTATAAGTTCAAGCAAATCCACGAAACTGCCACTTATTCATTCAAACGAATTATGGAAAAATCCTGACAATCAGCCTGCGGCCTTCGCACATGGTGCTGCATGAATTGGAACCAATTGGAAGGGATAAGCTAAGGGCTAATTAAAAAAGACGGGAGTGAATAAATGGGTGCCCCGTATAGAAGCAGTAGCTACAGCAGTACCTTCCCACGAGATTACACAAGAGGATTCCATGAAGCTGGCACGCCTATTTTTTCAAGATGCTTTTCCCGATATAGACCGTTTGTTACACGTATTTGCACATAGTCACATTCAGAAGCGATATTTTAGTATGCCAATGGATTGGTTTTTGGAGGACCGCCCGTTTGCAGAGAAAAATCAATTGTATATCGAACATGCGGAAGCCTTGGCAGAAGAAGCAGCCCGAAAGTGTTTGACGAAAGCTGGGGTCGATCCGTCATCCATCGATTGTCTGATGTTTGTATCAAGCACTGGCATTGCGACCCCAAGCCTTGATTCCCGCTTGCTCCATCGTTTAGGACTCCGTTCCCAAGCAACCCGTGTCCCGTTGTGGGGCCTCGGCTGTGCTGGTGGAGCGATGGGATTGTCGCGTGCATGCGAGTACACCCAGGCTTATCCCTCCCGGCGAGTATTGCTTGTGAGCGTAGAGCTGTGCGGCTTGACCTTCATCCGACAGGATTTGTCCAAAAGCAATTTGGTCGCAACTTGCCTCTTTGGGGATGGAGCTGCAGCCGTTTTAATAGAAGGAGATCAAGTGTCGTCCTCTTCGGACACACCTAAGGTTCAATTCTGTGATGCGCGAACGACAACATGGCCGGACACGGTAGATGTCATGGGATGGGAATTAACCGATCCAGGATTAAAAGTCATTTTCTCTCGTGACATCCCTACTCTCATTCGTTCTTCCATGCGAGAAAACGTGGAGAGCTTTTTGTCACCGCATGGGATGTCTATTGACCATCTACGACATTTCATTTTTCATCCAGGTGGCGCCAAGGTACTAACGGCTTATCAGCGGTCCTTGGGCATTGGCACAGAAGCCACTCGGTTTTCTGAAGATGTCCTAACCAATTTTGGAAACATGTCCTCCCCTACGGTTCTGTTCGTCCTGGAAAAAAGCATGGAGAAGGCGTGGAAGCCAGGAGATCGCGGATTGGTCGCTGCGCTTGGACCTGGGTTTAGCTCCGAGCTCTTACTTCTGGAGGCGAGATAGTCATGTTGCTCTTTTTTGGATTTGTCATAGCTGGAGTCGTGTTGCAGCGACTGGTCGAACTTCTCATTGCTGTGAGGAATGCTCGCTATATCCGCTCAAAAGGGGGCTACGAAGTTGGGGCGCGTCATTACAAATACATCGTCCTTCTTCATTTTCTCTTTTTTCTCTCGCTCCTTTTCGAAGTGGTGGGAAAAGGCAGCGCTATGGTTCTGCCCTCTTGGTGGGCAATTCCGTTCAGCCTGTTTTTGATCACGCAAGGACTTCGTTATTGGTGTATTCGCAGCTTGGGCAAACGGTGGAATACCCGCATCTTCATCCTCCCGGGCGAGGCTCCAATCAAGCGAGGTCCTTATCGGTTCATTCGTCACCCCAACTACGTGGTCGTATCGCTTGAGCTGCTGCTACTCCCGCTGACATTTTCCGCTGTGGCAACTGCCCTGGCGTTTTCTCTCTTAAATGCCTGGTTGCTCCTGCACATACGGATACCCATGGAAGAAGCAAGCATCTACGATGGTCATCGTGAGTCATAAAAACGAAAAGTCTTTGGCACACGCACATGCCAAAGACTTTTTATCAGACAAAAGGTTTATTACTTATCATTCAACGGGTAAAGAAAAGAAGCTGTTACTCTTTCCCGTGAGGTGGATCAAGTGAATCGTACAACCATAGTGGAGCCTCAGGAGACGAAGCGGATCATCATCCGAGACTTTTTCGCTTTGATTGAAGCGGTACCGAACAAGGATGACCAGGCTAGTATTCAAACATTTCTCCGCTATTTGCAAAGCCTGCTAAGAATCAAGCAAGTCATTCCACCGGTTGTGGAAATCATGACGGTCGTCAAACAAAACAAGCCACTTCTCTACCACGCGGCACGCAGAATGACTCTTCCTTCAAGCAATCTGCACATGCTATTTCAGCTAGAAATGGATATTATGCTCGCGCACGAAAGGCTCCGACAGTACGACAAATGATAGGGTAGGCTATACCTTACCCTTTTAAGTTTTCTGGATTCAGACATTCAAGCTCTGCAATGACAAAACGACCATCTTTGCGAATCAGGACGTCATCAAACCAGATTTCCCCTCCGCCCCAATCCGGACGCTGGATGGAAACCATGTCCCAGTGCACAGACGATTTGTTACCATTGTAAGCTTCGTCATAGCATTGACCAGGCGTGAAGTGGAAGCTTCCGTCTATTTTTTCGTCAAACAAGATATCTTTCATCGGGTTGCGAATGTAAGGATTCACACCGATGGCGAATTCTCCAATGAAGCGTGCTCCCTCGTCTGTATCCAAAATTTGATTCAAGCGTTCGGTATCGTTCGCTGTTGCTTCGACAATTTTGCCGTCCTTGAAGGTCAGGCGAACATTTTCGAATGTGAAGCCGTGGTATGGTGTTGGCGCATTATGAGTGATAATACCATTTACGGAATTCTTCACCGGTGCTGTATACACTTCACCATCTGGAATATTGCGCAGGCCAGCACATTTCACAGCAGGAATGTCCTTGATTGAGAAGGTGAGATCTGTTTCAGGTCCTACCAAGCGTACCTTGTCTGTGCGATTCATCAAGTCAACCAGACTGTCCATTGCTTTGTCCATTTTCGCGTAATCCAGGTTACATACTTGGAAGTAAAAATCTTCAAAAGCTGCTGTAGACATGTTCGCAAGCTGTGCCATGGAAGGATTCGGATAACGAAGAACAACCCACTTCGTTTTTGGCACGCGCACGTTCATCACTGGCAACTCATACAGGCGAGAATAGATACTCAGCTTCTCACTTGGAACATCAGCCATCTCATTGATGTTGCTCGCTGCACGAATCCCGATATAACCTTGCATTTTCTCCATGAGTTCAACTTCATGTTGAGCCATGGTCTTCAACTGCTCTTCATTGCAATTCATTGCGATTTCTCGGCTTACGGCGGGATCAATCAATTGAACATAAGGACTGCCGCCTGCTTTGTAAATCTCACGCACGAGGGCTTGCACCAAATCCGGTGTGTCCCCTTTCGCGTTGATCAAAATGTTTTCCCCTGGCTGTACTCGTACAGAATAGTTAACCAGATTGTACGCTAATTGATCTAATCGTGAGTCTCTCATTCGTGGCACACCCTTTTTAAATTTTCTGATTCCTCTTGTATTCTTACCGATACAATCTACTAAGTCAATAAAAAATTTTTTATCAATGGAATAAAAAGCGGCCAGCCTCCTTGTATCCGGGCTGGCCTTGCTCTTTTCCTATGCTTTTACATCGTCTGTTCCCTGTCCTCAATGGTTCCCATCTTGTACATGTCACTGACCTGCTCCTGCGTCGTAGCCAGACCAGCCGTATGTTCGTCTGCCTCTTGATAGTAGACGGCTGTGCCAGCATCTTCAGCCCCCAACTCTCTCGCCCTGGACTGAGCCTGAGCTTTATCATAACCTGCCATTTTCGTTCCTCCTTCCTTTTAATTTCTATCCGCTTTAGTTTGTACGGGAATCTCCAGATTTAGCAAAAAAAAAAGACGCCTTGCCCAATCGAGGGACAAAGCGTCTTTATCTTCAGCTATGCTTATTTTTCGTTGTCAGATTCTGGAGCGATCATTGCCCAACCAGCTGCTGGAGCACTCACAGGAGTTAGACGACTAGTTGTAACATATTGATCTGCTCCTGGCATCATTGCCCAGCCAGCTACGTTAGAGATGACTGGAACATATTGACCACTTACCCATACATACTCATCTTTACCTGGCATGATGACCCAGCCACCTTGTTGAGTCAAACCTTGAATTGGAGTAACGGTTTGTGGAGTCGCAGGTTTTACTTCAGGTTTAGTTGCTGGTGCAGTTGTTGTAGCATCAGTTGCCGGCTTTTCTTCAGTAGCTGGCTTTTCTTCAGTGGCTGGCTTTTCATCTGTTGCAGCTTTGTCTTCTGTTGCCGTTGTTGTTGCTTCTTTTGCAGGAGTCGTTTCAGTAGCTTTTACTGCCTCTTCAGCAAATGCAGCTTGTGTGAAGAGAGCTGCTCCTAAGATACAAGAACTCATGATCAGTGTGCTTTTCTTTTTCATATGTGTACACTCCCATTCCGCGGTACACACTTTTGTCTTACACGAATGTCCCCAAACCCGAACTTGAAGGCATGCTATATGCACTGCTGCATTTTCCTGAGAAAATACGTAAACTGCTCTAACTCGTCGTCATTCAGATTCTCCAGCAGCTTTCCTACTAGTGCTCTCCTGTGGCACAATAGTCCTTCCAGGGTTGGAACGGCTTGTTGTGACAAAGTGACCCACACGACACGTCGATCCTGTTCATCTCGAATCCGGTCAATAAAACCGGCCTTGACCAACCGATTGAGTGCGATCGTGGTGGCACTATTGGATAACTTCAAAATAGTCGCCAGCTCAGAAACTGTGCTTCGTCCTTTTTGATGTAGCACACGCAGCAAGATAAACTGCTTCGGACTGATTGACTCTTCCTCTAGCCAATTGTTAATAAAGAAACGAGCAATCTCGACAAAAACTCGATCCAGTTCCTCAAGTTTACTGGCACGGGACATATTGCTCACGACATCACCTATTTTCGGAAAATTAATAATATAAGTACTTTTACTATAAAACTATATAGCCTAAGTACCGGAAGATCAATAGGACTCCCGAAATTATTTCTTTTCACGAAAGATATGTATGAGCCAGACAAAGTGTTTACCACTTAATATTTTTATTGTAAAACTTATTTCAAGAACATCTTAACTCAAACAGGAAAAACTGACAATAGGTAAGCTAGCAAATTAATATTTCGACTTTTTCCAGCTTCATCCATGAACCAATTATTTCCTTGAATCATCTTTCGTATCTATTCGTATAGCATGTATAATGGGAAGACAGCCTTACACACGAGGCAATTGACTCAGGCATATTTGCCACAGAAATCACATACATAGGAGAATTTCAATGGAACAAACCAACCCTACACCAAAATGGAAAGTGGAATTGCTTGATTGGTTAAAATCGTTTGTCTTGATTGGTGGATTGACAGCCTTCATCTACGTATTTGTCATGGCTCCCTACGTCGTCCAAGGGCGCTCCATGGAAAGTACGTTGCATGACCGCGAGCGTGTCATCGTAAACAAAGCGATTTACTACCTCAAAGAACCGCAGCCTGGTGATATTGTCATCATTCATCCAGATGCAACTGGCGACAACTGGATCAAGCGCGTGGTCGCAGTAGCTGGTGACACCGTTGAAGCCAAAAATGATCAAGTGTACGTCAATGGCAAACCGCTCAGCGAAGAGTATTTGGTCGAAAACAAGCTAAAAACCTCTGCGGCAGGTGTGACGTTAACCGAAGATTTTGATCCTGTGAAGATTCCTGATGGCAGTGTGTTTGTCATGGGGGATAATCGCAACAACAGTATGGACAGCCGTGTCATTGGCCCTGTTCAACTGGATCATGTAGTAGGACGTGCAGAAGCTGTATACTGGCCACTGTCCCAGATTCGCCTTCCACATTAACATGGATCCAGGCAGCAAAAAGCCGCTCCTTATCGGGGCGGCTCTTTTCGTTTTGATGACGTTATTTGTGGGCTATTGCCGCTTCAGAAAAATAATCCTCCAAAGTCAGGCCACCAGCCATAATTTCTTTTGCCATTTCCTTCCCTACATAACGTAAATGCCAAGGCTCATACGCATATCCAGTCGTATCTTCCTTGCCCTTCAAATAACGAATGACGAACCCAGATTCTGCACAGTTGGCTGCCAGCCACAATCCTTCAGGTGTCTCAGCAAACGATTCTTCCAGGCGTGTACTAGCATCATGTCCGGACACATCCATAGCCAAGCCAGTCTGATGCTCGCTCTTTCCAGGCACGGCACTGTAGGCAGCCGCATGTTCTGCACCTTGTGTTCTAACATATGTTTCGTACAGCGATTTTTGAGTCTTATACGAGCGGTAGCCAGAAACGGCATACAGTTCAATACCTTCTGTCTTTGCTTTGGCAAACAGTTCTTCTAATGCTTGTGCGGCTTCTGCTCGTAGCAATCGCTTTTCCACTTTTTCATCAAAAGGAAACGGAACATTCGGCTCTACCAAATCCGGTGGAATATAATCGCCAGGCAATGCCCGCTGTTTATTTACGACAACCGAGAGATCTGTTGCATTCGTAACGGTTGGCACTCCATCCACATCTTTTATCGTTTCTGCAAGCGTTGCCCGTTGGGGACGTGTCGTCTCCTCTTTACTCGGCTCAACTGTCGTTGCTTGCGTGCCCTCACCTGCGGGCTGTCCATTCGACTCGTTGGATAGCATTCCGCTTAATGAGGGAGGTTCACATCCACTGAGTAGTGCTACTGATAGCGCTGCGATGATCGCAAGGCTGCTGGTGCGATTTTTGTTCATGATCGATCCTCCTGGTTCCTTACAGACACATACGTTCTGCTCTACCTTACCACGGAGTAGTACGAAAAAAAAGGTAGATAGGTCACGCTTTTTCAGCGGTATATTTCTCGTTTAGGTGTTTGACAAGTGCTGGTAACCATTCATTTAGCGCCCAAAATGGGAAGCCCGCAGCCTTAGCCTTTCCGTTATCCATGTACAAGGATGCTAAAAATCCAAAGGGCGACGCGTCAGAAGCATCTGTCGTTTGTTCGATCCGGGCAGGTTTTCCGACTGTTTGCGCAATGGTCTCCATTAGCTTAGCAAGCGAAACAGTCCCATCCGAGCACGCATTCACTGGCCCTGTGATGGACGTTGTCGTCAGCCATGCCAAAAATTGAGCTGCTTCCTGTGCATGTATGAAGCCCATCTGGGCAGCGGGATTCGTGATACCAATCGGCCGCTCCTCTTGGACATGCTCAATATGAAACCATAGCCGCTGTGTGTAATCGTCTTCCGCCAGTACGATTGGAAAACGAACGGCTACGACAGGAAAGGCCTTTTCTTGAAAAAAGACGGCTTCTGCTTGACGCTTTCCCTCTTGATAGGTTGTCTCGTCTCTCGTTTTCAGGTTGATTGCATACGTGTATGGATCAAATGCTTCTTCCTGTAGTGGTTCCTCGGCATAATCGTAGACGGACAAGGTAGAGGTCAAAACATACTTCCCCACTTTCCCCTGAAAAACCTTACACGCATCCAGTGCATTTTGCGAGGAATAACAGATGTTATCGTACACCACGTCCCACTGCTCTTCCCCCGCAGCAGCTAGTGAGTGGACGTCATCGCGATCAAGCGTCATTCTTTTGACAGTGGCAGGCAACTCCACTTGGGTAAGCCCCCTCGTTGCCACGGTAACGTCTGCCCCCGCTTCAACGAGAAGCTGGACCAATCGCTTTCCAAAAAATCGCGTTCCGCCGAGTACAAGTACTTTCTTCATTTTTGCTACATCCTTTCCTTGATCAGCCTACTTTTTGCTATTCAACTCGATGGACCGCTCTCCTTCCTTCCACATGACCGTATAGCCCAGCTTCTCACCAACTTTTTTGACAGGCAAGTAAGGAATTCCCTTCACCATGACCACATCAGACTGGAAGGACGTCACTTTTTGTCCCAGCCCTAGCAGCAACTTGTTGGCGTGAACATACGCTACTCCATCTATCATCACTTTTTGCTCTGCCGTGTATGGATAGACATTGCCATTTACTCGTAAATGAAAGGGCCCATCTTTTTCTTTTGGGGACTGGATTGGCTGAGCAGCCGTATACGCAATGGCATCGACCCCGAGTACAGTGCCCTCTCGTGTGTTATCCGCTCCGCCGTACATTTTTCCCGTTTCAAAATCGTACACAATCGCTTGGACGTTGCCAATGTTTGTCGGTTCCTCAGCAAAGACGTGACCTTTTGCCATCAATTGCAGGATGACATCTTGGTCAATGCCCGCTTCCCACGTCACATTCGGATAACTGCTAGAAAAAATGCGTGGTGCACGGATGGCATCCTCAATTTCCATTCCATGATCGATCACATTGAGAATCGTCTGCGATACAGAGGCGATAATGGTTGAGCCACCAGGGGAGCCAATTGCTAAAAAGGGCTTCCCGTCTTTTAGCACCATGGTTGGCGTCATGCTCGAACGTGGACGTTTGCCGGGCTCGACCTGATTGACTCCGCCAGGAATCGCGTCAAAATCTGTCAGCTCGTTATTGAGCATGAAGCCGTAACCTGGAACCATCACACCGCTGCCAAAAATATCTTCGATCGTGGTCGTATACGCAACGATATTCCCCCATTTGTCCATCACAGAGAAGTGCGTGGTCTGCTTGACCGGGGATTGATCTCTCAGTTTCATGGACACCTCTGGCTTTTTGCCTGGATCGTACTTCCAAGGATCCCCTGCCACTACATTGGCATTCGCTGTCTCTTCACGAATGAGCTGGCGCCGCTCCTTGATGTATTCATCCGCAATTAGCCCCTTTTTCGGTACTGGATAAACATCCGCGTCCGCCATAAACGCCGCCCGATCTGCGTAGGCAAGGTGATTGGCTTCGATCAGATGATGCAAATAGGCTACCGACCGAATACCGTCCTTTTGGTTATCGTAGCCTTCCATCAGCTTTAAAATCTGAATGAGTGTCAAGCCGCCAGAGCTGGGGGGTGCCATCGAAATCACTTCATACCCGCGATACATGCCGCGGACCGGCTCACGCTCTTTTACTTGATACGCCTGCAAATCATCGAGAGTCATAGAGCCTCCCGTCCTTTGTACTTCCTCGACGAGTGCTTTGCCAATTTCCCCTTCATACAAAGCATCAGAGCCTTTGTCGCGGATGATCTTCAACGTTTTCGCCAATTGGGGCTGAACCAGCATCTCGCCTTCTTTGAGTGGAACTCCATTTGGCGCAAACACCTGTGCAGCAGCCCCGTGCTTTTTCAGCTTTTCCATGGAATTGGCAATAAATTGAGCGGACACCCAGTTGACGCGAACTCCTTTTTCCGCCAATTCAATCGACGGTTCTATCACTTTTCCCAAGTCCCATGTCCCATACGATTCCAACGCCTGCTCTACGCCCAGCAATGTGCCTGGGACACCTACGGCCTGACCACTCGTATGTCTCTCCTCAAATGGGATCGGCGTACCATCTGCCTGTAAAAACATATCGGGAGTCACCTTGGAAGGAGCTACTTCTCGACTATCTATCACCGTCACTTTGTTTTGATCCTTCACATAAATCATCATAAAGCCACCGCCACCGATACCGGACATATACGGTTCTGCAACATTTAGCGCAAATTGGATCCCAGCCGCAGCGTCAATCGCATTGCCGCCTTTTGCCAAGATATCTCTACCGACCTGCGCCGCTGCTGGATGAGAGACCGCGACAATTCCTTTTGTAGCTCCTTGCACGCCTGCTGGCACACCTGGGACTTTCCCCATAGCCAAATGAGGAAACGAAAGCACGGTAACAATCGAGAGGGTAACCATCATCCCTTTTTTCATGCGATCCCTCCTATTCCATTTCATTAACTCCTCCTATTATTATAATTTTCAGCAATTTTTAAGGTCAACCCACATTCACAGTTGCCTAGGCAAACTTTTCTCTACAGAAAAAAACACTCTTATGCAGCAAGACTTGTCGTCTTCGCAAAAGAGTGTTGCGATTTTTGCTTACGGCATGATGACCAAATTGCTCACCACGCGTCGTTCTTTGCCGCCAGAAGGCTTGTTCAACAGCTTGCCGTTGTAATAAAACGCACTGGAGCCGCCGCCGTCGAGATTATACGCATCCACGACATGCCACTCTTGCAGCTTTCTTTGCGCTTCCTCCAGCGTAACACCATTACTCCAGCCATCTCGTCTACCATCAATGACAATCAGCAGCAAATCGCCGTTGTCGAAATGCCCGATCAGTGTTCGCGGTTGACGCGCATTTGCCCATTCGCGCGGGATAGGCAATCGTTTTCCCCCTTGCAAAAGACGCGGCAAGAAGCTCGCTCCCTGCAATATCCCTTGTTGCGTAATTTGCGCCTGCGTCTTGATGCTTGTTCCGACCAGATGACCTTTGTTATTGAAACCGACAAAGCTCAGCTTCGCATTATTGGAAAAGGTTCGAATCTTGCCGTCAACAACCGTAATGCCCAACGGAGTCAGATTGCCCTGCTTGTCCGACATAAAGCCGCCTGCATTGATCGCAAGAATGGAGCCTGTACGCTTACCAGCTTGACTTGTTGTTTCTCCCTTACTTTTCACAGAGTTGTTCGCCAGCACCATTTTCAGCGCGTTTGGATCATTGAGGCGAACTTTGGCCATATAACCGCGGTATCCGCCTTCTTGCAGGGAGTACACCTTCACTGTCGAGTTTTTCCCGAAGTGTTGACCGATCGGCTTGCCAAGCATGTTGGACAAAATCGTGTCCAATACATCCGCAGATTTTTGTGTCTGGGATTTGCTCGCTTCAAGTGCGCTGCTGATCTTCTTGTGTTGTTGCTCGTATTCTTTCTGTTCCTTTTTCGAGCGATCCCGGATGTCTTCGATGACGATTTCTACGTTTCGAAGCTGCACCTTGGTATCGTTGAGCCGTTCCCCCAGCTCATCTGCCTGGCTCTTCGCTACGGCAGAAGAAAGCTTCAGTCCTTCTGTCTGGAGCTTGTCCACTGGATTGTCCAGCGCAAAAGCGACCAAAAAACCGAGAGCAGGCGCCAACAGAAAGAGAAAGAAACGGTTTATCTTACCAAGCACGGGCAGCATCCTCCAATTTTTTCAGAGATGCTTTCAAATCAACCAGCTGTTTGTTGAGTTGGTCAACCCGATCCTGCAGGGCTTCTTTGGTCTTGTTGGTGCCACCAATGGTTTCCCCCGTCAAAGCCAAATCTTCTTCCAGATTTCCTAGACCCTTCTGGACATTTTGCATTTCTTCCTGCACGAGAGTCAATTGATCTCCCAATGCCTTCATCTGCTTTTGATTATTTTCCTGAATTTGATCAATTCGTTGGTTTACAAATTGTTGCTGCTTGTCCAACGTATAAACAGCAAAGGCATATCCAGCATAGGCGAGTCCTACCCAGACCAGAACGGCCAAAACGATCGGTAGTAAAGGGCGCTTACCTTCTGTCTGGGAGGGAATCAATGCCTGAAAAAGACTGCCTCTTCTGCGTCTTCCTTTCTGCTTCCCGTTTGCCGGGAGTGGCAGTGTGGGTGACGAAGTCGATGACGCTCCCATGTATTTGTCGTCCATCGGCTCCCTCCTCCTTTCTGTGGCATAGTGAGGTTTCATTATAACATAGAAAGTTTTTGAAGCAGCATTTTGCTGAATAATGGGAAAATACGTCGAGAAAAGAAAATACCGCCACTATTTTTTGGCGGTACTTCGCTTTATTTTCGGAGTTGAAATTCGTTTTGCAGCTGATTGTGCAGCCTTTGCAAAAACAGGATCGGGTCTTCCTTGTTGGTCTGTTCGTCAACAAGCTCTAATTTTTGGCGCATGATGCTGGCTATTTGATTCCCCAGTTCATATTTTTTCCCTTGAGATAAAGAAGATAATCTGCTAATGAAGGAGGAAAGCAGCTGCCAATCCTCTCGGGTAATCGCCTGTTTTTGGCGCTCATCAAGCACGAGTAGCGCGTGATTCAAATCAAAGCCATTTGGCTGTTTGTCTTTCTTTTTCTGAAAAAGAGTCGATCGCTGTCCTGACTCCACTACGACAATTGTGCCCGCTACCATATCGCCAATTCGCTTATCACGAGGGTGAAAAAAGCAGACGAGCGCCCCGAGAAAATAACCCGTCGGCATTGCATCAATGATTCGAAACAGATTCCGGATCGTCGAGGAAACAAACGTCGCAGGCTGTCCGTTATCACGGATGACACGGATTCCCACCAGCCTTTTGCCAACGGTCTGTCCACCCCAGAATGCTTCCTGTAACCAATAGTAGCCAAAATTCACTACGAAGATAACCAGGAGAACGATGGCCAACGTGTAGTTGCCAGAATCCAGGAAAAAATCATCTTCATTTCCAAATAAAACTATACCAAACAATATAAATACAGTAAGATTAACCAGGAGCAAAATTCCTGTATCAATCAGCATCGCAGTGGCGCGACTGCCTAGACCCGCCGTCTGAAATCGCAGCATAACATGCTCGGGTGTCACGACAGACGCTTCTCGATTTGACCCACTGACGTATGTCGGTTCATTCATGATGTTTTTCTTCCCCCCTCGAAACTATGAGTTTTTTTCGAGTGATTACACACACGCTAATGAAGGAGGCATTATACATGGATATTACCTCGTTTTGGCACAAGCATAAGGCCTCTTGGGCCGAACTGGAACAATTAGTGGAGCGCTTTACCCGACAACCTCGGCACATCAGTGCTACCGATATTGATCGACTGACACAGCTATACAAAAAGACGTCTGCTCATTTGGCCTATGTACGCTCCTACCATCCTGCGGACGAGATCACCCTCTACTTAAACCAACTTGTCTTACGTGCACACAATTTGGCTTACAAGCAGCGAATAGGCAGCTGGCAGCAGCTCAAGCATTTCTTTGGCAGCTACTTGATGGGTCTCGTACATAAGCGAATGAGCTTCATTGGTGTGGCAGCGCTTCTTTTCATCATCGGTGGCATTTCTGGTTTTGCCGCCGTCATGGTCGATCCACTCAACCTCTATTACGTATTGCCACAAGGGATGGCTGAGCAGATCGATCCATCCAGGCTAGGAGAAGGGCACGAATCACTCGACAGTCCAGTCATCTCCACGATGATTATGACCAACAACATCAAAGTCGCGATGCTGGCCTTTGTCAGTGGAATTACGTTTGGAATCGTTCCCATCTACCTTCTCTTATTCAATGGCCTTCTTGTTGGAGCTTTGGCAGCCGTCTACTATCAGGCAGATAGCAGCTACGCGTTTTGGGCCTACATTTTGCCACACGGCGTGATTGAGCTGACTGCCATCTTCATTGCGGGCGGAGCAGGTCTTCACATGGGATACCGCCTGCTTGTGCCGGGTCGCTACGCAAGAAGACATCAATTTTTGGAGGCGGCAAAAGAGTCTGCACATCTGCTATTGGCTACCATCCCGCTTTTGTTCATCGCGGGAATCATCGAGGGCTATATTACTCCCTCGAGTCTCTCTCTCGAAGCCAAGTACATCGTAGCTGTCGGCACATTGCTTTTGCTGATTGCCTGGTACCTCCTCGGATACAAGTCCGATTCTCACAAAGCTTCTCTTGATTTGATGTCCAAATAAGTATTGATAACCGTCAGCGTCAATTGATCGGCCGGAACGTCCAGTACCTGGATACCCGCGCCGATCATTTTTTGTTGAAATGCCCTACGATCAAGCTGGAACCGTTGAGCTACTGCCTTCGTAAACGCCAAGCTGCTATTGCTCGTGTCTATATGACTCCATTCATGCAGCAGCGGATCTGCCAACGACAGCAGCAGGAGCAAATGCGAACGGCGCATCCGCCACAAATAATTGCTCAACTGATCTTCGACGAGGTAGTTTTCCATATCTGAAAAAAGAACGACCAAGCTCCTTCTCTTTTGCTGGCGATTCAAAAATTCAAGCGCCTTCGCCGGATCAGCCTCTACAAAATCACTCGTCAGGTTGTAGGTCGCCTCCAAAAGGGTGTGCAAGTGGCGCAGTCCTCTGCCTGGAGGTATGTACGTCTTGATTTCATGCGAATAAGCTAGTAGCGCTACCTGATCTCCTTGACGCAATGCCACTGCCGCTAACGTGAGAGCAGACTCCAGCGATCGATCCAGCCTCGTCTGATTATCCAGCTCGACACCCATCAACCTGCCGCAATCGATTAGAATGGTAATCACCTTGCCATGCTCTGGTCGATATTGGTTCGTCATCAGACGTCGGGAGCGTGCAGAAGCGGACCAGTTAATCATCCGAGGATCATCGTCTGGCACGTAATCGCGGATCGCATGGAATTCCGTACCCGATTTCTCCCTGCGCATGATTTTTTTCCCGTCGACGATCAAGCTCTCCTGTAATGAAGCCAAATAGCCACGAACGGCTGAAAGGTCAGGGTATACCTTGATCGTTTGTTCACACGCAAAGCGGCTTTGGCGATACCACAAGCCGAGCTTGCCATTCCAGCGCATATACAGCCAGCGGAACACGTACTCTCCGCGTTCTTTTCCTCTTGTTTCAAAACGGATGTTGGTTAAGGGTTGCTCCATCACGCCTGTGATTGGTCCGGTTTCTTCAAAAGTCAGCGGAAGATCTTCCATAATGGAGTACATAACGGATTGCCCGCTATTATTGGCAAGCTCAAGCTCGATCGAAAACGATTGTCCGATATCCGTCTGCTCAGGCAAGATTCGCTGGATCGACATGTCCTGTCGTTTGGGGATGGTAACCCAATCCAAGATGCTAGCGATCAGGAGTAAACCGTTGTACAAAAAGAATGTCGAATAGCCAATCTCCAGCAGAAAACCGACGATCGCGATGGGCGTCCCTAGCAAAACTGCCACGAGTAGTCGCTTGGATGGCAAGACAAAACGGTCTGCCAAAAAATCAGCGAGGAACTGGAATAGCCGCCAGCGTCTCTTCGATGATGTGGTCACTGGTACCCCCCTCCAATTCTACCTGCGGTGACAGAATGAGTCGGTGCCGCAATGCAGGGCGGGCTACCATCTTCACGTCATCAGGCGTCACGAACTTGCGATTGTCCAAAAGGGCCCAGGCCTTGCTCGCCATTAACACGGCGATTCCAGCACGAGAGCTGGCACCTAAGAGCAATCGTTTCGTTTCACGTGTATTGCGAATCAGTGTCGTAATGTACTCCAGAATCGAATCATCCACAACCACTTCTTCTAATTGGCGTCGCTTCTCCAAAATCGCCTCCCATGTAAAGAGCGGCTCTTGATTACGCTCGTGGCTGCGCTTGTTGGGAATATGTTTGGCGAGGATTTGCTTTTCATTTTCATGGGAAGGATACGACATCGTTAGCTTGAACAAAAAGCGATCGAGCTGTGCCTCCGGCAACACATACGTTCCTTCATACTCCACCGGGTTTTGCGTAGCGACGACAAAAAACGGGTCAGGTAAAGGATAGGTGACACCATGAATCGTCACTTGTCCCTCCTCCATAGCTTCTAAAAGGGCCGCTTGAGTTTTCGGCGGAGTCCGGTTAATTTCATCCGCCAGCAATAAGTTAGCGAAAACAGGACCTTTGATTGTCTCAAACTGGTTTTGCTGCATATTGAACACCACATGACCAATAATGTCCGATGGCATCATGTCAGGCGTAAACTGGACGCGCTTACTCTCGCCCCCCATCAACCCCGATAAGGTCTTTACCATTTTCGTCTTTCCGATACCGGGTACACCTTCTAGCAAAACGTGTCCGCCGGCGACCAAAGCGGTTAGCATCAGCCGAATATTTTGTCGTTGACCAACCAGCTCTTTTTCCATTTGTTGCAACAATTGCTCCACGATAGTTGTCACTCCTTCTCCAGACGCTTCGTAATCTCATCCAGCAAAAGACTGTCTGCAAGCAAGCCCTTCGGCGAGTATCGCCCTTCGTTTTTTGCCTGCTCCAATCGTTCCAGTAGATGAGCGAATTTCTCTACCTCTTGATTTGTCCATCTTGTTTTGGCATACCGCACGATTTCCACACGATCAGCTCGTTGGTGCACTCCCCACCGATCGTACAAAAGCTGTCGCATGTATGCTTCTCGATGTCGCAACGCATCCTTTGCCAGCCCTCTTCGCTCATACCAGCTAGACACGGCGAGTAACGTCTCATCACCACGTCGTACTGTCCATTCCCTAAGCGTATAGACTGGTCCGAAACGTTTTCCCCTCCACCACACATACAGCAAAAGCAGGATACCGAGTTGCATGCAAGCGGCTATGAGCCATCCTGGATAGATCGCCAAAAAACCTGGTTTTTCTTGCAAGCCATGATGGTATTCGTCTACCCAAAGAACGGACCAATCTCCTTGTACATACGGCCAGATCGCTTCAAAGTGGGACAGTCGATCAATTTTTTGATTGGTTAGCCATTCTGGTACAAGAAAAAACGTGACACTGCCATCTCCCACCTCTGTTCTTCCCCCGAGTATCCCCTGGTCGTCGTAGAGAAGTGGCTCCATGTCGTCATCTTCTAAAAATCGCAATGAGGTCCCTGCTTTGCCCATGAACCTCCCCAAAACGAGAGGTCCCTGAATGTTTCGCTCCTGATTTTCTTTACCCCGGATGTACTCCGTCTGAAAGGGAAGGTCTTCCCACTCTGGTCTCGATTGAAAGAGAATCAAGTCATTGCCTTCACTGACCCAATCGAGAATGTCTATCTGTTCCTCTGGCATCAGTCTTTCCGGCTCTACTACGAGCATGGCCTGACCTGTTGCTGTCGGTAAAAAACGCATTGGCTGCCGCCATTCCTTTACCTGCTTGCCTTTTTCCTCCAGTAGTACGAGCACAGCCTTGATTCCGCTCGACTGTGCAGATGAAGCCAGATACGGCGGGAGAGGTTCAGCAGTAGGCTTGACGATCAACCAGCCCACGACGAGGAGCAATAAAGTAGCCACAACGATTCCGACACGATAGGTGCGCAAACTATCCATGCTGTCCCTCCTCGCGCCAGATGCCTTCCAGTTCGTTCACACGCTGCCAGAACGAACCTTCATCAACAAGCGCCTGCCCGTACCAAACAGCGTCGAATTCTCGTGCGAAGCTGCCAAACACATCACGTAATCTTGGCTGATTTGCCTCTATTTCTTCTGCGTATTCCCAATTCGTTTTCCATTTCTCCACACGAACCCATGACTTCATTTGCAAATAAACCAACAACGCCAAAAACAACGAGCGTTCTCCTTCCCGCCATTCTCCTCGCGCTGCTTTTTCTTTCGCATCACGCAAATAGTCTGCATGAGAACGTATTTTTTCACCGTCCATAAACAGCGGTCGATGCTTCTTCTGTTCCCAAATCATTCTGCGAAACAACCAGTAAATGATGCCGACCAGTCCCAGTACTGCCAGAATGAGCACGAGTGTAGATACGGTATTAGCCGCACCCGATGGAATGTGGGTCCACTGAAATAGCTCGGCGAGCAACTCGATCACATATTCCACCGCTCTTTGAATCCAGTTCTCTCCACTGCCTTGGGGCAAATTGAACTCGTCTCTGGCTAGAATCTCTTGTAAATGCTCCTTGTCATCTACCCAAGGACTCGTGCTAATCATGTGTAACTCCCGGCTCTTTTGCAAGGGTAGGATTGGCTGGTTCTACTGGCGCAGATGTAGTAAGCTGACGGCTTACTAGCTCTTGTAAATCTGTCCCTTCTTTTCTCACACGCAGATCAAAGTAAGCCAAAGCGTAAACAATGGCCATCCAAGGGGTCAAGAGGCAGGTAAGTACAACCAGAATCAATTGCGCGAGAATCGATGTACCTAAGACGCCAGTGAGTACTAATTGGATGCCGCTAGAGAACATCGAGTAGATCACACTCAGAACAACAAAAATACCGAATAAGCGCCAAAAGTTTCCTTTTGTCATATTCCAGCTCTGACCAATTCCGACACCATCGCGTTCGAACAGAACGAGCGGCATATAAAAACCCCAACGAATTAAGAAAAAGCCTGGTACGAGCATCATCCCAGCAATTAAGAATAAATAGCCAAATAAAACCAGAATGATCACAAGCGCAATGCTGCCTCCCTCTGACGGATCAAACATGGTATCCAATGTCAGTCCACCAGCGATGGCGATCAGAAAGAAAATCAATCCATATACGATGACAAATGCTGTCGATACTGCAAATGCAATTACTCCATATAGCAAAGTACTACCCGCGAGTGGCCAAAATCGGCGAAGTGCCCCCTTCAAGGCATCTTTTAAGCTCAAGATCTCTCCCTCGAGAGCAGCCTTCGTCAGTAAAATCGAACCGGAAATCATTTGCGGATAGGCGATAATCCAAAGGATCGGTGCGACAAGGAAGAAGAATATGAGCAACATAGGTAGGCTTTGTGTCATAAATTCCTCTTGTCCGGCAAATCTTGCGCCTAACGATTCTGCAAAGTCCAGACCTTCAGTATCTTGTGCAAGCAAAGGCACCCTGGTAAAGTCAACCAGAAGCAGTTGCTGCAGGAGTAATAATGGACCGAACCAAATTAAAGCCAACAAAAAAAATGCTCCAAAATGCTGGCGATACACTGAAAAGCTCTTGTCCAACAGCTTCCCCACTCCCATGGGGGCAATCGGCGTACGATTCATGAGAAACCTCCATCTTTCTTTTTGAGATTACCTGATAAGTATACACGATTTTCCTGTTTTTTTAAAAAAATCATCTAATTTTGCTAATGTTTCCCTGCCTGATTTTGTCAAATCAGGTGTTAGTCCAATGCGGTCATCCCCCTGTTGAATATGATATTGCATGCATAGTTAGGAGGGTGTTGCCTTTGAAAGCATTGAGAAAGAAGAAGCTAAAAGCAAAGCAAGCCCGTTGCCGCTGCAAGAAGCGATCTACCAAACGCAAATCCAATAGTCTGCTCAGGAAACTACGGCGTTTTGTGCGTATCCACGTTCGCGCACCTCAAGTGAATGTGACCACCCCCACACCTCAAGTAGAAGCGCCTGTCGTGCAAGTAGAAGCGCCAAACGTGCAAGTAGAAGCGCCTGTTGTACAAGTAGAGGCACCTTATGTACAAGTAGAGGCTCCGAAGCCAATCGTCATCCCGGCACCATTAGTGAAGGTTGATGTCGAAAAGGAAGAATCAGCAGATCAAGTATGTATAGAAGGGCTTCGTCAAGAGCTCAGCAAATGTATGAGAAACGATCAACTTGTGGAGGTCTTACTAACGACAGATTGGGGACCTGAGAGTCGTTCTTACCGAGTCGGCAAGCTTCTGAGAGTGGAAGAAGGAATCATTGAATTACAGACCTCTTCACGTACCAATGGAGCCTCGATCGTTATTCCTATCACCCATATCGTCGCGATTATTCCAAATGCATAAATCCAATGGAACAAGCTGATATTCTGCGAGGCTTAGGATGGCCTAAAGATGCGGGGAGTCTGTGCGTAGTAGATTCCCCCGCATCTCCCTCCATTTCGTTCAAACACATGCGGGACTAGCCCTTTTGTTCAGACAGGCCAGTCCACTCTGGCGGAACATTGCATGACTTTTCGTCCTTAAGGTATGAATAAACGCCCACTTCTCTTTTCTCTCTTTAGAGAAGTGGGCTGTAGCATTCACTTTTTGGTTTTACATACCCCTGTTATTCCATACGTCTAGCACATCTCTTGCGACTCGATCCCATGTAAATCTCTGTTCGGCGAGCTGGCGTCCACTTCTCCCCATTTGACGTTGGAGGTCGCGGCTAGACAATAGTTGTTTCAGTTGTACTGCAAACGCTAGAGGGTCTTCCGGCTGCTCGACCAACAGTCCATTGTCTCCGATGATCACCTCAGCATTTCCACCCCGCTTGGTCGTAACAAAGGGCAGTCCGGCAGCCATCGCTTCATAATGAACACGTGCCAGTGGTTCCTCCCATTGCGATGGACAGACAAAAACGTCCCCTGCCCAGAACCAGTGGTGAATCTGATCTGCTGGAACAAATCCCGTTGTAATAACCGGAACAGGCGAACGATTCGCTAATGAGCGTACATATGCTGCATAGTCACTGATTTTATTTTCTCCGTACCAGGACCCTCCAACCAAGACGAGGGCGATGTTGGAATGATAGGAGCGGAGTTCATTCATCGCACGAACCAGAATGTCGGCCCCTTTTTTCGGTGTCAGTCTTCCTACAAACAAGATCACTTGCTTGTTGCCAAGATTGTGTGTCGCCCGCAGTTCCTGCCGAATCTTTTGCGCCGTTTTGGACCCTTCCACCGGAACAAACGTTTCCAAGTTCACACCTGAATAGATCGTGCGAAGTTTATTTGCGGCTTCTGGATACAACGAGGCAATGACCCGACCGACATAATCACTAATGGTGATGATCCGTTCTGTTTCAGCAACGGCTCTGGCAGCTTCTGCCTGCCCTATTTTTACTGGGTCAAACATATCATTGTGCATACTTAGAATGATGCGTGCGTTCGGGCATACCTCACGAATGATGGGAACCATCCGCGGTCGGTTAAAAACATGGATGACATCATAGTTGTTCGCACTCAGAAAAGCGGCTACTTCGCGCGCATAGATCTCGAACACCCCTTGACCATCTACCCGGACATAACGCGCATTGCGAACGATTTCATCCTTCGGTAGCGTGGGATCCGACGTTCCCAGGATAGTCAGCTCATGATGCCTCCCTAGAATATCTGCAATCCCCGCAATATATGTCTGAATCGCTCCCCCTCGTATAGGAGGGACTGGCAATTTTTCTGTACAGACCATAATAACTTTCATCTGTATTCTCCTTTCCCGTACCGACCTCTTACATTAGTTGCCTTTCGATTTCTTTGATTTTTGACGCTGCTTCTTTATCGGCGTATTTCGGATTGGTTTCGCTGTCTTGGCAACCTTCTTGCTTTTATTGGAAGTGACGGTCCGGGACTGCTGTTTAGATGTCCACACAGTTTCTTTTTTGTTTTTTCCAGCTTGACTTGCGGGTTTTACTTTTGGTGATTTGTTCTTTACTTCGATAGAGACCCGAACTTTACTTAGAGGCTTACTTGACTTTTTGCTGCTTTTTGAGATAGCAGAGCTCATTGCCTGCTTCTTGTTTCGATGGACGAGTTTTCGTGCTTTACTTGTAGCAAATGGTGCTGATAGCGTGAACGGAGCACTTCCCGAAAATGTGATCGGACCTCTGCGGGTTGTGCTGCTATTTTCCGCCCTTGCCCCTTCCTGTTGGCTTTCTTGCGGTGTATTTAGCGCTTTCTCGGAAGGCGGACGGGAACTGGCTCCCTTGTCACTTACAGGCTTTTTGTCTTTGGACTCCTTGAGTTTGGACACTTTGTCTTTGGATCCCTTGACCTTAGACTCTTTATCCTTAGACTCTTTATCCTTAGACTCTTTGATCTTCGTAGCCTTTTTGTCTTTCGGTTCCTCGACGAAAGCCTCTGCTGTTGGTGGTGTGGACACCGCAACAGGTAACAATTCCTTGATATCGGATGCCAGCCTTTGCGGTTCAACTACTTCTGTTATTTGATCATAGTTGCCCGGTTCGTATTTACTGATGTCTTTCGCGAGCTCTGCCAATGCCGCATCTTTTGTTTGATCCCCCGTCAATACTCGTTGCAGGATACCTTCCGCTTCTGTCGACAAGAAGGTGGCTGGATCATAAAACATCTCTTTGAGATGCTTATAAAATTCGTTTGGCACTGCCATGTCATTCAAGAGCACTTCAAACGATTCGCGATCCAGTGGATTTGCCTTATGGTAGGCTTCGATCATGCCGCGCATCCAGGTAACATCCCAGACGCCCATATCATCCATCGTACTGGTGATGAGCTTGCGCAAATCCCGAAATGGCAAATCGTACGATACGCCATCCAGGTCGATGACCCAAAGCCCTCCAGGTCCATTTTGACCATTTGACCAGCCGTAATCTTGGTGCACCAATCCCCAGTGCGCCTCTCCCATTTTGATCATTTTCGGATAGGCAGACGCTTTTAATTTCTCTAAGGCTGCCCATGCTCGCTGTTCATAGTGATCGACGACGGCCAAAATGGATTTACTTGTTGGGGTTTCACTGTAGGCCTTTGCTATTTCCCGCATCCACCCGATTTTTTTGGCAATCTTTTGATAATGATTGGGCCAACGATATAAACGGGAGGAGTTTTTGGCTCCTGTGGGCGGAACATAGCCTTTCGAATGGCGATGGAATTCACCAAGACCGTAGCAAAGCTCTTGCGCGCCTACCAAATCTACTTTTGTCGCCGGCTGCAAGGCAATCCAATCGGTAACAATCCATAGTTTCCCGCCCTTTTCCACATAAAGACTTCCATTTCGAGCAGGAATCAATGCTGGAACCCTTGCCCCCTGTTTAACAACGTATTCTTGGAAAGCCACACTATAGAGACTCCGTTCAGGCGTACGATGCAGTACCTTAAGGCTACGCGGACCTTTATCTGTCTCGATGCGCCAAATAGCCCCGCCTTTATCTGGCTTGGAAGTAATGAGCGTACGACTTTTTACCGACATGTCATACTCTTTGATCACTTGTTCTGCGATCGCATCTACTTCTGGTGGCACTGTCAAATCCCAGTTAGCCGGCGTTTCCACATTCCCTTCTCGGGTATCCCATGGCTTAATCACATATTGTTCCATTCCATTCCCCCCACACTTCTGTGGTGATGCCTTCGTCCTTCTCCATAAGCTATTCGCTATGTCCTTATCTCGAACCGGACAAATATCATTGGGAATTTGCCAATTCGTTATTCGCACAGGGATAAAGTCTCGCAAAAAAACAGCTTGACCCCTCGCATGGTAGCGGCAGTCAAGCTGTTTGTTAAATCATCAGCAATTCGCGTATTTCTTGCTCGGTTAAAGAAGAGATTGCCTCTTGTCCCGGTGTAATGATTTCTTCGATCAAGTTTTTCTTTTTTTGTTGCAGCTCGTACATCTTCTCTTCGACCGTCCCCTCTGCAACAAGCCTAATCACTTGGACGACATTCTTTTGTCCGATGCGATGGGCACGATCAGCTGCCTGTTGTTCGACGGCGGGATTCCACCACAGATCATACAAGATTACGGTGTCCGCACCCGTCACGTTCAATCCTGTTCCCCCCGCTTTCAACGACATGAGGAACAAATCACGCTCTCCCTCGTTAAACCGGTTGCACAAATCTAGTCTCTCTGCAACTGGTGTTTGTCCATCCAAATAGAAAAACGGGATACCGTGATAGCCCAGCTCACGTCCGATCATCCCCAACATCTCCGTGAATTGAGAAAAGAGTAAAACGCGCTTTCCAGCGTTTTTGCATTCACCCAGGATCTCGAATAACTGTTCGAGCTTGGCTGACCCTCCGTCATACTCTTTGACGAACAGTGCTGGGTGGCAACATATCTGGCGCAGTCTGGTCAAGCCTGCGAGAATTTTGATCCGATTTTTTTGAAAGCCTTTATTGTACAGATGCTTCACTGTTTCCTGTTGGAGCTGTGCCAAATAGGCGACATACAGCTTTTTCTGCTCGGGCAACAGCTTTGCGCTTTGCAGTGTTTCAATTTTTGCTGGCAATTCCTTTAAAACTTCCGTCTTGAGCCTGCGCAATAAAAATGGACGCGTTCGCTTCGCAATCGTTTCTCTCGGCAAGTCGAGGAATTCCTTTCGTGCCGGAAAAAGCTCTGGGAAAACAGCATCGTAGATGGACCACAGCTCCTCTGTCCTGTTTTCCACAGGTGTTCCCGTAAGCGCAAAACGATGCTTGGCTTTTATCCGTTTGACTGTCTGAGCGGTTTGGGTGACATAGTTTTTGAAGGTCTGTGCTTCATCCAAGATCAAGGTGTGGAAGGAATGCTCCTCGAACTGGGCATGGTCACGACGCAAGAGTGGATACGATGTAATAAGCACATCGATTTCTGACTGCTCGTTTACGATTTGAGTCCGCTCTTCCTTCGTACCATCCACAATAACGCTACGGATCATTGGCGCAAACTTTTTGATTTCGTTGTGCCAATTGTATAAAAGAGAGGCAGGAGCCACAATAATCGCTGGTAGCTTTTGTTCTCGGATTTCGGACAGAACAGAGAGGAGGAAGGTAATGCTTTGCAATGTCTTCCCCAGACCCATATCATCTGCGAGAATTCCCCCAAAGCCGTAGTGTGCCAGTGTTTTCATCCACTGATAGCCGTACTTCTGGTAATCGCGAAGTGTCCCCTGCAAGGATTCAGGTACAGGAAAGTCCAGATTATCAGGGTTTCGCATATTCTCCAAAAACTGGCGCAGCGATTTTCCTAACTGAACAGACTGTCCCTGCATGGGTATATCCATCAAGCGCAATCCGTATATAGCAGGCAGTTGATAGCCACTTCCCATTTGATCAGCGTATTGCATGCCCATCTCGTCCAAGAAACGATTGATTTGCTCAAATTCTTTTGTTTCAAGCGGCAGAAGCGCTCCATTCGACAGCCGATGATATTTGCGCTTTTCTTCTACCGATTGGATGATGCCTCGAATCTCAGACTCGGGTATGCCATCCATATCAAAGCGAAAATCCAACCAATTTGTTCGCTCATTCACATCCACTTTGACTTTAGGGGGGATGTGGAGAGGCTGAATCCTGATTTTTACGGAGGTCGTCGCGTATACCTTTAACAGCTTTTCCAGCTTAGGGACGACGTGATAAAGGAAGTCATACTCAGCCTCCTCATCATCTAGAAAATACCCCTCTTCCGTGCGGGTAAAGGCACTTTCCTCCATCAGCTCTAAAATCTGTCGCTCCTTCTCGCCGTCACGCATCAAAATCAGCTCACTGCCACGTTGCCCTCCCCCTTCATGGCCTTCGAGCGGATTGATGACGATATCACCGTATTGAAACTCCAGTCCCGCCAGCAGTCTGTCTCTTACTCGATCCAGATACAGCTTGGCTTTTAACTGGAATTGCACGACCCGTTCCGAGACAGCTTTTGCAATTTGCACGTTCCCCAGTTTCATCAAGGCCGGGACAATCTGCACCATGAATGGTTCGATTTTTTCAGCGGGAATGGGAATCCGCTCACTGCTATGAGATTCCAACAAGTGCTTGAGCTCCGCCAAACTGTGGCATTGTTCCTTGGGCAGTCTGTGCCATTTTCCATCTACGAGCAGCAGACCGTAAGCTTCCAAGACAGTAATGTGCTTGAAGCCCTGCACTTCCAGCTGATATTGATCTGGTTTTGTCTGATCAAATTCGAAGTGGAGTGGCGGTCGATCATCTAGACATACGAACGTCGGGTATATTTGCTCATGATCCTGAATGTGAACAGACGGGGCACTGAGTAGCAAGGCAAATAATCGCTCCCAGGTAAACGGCGGAACGAGAAGAATTCGGTCCCCGCCCACATGCTTCTGTTCCTGATAACGGTCGCTCGCTGTCTCCCGATATAGTTTCTCCGCTCGGTAAATTTGCAGGAGTTCACGAAGGATAGCTTCGTGCTCTGGCAAAAAACGATGCAAATTCGGATCATAGGTAAACTGGCTGGAGAATCGATACACTTGCTGCTTATCTATCCGGTCTAAAAACGCGCGAATGTCCTTTACGATGTACAACCTCTTTGGCCCCAGTTTCAGCTCTATTCCGATCACGCTTTTGCGAAAGCCATACCGAACGATTTTACATATGATTTCCAAGGCAAGCGTTGTTCGTGAATCCAGCAACACACGATGATGGCTTGTCCGAAGCGGGCGGTCCACAAACAAACCGAACAGTCCCTCTGTTAGCTTGGAATCAGGCTGATCTGTCATGCCTTCTTGTTTCGTTGTAATGGAAGTGGCAAAGCTGCCAGGATCCTCATCTACTAGTAGATCACGCATGGTTAACAACGAGGCTGCGATATGTTGGCAGTACTGATCGTACGACGCCAAAGTTGGGCAGCTGCACACTGCTGCCATACCAGACTCGTCCAGTTCAATAGTGACCTGATAATTATTTTTTCCGGCGTTCACTGTCGTTCTGATCCACACAGGTTCCGGTTGAAAATGCTCCACAAGCACGTTCCCAGAACGGTAAAAAGTCTTTCCTCTCTCATATGAAAGGCGACCACACCATTCTTTTATCATTTGATGGCTCACTTGAAAGCTCATTTTCTGTTCCATCCTCATTTTGAAATATGTTTAATATTACAGAATGCAACTGAAAAAAGATACGCATGAAAGCGTATCTTTTTCCCCATATAAAAATCAATTAGGCGTCATCGGAATCTTCGTCGTCAGAATCTTCTTCATCGGAATCTTCGTCGTCAGAATCTTCTTCATCGGAATCGTCGGCATCAGAATCTTCCCCGGCATTGTCTTCTTCATCTTCTTCATCGTCATCGTCGTCATTATTGCCGAAGTATAATTTTTTCGTAGTGCCATCTTCGTATTCGATTTTTACTTCCATTTCTTCTGCACCTTCACCAAGTGCCTCACGTAATTGCTCTAACCATTCGTTCATGTTAACTACACCTCCTGGTTATAGATGATCTCTTGGCAGCATTTGCCAACAGCTTTACTGTCGACATTGATACTATATGAACAGTTCCTTTTTCATGTATGGACAGCTGTCCCCGTCCTTACAGTAGACTTTTACACAACTTTCCCTCGCAAGTATCAGATGTACTTAGCAAGCTACTGTGCATACGTCCCGGTTACATATTTGGAAGTAGACTGGACAAACTTTTGATGGAATCGACTTCAATACATCACGACTTTCACAACAGAAGGGAGAGCTCATTGTTGAGCAGACGATGGATCAAAAGCTTGTTGGTCGGGATTAGCTTGTTGCTTACAAGTGCCTTGCCAGTTGACTCGATTATGGCCTCACCAGATCACCCGTACCATTTTGGATTTAAAAAGAGCAAGAATGGTCAGTTACCCTCTATCAACGAGGAAGGCTTTAAAGGCATTGTGGATCGTCACGGCGCGGTTTTTTTAGGGGATACCACGAAAAAAGAGCTTTACTTGACGTTTGATAACGGTTATGAGAATGGCTTTACACCCAAAATTTTAGATACGCTTCTCGCGAAAAAAGTCCCTGCCATTTTCTTTGTGACAGGACACTTTGTGAAGGAACAGCCCGAGTTGTTAAAGCGAATGGCAAAAGAAGGACATCTGATCGGTAATCATTCCTGGAGCCACCCCGATATGACAACCGTTCCGAATCAGAAAATCAAAGACGAGCTGACGAAAGTAAGTGATGCCGTCCAGCAAGTGATCGGGCAAGCGAACATGCGTTACTTACGACCTCCCAGAGGAATTTTCAGCGATCGCACACTTGCTGTAACCAAAGATTTGGGCTATACCAATGTCTTTTGGTCTGTCGCCTATAGGGATTGGGATACCAAAGTCCAGCGTGGGGCAAAATACGCTTATGATAACGTAATGGCCCAATTGCATCCCGGTGCTGTTATTCTGCTCCATTCTGTCTCCAAAGACAATGCAGAGGCTCTCGGGACGATAATCGATGCAGCACGCAAGCAAGGCTATGAATTCAAGAGCTTGGATCAGTTGCCGAAAAAGTAGGACAAGCCTCCCTTTTGCAAGCAAAAACTCCCGCTGCTTCGCATGTGCAAAGGGCGGGAGTTTTTGGGTTTAGTCGCGATCCAGCAAGGATGCTCCAGCAATACCTGGATGCGTCATTTCAAATGGATCGAGAATCAGATCCAGTTCTTCTTCTGTCAGTACATTGTGTTGCAAGCACAGCTCACGTACAGACTTTCCTGTCAAAATAGCTTCGCGGGCAATGCGTGCAGCAGTCTCATAACCGAGATGAGGATTCACCGCTGTGATGACACCTACGCTTTTTTCCACGTATTCTTTCATACGCTCGCGGTTTGCCTCGATTCCTTCCAAGCAGTGACGCGTAAAGACATCGAATGCATTGTCCATAATGCTGATCGATTGCAGCAAGTTGAACACAAGCACAGGCTCCATCACGTTCAGTTCTAGCTGACCTGCCTCGGATGCCAAACAAATCGTATGGTCATTTCCGATGACCTGAAACGCTACTTGGTTGATGAGCTCTGCCATGACCGGATTGACTTTTCCTGGCATGATCGAGGAGCCTGGCTGACGTGCTGGCAAGGAGATTTCCCCCAGTCCAGCTCGAGGTCCGGATGCCATCAAACGCAAGTCATTCGCGATTTTAGACATATTCATCATGCAAACTTTCAGTGCTGCTGATACTTCTGTATACGCATCCGTGTTTTGTGTAGCATCCACGAGATGGTCTGCACCTGTCAGCGGGAAGCCTGTGATATCGGCAAGATGCTTGACTACTGTTGTAATGTAACGAGGGTCAGCATTCAAGCCCGTTCCTACCGCAGTCGCTCCCATATTTACTTCATATAAATGCTGACGAGATTGCTTAATACGCTTGATGTCGCGTTCAAGCACTCGACGGTATGCTTCAAATTCTTGGCCTAAGCGAATCGGAACCGCATCCTGCAAATGCGTTCTGCCCATTTTAATGACATCATCGAATTCTTTTGCTTTTTGGCCAAATGCATCATGCATCTTATCCATCGTTACGAGTAGCTTTTCCAACAGGGTGAGTGTTGCAATATGAATCGCTGTTGGGAACGCATCGTTGGTAGACTGAGACATGTTGACATGTGTATTTGGACTTAAGTGGAAATAATCTCCTTTTTTCTCACCAAGCATCTCCAGACCACGGTTCGCGATCACTTCGTTAGCATTCATATTAATCGAAGTACCTGCTCCACCCTGGATCGGATCGACGATAAATTGATCATGCCATTTTCCTTGCATGATTTCTTCCGCCGCAGCAACAATCGCATTTCCTAACCGCGGATTCAATCTGGAAACTTCCATATTTGCCATCGCAGCTGCTTTTTTTACCATTGCCATTGCATTGATGAGGGAAAAATGAAGACGGTACCCGGTGATTGGGAAGTTTTCCGTTGCTCGCATCGTTTGCACGCCATAATAAGCATCAACTGGAATTTGCTTCTCGCCAAGAAAGTCTTTTTCCACTCGAAACGTCTGTTGTTCCATTGTTATCAGACCAGCCTTCTAGGAATAATGGTTGCTACTTCCCCTCCATTCTACCACAGTTTCATGCAGGAAGACTCATCCACCTGAAACTCTATTATTCCTTTTTACGTCTTACTATTTGTAGGTACTATTTCATACCAGACAGAATCGAGGGATACCATGAAAAAAATGCTTTTGCTGCTGTTGACGATCGGCTTGCTGCAAGGATGCACGAGTGGCACAGATAGCCCTTCTACTCCAACAGAGCAACAGAAGCCACCTGTTGCAACGAAGCCCGAGACACCTGCTTCTGAGCCACCCGCAACCACGAAACCTACAACGCCTGAGAAGCCACCAACGGAGCAAACAGGTCAACAGGAGACTGTCTATGCCAACGATATTTTCCGCAATGTCACTGTGAAGAAAACCGCCCAAGACACGTTTGAAATCAAAGGACAGGCGAGCGTGTTCGAAGCTGTACTCAATTATGTCGTAGAAGATGGACACAACGAGCTGACGAAAGGTTCCGTGCAGGCTTCGACTGCTGCTCCTGACTGGGGAGATTTTACCCATACACTGAAAGTAAAAAAAGCGGAACCGAACAGCACACTGACACTCATCTTGTTTGAAACAAGTATGAAAGACGGTAGCCGAAGAATGGAACTCATCATTCCTCTCCCGGAATAAGACCTGCAAAAAATCAGACCCTCTCTATGAAAAGAGAGGGCCTGATTGAAAGGGTCTATTATTAGATAGCAGTAGACAGTCAGTTGCCGTATGCCTTGCTGTTACTTTTACTCGCCTTGTTCTTCCTTGAAGCATTCCATGCAGAGTGCACCATTGTTATCGATTTCATACTCGGTCAAGCGAGCTTGACAAGACTTGCATGTTTTTTCCGTGAGCACTAAGTTCAAGACTATATCTCCTCTCAATGATGTAAACTAGTCTATTTATATTATAACCAATGATTTATATCAGAAAAACTTCTATCTGTTAAAATTTCGTGAATTTTCAAATATAAAAAATAATAAACAAAGAGGAGCCCATCATGACCTCACCCTATTTTTCACTTTTCCTGACAGGAGAGCCATTTCGGCTGTTTTCCTCTTCTCACGTTATTACCTTGATTCTTGTGCTCTGTCTGGTCATGCTCACCTATTTATTTCGGCAAAAGCTCCAAGCCCCGACACTTCGACTCACTACCCGTTACGTACTTGCAGGTGTCTTGCTTTTATCTGAGGTTTGTTATCAGCTTTGGCATGTTTATACCGAGAGCTGGACGGCTGCTTACACATTACCCTTGCAGCTATGTAGCGTGACTCTCCTGCTTTCTGCCGTGATGCTGATGATGAGGAGCTACTGGCTGTATGAGATTACGTTTTTTGCCGGGATTGGCGGCGCTATGCAGGCATTGCTTACCCCCGAGTTGTTTTATCCATTTCCGCATTTTCGCTTTGTGCATTTTTTTGTAGCCCACGCGGGAATCATCCTTGCTTGCTTGTACATGACATGGGTAGAAGGCTACCGCCCGACTGTCCGTTCGATCTGGAAAACGATGGGCTTTTTAAACCTGCTTTTGCTCGTCGCACTTTTCGTCAACCAATGGACCGGTGGAAATTACTTATTTGTCTCGCGTAAACCGGACAATCCCAGTCTGATTGACTTTTTGGGCCCGTATCCGTGGTACATCGTTTCGTTGGAAGGAGTAGCCCTCGTGTTGTTTTTCTTGTTGTATCTGCCCTTTGTCCGAAAGCAGCCGCTGGCGAAGGAAGTCAAGAACGATTTGTCTGTCTGAATGACGCTTGCTGCTCGTTCACCCAATCGGTTACACACTGCAAGAAGCGTTTGGCAGCTGGTGACTGCTTGGAAAAAGAGGTTGCTGCCACCCCCAGCGAACGGTAATGCTCCCCTTCAAGCGGGATCATCCGAATATTGGCTGGCAAGCGAAACAAAATCATTTCCGGGAGAATGCTGATCCCAAGCCCATTTTGCACCATGGCAATAATCGCGTGATCATCCCCTACTTCATATTTGATTCGCGGCTCAATCTGATACTGCGCCAACAAACGCTGTATATCATTGTCACAGCCCGTCTTCGGCATGATAAAAGTCTCTTCGGCCAGTCGGCTCACATGCACCCGCTCCTCTTTGTAGAGCGGGTGTTCCTCTGTCACCAGCAAATACATCTGATCCTTTTTCAAAGGAATCCATTCCAAATCCTCTGTTGTTGGTAAGGAGACGAAGCCAAAATCAATCTCTCCGGTTTGAATCCAGCTCTCAATTCCATCGTAATATCCTTCCATCAGCTTAATCTCGATCGCCGGATACTGGTCTTGGAACCGCTTGAGGATTCCCGGAAGCCATTGTGTGGATACACTCGTGAAGGTTCCAATTCTCACCGTCCCGACCTCCAACCCATTGATCGCAAACACCTCTTGTTTCATCCGCTTATGACAGCGCAAGGTCTCACGCATGTACGGAAGCAGTCGCTCCCCATTACTCGTGAGGCTGATACCTGACCGTCCTCTCGTCAAAAGCGAAAACCCAAATTCCCGTTCCAGACTCGCAATCGCATGGCTGATCGCTGATTGTGTTAGACCTAGTATCTCTCCAGCTTTGGTTAAGCTCCCTGACTCAATAACGGTGATCACTACCTCAAACTTGTTTAGACTCACCCTTCTCCGTCCCCTTTACATGAAACCGATTCATGAAAACCATCACAAACATTCATTTTTCTTATTTAAACGATACTCGTATACTGTTTATGGCGCAACACTGATTAGGACCCGCTTTTTCCCGGGCAAGGAGGCTTATCTCATCATGAAACCGCAAGTGAAAGCCGATTTGGCTATGATTTTGGTCACCCTGTTTTGGGGAACCTCGTATGTATTTATGCAAATGGGATTAAAGGATTTGGAGACCTTCAATCTGATCGGTATCCGCTTTGGCATTGCTTTTCTACTGGCAGCCGCCTTGTTTCATAAACGCTTACGTGGCACGAATCGAAAAACAATGCTTCATGCATTCATACTCGGCGCACTCCTTTTCGGGGTTTTTGCCACCATCACGAACGGTGTGAAATCAACAACAGCTTCCCAAGCAGGTTTTCTTGTTAGCTTGACCGTTATCTTTGTTCCGCTCTTATCTATTCTTTTGAGAAACCGTCCGGAAAAAAGAGTCTTTGTCGGCGCTGGACTGGCCATGATCGGCATCGGCCTGCTCACACTAAGCGCTGAATTTCGCATCAGCCAAGGAGACTTATTGTGCATCGCTGGGGCCCTCTTTTACGCTACACATATTACTGTAACAGGTCGATGGGCCAATCAATCGGATACGATCCAGTTGGGGATTTACCAGCTTGGCTTTACGGCGCTGCTGGGCATTGTTTTTTCATTTACACTGGAGACCCCGACGCTACCGCAGACTACAGAGGCTTGGATCGCAGTGCTCGCCCTTAGCGTATTGTGCAGTGCAATTGGCTTTGTCGTTCAAACGGTGGCCCAAAAATATACGACGGCTACGCACACGGGTGTTATTTTTTCCTTGGAGCCAGTCTTCGCTGCCCTGTTTGCCTTCGTGGTCACAGGCGAAACACTGTCTGTTCGCGGGTACATAGGCGCAGGGCTCGTTTTGATCAGTGTGCTGATTGCAGAAATCGATGTGAAGAGCTTGCTGCGCCCAAAGCAGCTGACAAAAAACCCGACTCACTTATCCTGAGCCGGGTTTTGCCTATGGGTTATGCAAGAGAGCAATCTGAAAGAAATCCATCCCTGATTTATTTGCTATGATGGAAAAAATGAGTGTATCCATGACGAAACTACTAGTATGGAGGGATGGACATGAATCAAAACAATGAAGCAAATAAAATCGCAACGCAAGTAGGCGAGTGCGAGATTGTGATCACTCGCGTTTTTGATGCTCCACGCGATCTCGTGTTTGATGCTTGGACAAAAGAGGAGAACCTCTCCAAATGGTGGGGGCCTCTGGGTTTTACGATGACTTCAGAGAAGTTTGATCTAAAACCGGGTGGTACATGGCAGTTTATCATGCACGGTCCTGATGGCGTTGATTTTCCCAACACCAACGTCTTTGTCGAGGTCGTTCAACTTGAGCGAATCGTTTTCAAACATACTGTGTTTCCTCATTTTCAAGCGACAGCCATCTTTGAGGATCTGGATGGCAAGACCAAGCTTACTTATCGCACCGTTTTTGAAGAAACGACGGCTGTATTCGATAAGGTGAAAACATATGCTGTCCCGGGTGCCGAACAGACCATGGATCGTCTTGAGGAGCATCTGGCAAGTATGACTTAACAGTAACGTAACAGTAGATCGTTCCATAAAACAGCGGCAGTCCAGGATTTTCCTTTCTTGTCCTGGGCAGCCGCTGCTCTGATTTTCGGGTTATGTTTTCAAGACGTGTAGCAAACTTTTCCGCCAATGATGGTCATCATGACCTTTGTCGAAAGCAGCTCGTCTGGATCAATGGTAAACAGGTCTTTGGAATAGACGGTCAGATCCGCATACTTTCCACGAGACAGCGTGCCTTTGACATGATCCTCATTGGTCACCTGTGCACTGCCTAATGTAAACAAATGAATAGCTTCCTCCATCGTCAGTTTTTCTTGCGGGAAGTATCCATCGTGCGTTTCTCCCGGTGCTTTGCGCGTGACGGCTGCGTGTATCCCTAACAGCGGGTCGATTGGTTCTACCGGTGTATCCGAGCCCGCCGCGCAAATGATTCCGTACTCCATCATCGTTTTCCAGATGTACGAGTGTTGAATCCGCTCCTGTCCTACCCGATCCATTACCCACGGGAAGTCTCCTGCGAGAAAACGCGGTTGGATATCTGCGATCCGATGAGGATGCTTCAAGCGTTCCAGCAGGTCCGGCCGCAGGATTTGTGTGTGTATGAGGCGATCCCGATAGGCGACTGCCGGAAACTGATCCAAGCTGTCCAGCACCATTTCCAGAGCTTTGTCGCCAATGGTGTGTACAGCAATAGGCATCCCGAGTTCACGTGCTTGCCGAACCAGCTCTGTCAGCTCGCCTTGCTCATGCACAGGATAACCGCTGGTACTCGGATCATCAGCGTATGGAGCTGACAGGTAAGCCGTCCTGCGTCCCAATGCCCCATCTGCAAAAATTTTCACCGCACCGATTTGCACGTGAGCGTTGCCATAACCTGCCGTCATCTTTAAGTCGCGCAGTTCATGCCTATGCGGATAGTAGACAAGCAGGTTACTGCGCAGCGCAAGCTCTTCACCATTAATGAGCTCATCATAGAGCCGATACGTTTGCGCAAGTCCGCCCAATTCACGCAAATCCTCCGTATGTGCCCCTGTCAATCCATGCGCCATTGCATAGCGAATCGAGCTGCGCAGGCTTTGCTTCAACTGATCGTAGTCAGGTCTTGGAATATGCTTCGTAATCAGGTTAGAGGCCGTTTCCAACAACATGCCCGTTGGCTTTCCACTCACAGGATCATGTACAATGACTCCCCCCGCTGGCACCTCCATATCACGATGATAGCCACATAGCTCCAATGCCTTGCTGTTGACCAAATTCGCATGTCCACATATTCGTGCCAGAAGAATCGGGCAATGTGGTGCAGCTTGATCAAGCTCTTCGATAGTAGGAATGCCACCACCATCCGCGAATAAATTCTCATCCCAGCCGTAGCCTTGTATCCACGCATTTTCAGTTGTGGCTTGTGCTTTTTCTTTCAAGAGAAACAGCATCTCGTCCTTGGAACGAGCTTTACTTAAATCCAGCTGCAAAAAGGTGAGACCGAGCCATCCCAAGTGCAGATGGCTGTCAATCAATCCCGGAGTAGCAGTATATCCTTGCAGATCTATGACGGTTGCATCACTACCTCCGTATTGAAGAAGCATATCCGCATCGCTGCCCAAGTCATGCACAATTCCATCTCGAACAACTAATGCTTGTACGAACAAATGCTGGGAATCCCCTGTGTAAATGCGTCCATTTCTGAAAATGGTTGTCGTCATCTCGTGACCTCTTTTCTGTTCGCTTCTGTATTTTTCGTATGCCTATCCCCTCTTAATTTGTTTGCTGCTAGTCTTTTTCCTCCCTAAAATGAAATAACGTTCAAAAAATTGCGACCTTCGCTTTCCCATTTGGGAAAACATGGTGTTTCCTCACTTCCCTGTTGAAAGCAGCAATGGTAGGGCACGTTATGTTCATGTCCTATTTTTGCGCGGAGGGAACGTATGCAACAAAAAACAAAAAAACGCCTTCCATCCTTCCTTCAATCGCAGGAGTCCACTGGTCTGAAAATGTCGCGCCATGAGCCTTCTGTGCAAAAGCCATCAGGTCGGCTGGACAATCAAGCCAAGCTGCTGCTCCTGGTCAACGCCGTATTTATTGCTGCAGGCTCTCTTTCTGGCACGTTTGTAAACGTCTATTTGTGGAAGGTAAAAAGTCAATTTGCACCGATCGCTTGGTTTACTTTTGCCGCCCATCTAGCGGGTGCTCTGACCTTCTGGCTTGCGGGTTGGTACGTGAAGCGTCTGAACAAAATGAATGTCCTGCGTGCCGGAATGGCCGTTTCTGCCCTTTTTTATTTGCTCGTTCTTCTGGCAGGTCCCAAAGCTGTCTCTTATGCCGTACCGCTTGGGCTCGTTCAGGGTATAGCGAGTGGGTTTTTCTGGCTTTCGTTTAATGTGGTGTATTTCGAAATCACGAATGCCGATAACCGCGACCTTTTCAACGGTTGGGCAGGGTTGCTTGCTTCCATTGGCGGTATGCTCGCTCCATGGATATCTGGCTTGCTCATTACGCGGCTTCCGGGCAACAGCGGCTACTCCCTTATTTTCGGGATCTCTCTTGCCCTATTTGTCGTCGGCGTGTTCATCAGCTTTTTTCTAAAAAAACGTCAATCGGAAGGGACGTATTCCTGGAGCTTTTCCTTACGTTGTTTGCGAGAGGAGCCCGAGTGGCGCTGGGCGGCAGGGGCTTTGGCTGGTCAAGGACTGCGTGAAGGTGTATTCGGCTTTGTGATCGGTCTACTCGTCTACATTTCCACGAGAAGCGAGATGACTCTCGGCAACTACTGGTTGACTACATCTGCCGTCGGACTTGTGAGCTACTTTCTGATCGCCAAATGGTTTGCTCCTCGCTATCGCAAGTGGGGAATGCTCACTGGCTCTGTCATCATGTGGGGGATTCTCTTCGTATTTTTTTGGCAGGTGAGCTTTACGACTCTGCTTATTTTTGGGATTGCGGTGTCCATCGCTTATCCGCTGTTTTCTGTGCCCATGCTCTCCACGATTTTTGATCTGATTGGCACGAACGAAGAAAGCGCACGCAATCGGGTCGAGTATGTCGTCCTCCGAGAGTTTGCTCTGGACGTTGGTCGGCTGGTGGGGATTTTGATCTTTCTGCTCGTAACGTCCTTGAGCGTCTCTCCTCTTACACTGAACTGGTTGATTCTGTGTATCGGAATCGGCCCACTCATCGCGTGGGTGTGCATGACCAAGCTATTCCGTCACGACCCTGCGACTAAAAAAGCAGACAACTGAACAAGTTTGCACCCATACCTTAACAAAACCCGCTTCGGCTGACTTTCCTAGCGGGTTTTGTCACTGATACTGATGTCCACCTTTATGAAAAACGTCGAGGTGTTTTTCACACAAAAAAACCTTTCCGACTTGGAAGCTTGCTCCTACAGGAAAGGTTGCGTTGTTTTTTTCGATTATGGTTGGACTACTTTTTCTTTCGCTTTCGTTACGATGTGGTGACCGAGCGGCAAGCCACGCTGCTCCAGCTCATCAGCTGTCACAATATGGAGCGTCTCACTTTTACACGGCATGGGCATCAATCCGCCCAATGGACTCATCACTCTTCCGATCGTGTCTGTCTCAATGAGCACGTACAGGCCTTTTTCCTCCAATTGTTGCATGAATTCTCCCCAACGCTTGGAAGTAATCTGATCGGCGTGCTTGGTGAATATGACACCCATTTCTTGTGCTAGCATGTAAAATCTCCTTTGTTCTATCCGTCAAATATATGCTTCAAAAGATAATCTAACAATACAGGGAAACCTCCCTTCTGGCAAAATCCGTGTAAGCCAAAAAAACACGAAAAACGGTTGTTTTTGACCGCTTTTCGTTTCAGGAATCTCACATCTTCCTCGCACACACCGTTTCAACGCGGCACGCTGTTTTTTGCCACTTGCTTTTGAAAAAGGGGCCTATTTTTGCCGATTTCTTGAGTAATTCTCATGTCTTGCCCTTCATGTACCTGCATTTCCTCGATTTAGAAGCTCGCTGCCAGCTCCACATGCAGCAGTCGGGCAAAAGGAACCCAGTGAATATCGGAGCCTTCCCGAAGCTTGAGGCGTCTCGCCGCTTGATCAATATGGATAATGTGGGCAGACAGACGTCGCGGCTCTCGCCTGTCATAATAAGGCAGCGTCAGGATGCTCTCTGTCTGGAACGCCTGCCATACCAGTTCGCTTAAGGCGCTGAGCTGCTCCTGATCCAGCTCGGGTGGTACATAGCGCGCAACCATTGACACCCCTCACTTAATGTTTAGCCACGCCTTTGCATACAATGGTCCCCGAACTCTATTTAGGAGTTCGGGGACCATTGTTTTATAAAAGCTTGAAGTAAATTTTGGAGTAGGAAAAATACTTGAGCTGGATGATTTAACCATTGTATTACGAACATACATTCGGTATATAATAAGAACATATTTTCGCATTAATTTGGGGGTGTCACTGTGGTGCCCGTAATAATGTTGGCGGATTGCCAATCATTTTATGCATCTGTTGAAAAGGCAGCACGTCCAGAATATCGCAATAGTCCCGTTATTGTGGCCGGAGATCCGGCCAGAAGATCGGGCATCGTCTTAGCAGCATGTCCTGTGGCCAAAAAGTTTGGAATAACTACAGCAGAAACATTGGGTCAGGCTCTCGCTAAGTGTCCTGATGCGGTCGTTATACGTCCTCGCATGCAGACTTATATCGATGTATCACTAATGATTACTGAGATCTTTGAATCCTTTACAGACTTAGTTGAGCCATTTTCAATTGACGAGCAATTTTTGGATGTGACCGGATCGCTTTCTTATTTTGGATCTCCAGAAGAAATTGCAAAACGAATACAAGTCAAGGTAATGATGTCTACCGGTGTCTGGATCAGGGTGGGTATAAGTTCAACAAAGATGTTGGCGAAAATGGCAACTGACATATGGGCTAAAAAAAGTGAAACGGGTATCTTCACACTTCCTAAAAGCGATATAGATAATCTGTTATGGCCTCAGCCCATCAACAAAATGTTCGGTGTCGGTTCACGGATGACGGCTCACTTTAACCGAATAGGCATTGCGACAATTGGCGATATAGCCAAACTTCCGCTTGGTGATTTCAAACGTAAAATGAAGCTTGTTATGGGTAAAAATAGTGATATACAAGCTGAATTGTATTGGCAAACTGCGAACGGCATAGACCCAAGCGCAGTTACACCAGGCACACATGATCATCAACAAGCTATTGGACATCAAATGACTTTGCCGCGTGACTATTCCCATAAGGAGGATATCGACGTCATACTACTTGAGTTAAGCGAAGAAGTTTGTCGCCGTTGTCGTGCCAAAGGCTATATGGGAAAAGTGGTATCCGTAGGAGCTCAAGGTGCTGACTTTGACAAACCTACGGGATTTTTTAGACAAATCACAATTGACGATCCAACCAATATCACCAATGAGGTGTTTGAAGCAGCTCGGAAGTTGTTTTATATCCATTGGGATGAACAACCGATTCGAAAGCTTGGAATAGTGGTATCAAATTTGAGCCGTGATGATGAATACCAACTTTCCTTCTTCGGTAATAGAGAAAGGTACAAAAGGCTAGAACGCACCACAGATCAAATAAAGAATCGCTACGGAAGCACAGCGATTTTGCGCGCATCTTCTTTATTGGGAGCAGCACAAGCTCAAGAGCGTAGTGCGAAAATAGGAGGGCACTATAGATGAGTAAAAAACTTCAGAATAATGGAAGATGGGAATCCAGTCGAATGATGCTTCCAGAACACCGGGAACAATACTTAAGCAGAAAGAATCAGCAACAAGAGCCGGTCAAACCAGAGTTGCCCAGCAAAGAAGAACTTGAATTAATAAGGGATTCTGTTCTTCTGCCGATGATCTTAACGATAGTCGATAAAAACAGTACAGAAATCGGCCTCTCATCCTATTCATTGAAAAATCTTTACCTCAAAGCTTCCCAAGTATTGATGGCACAAATCCATCTGGATCTAAGTGAGGTCAGGAAAAAACTGAAGGCAAAAAATATTAAAGTATTTCAAGAAGAACGCATAGATAGCGCGCTGTACTATCGGTTTGTGTGTCGAGGTTATGAGGATACCTTCGCTATAGTGCGTGATGTAGCACGAGCAGAAATAAGTATACGAATTTCAAAATATGTCTCTGATATGTTCAGAAATAGCGGCAAGTAGACCAGCGGCTGCGAAAAGTGGTCGATTTAAGACCACTTTTTTAAAGCAGTCTAATCAGCATTCTTTTGTTTTGGGATTATAATTTTCCTCTGGCGACAGGGTAGCCGTACATTCGGCTGCGTTAGGGAGCTCATTTTCTGTTTTGTGGGCGCAATCGTCCTGATATAAACGATTGGCGATGCGTCTATTTGGTGTATGAATCAGCTCTGACCAAGTCACCTCGGCGTTCGTTCGTAAAAATTTCTCAAATCTGTCCAATCGTTCTTGGTAGCTTTTCATAGTGTAAGTCACCCTGCACACTCCATACAACTTCTGGCAAACGGAAAAGTCTTCTTCAGAATCTATTGTCATTTGGCTATACCGTATTACCTTTCCAGTGCCATCGAGTCCATTTGTCCTTCTCCCTATTTGAATTAAATATCAAATAATAATCACTATAATTATTTTATATATCAGCCAACAATATAAATCAACATTTTTTGTTATTTCTCTTGCATTTATAAGCTATTTTCTTAAGGATTTACGGACCTAAGTGATTTGCAGTGTATCGAGGGACGGTCAATATTCCACGTCCCGATGGGCTCAGCTGCAAAGCGTATATTAGTAACAGGGACAAAGCATTAGGAAAATGATAGTTCACATGGTTAGTTTATAATCCCTTTTTTCCTAATTTCCACCTGAATGTTCGGATCGAACTTCACTTTTTGATAATGGCTCCCCCAATTTTCTTTTTGTTTTTTCCAAGTATCAGGATGGTACGCCATGAGCTGCCTGGCGATACCTAATCCATCGCAGCGGGCATTTTGCATTTTTTTCAGTGTTTTTTTAGCTAAATCAGTCATTTCTTTGGATAAAAGCTCGTTTAGCTGTGCAATCATTTTGCCGTTCAAGTGATCTTTGGGATATTCCTCAACACTTGCTTTCCAATCTAAATCCAGCTTAACCGAAATTTGACCGTCCGGTTGAACAGACACTTCCATCTCTCGCTTTGATTTATCTACGTTAAAGGTTATAAAATCTTTGATGTTTGACTTGCCATTCTGAGCACTTATTTTTTGTGTGAATCTCGCCAGCTTCCCCTTGCTGGCTTGTAATAATAAACACATGGTTGATTCATCTGGGCTCAGTACCCCTGTCAATCGTTGATCATGAAACATAGCAATCCGAGAAACGTCTACTCGGTTCCCTTTATGCATGAGGTAGGGTAGAACAAAATCTTCCCCAGGATCTAGCATCACTGGATAAATTTTTTCAAGAGTTACTTTGGGAACGGTTGTCGTCTCTTCATTACTCTTGATTAGTTCATCAATTTCTTCTGCGATTAACACATTCCCCACCTTTTTAAGGGAAAGCATGTCGGTCGCCTTCCCTTGCGTCACCCCGATCCTCGCATTTAAGGCACTCTTGGGATCACGGTAAAAAATATCGAGGATCGGAAAAATATCTTGTTTTGCTAACTCTTCCCCAAGGAGCACAAACCGGTTTCTATAGGTACGAAGCAGCCGGGATAACTGATCATCTGCTTTATCTCGGGCTTCCCTTGGCGTATTACCAACCGCGTAGATGATTTCGTTTTTCGGAGTTTGTTGTTCGCTCTCGGGCATGTCCCGTATGACAAAGGTCGTTAACAGCTTTCCATCAGGAGCTAGATCGAACCCTCCTCCATAAAGCAAACGAGCATTTTTTAAAAGGTCTTGGTCCCAGCACCCGGTTATCATAAGGAGAACAGCAAGAACCGCACTCATCATGCCGATTTTTTTCATCTGACCAACGCCCTCCTTTTCTTTGACAGATACGAGAAGATGAGTAGTATCAAAGGAAGTACAATCGCAAACGTATAATGAGAAATCTTAATTATTTGATTGTAGAAGTCAGTGATCGACGGATCTTGAGATATCAGAGCGAGCATAAAAACAATAACAGCGGAGTAGAATACCGCCTTTTTATGTCTATCATGGTGAAAAAAGTGACCTAAGCCTGTCGTTGCCATATATAGCCACGAGACAATGGCAGTAGTAACGATAAAAATCCATATAGATAAAAAGATCAAATCGATCCGTTGAATAATCTGGAAAGAGAATCCTTTTAGCATAAAGATGGAAGGTTCCGAAACGGCTGGCATAATCGCCGGACTGAAAATGACTAAACTAGTAAATACCTCGAAAGTGTAAAAAAGCGTAATCAGCATATTCCCTAAAGAAGCTGCTTTTAATTTCCCCTTACTTTTCCCTTCAACAAAAGGAAAAATCACCAATAACACTTCGTACCCGACTAGCGGAAACAATGCCTCATTCGCAGCTTTGATGATATTCCACCAGCCCGCTTCTGTTATAGGGAGGAGATAAGTAAAATTCGCGTGGGCATAACCGAACAAAGATAATAACACCATGACAACGATGGTAAACGAAGAGATGACAAACAGTCTGGCAATCACGCGAAGGGGCTCGATAACCAAATAGCAACAAGTGAGAAGGGTGAGAATCAATAATGCCCATCTCGGTGTTGATTGGAGTACCCACTTTCCTACGACATCGGCAAACAAGCCTAAAATCGTTCCCGCAGTGAACAAAAAATAGCCAATATAAGCGAAACCAAGCAGATTTCCAATTACCTTTCCTGTGATTTTTGGCAAGAAAGTGTAGATATTATCGGATGGAAAACGTCTGCAAAGACCCCAAAGAATTAAAATCACCACTTGTACAGCAAAACCGGCGATTAAGGTAGAGATCCATCCTCCTCCCTTGGCGGCGGCCTGCATTTTATGAGGAAGAGTTAGAATTCCAACACCCACTTGAGATTGTATAACAAAAAACATGAGCTGCCCTTGAGTAATACTATTTTGTGCCGAGGTCATCATCCCACCCCCTTGAATATCTTTCTTGACGTACTCTTTTGGGATGCGGGTCTTGGGGACGCTGATCTAAGCTCCAGATTGGAAAGCGTGTAAACGTATCCTTCAGGTCTTTGATTCGAAGAGGCATAACAGGCGCAAAATAAGCTGTTCCAAATGACTCTAATTTACATAAATGAATTAAGATAAAAAGCAATCCAAACATGATCCCGATCAAACCGAACATCGCGGCCAAAATCATAAGCGGGAAGCCTAGAATACGAGATACCGTACTGATTTCATTGGATGGGGCAACAAATGAAGAAATAGCGGTTAAAGCCACAACAATAACCATGGGATATGAAACTAATCCAGCTCGAACGACGGATTCACCGATAACCAAACCGCCAACAATACCGATGGTTTGACCTACTCGGCTCGGCAAACGAATCCCTGCTTCACGCAGCACCTCTAATGTAATCTGCATGAGAAAGGCCTCCACGATCGGTGGAAATGGAACTCTGTCTACGCTGCCTTTTACGGTATAGATCAAATTAGAAGGAAGAATTTCAGGATGGAAGGCAACTACGGCAATATATAGTGCAGGTACGAGGAAAGAAGTGATAAAACTAAACAAACGAATCAGCCGTAGGAATGATCCAACTATCCACCTGCTGTGATAATCGTCTGGAGTTTGATAAAAAGCAAAAAAAGTCACAGGTAAAATCAACGCAGATGGATCTTCATCAGATAAAATTACGACACGGCCTTCCATGAGATGAGCTACCGCACGATCTGGCCTTTCTGTAAATAAGATTTGGGGGAAAAGAGAAAATGGATTGTCTTCAATCAATTCAGCAATGAATCCAGGTGAGAGGGTGGTGTCCATTACGATAGCACCAAGTCTGGAATCCACTTCTCTAACCAAATCTGGATTGGCCAGATCCTGCATATAGAGAAGCGCCAATTTTGTTTTGGCTTCGTTTCCCACCTGGTAGTAGCGAACGACCAGGTTTGGATTTTCTATACGCTTTCGTACCAGATACAAGTTCGTGATGAGGTGCTCTATAAAACCATCATGTGCGCCGCGAATAACACCTTCGTTCACCGGCTCTGATATACTCCGTTTATAATCTGCCCCAACCCCGACAACAAAAGCTTCTGCGGAACCTTCAAATAACAATATGCCTTTTCCTTGCACTAAAGCTGTAGGTAACTGGCTGAGATCCGATTTTATCCCAATTTCCACGGAAGTAATGATTTCTTCCACGATTCCTACTTTCTTTTCTTCTATAGGCTGAATGATCTCTTTTTGGATTCTCTGTTGATCAGTAAGAGATTCCAAATATACAATGTATCCCTCCACTTGATTCAATGAAATGCTCCGCCACTTCAGATCACCTGAATGAAACAGCTTGTTTTGAATGTATTCTATATTTTCCTGCACGGAAGAAAACATGCCTATTTTCATGCTCTGGCCTATTTCAGCACGATTTTTCGAAATCCATTTCCTTAAATGATCCCTCAATGCATTTCACCTAGGTTCGATCCAATTTTCATTAATGTAACCACTCTCATGAGTATTATTCCAGCAAACCCCTGCTCCTCAGGAAATTGAAAACAAAAATAATCATTGGTGAAGTGACCTCCGAAATCAGCCAATCCGACGAGGTACTAAAAAAAGATGGTACTGTCTTGATCTCGGTTCCTTTGATATGTTTAACACCGTGCTCGTTATGAGACGACTGTTTGAAAGATGATCAGTCCAGTAAAGCAAAAGGTTGGAGAGCCCATGAAAAAAAGTATTACATTATTGTTGCTTGTCGCGTTATGTCTTGTTAATTACAGATTGCTGGATACGATTGATCAAGATCCCTTTCTAATCACAGACTATAGCAGGCTGCATCCCGTAAAAGTCGAGCGAGTAGTGGATGGTAAAGAACAAGAGCAACTCATTCATTTACTAAAAGAAGCAAGAGATAAAAACCTGACCGTCTCCATAGCCGGACAGCGGCACAGTCAAGGCGGCCACACTTATTACAAGGACGGCATTGTCGTTGACATGACTCATTTCAACAAAATCGTATCGTTTGACCCAGCGGCGAAAGTCATTCGCGTTCAAGCAGGGGCAACTTGGAAAGATATTCAGGACAAGGTAAATCCCTACGGGTTGTCGGTGAAGACGATGCAATCACAAAATATTTTTACCGTGGGTGGCTCGATTAGCATTAACGCTCACGGTAGGGATATCCGTAACGGTTCGCTGATCAAAAGCGTGGAGTCCTTTCGGCTGTTGACTTCAAAGGGTGAGATTAAGCAAGTTAGCCGAACGGAGAATGCTGACTTATTTCCACTTGTCCTCGGAGGATATGGGTTATTCGGGATTATTTTAGATGTAACCTTGACACTTACAGAAGATGAAATCTACAGGATGACGTCTGAGGCCATGACGGTTGACGAGTACAGCAACTATTTTTTGAGCCAGGTGAAATCAAATCCGGATATTCACATGCATTACGCACGAATATCAGTGGCGCCCGATCATTTTCTTACCGACATGTATGCCATTAACTATACGGTGGACAAGACTGTCCCCCTGATAGAGCACAATACGTTAAAAGCGACAGAGGATTTGGTCATTCCTACTAAGCTTTTATTTCATCTCAATCGTTCTTTCGATTGGGGAAAAAATATGTTCTGGAATCTTCAGCAAAAATTCTTCCAGGTACAGCAAAATAACGTAATTAGTCGTAATAATGCTATGCGTTCAGAAACGGAATTTATGGAGTACAGAGGGATTGGCAAGAACGACCTTCTTCAGGAATATTTCATTCCTGTCGACCAGTTCGCTGATTTTGTACATCGTCTGAAAACGATATTGCCACAGGAAAATTTGAAACTGCTAAACATTACGGTTCGCTACGTAAATCAGGACGAGGAAGCGACTTTGTCGTATGCGCGTGAGGATATGTTTGCGCTCGTATGCTTGTTTAACGTTTCTCTGGAGGAGCAAGGGCAAAGCTCGTTTAAAAAGGGAATTCAACGAATTATCGACGAAGTCATCAGGCATCGCGGAACCTATTATTTGCCCTACGCTGCTTATCCGAGCTTAGAGCAATTCCAAGCTGTATATCCGCGGTATAAAGAGTTTTTTGTAAAGAAGGATCAATATGATCCGGAACATTTGTTCATGAACTATTTTTATGAACAATATAAGGGGGAATAGGGCATGACGGTAAAATGGCTCATTCGGTCACAAAGCGTCGTTACGCTGGCCGCAGGAATGGTATACCCGTACTATTTGCTATTTCTGAAGAATCTAGGTAACAGTTATTCCAAGTACGGACTAGCTTTTGCCGTCTTTACGATAAGCTCTGCAGCCATTTCTCAATGGCTTGCTCCACGATTGGACAAACATGGCATTCAAATCCTCATGATCAGTTCTCTAGGAATGATGCTGGCGATGCTTGCTTTTCCATGGGTGACGTCATATGTGTGGGTGCTAGTTCTCCAGTTTGTTATGGGAAGCTGTAGTGCCATGCAAAAAATGAGCGAACGGCTATTGCTAGCAGATCACACAGAAAACGGAGCCCGCGGAACAATCATCGGTTCTTATCATTTCTGGACCTCGGTCTCATCTGGCTTTGCAGTGATTCTTGGGGGCTACCTCATCGACTGGCTAACAATCAATGCGTTGTTTTATACGAGCGCGCTATTGTACGGCTTCAGTGCGTGGGCGTGTTGGAGAATACGAAAAGCCAATTCAGACATAAACAAAGAAACGAACGTAAATTAAATTAAAAAAGCATAAGTAACCAGTGTGTTTCGGTATTCTACCGGGGCACACTGGTTTAATTTTTTCTGAAACCGTTCATGGCTATAAAACCAAGTGTATTTTTCAATGGCTTGAATGTTTGACCTTTTTTAGCCATGAGAAAATCCCCTCCAAGTAGGGTGTACTACCCGGCGTTAGGTGGGCGGGCTTTTTACACTGTCTACTCAAAGGGGTGCACTACATTACCCAAGAGGTTTTTGACTGCTTCCTGTACTTTTATGCTTTGAACTTAGTGATGGATTGTTGCAATTCTTCTGCCATTCTGCTTACTACTTCAATAGCAGAAGCGATTTCTTCCATCGATGAATACTGTTCCTGCGCTGCTGCAGACACATTTTGTGTATGGGTCATAGATTGCTGTGAAGTATCTGCAAGCCCTTTTATCATTTTCACCACATGCTGCGAACTCGCCGTTACTTCTTCTACAATCGCAGTCACTTCCTGTGATTGTACCGAAACATGTTCCACCATATTCGTAATATCATGAAACGCCTCACCTGCCTGCTGAACCATCTCAATCCCTTTATGAACAGCAGACGTTCCTTCTCCCATCGAAAGCACTGCATATCCTGCTTCTGTCTGAATTTCAGAAATCAACTGCCCGATTTCCTCAGATGCCTGTCCTGACTGCTCAGCCAGCTTTCGCACTTCATCTGCTACAACCGCAAACCCTTTTCCATGCTCGCCTGCTCTTGCTGCTTCGATCGCTGCATTTAAGGCAAGCAAGTTCGTTTGATTAGAGATTTCGGTAATCAGCGTAACAATCCGCCCAATTTCTTTCGACTTCTTACCAAGCGTATCAACAACTGACGCTGTCGTATTCACTTTTTGCTGGACAAGCTCAATCTGGGCTACTGTTTCTGTAACAACCCGATTCCCTGTCGCCGCCTTATGATTTGCCGTTACTGTCAGATCGGCAACAGCCTGCATAGAAGATGCGGCTTGCTCCATTCCTTTAGAAATTTCTACAGCGGCTTGATTTACTTGATCAGCACCAGACATCTGATACTCTGCACTTCCTGCCACTTCTTGAATGGTTGTTGAAATCTGACTTGCCGCGTATTTTACCTGTTCACCCGTTGCCAATAGCTCCTCACAACTTGCAGATAATTCCATTGCATTTGTGTTTACCTGCTGCACGACACTACGTACACTGCGCATCATGTTGTTAAATAATTGGGTTAGCATCCCTATCTCATCTCTCGCTTGATAATCTCCTTGTACGGTTAAATCGCCTTGCTCCGCTTTTATCATTAATTCTTTCATCATGTGAAGTGGACGCGTAATGATGCGACCAATGACTAAAGTGAGAAGCGCACATAATACAATCGCAACCACTGTAATGATAACTGTCCAAGCAATCGAGCCCTTTGCATAAGCGCTATTTGTCTTATAGAGCTCTTCCGCTCTTTCCTGATTGTAATCCGCCAGTTTCTCCAGCTTACCACTCAACTGCGTACGAGTCTCTCTAACATCTTGTACATAATATTGGTAAGCTTGATCATTTTTATTGACCATCGCCAGAGCAATTACTTTCTCCACATTTCCCCAGTATGTATTGCGCAACTCTTTATATTGACGAAATAACTCTTTCTCATGCTCATCCATTTTTGTTCTTTCATAGTTTTTTATCAACTGTCCCGTGGCAAGCTTCCTGTCGTTCAGTGTTTTCTTCATTTCTTCATTCTCTTTTGGGTCTTTCGTTAGTAATAAGCCTAATGTATTTACCTCAACGATACGATTATTCAGTCGAATTTCAGAAAGCCATCTTACTGAATTCATCCGATCTTCATACATTTCTGTTGAATTTTCCGCCATACTTTTGATGTATGTAACTCCCACGAGCCCTACCATGGTTATAAATACAATTGCCATTATCATAAGCAATAATATTTTTTTGCTTACTTTTATATCCCTTATCCACTGCATTTCATTTTTGCTCCTTTATGTACAAATTGTCAGGAAGTGAGCAGATAGCCACTTTTCCGGAAAAGCCGTTTTATTCTTGTCTCAGAGGACCTAACACCTTCGGAACCGTTGCATTTGTACGCGGTATCTCTACGGCAAAAGGCGGTTCCACGTCCCACACGGCAGCGTCGAATGTAGAGAGAATTAATTGTAAACATGCTGTGCTGGGTGTTCTACTTTGTCATAGTTACTAGCGAGTAAGATGCCGATCACTACGCCGGATGTCAGTATGGTGCCGACGATGATTTCACTTGGGAGGGAATTAAATATCCCGTTCCACCCTAGAGTGTGAAACGGGATGTTTTTGGGGATTTTGTCATTCGGATTACCCTTTTAGGTAGTTCATTATTTTAACGTGGCATCCCTGAAGGTTTCTTCTCCTGCTTCCATCGTCAACAATACTTTTGTACTACCAATTTCTGTTGAAGGAATCTTAAAGAGATTCCTATCGATCACAACAAGGTCTGCTTCCTTCCCTTGTTCAATGGAACCAGTGATTTTATCTGAAAAGCTGGCATAGGCACCGTTAATCGTGAAACTAGCAATCAAATCAGCAACCGATGCTCTTTCTTCAGGTCCGAGCACTAACTTAGGATCGGTAATTCCAAACGCCTCTCTGGTGACACCTACTTGTATTCCATATAATGGATCAAATTCCCACGTTATCGGATAGTCACTGGCAGAGGCCACTTTCACTCCGTTATTGATCAGACTCTTCATCGGATACTCACGACTCGCCCGTTCCTCTCCGAGATAAGGCAGTTCAATGTTTTCATAATAGCCTGGTGATTTAATAAACCAATAGGGATTGGCAACAGCCACAACATCTAATTTTTCCATGCGCTGAATATCACTTGGCTGAACAATTTGAAGATGGGTCATCTGATGGCGGGAATCTCTTTTTCCATTTTTCTTTACCGCGTACTCAAAACCATCCAAGGTTTCTTTTGTGGCAGCATCTCCGACAGAATGAACGTGCATGGCAAAACCTGCTTTATCCAATGCAGCAGCTGTCTCGTTAAAGACTTGAGGGTCCCATTGCGGTTTTGCATTGTGCTTATCCTTATATGGTTCAATTAGTGCTGCTGTCCCTCCCTCGATTACACCATCCATGAATACCTTCACCGAGTTTACCTGGACATCCGGTCCGTTTAGTTTTGCCCGCTCTTCTACCAACGATTTTAATTGAGACGGACCCTTGGCAGGATCAGTGGCCAAGGAAACACGATATTTGAGATGAAGCTTGTTTTCTGCTTCAAGAGCCTTTAATGCATTTAGGGCATTACTACCTGGAACAGCTAGCGCAAGATGGACAGAAGTAATCCCTTTTTCTGCTGCCATCTGCTCATACGCTAAAATCCCTTCCTTATACTCTTCTTCAGAGTAATCCGGAATAATCTCCATCACCAAATTTTGAGCGGTCTCACGAAGAGTACCAGTAGGTTCCCCCGTAACATCATCTCGCTCAATTACGCCGCCGTTTGGATTCTTGGTATCCTTGGTAATACCGGCCAGTTCAAGAGCTTTCGAGTTCACCCACACCGAGTGATGGTCTCCTGAGGTTAAGACAACAGGTATATCCTTTACGATTTGATCAAGATCCTCTTTTTTCGGGCCTTTTCCGGGGAAGATAGGGTTTTCCCAGCCAAATCCCTTCAAACCTTTAAGATTAGGGTTCTTTTGAACAAATTCTTTAATTGTATGGAGATAATCCTCCCGCGATTTTTTTCCAACGAGATTCACTGAAAAAATTGTTTCAACGGTTGCCGTCACATGAGAGTGGCTATCAATAAAACCAGGAAGAACCATCTTTCCGCCAAGATCAACTACTTTGGTCTTTGCGTTTTGATAAGGTTTTACTCCTTGATTGGTGCCAACATATACAATTTTCCCATCGCTGATCGCTATGGCTTCAGCAAAATCACGCTTTGCATTAACAGTGTAAACGGTACCGTTTTGCAATATGACATCTGCCTTTTTACTGATGGGGTTCGTTGCATTTGTTTTGGCCTGTGCAAATCCTGAGAAAAGTGCACTCATTAAGAGAGAGGCAAGAGCAACACTCAACGTCTTCTTTAGCTTCATACATTCACCTTTCCTGGCGTGACTACTTTTCACTTCGGGAAAAATGATACATAAAAAATAGGCAGAGAAATATGTTCACAGCAGACGAAAAATGATTACTTTTTCATCCATGGTGGAGGTTTTCTTGTCCGAATAAATCATACAGCTTAAAGGCTAACATGAGATTAAACCGCTCTTCCGGATCATCCAGCTCCAGCTGTAATAAGTCTGTTATCTTTTCTAATCTATACTTCAGTGAACTTCGATGGATAAAAAGATACTCTGCAGTTTCTTTTAAATTCCCGTTCATGCTTAAATACACTCGCAAAGTATCAAACAGGTCTTTTCCTTTTTCATTTCCGTAGTTTAATAACGGGTCCAGATATTTCTTGATGAACAATTTTGTCGCAAAACTTTCTTCAAGATCAAATAAAATGGAAAGAGAGCCAAGGTCGTCAAAGTGTTGGATATGTTTGTTTGAAAAGCGGTTACTTACCATTTTCAAAGCTTGATGAGCTTGGCGATAACAAATGTGGTAGTCTTCTATGGTTTGTGTCCTAGAACTTATTCCTAAAAAAATTTCAATTCCTTGTATGGTTGGTGAAACAACATCCCTAATTCGTTTATGAATCAGTTTCCAATAGAGGTTGCTGTCTTTTTCTTTTTGGTCAGGAACAATCAGAACATAGCGTCCCTCTTTTTGCGTTACGATAATATTTCGATCAAAGAGATGTAATGCTGTTCTGATTTTTTCCCATATCCAAGTCATCTTGAGCTCAATTGATTGTAAATCCGCTTCTCTATGATTACATTCGATAGATAATACACCAATTCTATTCGGTTCAAACAGATTAAGATTAAACAGATTGGCATATCCGATCATTTTTTCTTTATCTTCAATCCTTTCCAGGAAAAGTTGATGGATAAATCCGTCCTTAACCTGTTCTTTTGCATCTGCCACAAGTTTTTGTTTTTTGATCTGAATCGCATATACATCCAAGGCGTACTTCAGTGTCATTCGCATTTCCAGATCGAATTCCTGTTCACTTGCTTTCACGCCTACATACCCGAATAACTCACTGCCACAAACTACCTTCCATATTCCAAGATGATTGTCTTCCCCATATTGGATCCACTGCTCTCTATCAGGAATATTCAGGATTTCCCATGCTTTTACATTCAGTTGTCTTACGATTTCCTCCAGCTCCTCATTCCGTTCTCCCATGAAAAAGCTGGAGATCGGATGCAGGAAACGATCAAATAGAATAACTGTTTTTCCAATCAAATGTGAGAAGGTTTTGGTAACCTCAAAGTAACCGTCACCTACCAAAGCCTGTGTTACTAATTCTTTATAGTGAATCATTCGTTTTTCCAAGCGATTTTTGTCTTCGAGTTCTGTCTTCCATTTCTGCTTTTCTTTCTCTTTGTTTTTTACCATTTCCATTACGATTGCGAAATCTTTCCCATATTCCCCAAAAGACTTGTCCGCGTGTATATTCAAGGGAGCCGCCTCCCGATACCCAACAACACAGACATCAAAACTGGTGGAGTCGCTTTCCTTCATTGGGAAGGTAAACCAGGTAACAAAACCTTCATTCTCAAATTCTCTAAGCAGATCACAACTCTTCCATAGCTCGATATCATCCATAGAACAATGGGGTTTAGATAAACAGCATTCCAAACAAGACGAACACGATAATGGAAACTTCTTCTCAAAATTCTGTGAGTCTCCTCTTCTTGTTCGAATACTCAAGACATCCTCTAATTTTTGAATAATCGCAACGTAGTCACAGGCAAACTCATCCCAAAATGTCTCTAATAGAAACTTCAGTGCTTCATCAACGGTTTCTAGTTTGTGCAAGTTTCTCGCAGTATTACGCAAGTGTATATCGATATCTTCAATACTATTCTGCCCCCAAATCGACTCCCATTTGTCCATTATATCCCTCATTTCTATCTGTTAAAGATGAAAGAAACCCAACCAGCAGCGTTGCCACAAACATCATAATTGAAATTCGTTTAAAACGCTGCCACTTCATTCAACAATCTTGCTACATCACTATCAAAAAGCGCCAGACTCTAATCGATCTGACGCATTTCAACAATATCTGATTCTTCTATGTCCTATTTCAACAGACGCATGAATTACGTGAAAAAGTTATTTTCGAACCTCTATCATTATTTTTGTCACATACTCTTCGCTAGTGTTTTTGGTTACCGCATCTAGTACGTATTCTTCATACGAATATTCCCTGATTTGAAGTTCGTGGGCTTTTATAAATGCAAGCATTTCTTCATAAGTTGCAGTAATCCTCTCACTCCTTCCCATATGATAGCCAACCACATACAACCCCTTTGGCCTTGTATAGCAAGTTATCGCTTCATGATTTTCTGTTTGTTTCATATATAAATTCGAATAGTTTTCGTAATCTGCTGACAATAGTTGATTACGTGAAACCATCGCTCCAATTGGATAACCCGTATCGAGCCGATGCGTATGGAGCGCATTGATAAAATCAGAAACAGCCCGTACAAAGTCTCGGTCCGTACAATCTAGAATGGCATCACTGGTAAATAATTTTTCCTCCGAAAGTTCTTCGATATGAATACGTGAAAAATCGGTTTTGATGGCTTCCTTGGTCAAGCTAAGCTTCGTTTCAATCACTTGTTGGATTTGCTGCAGGTTTTGAATTTTGCGCTGAATGGTAGACGCTTTATCTTCTAAAAGGCTAACAAAGTTTTCTGGTGTTTTGTTTTCCAGAAAGGGCTTTATTTCTTTTAAGGGCATCCCGACCTCTTTTAATAGTTCAATCACGTTAAATAACTCAAACTGTCGATACGAATAGAATCGATAGCCCTTCTCATTTTTAATATCTGGTGACATTAACCCGATGTCATCATAATAAAACAATGTTTGCTTATTGACTCGACATAGCCTCGCAAATTCCCCTGTCGTGAAATATTTGTGTGTCACCTCTGACATATAACCCTCCCTCTCTTGACTATATAGTTACTATATAGTGTACATTTCTTACTATAAATTTAAGGGAAAGGGTTTGATAGTCATGAATATCATTATTCGTGACATAACGCCAGAAAGTGTTCAAGAAATTCTGCAACTACGTGTCAAAAAGGACCAAACCTCATTTGTCGAAACACCTCAAAAATGTTTACAAGATGCAAAAGCATGTAGCTATTATCAGCCAGTAGGTCTATATACTGGAAAAGAATTAGTTGGATTTGCAATGTACGGGGAATTCCCGGGGGAAGATGAGATAGAAGATAAACGTGTTTGGTTGGATCGCTACTTTATTGACCATCGTTATCAAGGATATGGCTTAGGTAAGCAATCATTGGAAGCCCTTATTCAGCATCTTGTCAAACAGTATAACTGTGAAAAAATTTACTTAAGTGTATTTAAGGACAATGTCCATGCCATTCGTATTTATCAAAAATATGGATTCAAGTTCAATGGAGAAATGGATTGTAACGGTGAAAAAGTCATGGTGAAGAAAATCAATGTATAAATACGTCTGGAATATCTCAATGAATTGCCGTAACGTCGAGAAACTGCTCATCGATCGAGTACGGCTCCACCTTGTCAGTAAATACCTCGAATATGCGAGTATTTGCATGGAGATGCCAATGTACATCTCCATGCGCGGCCGAACAACGACGAGCTGGTGGCACTTTTGCTGCGCCTGCCACAGCGCTTCTGCCGCGACCACTCCAGCACGCCTCGGCAGGTGTTCCGCAAACGAGAGCGAATCCAATAAGGGGTTACTTTTTCACGACAGGAATCCATATTTCGCTTCGGAAGGTTGGTGATGAAGTGTCCTTGTTTTCGTTCCACAAAATCTCAGGACCCTCGGCCTGTTCATAACCGGAGGATAAAAACCATTCCGAATAAATCCGGGCCCAGACATCTTGCAGCGTATCAGGAAAAGGACCCACTGCTTCGAAAACCGCCCAGGTGGAAGCAGAAACTTCAAGTACTGCCAGATTGTCTGGACAAGCTTTTGTAGTAGCTACGCCGATATAGTGATCGAGCTCGCCATATTCCAGCCGACCTTCTGAAAAGTTCGTGGACGCACTGATCAGTCCAAGTGGTTCGACATCGGATAGCGATTTTAGTTGCTGAATCATCTCCATATCTAATGAAGCCCACATGGCCGCAATCTCTGGATTGACTCCACGATAAATCAGCGGAACTCTTTTTTTCAGACCCACAATGCGAAATGCCTCTTTTTCTTCCATACGGTAGTTCATGGCACTGCCTCCTTTAATCGATAGATGAAAGGTCATTCGCGGATAAGCCTTCAAGGAATGGCCGATGTGTCTGGCTTCTGTCGGAGTGACTCCATGCACATTCTGAAAAGCTCTGGCAAAGGAATCAGCCGATCCGTATCCGTATTTGATCGCAATGTCAATTACACGCTCGTTGCTGTCCGCAAGCTCAAAAGCTGCAAGTGTAATGCGTCGGCGCCGGATGTACTCGGATAGCGGAACACCAGCGAGAAAAGAAAACAGCCTTTTGAAGTGATACTCGGAGCAGCAAGCCACCTGGGCTATTTCTTTATAGTCAATCTCGCTTGTCAAATGGTCTTCGATGTAGTCCAGAGCCTCATTCAGCTTCACAAGCAAATCCATGGTAATGACCTCCCTTTCTCCCTTAGAATAGCAGATGCAAAATCGGGCGATCCGACATTTCGTGCACGATTATGTCGGGTCGACCTTGTAAAACAACTATGGAAAGGAGCTTTATCCCAATGACAACGACTTCCCCTCTACTCCCCCAAATCGGAGCTATTTTTGTAGCCGTCAGCGACATCGAGCGCGCACGCGACTGGTACTGCCGTCTCTTGGGCATTCCCGCAGACGGTGAAATTATGTTCGGGCATATATACTGCATTCCTTTACAAAGCGGACTGACGCTCGTTCTGGATAGCAAAATCTTTCCGAAGCGCATCACAGATGATGCCCCCTTGTTTCATTTCAACACACAGGATATCGAAGCCTCTTATGCATTTCTCAAAGAGAGCGAGGTTGAAGTCGTCACTCCTATCCAGCATGGCCACTGGTTCAACTTCCGCGATCCCGACGGCAATCTGATCATGGTAAGCCAATGTTAAAGGGTATGACCATCCACTTGCGCCGCACGACACCGGCAGACATTCCATTCGTATGCCAAGTAGAGAATGCGCCAGAGAATGCCCCGTTCATTATTCCGTGGAGCGAAGATCGGCACCACAACGCTCTTGGCGACCCGGACATCCTCCATATGATTGCCGAAAAAAAAGAAACAGGCCACCCCGTCGGCTACGTTATCATCGCCGGGCTGACCAATCCTCATCAAAGTATTGAGCTTATGCGTATGACAATCGCAGTGAAGGGAGAGGGCTACGGACGCAACATCCTGCGTCAGATCAAGCATTGGGCATTCATCGAACAAAAAGCCCATCGCCTCTGGCTGGATGTAAAAGAAACGAACGACCGCTCCCGCAGCCTTTACCTATCGGAAGGGTTTCACATAGAGGGCACCTTACGCGATTGCCTAAAATCAGGCGATACTTACGAATCCTTGATCATTTTATCGATGCTGGCAACGGAATATGTCGCCTAAGGGGCAAATGCGTCCGGAGTCGTGACATACAGCCATTTGCCGTCGTTGCTCGCTCCCAAAATCGATACACTTGCTGGCAGTCCATTCACCAGCACAGCTTGTTGCTTACGATCGGCATCGAACAGGAAGAGCGACGACACAGACTCTGTTCCTTGCTCAGCTTTTTCCCAATCGATATAAACCAAATGGTGAGTGCCTGGAATCCATATCGCTTCTGGCTTCATTTCCATCAGTTTGACGTCGCCCTTAAACACCCCTGCATTCCAATACATTTGATAGGCGCCATCTGTCGACTGGATATAGCCAGACCAAGCTTCTTTGGGAACGGGTGGATTCCAGCTGATCACCTTGCCTGACTGCCAATCGTAGCGTTGACGAAGCTCTTCAAAGCTATCTTCCTCTGTTCTCATTTCAAACGTCGCGTAACGTCCATCATCCATAAAACGGACGGGCTGGACTTGCCCATTCATCTCATCTGTTGGAACCCATCCTTTGATGACACCTGGGAAGCGCCGTTCTTTTCCAGTCGCCAAATCGTACACGACCAGATCGAGATCTTTTTTCTGTTCAGTCTTGCCTACTGCCATCAATACATGCTTGTGATCATGGCTAAAGCTTGCTCCATGTACGTATCCATCTACCTTGACACGAGTGGCAAACTCGCTTTTCGGTACGTCTGTCCCTTTCGGTGGATGAGCGAAAAAGAAGCCACGACGATCTGCCATGAAGTCGCCTGCACCACTATAGTTGTCAGTGAGCTCCACTGGATAAGCAGTTAGCTCTTTTGTTTGTGTGTCATAAATCGAGTACAGCATGGGGAAACGGGCATCGCACTCACAATATTCCGTGAATCGCTCCAGCAACACATACCGTTCCAGAGAGTCGATAAACTCCATGGGGGTCCTGACGGCAAAGTCCGTCATTTTTTCTTTCACCTTGCCATCGACTGAGACTCGCCAAATCTGAGCCGGAGCAAACACCACCGCCGAGAAATTGTTCGTATCGTCAAACACGGTTCCCTTTACCGTCTTCGCTCCTGCTACGTTTACAACATACTCCGTCCAGCTTCTTTCTTTGGCAAGCGTATCAGGAAGGGTAGCCAGCAATTGCAGTTGGCGATCGTGCACCCAGTGAAACGTAAAAATCGGCTCCACGAATCCCAAGTTCTCTTTTTTGGTCTCTTCCTGTGCATTTTTGCGGATAGCTGCTTCGACTGTTCCACGGTTCACGGCTTCTTTAAAAAAGAGCGTGTACGCCTGTGGTGCAGGTCCCACGACCGTTCTTCGAGGAGAGCGGAGCTGTGGAGCATCGTTTAGCTGAATGACCACGTCTTCTTTCATCGCGGCGTAGTCGTAAGGCAGTTCCTTTTGCTTCCATTCCTTTGTTGTTTGGCTGGTCGTATGGGATGGGCCAGTCTGAGCAATCCGACTGTCCGTGGAAGTTGCTTGCGCGAAGTCGGATCCTGTCAAGATAAGCAATGCGAACACAATGGACATACTCATTCCCCGAATTTTTCGCAAAGACAAAAAACTCGCCTCGCTTCCTAGAAAAATTTACCTTACAGAGGATAGACGTCGATAGCCAGCTTAAGGTTTCACCCCACAATAGAAAAAGCCTCCCCACACCTTGAAGTGGGAAGGCCTGCCTTTCTTAATCGAAGACGACACCGTCCAGTACGCCCTCATTCTTCAAATAGTCACGCAGCCAGTGATACTTTTCGTCGCGCCAGAAGGAGTCCTCTGCTACCAGCTTGACCGTCTCCTGCCTCGCTACCTCCAGCGCTTTGTAATCACTTAATAAATCAGCGACTTTAAACTCTGGCAAGCCGCTCTGCTTGGTTCCGAAAAAATCACCCGGTCCGCGCAATTCCAAATCGCGCTGCGACAGCTCAAATCCATCCGTCGTCTCGCACATGACACGCATCCGCTCTTTTCCGATCTCGGATTTCGGGTCGGCGATCAGTACACAATACGACTGTTCAGAGCCACGTCCTACGCGCCCACGCAATTGGTGAAGCTGAGCAAGACCAAACCGCTCTGCATCATAAATCACCATATAGGTGGCATTCGGAACATTCACACCGACCTCTACGACCGTTGTACTGACCAGGACAGCGTGCTCTGCGGCAAGGAAGGCTTGCATGACGGCATCCTTTTCCTTCGCTGGCAGTCTCCCATGCATCAAGCCTACGCCGAATTCAGGGAAAATGTGTGTGAGCTGAGCATGTACATCAATTGCATTTTGCACATCGAGCTTTTCAGATTCCTCAATAAGCGGACAAATAACGTAGGCCTGTCGTCCTTTGCGCAGCTCATCCCGCATTTGCTCCAGCACAGCCGGAAACTGATCATGCTTTTTCCATGTCGTCTCAATCGGTTTGCGCCCCGCAGGCATTTGATCAATCGTCGAGACGTCCATGTCGCCAAATGCCGTAATGGCCAGTGTTCTCGGAATTGGCGTTGCAGTCATAAACAAGACATCAGGCGACAAGCCTTTATTCCGTAAAATTCGCCGCTGCTCCACACCAAATCGGTGCTGCTCGTCCGTAATCACGAGTCCAAGACGGGAGAAAAATACATCCTCCTGAATGAGCGCATGGGTACCGACTACGACATCGATTAACCCCATTTGCAGAGAGCCGATGACTTCGCGCCTACGTTTCGCTGTCAGCGAGCCTGACAAGAGCGCGACCTGAATGCCGTAATCGGACAAAAGCTTCGTCAACGACTGCACATGCTGCTCGGCGAGAATCTCCGTGGGTACCATCAGCGCTCCCTGATAACCTGCTTTCACCGCAGCAATCAGCGCAATGGCAGCTACGACGGTTTTCCCCGAGCCTACGTCCCCTTGCAGCAAACGATTCATCGCATGTGGTGCCCGCATGTCATCCAATATTTCTTTTACGACTCGTTTCTGGGCATCTGTTAACGGGAACGGTAAGCCTTTGACAAATTCCCGTACCTCTTCCATCGGAATCGCCAAAGCAACGCCTTCCGTTTGCTGCCGATTAATCTTGCGCAATGTTTGCATTTTCAATTGGAATAAGAAAAGTTCCTCAAACATAATCCGTCGCCGCGCTTGACGACCATCTTCCGCATTTTCAGGAAAATGAATCGAATGAAAGGCATGAATCCGCGGCATCAGTCGGTAGCGCTCCACGATATCCGCAGGAAGGATTTCGGGAATCTCCTTGCCGTACTGGCGCAACGCCAGTTGAATGGTTTTGCGCAGCAGTGTATGCGTCACATCGCCGCCAAGTGGATAGACAGGGGCGAGCTCGCCTCGTTTTGTCGCACGTTCGGAGTCTACCTCTGTCATTTCGCTCACAGTTATCTGCAGCTTGTGCTTGTCCCATTTTCCTGTGACGAGTATTTCCTTGCCTGGAGACAGCCTGCTTTTGACAAACGTCTGATTGAACCAGACAGCCGTCACCACGACACGGTCCATGACAACCTTGACGGACAATCGTGATTTTCTTTTTCCATAAAAACGAACAGAGGGTTCGCCGTACACCGTACCTGCCAGCGTGACCCTCTCTCCGTCTTTTACTTCTGTCAAATCGCGCACACGGTAATCTTCATAGCGAGACGGGAAATACTCCAGCAAATCACCGATGCTGTTGATTCCCAGTCCTGCAAATGCCTTCGCCCGCTCTTCCCCTACCCCGTGCAAAAGGGAGACGGGCGATTGATATGCACCAGCCATCTTACTTCTCCATCCGTACGCCGAACACTTTGGCTTCGATCATGCGGCCCGTTTGCGTGGCAGCAAGACCACCCTGTGCGGTTTCCTTCAGCGTAGTCGGCATGGCGCAGCCGATTCGGTACATGGCCTCGATGACTTCATCTGTCGGGATCACGCTCTTGATGCCTGCCATTGCCATATCTGCGGCTACCGTCGCAATCGCTGCTCCCATCGCATTTCGTTTCACACATGGTACTTCAACCAGTCCGGCTACGGGGTCACAGACCAGACCGAGCATATTTTTCAATGCGATCGCCACTGCTTGGGCAGATTCCTCAGGCGTACCACCAGCCATTTCTACAATCGCCGCAGCAGCCATAGCTGTTGCAGAGCCTACCTCTGCCTGGCAACCACCCGCAGCACCCGAAATGAACGCGTTATTGGCAATGCAATACCCGATAGCGCCTGCCGTGAACAAATAATTGACCATTTCCTCACGGGTCGGCTGTAGCTTGTCAGATACGGCAAACAACGTCCCTGGTACAATGCCGCATGCTCCTGCTGTAGGCGTTGCGACAATCGTGCCCATTGCTGCGTTTACTTCGTTAACCGCCACGGACATCGAGACAGCATTCAAAAGTGTAGGACCGGACAAAAACGTCTTGGTCTCCATATATGTTTGCAGCTTCTTCGCATCGCCGCCCGTCAATCCGCTATGCGAGCGAATATCTTCGGTAAGCCCGCGACGCACTGCTTTTTCCATCACATCGAGGTTGGCGTACATATCTTGCATAATGGCATCCCGACTGCGCTGGGAAACTTCCATTTCTGCTTCAATCATCACCTCGGAGATCTTCTTCCCCTTGGATTCGGCCAACTCAACTAGTTCAGCCACATTACGAAACATCTGGTTGTTCACTCCTCTAATCCTGCTCGTCCTTTTGCTTAGTTCAATGCGAGCAGGGATACGTCAAAGATATGGGGGATTTGACGAATTTCCTCCAGGACTTCCGGAGAGATCGTCGAATCTGTTTCGATTGCCATCAAAGCACGCGAACCGCGTGTGTGTCGAGACACTTCCATGAGTCCCACATTAATGTTGTGCTGCGTCAGTACCTTTGCCACAGCCGCAATCATCCCAAAGCGATCTTCATGTAAAACCAAGAGCGTCGGTGTATCGAAGCCCAACTGAAAGGAAAACCCGTTCACTTCCAACACTTCGATCTTCCCGCCACCAATGGAAACACCCACGATTTCGATCTGATGCTCATCATCAGAAAGCTTGATCCGCGCCGTGTTCGGGTGCTCTGTCAAAACATCAGAAGTGGACAACTTCACTTCCATGCCAGCTTTTTCTGCAATCACCAGCGAATTTTTCAGACGTAAATCCGACGTGTCAAAGTCAAGAATTCCTGCTACTGTCGCCACATCAGAACCATGCCCTTGATACGTTTTTGCAAATGAGCCATAAAAAACAATTTCTGCTCGCAAAGGCATTTTGCCAAACAGCTTGCGAGCCACACGACCGATACGGGCTGCACCAGCCGTATGGGAGCTAGATGGCCCAACCATGATTGGACCGATAATATCAAATACGCTTTTGTACTTCAACCGGTTCTCCTCCTGAATCACAAGGGGTTCAACAAGATTCACTTTCATTGTATCCTACAGCCTTTGAAAGCGCTACAGAGGAAACTGTACATAAGGCAATCATAATCGATTTACGTAGACAACATGCGGTCAAATCAGGATAAATGAAAAAACTCCCAGAGAAAAAAGGGATCCCACGACCAGCATGGTATGCGTGCAAACTTCATGAATTTCATTTTATTTCTTTGGAAGTGAAATTAAGAATACCTTTACGGGATCTGATCCACGGTCGAAATCTGCTTGAACATCATTTCCTTCGTTTACTGTTTCTACTATTGGAATTCCATCATGATAAGGAAAGTGAATAAACTCGTTTATAATTGGTTCAAGCTCATCAAGGATTTCAATCTTCCCACTAAAAGGGAGTCTTTCATGAATCTGAGAGATCAAATTAAATCTTAGTTGCGAAGCCTGCCAATCGAACCAAACATATAACAGCATTCCGTGATCACTATTTGATTTTAAAATTTGCTGTTGTCTATTCTCTATTACTTTATGGAAAAAGTTTATGAAATCAGAAACTGTGAGCTGACTAGCTAACTGCATGCTTACAGAAATAGACCACCTATTAGCAGAAATTTCTTTATTCAAATCATCTTTATGGCCCCCAATAAATAGAGAGTCATGCACAATATCCTGCAACTCAATAAGGAATTCATCCTTATTCACCAAAACCTCTCCCTTATTTTTCATGACTATGAAAAAAAGAAGCCCCCTACCTCAGGGAAGCTCCTCTCCATACCATATATGCCTTACAGATTTTTTACCATGACGATCCCGAGTAGACCTGGACCTGTATGCGTACCGATCACGGGCCCAATCTCTTCCAACCAAGAGTCCGTTACCGAAAACTCTTGCTTGAGTCGCTCCAAGAGCTCAGCCGCTTGATCCGGAACACTGCTGTGCAGTACAGCGATTTTCACAGGCTCGCCTTGCGCGTATTCCTGCAACGCTTCAAATACGCGATTCAGCGCTTTCTTCGTCCCTCGTACCTTGTCAAACGCAGACACGTACCCGGCAGGATCCAGCGTCAAAATCGGCTTGATGTTCAAGAGCGAACCGATGACGGCAGATGCTTTGCCGATCCGACCGCCTTTTTGCAGGAACTCCAAGGTATCCACAATAAAGTATACCTGCACCTCATCCAAATAACGATCAATCTGATCCAGAATCTGTTCCTTGTTCTTGCCTGCTTGAGCGGCTTTGGCAGCCTCCACACAGATCATTCCATGAACAAACGAAGCTTTGCGAGAATCGATCACCGTAATGTCGATATTTTCGTCCAACATCGACTTGGCGATCATCGCTGATTGATACGTTCCCGATAAGGAACCGGATAAGAGTATAGCAATAATTTGCACGTCCTTGCCATATTTCTCATGAATCGCTTTATACGCTTCTGCAAATTCAAGCGGAGACGGCTGCGAGGTCGTCGGCATCACGCTCGATTGCTTCAGCTTATCGAAAAACTCCGAAGACGAGATAGTGACTGCGTCCACATACGTTTCCGCCCCAAACATGATTTTCAACGGGACGGCCACGATCCCCAATGACTGCCTGGCAGCTGCATCGATATCAGACGCGCTGTCGGTAAGAATCACAATTGGCATTCTCGATCGCTCCTCTCCCTATTCATTCGTGTTCAAAAAATCGGCTTTTACTCGACAGAAAAAATGAATGGATACAACGGTTGACCGCCTGCCTGAATCTCAACTTCCACATCCGGGAATGGATCGGACAAAGCTTTTTCCAAAGCATGAGCCTGGTCTTCTGTCGCATCTTCTCCTAAGAATATCGTAATGATTTCGGAGTCTTCATCCACCATTCCCAAGAGCAGCGTCGTGGCGCAAGCTAACAAGTCGGGACCTGCTGTGACGATTTCTTTCTCAGCCATGCCGATAAAATCGCCTTCTTTGATTTCTACCTCACCCATTTGCGTGTCGCGAACCGCGTGGGTCACCATCCCTGTTTTCACCTGAGCAATCGCCTTGGTCATCGCTTGCACGTTCACTTCTGGCTCAACATCCACGCGGAAGCTGATCAGTGCTGCCAATCCCTGCGGAATGCTCTTCGTCGGTATGACAGAAACAGGAACTTCAGCGAGCTCGGATGCCTGCTGTGCGGCCATGATGATATTGCTGTTGTTTGGCAGGATGATGATGTGCTGGGCATTTAGACCCGCGACGGCCTTCATGAAGTCCTCTGTACTCGGGTTCATCGTTTGGCCGCCCTCTACTACCACATGCACACCCATACTGCGCAAAATCGTAGCGATCCCCTCACCAGCAGCTACCGCGATCAATCCGTAAGGAAGCAGGTCTGCAACAGGTTGAGCAGCTGTTTCTGGCTTCGCCTGTCCTTTGCTCTCTTCCGCTTTGAGAATGTTCGCATGCTGCTCGCGCATGTTTTCTATCTTCAATCGATGCAGGCTACCGAATTGCTGAGCGTATTGCAGGACGCTTCCCGGATGCTCTGCATGAATATGTACCTTGACCACTTCATCATCAGAGACGACGAGCAGTGAATCGCCCATCGTATCCAGATGGCTGCGGAACAGCGCTTCTGAGAACGTTTTTTTGTTCGGCTCGGTGCTATGTGCGACATGAACCATAAACTCCGTACAGTACCCGTACGTGATGTCTTCCGTTTTCATGTGGATTTGCGCATTATGCTGCTCAGAAATGAGCTTGTCCAGCTCTTGCTGACCCATTTTAGGTACCGAACGCTCACGATCAGCAGATAGCTCTTCCCCGCGCAATGCTCGCAAAAACCCTTCATAAATAAACAAGAGACCTTGTCCACCTGAGTCGACTACGCCCACTTCTTTTAGAACAGGCAGCATTTCCGGCGTACGCAACAGCGTAGTTTGTGCCTGCTCGTATGTTTTTTCCATGACAGAGATAATATCATCTGACGTGCGCGCTGCACGCACAGCCATCTCCGCCGCTTCACGGGCAACAGTCAAAATCGTGCCTTCTACCGGCTTCATCACTGCTTGATATGCAGAGTCAACACCAGCTTTCAAGGCATCGGCAAACTGACGGGCGTTAACCTCATCTTTTCCATTGACTGATTTGCTGAAGCCACGGAATAACTGGGACAAAATCACGCCGGAGTTACCGCGCGCGCCCATTAACAGACCTTTTGCCAAAGCAGCTGCTGATTCAGTGATTCGGGGGGATTCTTTTCGAGTTAGCTCCTCCACACCGGAAGAGAAAGTCAAATTCATGTTTGTCCCCGTATCGCCATCCGGCACAGGAAAGACGTTTAATCCATCCACTACTCTGACGTTGTCGGATAAAAGGTTCGCCCCCAGGTAAACCATCCGGCTAAACAGCACGCCATCTAGACGCGTATGTACCAACTGATGTTCCTCCTTACATATCCCTGTCTGTACGAACTCCCTGCACAAAAATATTAACAGCAGTCACATCAATGCCTACCGTTTGCTCCAAGGTATATCGAACACGGCGTTGAACGTTGCCTGCCACCTCGGAAATTTTCACGCCATAGCTGACGATAATGTGCATGTCCAAAACTACTTCGCCATTTGTGTTATGAACGACGACACCTTTGCTCAGGTTGTCTCTTCCTAACAACTCAGCGATTCCATCTTTCAACGCTTTGCGAGAAGCCATGCCCACAAGTCCAAAAACTTCCATGGCCGCGCCTCCAGCAATCCGTGCGATCACGTCTTCGGTAACATCGATCTTTCCTAGCGATGTATTCATTTCCACTGTCATGCAAGGACTCCTCCTCTGTTAAAACAGCTTGACCGTCATAGGTAAGCGTAACCATGCTTCCTTACAATTCTACACTAACACTTAATAGAAATGAAGCGTTTTGTCGATCCTATCAACCCTACGAGAAAGACGGGGGAAATCATCTTGTCAAGTATTGCAATTGACAGCAATGGTGTGCTAATATAGTCGAGTATTTGTATTTCCCACAAAGGAAATCCCGTTTAGATGTAACAAGGGAGGTGGATCGTAATGGCACGTCGTTGCTTTGTAACAGGTAAATCTGCTAAAGCTGGAAACGCTCGCTCCCACTCCATGCGCGCAACTCGCCGCACCTGGGGTGTCAACGTACAAAAAGTGCGCATTCTCGTAAATGGAAAACCGAAGCGCGTTTATGTAAGTACTCGAGCACTGAAATCCGGTCTCGTAACTCGCGTATAGTTGATTTCAGCTATGCGAAAAAAAGCACCCTCGAGGTGCTTTTTTGCATTTCTCCCGTTTCTCCACTCTTCTCCCAAAGGGAGGCTCGGGGCCGAAGCTTCACTTTTTCTTGTTGAACGCCTCGATGATGCCCCGAATCATGCCACCCAGGAACTTCGGCAACTTGATGGTGTAAAACCGCATGCTACCCCTCCTCACCGAAATTACTACACACGATACAAATACACGCCGGCCCCTATGAGTGCTAATGCCAATAGGCTATACCAAACCCACGGAGGTGCCCAATACAGGAAGATGGTGATTCCCCCGACAGCCAACGCAACCCCGAGAACACGTCGCAAGGCGCCCCCCTGTCGCAGGCGATAGGAGCGCAATCCCATTTCGCGTAAGCACCTCCTTTAGGTGTTCTCAAAAACGTGCATATTACATCATATTCTGCTGTCGGATAAACATGTATCCTGCCACATGAAAAATGTATATGCCTAAGCAGTAAAAAATCAGGCAACGAAAACTCGCTGCCTGATTACATTATGTGGATAGTTTGTACTTGATACCGATTTTTTCCTTTTTATGCAACTCGATCGCGTGCGGGGAGCAGCAGCTGTGATGCACTGCTAAGTACAACTGTCAGGACGACTCCTGCGATAATCATTTCTGGCAGCAGATACGTGATGTTATAAATGAGGGAATATTGCCAGACTGGCACACCTTCTGGCGCATAGCTGCCAAACCAAATAATCCCTGATAGAAAATGGCAGACAAATCGCGCAATCACGCCGATGAACAAGCCGCTCCACAGTACCATGATTCGTTGCTTCGTTCCTTCGTAGCCAGACAGACGAAAAAGCCCAGCGAGACCCAGCGCACCAAATGCAAGCGGATAATCCAGCAACAGCTGAACCGGATGGACAACTGTACTGCCCAAGAGCAATTGAAGAAATCCGACAACAAGCCCTGTCATGACACCAGCAGCGAGCCCACGGCGGACAGCGATCAATGCGATTGGTACCATCACAAGGGACACGGAGCCACCCTGTGGCATTTCGAAAACCTTGATCTGACTAAACACAATTGCAAGAGCCGCCATCATCGCCATTTCTAACAAAATGACCAACCGTTGACGATCCAATATAGTCACTCCTCAAAATAGAATAAATAAAATTTTTTTACACCGATAATGTTTCTGATTCTAGCCCAAGTCTATGCTGGTGTCAAAGAAAAAAGCCGCTGCCTGATCGGCACTGCGGCTAGTTGTATTACCGAACTTTCTCCAAAAACTGCTGGGCACGTTCACTTCTTGGCTTTTGGAAAAACTCTTTTGGTGGCGTATCCTCCAAGAGACGACCATCATCGAGGAACAAAATACGGTCTGACACCTCTTCGGCAAAGCGCATTTCATGCGTGACGATTGCCATAGTCATTCCGCTATCAGCCAGCCCCTTCATAACCTCCAAAACCTCCTTGACCATCTCAGGGTCAAGAGCAGAGGTCGGCTCGTCAAAGAGCATGATTTTCGGCTCCATCACGAGCGAACGGGCAATGGCTACACGCTGCTTTTGACCGCCTGACAAGCGCGAAGGAAAGGCATCCGCTTTATCTGCCAGCCCTACACGTGCCAATAGCTCGCGTGCCTTCTTTTCTGCTTCAGCCGCAGACATGCCTTTTACTTTCATCGGAGCATAGGTCAAGTTTTTCAACACCGTCATATGCGGAAACAGGTGAAAATGCTGGAACACCATCCCGATTTGTTGGCGAATGCCCATGACGTCCGCTTTTGGCGCGGTGATTTCCTGTCCGTTGATCGTAATGGTACCCGTCGTTGGTGTCTCCATCAGATTAATGCAGCGCAATAGCGTTGACTTACCCGATCCAGATGGACCAATGATGGCGACAACCTCCCCTTTACCGATATTCGTCGTGATGCCCTTCAACACATTCAGTTGTCCAAAGGACTTCGTAATGTTATCAATTTTAATCACTGAGTCTCATCCTCCGTTCCAGTACACGAGCTACCCAAGTCAGGATCATAACCATGACATAGTACAGGATACCGGCCATCATGTATGGCTCAAAATAGCGGAAGATAGTGCCTTTGACCACATTCGCGTTCTGCATGATGTCTGCAAGACCAATCGTGGAGACGAGTGCAGATTCCTTCAAGAGTGCAATCGTTTCATTGACAAGAGCAGGCAAGATATTTTTGACAGCCTGCGGCAAAATAATGTCGAGCATCATCCGGTGATAAGGTACCCCAAGCGCTTTAGCCGCTTCCCACTGCCCTTTATCCACCGCCAAAATACCACCACGAATGGTCTCGGAAATGTATGCACCTGAGTTTAATGTAAACGTCAATACAGCTGCTTCCAGTTGTGAAATATTGTAGCCAGTAAGCTGTGGCGTTGCAAAATATACAAAGGTCAGTTGCAAAATCAAAGGTGTCCCGCGGAAAACAGACGTGTAGGCAACCGCGAGCCAGTTTAGCAATTTCACATTTGAAATTTTAATGAGTGCGAGGATGGAGCCCCAGAAAAATCCTAATACAACCGAAATCAAGGTAACAAGTAGCGTGCCCTTTATCCCTTCCAATATGAAAGGAATATAGGGCACGATTTGTGCAAAATCCAAATTCATGCCCATTCTCCCCTCTTGCTGCTTATACAGTTATTCGTCGTTGTCTGGAGAGATTATTGACCGAACCATTTTTGAATCAGCTTGTCCATTTCTCCGTTTTCTTGCATCTTTTTAATCACTTCATTAAATTTCTGTACGTGCGGCGATCCTTTTGGGAACGCAACAGCGGAGCCATTCTTTTCATTTTCTTCCATTGTAGTAAATTGCAGAGAGTCATTATTAGCCACGAAGCCTTTCGCTACGGTGTCCTCAATAATGGCAGCATCTACACGGCCTGCTTTTACTTCTTCAACAATCTCAGGCAGCTTGTTCAGCGAAGTGATCTGCAAGCCGGAAACAGTCTTTGCAAGCTCCTTTGCTGCCCCTTCTTGAATAGAACCGAGCTGTACCGCCACTTTTTTGCCAGCCAATTGCTCAGGCTTGGTCAGATTGCTGTCTTTCTTTGCCACGATCGTATTTTTCGCATCGTAATAGATGGTGGAGAAATCAGCATTCTTCTCGCGCTCAGGTGTTGCAGTCATACCAGCCATAACGAAGTCCGCGCGATTCGTTTGCAGTGCGGGAATAAGTCCGTCAAAGTTCATGTCGTTGATTTGTAGTTCGTAGCCAAGCTCTTTTGCAATGTATTTCGCGATATCAATGTCAAAGCCGACAATCTCGTCTTTTCCGCTGCTCAGATCGTGATATTCATACGGCTTATAGTCAGCAGAAGTAGCCATGACCAATGTTTTCTTGTCACCAGCAGAAGACGCAGGTGCTTGTCCTGTTGCGGTTTGATTGCCTGTACCGCATCCAGCGATCACGACTGCCGCAAGCATAGAAGTAAGTGCCAGAGAAATAAATGATTTTGCTTTCTTCATGATGAACCCCCGTTGTTATGATTTTTAGCATAAAGCAGTCTATTTGCAGTATTAATTTGCATGAAAACTTATATTTATGCATCACAATGATTATTTTACTCATAATCTGAACAATTTCAATCATTTTTTACTTACATTTTAAATACAGAATATACGGAATTTTATATATAACTCTTTATTTTTGTGGCAGAAAAGCAAACAAGGCTTTATAGTGCTAGTAAAAGGAATTACAGGAGGCTGACATGGAGAAAAACTGGACGTCCTATTTTCAGCAGCAGCTCCCAGAAATTATCGAGGAACTGCGTACATATGTAGAGATGGAAACACCCACCCATAACAAGCAAGCTGTCGATCGATTAGGCAGCCTGATCGCAGAACGCTTTCGCGAATTGGGGTGTCGGGTGGAAAGCTTGCCACAAGAGCAATACGGAAATCAGCTGCGAATGGAGTATGGGGACGGCGACGAACAAATCCTCATTCTCGGTCACTTCGATACCGTAAAAGAGGTTGGAACATTAGCCGTTGAGCCTTGTCGCGAGGAAAACGGCCGACTCTATGGACCTGGTACATACGACATGAAAGCAGGAATCGTTTTTAGCTATTTTGCCCTGCGCGCCATGATGGAACATAATCTTTTGCCCAAAAATAAGCTCGTCTTTTTTTGGAATACCGACGAAGAAATTGGCAGTGTTTCCTCCGAAATGCTCATTAGAGAGGAAGCAAAAAGGAGTAAATATGCATTGGTACTGGAGCCCGCCGCTGGAGATGGCTCTTTGAAAACAAGCCGCAAAGGCGGAGGAGACTTTATTTTAAAAGTAACGGGCCGCGCTGCGCATGCAGGAAATGATCATGCCAAGGGGGTCAATGCGATTGCTGAGCTGGCTCACCACGTCCTCGCTATTCAATCCTTTACAAATTATGAAGCGGGCACAACCTTATCTGTCGGTACCATTACAGGCGGAAGTGCATCGAACGTCGTGCCTGACTTTGCCATGACGGAAATTGATGTGCGTATCCAAAATCGCGAGGAAAGCGAGCGTATTACCCGATTGATGAGTCAGCTAACCCCTGTCCATCCGGAGGCCAAGCTGTTCGTGGAAGGTGGAATCACCAAGCCTCCTATGGAACGAACTGCTGGTACTGAGCAACTATTCTTGCATGCGCAGGAGCAAGCACGTCTGGAAGGTTTTGAATTGACGGAGCAAGGTGTCGGTGGAACTAGTGACGGAAACTTCGCCGCAGATGCAGGAACACCAACGCTTGACGGTTTGGGACCTGTTGGTGATGGAGCCCACGCTTCCCATGAGCATATCGTCATTGACGCCATACCTGGCAGGATTGCCGTCATGCTTCGGATGTTTTTAACCTTGTCATAATAAATTTACAGGTGTATAATTTTATGGAAATTTAAGGCTCCGTCTTCTTAACGACGGAGCCTTATCTGCACTATTTTCGAATGGGCAGACATATATATACCTATTCGAATAACAAGGAGAGGGAACCATGGAATCAAACTTCACATCGCCAAGCAATCCTGTTGGATTTTGGCGCCGGCTTGGTGCCGGTCTGCTAGATGCAATCATTATTGGAATACCGCTAATACTGATCACCTATATCATTACAGGCAATACAGAAGACAATTTTATTACCAATATCATCTCCTCACTCTACAGCCTCCTCGTGCCTGTATTTTGGCATGGCTATACGGTAGGAAAACGAATTGTTGGTATTCGCATCGCCCGAATCGATGGAGAGCCTGTAGGAATCGGAACCATGCTGCTACGGGATTTGGTTGGAGGGATCGTGTACATCATTACTCTCGGTATTGGTTTAATCGTCAGTGTCATCATGGTTGCTGTTCGTCAGGATAAACGCTCGCTCCATGATTTGATCGCCGGTACGTATGTAACATCGGATCAGCCTTAAATTACTACTCATCTTACACAGAAAATAGCTGCTCTGCGATGAGCCCCCTTAGATTTATTGGAAAAACCACCCGTTTTCCGACGAATCTGAGGGGGGATTTTTATCAGATTGGCGCCTACAACAGCATGTTCCGACTAAAGAAGACCGGATATAATCATCCGGTCTTCTTTACTTTATCCATCTAGCAGTTTATTGGAACAGCACCTTATCTGTTTTTGCATCCATAAACACCATTGTTGTGTATGGCGGCAGGCTTGCACGCACAATGATATAAGGTGTGTGCACCGCTGGCATTGTAATATCTTCTGGAGCAGGATTTGTCAGATCTACATAAACCTTGAGCATTTCCCATCCTTGCTCTGTTCCAACAACCTTCAGACTATAACCAGAGGTAGGCATTTCTCCACGGGAGACTACATACAAGTCGCCTTGGCGATGTACACCCTTCTTATCTTTTACTTTTCCTACGAATGCTCGTTCAGCCGCTGACAATGTCCCTTCTTTTTCGATAGACAATTTTTTCGTTTGCACGTCTACCTGAGAAGCCGAGATCGACTCCGAATGTTTTTGTTCAGCCTGCACGGCAGTTTGTGAAAATGGCAGGATGGAGAGAATGGTGAGAACCGCTACACTGTTTTTCAATAACGATTTCATACTTTATCAACTCCTGATTTTTTTAGAGGGCAACAACATTACTTGATACTGGCCAGTATCTCTCAGATAGGATTTTTACCACTATCTGGATAATTTGATTTAATCATTATATTTATTAAAAAGCAATATTTTCCAAAATGCTTTATTTTTGTTAATTAACCTTTACTCACATATCACTAAAAATCCTTATTATAGCAAACATAATTCGATTTCTTTCTATTTATTGTTTAAACTATAATTATACTTATATTTTTATTATTAATTGATTTATCACATAATTAGTTAAAATATTCAGATGATTACAAACGAACAATACACAGAGGAAAGCACAAAAAAAGCTGACGCCGATTGCATATCGTCGTCAGCTTACTGCTAAGCATTATTTTTACTGTCCACGAATCGCAGCGATCGCTTGACCGCGATTTTCCTGATTGAATACCGCGCTTCCTGCAACGAGGACAGTCGCTCCTGCCTCCTCGCACAAACGTGCTGTTTGTGCATTGACACCGCCATCGATTTCGATTTCCACATGCCCCAAGCCACGCTCGTTCAGCATTTGACGCAACTGGGCAACCTTTGGCACAACGCTGTGAATGAATTTTTGTCCACCAAAACCAGGGTTCACTGTCATAAGGAGAACCATATCCAAATCAGCAAGGACTGGCTCGATCGTGGAAATCGGTGTAGCCGGGTTCAATACCACTCCCGCTTTCACACCTTGCTCCTTGATCAAGTACAGCGTGCGATGTAGATGACGGCATGCTTCCTGATGAACCGTAATCCAGTCTGCTCCACTTTTCGCGAATTGCGGAATGTAGCGATCTGGCTCCTCAATCATTAAGTGCACATCGAGTGGCAGCTTGGTCACTGGACGAATCGCGTCCACAATCAGAGGACCGATCGTAATGTTTGGAACGAAGTGTCCATCCATCACATCCACATGAATCCAGTCTGCTCCTCCCTTCTCGACATCGAGAATTTCTTCACCCAGACGGGCAAAATCAGCAGATAGGATAGAAGGTGCGATTTTTACCATGGTTTGTTCCTCCGTTGGTATTCTTTTAGCTCTTCGCGGAATTGTTTGTAGTGCACGTAGCGCTGTTCGCTGATTTCTCCAGCCTCTAGCGCGGCCTGCACGGCACAAGCTGGCTCGCTTACGTGAAGACAGCCACGGAACTTGCATTCCGAGCTGCGCTTGGCAAAGTCCAAGAAGGATTCCGCCAGGTCAAGCTCGGAGAAATCGATAAATTCCAGTGAGCTGAAGCCCGGTGTGTCTGCCACATAGCCGCCGCCCGCAAGCGGAATCAGCTCGACATGACGCGTTGTATGCTTTCCGCGTCCGAGCTTTTGGCTGACATCTCCTGTCTGCAGACTGACCCCTGGAAACAGCATGTTAATCAGTGAGGATTTACCCACACCTGACTGACCGGCAAAAACCGAAATACGGTCACGCAAAATCTCACGCACGTCCTCTACACCGCGTCCATCCGCCGTTGAGGTCGGAATCACGCGGTACCCGATCGCTTCATACTTCTTCACGATCTCGGTTACCTCTTCTTCCGACACTTGATCAGCTTTGGATAAGACAATCACGGAATCAATCCCTGCATGCTCCGTGTGCGTCAGGAACTTGTCCAGCAGCAATGGGCTAAACATCGGCTTGTACATCGAAAAGACGAGTACCGCCTGATCCACATTGGAAATGGGCGGACGAACCAACTCATTCGTCCGTTCGCCCACCTCCATGATATAGCCTTCTTCCTCATTGATCGCATCGTAGACGACCCAATCCCCAACCAATGGGTTTACTTTTGCATCTTTTTTCTTGAAAAGCCCTCGTGCACGGCAACTGTAGATTCGCCCTTCGTCGGCTACATAATAGAAACCGCTGAGCGCTTTCACAATCCGTCCTTCTGGCATTCATGTCCCTCCACTACACTATGGCAAGCTGTTATACGAAACGGGAATCGTCTGGTATTCATTGAAGCCTTGATCAGTCGATCGTTTCACAAAGACCTTGACTACCGAGTCCTTCTGTGGCGCCAAGACGATTGGTACATCGTACTCTTTATTTTCGGTGATCGTGTCCGTCTGGAAAACTTTTGCCTCTCCACGAGCATCTGTCACTTCAATTTTCACTTCCAGTGGTTCACCAGGTACAACCTCTACATAAACCGGAACGTTTGCCAGCTTGGCGTCCTGCGGATATTGGCCATTGCTGACCTCAAGCGGAACCGCTACATCCTTTTGCACATCCATTCCCGGATCGTAAGGGTGAGTGCTGAGAACAATACCTGGTTTGTCGGTCGTATAAGTAGGCACTTCGGTGATTTTCCCGACAGACAATCCTCTCTTGTACAATTCTACTTGTGCAGCTTCTACCGATATATTCCGGACATCCGGCATTTTCACGAAGGCTTTCCCTTTACTAATCGTGACCGTCACATTTGTTTTAGTCGGGAACACCTTTTCATTTGCGGCTGGTGACTGCTTGATAACCGTCCCTACCTCAGCCTTGTCGTCCTCTTCCTCTACAAACTTGACATTCTCCAGTTTAAAACCATTGCTTTTCAATGCTTCCTCTGCTGTTGCTCGCGGCAACGTAACCAGATTTGGCATGTTGATCTCTTGTTGTCCTTTGCTTACAAACAAGGTCACAACGGAATTTTCCTTTAAGCCCATCGGAGGGGCAGGGTCCTGTCGTATCACAATACCCTTTTCTATCGAATCATTGGCTTCCTCGACGATTCGTGCAACAAGTTTGGCATCCTGAATCTTTTTCTCAGCGAGCGTCACGTCGATCCCTTCCACATGAGGTACACGCACCTCTGGAACAGACGGGAACAAATTCAACAGTAAGTTGAATCCGAAGAATGCCAGTACGAAAAACAGTCCGATACCGCCTACCCAGAACAGGGCTTTGACCCACCATTTTTTCTTGGCTGGTTTGGCATCCTCTTCTTCTGTACGCTGCTCATAGCGGCTACGCCCCGCTCCTCCGGTTTTGCCATTGGTATGGCCTTCGAGCATGTCAGGTGTGATGATCGGCACCACACGCGTCATTTCTTCATCCACCGGGAACGTTAGCTTTTCTTCGTTTAATCGTTCTGGGAACAGGCAGGTCTCCAAATCTTCTAGCATTTCACTCGCGGATGCGTATCTGAGAAATGGATCCTTTACCAGCGCCTTCAAAATGACATTTTCCACACTCTGTGGGATAGCCGGATTGACTTGGCGCGGCTCTGGAAGCGGCTCCTGCAAATGCTTGAGCGCCACTGATATAGGCGAGTCACCGGAAAACGGCAGTTCACCCGTCACCATTTCGTACAAGACGATCCCCAACGAGTAAATATCGGATTTTTCCCCGGTAATCCCACCGCGCGCCTGCTCTGGCGAAAAATAATGGACAGAGCCAAGCATCGCATTCGTATGCGTAATCGTTGCTGAAGTAACGGCTCGCGCAATCCCGAAATCCGTAACCTTCACCCGACCATTTTTTCCAATCATAATGTTATGCGGCTTAATATCTCGATGAATGATCTGGTTTTGATGCGCATGATCGAGTGCATCGCAAATTTGCTCGGCGACCCGCACTGCCTCTTCTACCGGCAGCGCTCCACGTTGAATGATGACCTCTTTCAACGTATAGCCTTCTATGTACTCCATCACCATGTAATGGGTATCGCCATCCTGACCGACATCATACACCCCAACCACATTGGGGTGAGATAAGCTCGCCACCGCCTGCGCTTCACGTCGAAAACGATTCACGAAATCTTCGTCCGTACCAAACTGTGAACGCAGTACTTTAACTGCCACTGGACGATTCAAAATTAAATCTTTGGCCTTGTATACAATGGCCATACCGCCCCCACCGACGCGGGATTCTATTTGGTATCGTCCTCCCAGTCGTTGACCTTCCATCTCTCTCACCCCTCTTTCTGACCGGCATCAAGCGTATTTCGTACGGCAACCAGCGTTATGTTATCTTCCCCACCGGCATCCAGTGCATCCTGCACCAAACCGTCCACCTTCGCTTGTAACGATATCTGTTTCTGCAACTTTTCTTCTAAGGAAGGATGACTGACTTTGTTGCTCAATCCATCTGAGCAAATCAAGACGATATCACCCTCTGACCATTCAAACTGCCCAAGATCAATGAGTACATCCGGTTCTGTCCCGAGTGAACGCATAATAACATTGCGGTGAGGGTGGACAGACGCCTCCTCGGCTGTAATCTGTCCACTTTTCATCAGCTCATTAACAAGGGAATGGTCTTCTGTTTTCATGACCAGTCCGTCTTGGTTGTAAAAATACAGACGGCTGTCACCAATATGCGCGGTAATCACGGAGGATTGGTCGAACAAGGCAGCAACTACGGTTGTGCCCATGCCACTGCACTCCGGATGTTCAAGCGCATATTCATAGACTTCTTTATTCGCAAGCAGAACGGCGTTCATCAATTGCTCACGCACATCCTCTGCTTCGAGGTCCCCATCTAGGTGACGCAGTTCTTTCACTATTCGCTCAACAGCTAGGCGACTGGCAATATCACCAGCCTGATGGCCACCCATACCATCTGCTACAATGGCGAGCACGCGTCCGTTTAAATCGGTCACACAGGCATAGTAGTCCTCGTTAACCTGACGAACGCGCCCAACATGGGATTTCATCGCGATTTCCATGGCATCACCCCACGGTTTCTTTAGCGTGTTGTGCCCTCAATTGTCCGCAAGCAGCAGCAATGTCACTGCCTTGCTCGCGTCTGATGGTCACATTGATTCCTTTTTCCTCTAAAATGCGTTTGAACTGAAAAATCTCATTACGTGGCGTGCGTACATAATCACGCTCTGGTACGTAGTTCACCGGGATCAGATTCACGTGGCAAAGCATGTCGCCAATGAGTTCGGCCAGCTCCTCTGCATGCTCGGGCTGATCGTTTTTCCCGCCGAATAGACCGTACTCAAAACTGATACGACGTCCTGTCTTGTTAATGTAATGGTGACATGCCTCCATCAGCTTAGCGAGCGGGAAGCCACGGTTGATCGGCATCAGCTGGCTTCTCAGCTCCGTGTTCGGAGCGTGCAGGGAAATCGCCAGGTTCACTTGGCCGCCTCGTTCAGCAAACTCGTAAATCTTCGGCACAATTCCACTGGTGGAAACCGTAATGTGACGAGCACCGATATTCAATCCACGGTTATCGTTGATGACGGACAAGAACGCCATCAAGCTCTCGAAGTTCTCGAACGGCTCCCCGATCCCCATGACGACAACGTGACTGACACGCTCACCTTCCGCATCCAGTCTGCGTTGTGCCGTCAATACTTGAGAGACGATTTCACCTGCATCCAGGTTACGCTTCAGTCCACCTAATGTAGATGCACAAAACGTACAACCGATACGGCAGCCCACCTGTGTCGTAACACAAATGCTGTTTCCGTAGTTATGACGCATAATCACTGTCTCAATCGCATGTCCATCGACAAGCTGGAACAAAAACTTGATCGTCCCATCCTGCGACTCCTGATGCGTAATTTCCTTGAGTGGCTCCATACGGAATGTATCAGCCAGCTTTTCGCGCAGCTCCTTGGACAAATTGCTCATCTCGTCAAAAGAAGTGACGCGTTTTACATATAGCCAGTCAAAAATTTGTTGCGCACGAAATGCTTTGTCGCCTGCGCTAACCAGCCATTCTTTCATTTCATCTTGCGTTAAACTGTAAATAAGCGGCTTTGCGCCAGTAAATGTCGTTAACGGCATTCTATCTCCACATCCTCAAAATCATTGCTTGCCTAAATCCATTCTATCATTGTACCTCGTGGGGCGTCTCGCTTCAAACGGTTTTGACACCCAGATTCACAAATGCGTCGCTTTTCCTAGTGTAAACCAATCCAAGCGCGCGCAAACAAAGGCAAAGGAGTGGCATTTTCCACCTGTTGGTGCGCCACCCCTTGTTTGTACGTCCGTTACCTTATCCTCTTCGTTTCAATCGCGCGATAAAGAATCCATCACTCTCGAAATGGTGAGGCAAAATTTGCACGCAGGCTCCGGTTTCATCGACATGCCCTCTGACAGCCTCAGGCAGGTCTTGTGCCAGTGTATCATCGAATACGAAATCAGGGTGTTCTTCAACAAAGCGGCGAACAATCTCCTGGTTTTCTGCTGGCTCAATCGTACATGTGCTGTAAACCATGACACCACCCTCTGCGAGTAGCGGCGCCAATGTCTTGAGCAGTTCGTACTGTAGCTGGGCAATCGCACGGACATCTTCCGGCGTTTTGTTCCACTTCAGATCAGGCTTGCGACGAATCACGCCAAATCCGGTGCATGGCGCATCCAGCAGGATTCGATCGAAAGTTCCCAGCGCTTTTTCAGGTAGGTCCAGTGCATCACTTACGATTGGCTCGATGATCGTAATCCCGAGTCTTTTCGCTGCATTCGCAATCAGATCGCGTTTGTGAGGATGCACGTCACTCGCTATGATTTCCCCGCGGTTTTCCATCATTTCGGCTATGTGCGTTGTTTTTCCACCAGGTGCCGCGCAAGCATCCAGTACACGCATACCTGGTTGGGCAGCAAGAGCTGGTGCTACAAGCATGGAACTCTCATCCTGGATCGTGAAGTAGCCTTCCTTGAACAAGCGAGAGCCTGCTGCATGTCCGCCTTCCATCAGAATAGCATGAGGACTGACAGACGACGCTTGTCCTTCCAGCCCTTCTTCCGCCAGCTTGTCCAGCACTTGATCCTTCGTCGTTTTCCATGCATTGACCCGGATAGAGCTATGCGGTGTTCTGTTGTTGGCTTCGCAAATGGCAATCGTCGTCTCTTCGCCATATACGTTAAGCCACTGACGCACAAGCCATTCCGGATGCGAATAGGCTACGGCGATTTGCAAGGCACGGCTACCTTTTGGCTGACGCTCCCACACATCCGGCTGACGCAACACATTGCGCAAGACACCGTTGACCATCGAAGCAATCCCTTGGTGACCGCGTTTCTTGGCGATTTCAACCGCCTGGTGTACGGCAGCGCGCTCAGGAATTCGGTCCAAAAAGCGAATTTGATACAAGCTGAGACGCAACAAATTACGGACCCAGGTCTGGACCTTTTTATTCCCGACAAAATGGGACAGGACATGATCCAGCGTCATCTTGCGCTGTATGGTACCGTACACAAGCTCTGTCACCAGCCCTGCATCTGCTGCACTGAGATTTTCCCGATCCAAGACATTGCGCAGCTCAAGATTGCTGTAGGACTTATGTTCTTCTACCCTGTTCAAAACATCGAGGGCGATATCGCGAGCTCCCTTTTTTGCCACGGACTATTCTCCTACCTTTGTGCCGATTTCAATGCTGCTGCCCGCTCCGCGCAAAAAGTCGAGTGCACTCATACGTTTTTTGCCTTCTGGCTGCAATTCGGTTATTTTCACAGCACCGCTACCGCAAGCGACAACGATACCGTCTTCCTCACGGGCGATGATGGTTCCCGGCTCTTTGCCTTCGCCGGACGCAGGCATTTTTTCTACCCACCACAGCTTCCAAATCTTGCCTTCACATGTAGTAAATGCGACAGGCCACGGATTCAAGCCACGGACTTGGTTGTAAATCTGTTCCGCAGAACGGCTCCAGTCAATTTTTTCGTCTGTACGCTTAATATTCGGGGCAAAAGTCGCTACCGAATGATCCTGTTGCTCTGCTACTAGCTCACCAGCCAACAGGGGCGGAACAGTAGCTAGCAACAGCTCAGAGCCTGCCGCAGCCAATTTGTCATGCAAGGTCCCCACAGTATCGCGCTCTTCAATCGGCACGACTACCTTGGACAGCATATCCCCTGCATCGAGTGCTTCCACCATGTACATGATGGTTACGCCTGTTTCCGCTTCTCCCTCGACAATCGATTTATGAATCGGGGCACCCCCGCGATATTTCGGCAAAAGAGAGGCATGCACATTGATGCAGCCATATTTTGGGGCATCGAGCAGTTTTTTAGGCAAAATCTGCCCATATGCTGCGGTAATGATCAGATCAGGCTTGAGGGCCAGCACTTCTTCAAGCGCTTCCTCTGCCTTGATTTTTTCCGGTTGCAATACCAAAAGTCCATGACGCAAAGCCGCCTCCTTCACGGGGGGCGGCGTCAATACTTGCTTGCGTCCAACGGGACGATCGGGTTGTGTTACGACTCCAATCACGTTGTAGCCTGCTTCGAGTACTGCCGTAAGACTCGATACAGCAAAGTCAGGCGTACCCATAAACAGGATGCGAGCATCTTTCAAATGGTTATTCCCCTTCCTGGTTCGGGTTTACTTTGTACACCTTGTCAGCTACATCGATAAAGAGAACACCGTTCAAATGATCGATCTCGTGTTGAGCACAACGGGACAACAGGTCGTCTGCCTCGAGCTCAACCACATTCCCGTTACGGTCATGACCGCGCAGCTTGATCCACTTGTGGCGACGAACGTCTCCTTGCAGACCAGGAATGCTCAAGCAGCCTTCTGGATAATCGTATTGCTCCCCTTCATGCTCAATGATTTCCGGATTGATCATTTCAATCAGTCCATCACCACAATCCATCACGATGACACGCTTGGAAATGCCCACTTGTGGAGCAGCCAAGCCTACACCGTCTGCATCGTACATCGTGTCTGCCATATCATCAAGCAGCTTGTGCAAGTTGGAATTAAATTTGGTTACGACCATTGCCTTTTCACGCAAAATCGGATCTGGATGTTTTACAATTGTGCGAATCGCCATGTGTTTCATATCCTCCCTAAAGCAGTACGTAAGGGTCGACGTCAATCGTCATCAATACTTTCTGCTGTTTGTTCCATTCTTCAAACGCAGCCGTCGCCTGAGCGAGCAGGTCTGACAGTTGCGGTTCATCACGATATTTTAGCATGATCTGAAAACGAAATCTATCCTTCACCCTTGCAATGGGCGAAGCCACAGGGCCCAAGAGGATCGTCGTCTGTGCCAAACGCTGACGCAAATAGTCAGCCATCGTATGCGCACCACGGATCACAACAGGTACCTCCTCGTGGCTAAACGTAATTAATACGAGACGGAAATACGGTGGGTAGCCTGTTCGTCTGCGCTGCATCATTTCATCCTGATAAAATGCGGGATAATCATGTTTAGTCGCATGAACAATGCTATAGTGCTCCGGCGTATACGTCTGAATCACAACATCTCCGTCCAGCTCATGCCGTCCCGCCCGTCCACCTACCTGTGTCAAAAGCTGAAATGTCTTCTCCGCTGCACGGAAGTCGGGCAAATGCAAGGACGTATCCGCTGCAATGATACCCGCTAGCGTCACTCGTGGAAAATCAAGTCCCTTGGCAATCATCTGCGTACCGAGAAGAACGTCGCCTTGACCCGAGCGGAATTTATTTAGCAGCTCTTCATGAGAGCCTTTTCGCGAGGTCGTGTCCACGTCCATTCGGATGACCCGGATTCCAGGGAAAAGTTTTGCCAGCTCGGCTTCCACCTTTTGCGTTCCCGTACCAAAAAAGCGTATATGCTCACTTTGACACTCCGGACAATGCTTAGGCTGTGCGATGGTGTATCCACAGTAATGGCAGCGCGCCGTATGATTGGTTTTATGATAAGTAAGCGAGATGTCGCAATGAATGCAACGCATCGTATATCCGCAGGAGCGGCACATGACAAAGGTAGAAAAGCCTCTTCGATTAAGGAAAATGACCATCTGTTCTTCTTTTGCCAATCGATCTGCAATCATCTCATGCAGCTTTCGGCTGAACATCGAACGATTCTGGGCCTGAAGCTCCTCACGCATATCCACGACATGTACCTCTGGCATCGGGCGATTCCCGACACGCTCTGGCATACGCAACAGCTCGTATCGGCCTCGCGTAGCCAATGCATACGTCTCCAGGGCAGGAGTCGCGCTTCCCATGACAAGGACACCCTGATTCTCTTTCGCTCGCCACAGAGCTACTTCTCGTGCATGATATCGCGGGGTCTCTTCTTGCTTATACGAACTCTCATGCTCTTCATCGATCACAATCAAGCCAACATTCCGAAACGGAGCGAAGATAGCAGATCGTGCACCTACCACCACTTTGACTTGCTTGCGAATGATCTTGCGCCACTCGTCATAACGCTCACCTTGTGACAACGCACTGTGCAAAACAGCTACATCTGCGCCAAAACGAGCTTTGAAGCGCTCCACCATTTGCGGAGTCAGTGAAATTTCGGGAACGAGAAAGATCGCCTCGCGCCCTTTTTCCAACGTGCGTTCGATCGCTTCGAGATACACTTCTGTCTTACCGCTTCCAGTAACCCCGTGCAGCAAGTAAGAAGCATAGATTCCCGATTCAATCGATTGCAAGATAGGTGTCAGTACCGCCTCCTGTAGCGGGGTAAAGACAGGCTTCTGCTTATCCTGGAATCGTCGATTAGCGTACGGGTCCCGGTAGACCTCCACTTGCTCGATCGCGATCCAGCCTTTTGCTTCCAGGCTTTTTAGCGGAGATCGCGTAATTCCGTATTCCTCCCGCAGCATTTGTACAGATAAGGACTGCTCCTTGTGCATGAGCATCAGTTGAAGGACACGGCGCATCTGCTCTGCCCGTGCTGGCAACGAACCAATCGCTTCCTCCAGCTTCCCCTCATCCAATAAGCTTCGGACAAATGATTGCTGCTTGCGGGTAATTTTGTCCCTTACTTGATACTCCGTAGCAAGCAGCCCACTCTGTATCCAACCCGGAACGAGCAAATACTCCTCCGCAAATTGTTTCTCCACTTCTGTCAGCGGTAGTTGCCGTTTGCGAAACAATTCCCACAAAAGCCCCGATCTCCCGCATGACTCTTCGTCCAATGCGTCTGTCGCTGTCAACCACTTCTCCGACTTCCCTTTGAGCACAGCCGGAAGCATCGCCTGTACAGCTGTTACCCACGGACACAAGTATTGCTTGGACATCCATTCGCTCATCTTTAGCAGCTCTGGCGTGAGAGGAGGCGTGTCGTCTTGTACCTGCACGACATCTTTTAGTCGCGAACGATCTGGTATGGCTTGGTCGTCCTCTACGATCCCGATAACATAGCCTTGCAATTGACGAGGGCCAAACGGGACAACTACGCGGCTGCCAATGCGAATCAGTGGACGCAACCAAGGCGGAACATGGTAATCAAAAGGTCGATTCGTCCGATTGACCGGAACGTCGACAATAATTTGGGCAATCATGACAGGTCTTGGAGCGGTCTATGCTCTTGCACCGCAAGGACAGCATCAAATAGCTTGTCTGCCACAGCCCGCTTACTCAATTTATCCAATGCCAGTTGCTCGCCGCCACGGGTTAGCAAGGTCACGATATTCGTATCGCTCCCCATACCTGCTCCCTCAAGCAACACATTATTGGCTACGATCATATCGAGATTTTTTCGCTCCAGCTTGGACTGGGCATGCTGTAACACATTTTGGGTCTCTGCTGCAAAGCCTACGACGAATTGCTTCGTTTTGCGCTCACCAATCGTCTTTAAAATATCGGGTGCTTTTTCTAGCACGAGGTCGAGTGGACCATCACCCTTTTTTAGCTTATGTTCAGCTACATGCTTCGGTCGATAATCGGAAACGGCTGCTGATTTGACGACAATGTCACAGTGCGGCAACTGCTCCATGACGGCATCGAACATTTCTTGTACCGATTCCACCGCGATGAATTCTACTCCATCAGGACGCGCCAAGGTTGTCGGCCCACTGACCAACGTGACCTTTGCCCCTCTGTCTCGTGCCGCTTCCGCGATGGCGTAGCCCATTTTTCCTGAAGCATGATTGGTTATGTAACGAACGGGATCAATTTTTTCACGAGTCGGTCCCGCTGTGATCAGTACGTGCTTGTCCTGCAAATCTTTTACACGGATCGTTTGTCTGGTCTCATCGGAGGCAAACCACTGACGCACAGCTTCGACGATTTCCTCGGGCTCCGCTAAACGTCCTTTGCCAATCCAGCCACATGCCAAAAGGCCAACACCTGGTTCCACAAACCGATAACCATAAGCCGTAAGCTTATCCATATTGGCGATAACCGCAGGGTGATTGTACATATTGACGTTCATGGCAGGTGCGACCATGACAGGCGCTTTCGTAGCCAATACAGTCGTCGTCAGCATATCATCCGCAATGCCATTCGCCATTTTGCCAATCACGTTTGCCGTTGCTGGCGCGATCAACACGAGATCAGCTCGATCAGCCAGTTCAATATGACTAATCACATGTGGATCTGGCTCCGTAAATGTATCTGTATAAACAGGCAGGTGGGACAAGGCTTGAAACGTCAAAGGCTGAATAAACTGTAAGGCGCTCTCTGTCAAAATGACATGCACCAATGCACCTGCTTGTGTCAGCTTGCTGGTCAGTGCAGCAGCCTTATAAGCAGCAATGCCGCCAGATACTCCAAGAACAATTCGTTTTCCTGTAAGCGAATGCATCTGCACTCTCTCCCTTCTCCCCTATCCGAAATCCGAAAAAAACAACCTCGTGAGGTTGTTTTTAAAGGTGACTGCTTATTTGCGACCGTCCAAAAACTCGTGAACGAGCTCGTCGGAGATGAACTCCTCCAGTGCCAAACCTACAAACTTTTTGGATTTTGGTCTCACGACTTGAACTTCGCTGTTTTCGCGAAGCTGACGCGCACGCTTGGATGCGACTGTCACCAGGATGTACTTGCTCTCTGCCTTTTCGGTCAATTCATCAATAGATGGATACAACATAATTCTATTCAACCTCCTGTAACCATTTGCGATATTTGTGAACCTGACGCTCTTTTTTCAGATGCTCCGCTGTAATAATCGCTTGGATTCGATCGCAAGCCGATTCGATGACGTCATTGACGACTACATAATCGTAGTGGTCCATGAGCTCGATTTCAGCACGCGCCACTTCCATGCGTTTGCGAATGATCTCTTGTGATTCTGTCCCGCGTCCCACGATCCGGTTTTCCAGTTCATTTAAATCAGGCGGAGCCAGGAACAGGAATGTACCTTGCGGGAAGCTCTTTTTTACTTGAAGAGCCCCCTGAACTTCAATCTCAAGAATGACATCGCGCCCCGCATTGAGCATATCGTCCACGAACTGACGAGGGGTTCCATAGTAATTCCCCACGTATTCTGCCCATTCCAGGAGAGCATCTTCTTCAATCATCTGCTTGAACTCTTCCTGGCTTTTAAAAAAGTAATTAACTCCTTCTACCTCTCCAGGACGCGGCTGGCGTGTGGTAGCGGAAACAGAATACACCAGATCAGGCATCACTTCACGAAGTGCCTTGCATACTGTTCCTTTTCCCACACCAGCTGGTCCAGAAAGAACCAAAAGGAGACCACGATCAACCATGCTCATTGTTTACACTCCTACTTTATTCGTCCGATTCGTCATCCTTCGTAGTCAAGCGTTGTGCCACTGTTTCTGGCTGTACCGCTGACAAAATCACGTGATCGCTGTCTGTAATAATGACCGCACGTGTACGTCTCCCATAGGTAGCGTCCACTAGCATGTTGCGATCGCGCGCTTCCTGGATAATCCGTTTGATAGGAGCGGACTCCGGACTTACAATTGAAATAATGCGGTTGGCATTGACGATGTTGCCAAAACCGATATTGATTAGCTTGATTGCCATGACGGCCCAGCCCATCCTTTCATGCTACTCGACATTCTGTATTTGCTCCCGCATCTTCTCCAGTTCTGTCTTGATCTCGACAGCCAAATGCTGAATGCGCAAATGATTCGCTTTGGAAGCAGTCGTATTGGCTTCCCGATTCATTTCCTGGAGCAGAAAATCCAGTTTTCGACCAATTGCTTCTTCTTTGCCTAATTGATTGGCAAACTGTTGGCAATGACTATCTAAACGGGTCAACTCTTCACTAATATCACTTTTATCAGCGAAAAAGGCAACCTCTTGCGCTACACGAGCAGGGTCCAATTCAAAAGGCGTCAAACCGGCCCACTCACTTACGCGTTGCTCGAGTCGGCCCTTATAATCTTCCTTACAAAGTGGGGCCAACTGGGAAATCTCCCGCGTCCATGTGTTGACGGCAGTCAGGCGACTGGCTAGATCAGCGTGCAACAGTTTACCCTCGGTCTCTTTCATCGAAACGAGATCCAAGGCGGCGCCCCTGACTAGGTCTTGGAGCCACTCTGCCAGCTCCTCCACATTGTCGTCCTCTGACTCTTTGGTATGTATCACGCCAGGAAAGTGTAGTAGATCCTTGACGGTTAAAGGCGTCTCTAGCGCAAAACGCTGAGTCATCTCACGGGAAATGGAGACTAGCTGTTCAGCTACATCCCAGTCAATGTCCATAACCGTAGCAGAAGAATTTTTCCCTTCCACTGAGACAGTGACATCGACACGCCCTCTTCTGACATACTGTGCGACCAGCTTACGAATCGAATCCTCAAGCATATTCCACGCTTTAGGCAGGCGCACGACAATCTCAGAAAAGCGGTGATTCACTGCACGTATCTCGACTGTTGCTCGAATGGAGCCCTTACTATCTTCTTTTCTACCGTAACCAGTCATGCTTCGAATCACAAGTTTTCACTTCCATAGACGCAAAATCGTTAATTTATTATAGGAGACAACTCTTGGCAGTGTCAACCGAAGCACCCCCACCACGATGAGATTCCTCCTTGCTCTGACTTATGCTACACTGTGACTGGCAGCTCTCTATCTATTATTCTAGCCATTTTTTTGATCTGAGGTGACTTTTGTGGCATTTGATGGCGTAGTAACCCGCTCTGTTACGCGGGAATTACATAAACTGGTAGGAGGACGCATCTCGAAAATCCACCAGCCCCACCATAGCGATATTATTATGCAAGTACGGACACAAGGAGAAACGGTAAAGTTCCTCCTGTCTGCAAACCCGACCTATCCCCGCTTGCACATCACGACAGAAGAATTCACGAATCCGCTGGAAGCTCCGATGTTTTGCATGCTATTGCGCAAGCATTGTGAGGGCGGCGTAATTGAATCCGTCCAGCAAATCGGGATGGAGCGAATTATTCACATCGACGTACGCACTCGGGATGAGCTGGGTGACACGGCTGTCCGTCGCATTATTGTAGAGATCATGGGCAAGCACAGCAACATCATCCTCATCGATCCTACATCCGGAATGATATTGGATAGCGCCATGCATGTGACGCTCGCCATTAGCCAGTACAGACAAGTTACGCCCGGCAGACCTTACGTCACTCCTCCGAGCCAAGATAAACGCGACCCTCTCACTGTAACCGAGCAAGCGTTTATTTCTTCCCTCGATTGGAACGGCGGTCGTTTGGACAAGCAAATCGTAGATGGCTATACCGGGATCAGTCCCTTATTGGCAAAAGAAATTTTGCACAGAGCCGGCCTCGCGAATCGTGAATCACTGTGGGCTGCCTTTTCACAGGTGATGAAGGCAATCAACGATCATGCGTATGTGCCATCCATTGTAGAGGCAAACGGCAAAGCATATTTTCACGTCGTCGAGCTGACACATCTCTCAAATGGAGTTACCACTCCCTATCCTTCCGTCCAAGAATGCTTGCAGGCATTTTACGAAGGAAAGGCGCTCCGTGACACTGTCAAACAACGTGCGCACGATTTGATTCGCTTTGTCACTGTTGAGCGCAATAAAAATGAAAAGAAAATCGAGAAGCTCGAGCAAACGCTAAAAGATGCGCATGAAGCAGATCTGTTTCGCCTGTACGGTGAATTGATCACCGCCAATATGCACCAAATGAAGCGAGGGGATCGCGAGCTCGTTACAGTCAACTGGTATGACGAAGCAGGAGGTACCATCACCATTCCGCTCGACCCATTAAAGACCCCGTCGGAAAATTTGCAGTCGTATTACAAACGGTATAACAAGGCCAAAAACAGCCTTTCCATCGTGAGTGAGCAGATTGAGCATGCGCAGGCTGAGCTATTGTATTTGGACGGCGTATTGGTCCAACTAGAACATGCCACCTTAAAAGATGCCGAAGAAATTCGCGAGGAGCTCGTTGAGCAAGGCTACATGCGAGATCGTAAAAAACGCGGTCCGCGCAAGAAAAAAGATATCCGACCAGAGCTGGATACGTACATTTCTTCGGACGGCATTGAAATATTGGTCGGCAAAAACAATAAACAAAATGAATACCTGACCAACAAGCTCGCATCGTCGCAAGAAACATGGCTGCACACCAAGGATATTCCTGGATCCCATGTGGTCATTCGCGCTCGGGAATTTTCGGATGAAACGTTGCTTGAAGCAGCCAATCTGGCCGCTTTCTTCAGCCGTGCCAAAGAAGGAAGTCAAATTCCCGTAGATTACACGCTCGTGAAGCATGTAAAAAAACCAAGCGGGGCCAAGCCTGGCTATGTGATCTACGAACAGCAACGAACGCTGTATGTCACACCAGATGAAGCACTCATCCGCCGTTTAAAATCAAACACCTCTTCTACGAATAGTGCGACTACCTAAGTTCATACTAAGGGCATGAAAGGTGGTGTTCGCTCTTTGAACATCGTTCTCAAGCTCTTGTTTAACGGAATCATTGCCATTCCAGGGCTTTGGTGGTCAGGGACGTCCCTTATGTTTGCCGTGCTCGCAAGCGTGATTGTCAGTTTACTGGGTTATGTATTGGATTTGACAATCCTCCCTCGTACGAACAATACGTTTGCAAGCACCGCTGATTTCTTGTTCGTGTATGCCTCCTTGTGGCTTGGCTGTTACCTGTTTGGTCAGACCATATCCTTATCAGGTTTGTTGTTGACGACATTTGCCATTACGGTGGTCGAATACTTTTTCCATGATTACCTGCAACGGCACGGCGTCCACCATTCCAAACATCCGGGCTGAAGCATCATTTCTATTTTGGAAGGAGGATCAGGATGAACGTTATTGGCATCATCCAGACCGATCTGAACGAATTCAACGTGCTGTTTGAGCAGCAAGGTGGACAAGGCGGAAACGGACAAGGACAGCAATCACACGACGGCGGACAAAACAACCAACAAGACCAAGACAGCGACTCGATGTTTCTCAGCTTTCTCGATGAACAACCGAGTTCAAATGAACACAGCGGGCAAGGGAACAGTCAAGGCGGAGGCCAAGGCGGACAACAACAAAATGGCCCGCAAGAGCTAACCGTCCGCATTAAAGGAATTCCTGAGGGACAAAAAGCGAATTTCCTGCAAATGTATCAAATTCTTCAGGATGCCCAGGACTCCCAAACCCTTGAAAAGGACCTGACCATTGTCGATCACGGGGATCAAGATCAAGGCGCCCAAAAACAAGGGCAGAGCCACGGCTCGGGCAAGCAAAACAAAACCACTCATTAGTTTGAAGACAAAAAACAAAAACCACCTGGAAGCAGATTCCAAGTGGTTTTTGTTTTTGCTATCGGTCATTCATTGCATTCATAAACGGCCAAGTCCCCGCTCTGCCGTTGACCTCATGTTTCTATAACCTGCGCTCACACAGGTGGGTGACCCTTCTGCACTTCAGCCTTCCCATGCATCCAAAAAGGAGGTGGGCCTGACATCCATCACAGTTTCCGTCTCCCGAAAAACACGTATAAGGTTAGAAACATTTACGGCCTATCGTACATCGCAGGATCTTGATATCCCTACTTTAACACAGAATGGCCCTTTGCTCAACGGATAAAGTTCCCTTTGGACTTTTCAATCTAATGAATCCCGTGAGCTAAGCATTTCCCTGCCAAAAAATCGCTACGTCCGCTTTACCTTCGCTTGTACGAGCGTCTGAAATTCAGGATGTGCGATCAGGGATGGCTGCTGCTGCTTTTCCCAGCCCAGGGCATATTCGAGGTCGTGTATCTGGCAGCGTCCCAACCCTTCTTTGGTTACGGCATACGCTTGTTTCGGCAGGCGACGTACCGCAGTAACCAATTTTTCCAGCTCACTTTCGACTTGACTGGCTTCAACGGCTCGATAGATCAAGCCGATTTCCTCCGCCTTTTTCCCTGTAATCCTTTCTCCCAGCAGTGCGAGCCGCTTCGCCCACGCCGTACCAACAAGCCTCGGCAAAAGGTATGTCCCGCCAAAATCCGTTGTCAGACCGATCTGGACAAAAGGCTCCTGCAACAGAGCATCTTCCGTCGCAATGACAAAATCAGCATGCAACGCAAGATTGAGTCCCGCTCCGACGGCTACTCCTTCGATGACTGCAATCACAGGCTTTGGCATTTGATGCAAGTTAGTGATGAAATCATTAATGATCGTCAATGATTGATCAGCATCACTTTTATCCGTCAGCGCAGTCAACACGCCCAAATCCGCACCGGAGCAAAAGTTCCCTCCTGCTCCCCGCAAAATAAGCACATCGACTTCCTCATCTGTTGAAGCTTTTGCAATCGCGTCCTGCAAAAGGGAAAACATTTCAACCGTCATCGCATTGAGGACGTGTGGCCTGTTTAGCGTCATCGTGCAGATTCCATCCGCTTTTGATACGATCAATTGTGTTTGATGATCCTGTTCCATCCTTTTTCTCACCCTTTCCTATGAAGAAGCGACAGGAATAACCCCCTGCCTTTGCAGCCGACTCAAATCCTCTTCTGTGAGGTTCAGCTTGCGTTTGAGCAGCTCGTGCGTGTAATCGGTGTGCCACGGGGGTGACAACCTCTCCGCCCTATAGCGATGCGCGAAACTCCGCTCTTGATTGGGCGACTTCTTTTCCAAATAAGGAAGCGTATACGCTATTTCCCTGTTCGCAACGTACGGATTGTCTGCCCAGTTTTCCCAATCTTCAACGGCGGTTAGACAGCAATCCACCTCACTGCCCAACTCACTCCACTCGGCTTGGGTTCTGGACAGAAACAGTGCTTTCATATCGTCAAACATCTCTGGATGCAGAGCAACGCTAGCCCGGTGGCATAGCTCCCAGTCTGCTCTTCCTACCGCGCGGCAAAAATTGAGCCAGAACTTCTCTTCCAACGCAGCAAGTGCGACATACTGACCGTCCGATGTCTCATAGACCTGATACGCCAACAAACTCCCTCTCCCGGTCTCCCGTCCAATGGAGGAGCTGTATGACATAAACAGTGCGTGCAGCCCTGTCCAAGAACTAAACAAGTCAGCCGACGAAACATCCAAATAAGCTCCCCTGCCTGTCCGCGCGCGTTGCACAAGCGCCGCGCATATTTGTTCACTGGCATACAGCCCGAGCGCGTAATCAGAAAGCGGAATATCTGCAACGACAGGCTTGCCTTCCAGATCGCGAACGAGTGAGAGAAATCCACTTACTGCCTGGACATTCAAGTCATGCCCTCCTATTTGGTATAGCTCGCCGCTTTGGCCATAGCCCGTCACAGAGCAATAAATGACCGCAGGGTGCATCTCCCACAAGTGGTCGTAATCAAGTCCCAAATGTCGCATCACACCTGGTCGATAGCTTTCCACCACGACATCAGCCTGTCTGGCCAGAGCAAACGCGAGCGCTTTTCCCTCATTCGTCCGCAAATTCAAGGAAATACTTTTATGATTGCGATGTGAACGCAGGTAAAACGCTCCCGTCTCTCTAGCTTCCGAATGAGAAGGTCTGGTTAACGGTGAGTGAGCTTTGTCGTGAAACGGTTCCACCTCAATGACCTCTGCCCCCAAATCAGCCAGGCGCATCGTACAAAGCGGACCTGGAAGATGGCGAGAAAAATCAACTATTGTCACTCCCGTCAACATGATTTGACTCCCCCTTCACCGACTACACTCCCTTGTAATTCGAGATGAACGAATGTTCACCCTCTTTTTTAATGGAAAATTCAAACAAATATAAAAAGCCGTCCCACGAGGAACGACTTTCCCAAGAACGGTTATTTGATAAACCGGAGAGTGAGCGGGTAACGGAATTCTTTTCCCTCATTCGCTTTCACCGCAGCGATGATAACGAAAATCGCCCAAAAAATAAAAAGGGCTCCCAATAATAGTGCTCCGATAAAAATGATGATCAATAAACTTGAAATGGCGGCATAAATCATGACCGAGATGCTAAAATTCAGGGCTTCTTTTCCATGCTGATAAAAAAAGGCTCCCTCTTCACGCTTGATCAACCATACGATTAAAGGTCCTAATACATTGCCAAACGGAACGACAAAACCAAGGAAGGCAGATAGATGTACGATCATCGCCCACATTCGTTCCTCTTTCCCATTCAGGAATTGCATATCCATACCTCCCTTACCCCTTTTCCACTATTGTACGACAAATTGAACGAAACTTGCGAAAAAACGAAAAAAGCGCCACCCCGGCGCCTTTCTCTATTAATACTTGCTCTCGTTACTTCCGCCGTGACTTCCACCATAACCGCCACCGTATCCGCCACCATAAGAGGAGCCGTAACCATCGAAGCCGCCATCGTAACCGCCGTAACCGCCGCCAAAGTGTTCAAAACCACCAAAGTGACCGTGACCGTGTCCACAACTACGACCGTATGGCTTACAATGGGTTCTGTAGTGTGGCTTATAGAAGCAATGCTTTCTGTACACTTTCTTTTCGCAGCATTTAAAGCATCTGCGACGAGATCTTCTGCATCCGCAACTCATTAACCTCACTCCTTCCTTTTCGTTACATCTACAAGGTATGTAGGTGATGACATATCGGCATGGACAGAAGTCTAGATTCTAGTCAAAATCAGCGGATGTCTCGTAGGCTATTTTGCAGTAGGAGTGGTCAAACGCTTATGGAATCGCTGTTTTTCCGAGCAAGACAGCGGACCAGACAAAGCGAGAATTCAAAACTTATCGTCAATAAAAGGGAGGGCATTAAGCCTGTATACCGGGTCATACTAATGCAGATGACAAATCCTTAGGAAGAAGGTGCCTTCGTGGGAGAACACAGCCGTTTTCGTGAAGGAGAAAAGTCTCCGAAAAATGCCGTATACATGGAGATTGGTGAGTCCGGTGCAAGCGTGCAGAACCCGATGATCATCGAGCTTTCCAGAGGAGAAAAGTTCCCCGCTACACGAAATAAAAATCGCGTATGGACTCAAAAGTAAGAAATGCAAAAACCAACCTGGCACCATGCACAAGGTTGGTTCTCTTTTTTACGAATGGTCTTCGTCTTCGTCGTCGTTTTCTTCCTCTTCGTCTTCTTCATCGCCGCTTACGTAAATAATGGTAACACCCAAGCTCTCCAATAACGAAAGGACTTCTTTGTTCAACTCCTGATCCATGAGCAATCCTAGGCTTTCCACAAGCTCGAGCTCTTCCAGCTCACCCTGTTCAGCATCCTCGATCAGTTCTATGATTTCGGTCATTCGCTTTTTTTCCAATACGGCTACGAGTTCATCTCTTGTCATAAATCGTTTTACACCTCATTTTCTACTCTCTATGCTTTATAATAGTACATAAACGATCCATTGAAAACCAAGCAGTGAGGTGAAGATCACCATGTATCCGCAACCGTATCTGGATTATTTGATCCAGTTTCATGTAGAACGCGATTATTTTGAGTGTCATGAGATTCTCGAGGAATATTGGAAAAGCGCTCCTCCCCATGAGCGACAGCCCGTGTGGGTGGGTTTGATTCAAATCTCCGTCGCTCTTTATCATCAGAGACGCGGGAATCAGGCAGGTGCAATCAAGATGCTCACGAGCGCCATTTCCCTTGTCAAAAAGCATCATCTAGAGATCCAAAAGCTTGGGTTGGATAGCGAAAGTCTGGCGAGCCTGCTTGAAGAGCGTCTGACAGAAATGCAAAATGGTCAGCCCTATCGAAGCATGTCCCTGCCCATGTCCGATGCTTTGAAACAGGCGTATCAAGAGGCTTGTACGATGCAAAATCACCCTGAGCATCGGGATAGCGATATGCAAGACGCCTACTTGCTGAATAAGCATACCTTGAGGGATCGTAGCGACGTTATGGCAGAACGCCAGCACCAGCTACAAATGCGCGAAGCACGTCGGAACAATGAGTCAAACTAATCTGCGTACAGGTGTAAATAACTGGATGGGATAGCATCGCTCAAGCAATAGTGCTCACCCACTCGGTAAAAGCAAATGCCGGTTTCATGGGCTTCCTTTGCATTCACAGTGACGAGGCGCAATGTGTCTGTCGGCTCTCCAATATGCTCCGGTTTATCCGCAAGCTGCACGTACTCACTGGCGATCGGCAACAGGCCGCCAGTGAGTACTTGTTTCAATAACTTTCGATGTGTCCCGTAATAGAGAACATCAGGTGGTACGATCTCCATGAGCCTGCTTTTTGCAATCGAGGGCAAAAAGCCGTAGGTAACTCGAATGAGTGATCCTCCGTCCCATTCGATACTCCGTTCCGGATCGAATTCCACGGCTTGATGAAGATCTTGTCTGGTTATGTATGCGCACCCTTTCAGCGTATGAAGATATTTCAGTAACGGCTCAACCGGGGTATACCCATACGTGTCGTAGTAGAGTTGAAATGCTTCACTGTTTTGCCGAAGTATACTAAGCAATCGCTTGCGAAGTCTCGTTTCTTCATGTATCGCCAGCATCATTTTCTCCCTCCTATCCGGTCAATAAATCCAGAGAACAACAGCTAGGGCGAGACCCAAATCCGCGAGTAAATGACTAATCCAGTTTGGATAAATAGAAGGAAACATTTCTTTCAGCCATCCCCATATCAGCCCTACACCAAAAACCAACGATGTAATGAACAAGCCGTTTTGCAAACCAAATAGGAGCGTAGAGATAATCAAGTGATACAAGGAATAAAAAAAGCCGGAAAGAAAAATGGAAAGTAAGTGGGATAAGGATGCACGAAACCGTTGCAATACGAAGCCTCGCCAGAACAATTCTTCCAGCAGCGAGTTAATGAAAATAAGATAGACGGAAAAAACCCAAATCCAGCGGCGGTTAATCCCCCATGCTTCCATGCCTGCTCGAACGGCTTCGGGTCTTCCCGGCTCCTGCAAGAGCAACCAAAGTCCAGCTAGCACTCCTGTCAGCATCAGAACGCCAAGTGCCAGTCCGTATAAAGTACCCTGCCATTCAAAACTTCCCCACGCGGACTGCCATTGCTTACGCAAATCCCCTTCCCACCATCCGTGAATGACGGGAATACAGATGCATACGAGCACATGAAAAGAAAAGAATGTGATAATGACACTATGCTTTTCCACCAGTCCGTAAAAGATCGTGAGTGTCGCAGCAAACCCATACACGATCAACAGTAGCAACGTTCGTTTTCGCGCCATTTACGAATATCTCCTTTTGGGCGTAATGGCCGCAGCATGGCGTTAGTTTGTCCGTTATGAATACGAAGAATACCCACGAAGACAATAAATATACAAGCGTTTGCATGAATGCTATACTAGAGGAATCGCTTTTTCTCAAAGGAATGGATCGGTTCAAATTTTTACCTATCTAACGAATGTTTGGAGTGGCTCTCATGTTATGGCGTAATCGTACCTTTCTGCTTTTAATGAGCGGAGAGATCGTCGCGGGAGCGGGCATGTGGATTTCGATTATTGCCAATCTTTCGTTCATGCAGAAACTTGTTCCTTCTGATACGGTGAAGGGCTTGATTCTGATGTGTGGATTGGTGGTCAGCATTCTCCTCGCCCCAAAAGCGGGTGTGGTGATTGACATGTACGACAAAGGCAAGATCATGCTGTTTGCCAGCCTGATCCGGACACTTAGCCCAGTCTTCATGTTCCCAGCTCTTGCAAACGATTCTCTTCTGTGGATGATCGTATCTCTGATTGTGATGCAATGCTCTGCTGCTTTTTATTTTCCGACCGTGCAGGCTTCCTTGCCAGCCATCCTTTCTCAGGACGAGTTACTCAAGGCGAACAGCGCATATTTGAATATCTCTACGCTCTCGCGCATTGGCGGAACAGCAATCGGCGGTATACTCGTTGCGTCCATGGATCTGTCCATGCTGTATGTATTCTCTATCATCGCGTATGCAGTACTCGCTGTGGTCACGCTCTTTCTCCGCATTCCTCCCGTCACTTCTCGGAAAATTCAGGAAAAAGTGGAGTTTCGCGAAGTACTGACGATCTCGCGACAAGACCCGGCTTTGTTTGTTGGACTGATTAATAATGGGTTGATCACCTTGTTCCTTGGCGGTGTGAACCTGATGATCTTGAACTTTAGTGAGCTGCAACAGGAACCTCAGCTCATGGGATGGATCTATGCGGCAGAAGGAATCAGCATTTTGATCGGAGGGCTCTTGGCAAAGCGTTGGATAGGTCACAGAAATCTCGTGGCAGCTTCCACCATCATGCTCTTTTTCTTCGCGCTGTCCCAGTTTGGCATGTCATTCGCCGATAACAAATTCATGGTCCTTGCTTCCTTCTCCGTGTTCGGCTTTGTCGTTGCTTTCTTCTTCCCGGTTACCGCAACAATTTTCCAGAAGCGCCTACCACCACACCAGCAAGGGCGATTCTTTTCTTTCAAAAGCATGCTAGATCGTGGATTTTTCTTGTTGGCTCTTGCGATTACAGGAGTTGGGCTGGACCTTCTCGGTATTAGCGGCTACCTCCTCTTCATCGGCTCGATAACACTGCTCTTTGGCTTGTTAACTTTTATTTACAGTAAAAAGCATAAGCTGGATGTTCGCTCTCATGATGAAGCCGCTGCCTAGTATCGGAATGGAACGTACCATGACAAACGCTTTCCTATCGACCATGCTTTGGTGTACACTAGTGAATGTACGTTGAACACTAATGGAGGCGTTTTTCCATGCAGATACTTTCCTCTCCCGTTTTGGGAATCCTGCTGCCTCTCGTGATGGCTATTGCAGTGATCTTTTTGAGAATGCGTCGGCAAAAAAAGCCGGCTTCTGCAAAAAGCATTATTTTGCCACCATTTTTTATGGCGACAGGGTTTGCGATGTTCTTGTTACCGGAGGCGCAATTACCGCCCAAGTTTGATATCGCAGCCTTTGTGGTTGGGGTAATCTTTTCGATTCCGTTGATTATGACGTCACGCTTCGAAATCATTGGGCAAGATGTGTATTTGAAACGGTCCCGTGCGTTTTTCTTCATTTTGTCCGGTCTGTTGGTCATCCGGCTGATTATTAAACTGTTGATCAATGATAGCTTTACACCGATTCAAACAGGTGGACTGTTCTTCTTGCTCGCATTTGGTATGCTCGTGCCTTGGCGTATCGCGATGCTGGTGATGTACCGGAATTTAACCAAAAAGACGTTTGGCACCTAGTAAAAAAACCACCTCCCTTTCGAGGTGGTTTTTGGTTTGCTCCCTGCCCCGGAGCGTAAAAACGGGCAACGTCGCTATGTCTTACATGGTCAGAATGCTTGGAGAAGATTGAAAAATACGGGTTCGTGTTAGGAAGGGGAAGTGCAGGAAGTGATTTCAAGAGAAGAATTGGAAAAGAATCAAGTATGGCTCTATGCTTTCGTACTACTGATTGCCGCTGGAGTAGGCTTGTTATGGCCAGCATCCAGTGAGAGCTTAGATAGCATGATATCGTTCATACTTGCCATCTTACTGTATGCGATGTTTGCCCAAATACCGTTTTTTCGTTTAAAAGAGGCATTATCGAATCGAAAGTTCATTTATGCACTGCTTGTTACGAATTACATAGCGATACCTATCCTTGTTTGGGGGTTGACCCATTTCCTTCCAAACGATCCAGCAATACGATTAGGTGTACTTCTCGTTTTGCTTACTCCCTGCATTGATTATGTTATCGTCTTTACACAACTTGGGAGAGGGAACGAGAAGCTTGTTCTGGTTTCAACCCCTATACTCTTTGTTACCCAAATGCTTTTATTACCTATTTATCTAGGGCTTTTTATGGGCAAGACATCGGCGGAAATTGTGAGTGTCGGACCGTTTTTCGAAGCATTTTTTGGTCTTATTGTTGCTCCACTGGTACTTGCTCTCCTTACGCAATGGTGGTCTAGACGCCAACCATACGGAGAACGTTTTCTTGATGCTACAGCATGGCTTCCTGTGCCTTTTATGGCACTAACCCTTTTTATTGTTGTTGCCTCTCAGATCTCTAAACTATATACTTCTTTTCATTTTATTAGCCAAGTGATTCCCGTTTATGTAGCCTTTATGGCCATAGCACCAATTCTTGCATGTATCGTTTCTCGTATATTCCGTTTAGATACTGGAGCAGGGCGGGCTCTTATCTTTAGTGCAGGAACCCGAAACTCTCTTGTCGTTCTTCCTTTTGCACTGGCGCTACCTGAACCTTTAAACGGGGTAGTGTCTGCTGTCATCGTCACGCAAACCATTGTAGAGCTGATTGGGGAACTATTCTATATTCGTCTTGTTCCACATGTACTTTTACGAGAGACGAAGGGAAATGCTGATTAAACGATCTACAAGGGTGGTGTCAACTTCATTGGTACCACCCCTTGTTCTAAATAACTATTCCAGCTCTGCTAGAAAGTAAGATCCTCCACCAATCGTATACTCGCTATTCGTCCCACTTCCTGCCAACCTCGCAAAAAACGGTCTTTGCCCGCGTTTTTTCCATGCAGTCTGTGCCATTCCCTCCTCAGTCGGTTGGCAAAGTACTACATTTCCACCCGGAAGTTCAAACGCTTGGCAGATAGCCCCCAGTTCTTTATCGTGGAATACTTCGCTCTTCTCCCACCCAAACCAGCTTTGCCAACGTGCTGTTGCTTCTTCCAGATCCGTCACGGCATACCCTACAGACTTGAGTTGGGCAGCACCGTTCGGATGTACGCCAATGATGCCGCGATTAGTCAAATCTTCTCTTCTCTCTGTATCGGTTTGCGACCATTCAATGAGAAAGGGTGGGAGAAGAGTACTCTCAGCATCTTCGAGGAACAACATCCGCCATCGAAGCGTCGTGCCATCCTCACGCGTACGACTTCCCGCAACAGGTCCCGTAACCTGCAAGCCTTGGCCTCGCAAGCGCTCTGCCCACGCATCCATCTCGTTGGTCCGAAGCGCAATCTGACCAAATCCTTCTCCCTTTGCCTCATCCTCGATGCATTGACGTATGAGCGGATTCTTTGATTGTCGAGCAAGCTCAGGGTGTTCAACCGCCAAAAACTCAACATAGGAAAGCCCGAAATAACTAAGGCTATTCCATGTCCCCCAAGACGCATGACGCCCTCCAGCTACCGCATGAAAACCCGCTTGGCAAAATTGCTCTGCTGCTTCCTGAGGAGTCCGATGTACAAAATGAACCAAATGATCAAAAGTTAATTGCACCTTTTTTCTCCCCTTTTTCGTATTACTTATAGGATATCAAAATTCATTTATGTAAGGATAGAAAGACAAGGGGGAAAAATGAACGAGAACAGATCAAGCCGGATACATGCTCGGCGCAAGCGCTCACGCAGAAAATGGGCACGTGTGGGAAAGAACACGCTCCTCTTTAGCGTGTTGGCCATCTTCGTCGTCGGAACCTACTACCTATTCCAAACTGCCATGGATAGAGAACATGCCAACCCGAACACCCAGCCTGCTCCTGATAATACCGCGAACCAAAAGTCTTCCGTGCAGCTCACCTTTGTCGGTGACATTATGATGTCAGGAAACGTTGAGAAAACCTTACTTATAAACAGCTATGACTACCCATACAAACATGTAAGCTCGCTCTTTTTGCAAGATGATATCACCATTGCCAATTTGGAGACGCCGATTACCGCCACAGGTGTTGCTGCTCAAAACAAGGAGTATGTTTACAAATCATCGCCACTTGCTGTTCCTGCCATGAAAAACGCTGGAATTGATGTGGTGAATCTGGCCAATAACCATTCCATGGACCAAGGTGTTCCGGGATTGCTGGATACCTTTGACGCTTTAGACGAAAACCGAATAAAATACGTCGGTGCCGGTAAGGATGCAAGCCGCGCCTATTCACCTGTTTTCCTAGAAAAGAACGGCATCAAGATCGCGATTCTCGGCTTCAGCAGGGTCATTCCCGAAACGAGCTGGTTTGCAGGGAATTCCCAACCAGGTATGGCCGCTTCCTATGATCCTACACTAGCAGTGAAAGCGATCCAGGATGCGAACAGCCAAGCGGATCTCGTGGTGGTGATTGCACACTGGGGCAAAGAACGCTCCGATTATCCTGTCGATCATCAAAAAGAGCTGTCTCGTGCCTACATCGATGCTGGTGCAGATTTGGTTATCGGCGGTCATCCCCACGTACTGCAAGGCTTTGAACGATACAACGACAAATGGATTGCATACAGTCTTGGCAATTTCATTTTCACACGATCAAATGAACCCAAGACTTGGGAAACGATGGTCCTGCAAGCAAACTGTACCAAGAGCGGTGATTGTGAGCTGACGATGCTTCCCTATCATGCAGAATTGGGACAGGCTGTACCCATGAATGAAAGCAACGGAGCTGCCCTGTTAAAGCGCATTGAATCCATTTCTGAGCATGTCGACATACAAAGTGACGGGCGTGTGCAGCCACGTGTAAAGGCAGTGGAGACTGCTCCCTGATAAAAGAAGCCGTTTACGCAGATTCAAGAATAGGGAAGCAGCGCACTTCTAAGCCAAAATCATTTTTCAATAAGGACTCATGCTGTTCACTGATTCCCGTCACAATCAACCCTGCGCGCAAGACGCCCCCCAAATCGAATTGAACTTTTAGTTTATGCACGTTCACTCCTGCCTGCTGAAGGAAATGCAAGACACGATCTGGCGTCGCAGTATGACATGAGCCCTCTAGATAACATAGGACGTGTTCTGCCGAATCCACCGTGCCTCCAGCTTTGTCAGCCGTTTTTTCTTTCCAGGTAGGATGCGGTGTGAATGGCTGTGTCAATAAATAGGCCAAATCCTCCACGACTGCACTTGCTGTTGGGAGCTCTCCTGCCCCTCTTCCTGTAAACAACAAGTCTCCCACGATGTTGCCGGATAGCTGGACAGCATTAAACGCATCGTGGATTTGCGCCAACGGATGGCTCAGCGGAAGCATGGTTGGTTCAACAGATAGGCGAATGCCTTTTTCGGCTTGATAAGCCTGCGCGATCAGCTTAATCCGGTACCCTAAGTCGCTTGCAATCCGAATGTGACCTGCAGACAAATCTGCAATTCCTTTGCGAACAACATCCGCTAAAGGCAGCGATTCCCCATAAACAAGCTGTGCCAGGATATACAATTTGTACATAGCATCAAAGCCTTCTACATCCGAACGAGGGTCTGCTTCCGCATAGCCCAGCTCCTGTGCTTGCTTGAGCACCTCCTGGTAGGAGAGCTGCTCTGCTTCCATTTTCGTCAAAATGAAGTTCGTTGTTCCGTTGAGAATACCGCGAACGCCTTGGATATCGTTCGTACGCAGGAACTGCCGGAGCACACTCAAGATCGGGATACCCCCAGCCACACTCGCTTCATAGGCAAGATGCACTTGATGCTGATTTGCCAAATCGACTAGCTCTGTTCCTTTTTTCGCCAGGAGTTCTTTGTTGGCGGTTACCACATGGCAGCCCTTTTCGATCAAAGCACGTACGTAGTCATAGGTAGGTTCTACACCGCCCATGACCTCCACCACAATATCCACATCGCTTCTCAATACATCCTCAAAATCTGTCGTCAGTAAAGCCGGGTCGACATGAACCGCCCGCTCTTTTTCCGAGTCACGCACCAATGCCTTGACGATCTCAATTCGTTTTCCCAGACGAGAAGCCAGCTTCTCCTGTTGTGAACGGATCGTTTTGATTACGCCCCCACCCACTGTCCCCAATCCCAATAATCCCACACGTACTACTTCTGCACTCATCCTTACCACCCCATACCCCGAATTTTAGATAAAAAGAAAAGCCATCTTCGATAAGAAGAAGGCTTGATAGCAGCTAATGCTCCCCCTCCTTATCTCCCAGGACGTATATGTCCTGCAGGAATTGGCACCTTGTCACAAAATATGCGTGACGGTTGCCGGGCTTCATCGGGCCAGTCCCTCCACCTCTCTGGATAAAGAAAATATGAAATTTAAAAAAACCTTCTTCGCTAAGAAGAAGGTTCATCTACTAATGGAGTAACCCGCTTCTTATCTTTCGAGACGAAACGTCTCGCAGGAATTGGCACCTTGTTGCAATATGCAACGGTTGCCGGGCTTCATCGGGCCAGACCCTCCACCTCTCTGGATAAGAACCATTTATGCTGTTGAGCTTTATTCTAAGAAATTCCAAGGCAAGCGTCAACAAAATTCTTTCTTTTCTGATTGCAAGCTGATCTGGCAAGGCTTTCAGTTGTGGGTGAACAGGCTTTCTACCTCTTCCATACTGCAGCAGGCACAATGAAATACGCCCTCCTGGCATTCCTCAGGCTGCTCTTTTTCCACAACATATCCGCACCATTGGCAAATAAAAAGTTGCATCATTGCTCGCCCTCCTCTTCTATTATTCTGCCCAAAATAAAAAGAGCATTTTCCGCTCGACCGTGACGATCGTTAGAAAATGCCAGAAAAGGAGGGGCATACTTGTCTACTGATTTTACCTTACCCGAAGTACCGTTCTTTCAAAATGCTAGTGTGGTGAGCTTCATGTCCAGCAATCACATAGACCAATGTCCTTGCAGATAGCTTGTTTCCGTTGGCAAGTCCTGTACGCAACCACGCTTCTGGCGAGATTCCTCGCACCTGCGCGATGGTGGAAGCTCGGGCAGCCTTATACTCTTCCAGTAAATCAGACAGGTCTCTTAGCTGAAAACACCCGTGTTCAACAAACGCATTCTCATCAAAACCGACGAGGGGTGTCTGATCTCCTCTTGCGATTCTCAGCAAGCGATAGCTCATGATGCGTTCTGCATCGATGAGATGACCCAAAACCTCTTTAACCGTCCATTTGCCTGGTGCATACCGATAATCAGCTTGCTCGGGCGCAAGGGACGAAAATAACGCGACGATCCTCTCTCCTTGCTGCGTGAGGATCGTTTGGAGCTCCCCCTCTGGTACAAGACCTACATAATAGTCAAAATAAGCAGCATATTCATCTCGCTCTGGTCGTCTGAGCATATGTTTCCCACTCCTCATCATTCGGTTTCGATAGACAAATTACTATGTAAGCCTTCAAACAATAGGACCCTTGCCGGGGCGGCATCCGTGCCGACCAGCTTGAGTGGTGCAGCTACCAGAAAATACTCGCCTGGCGGGACCTCTGCTAGCCGCAAGCCTTCCACGACAATGACTCCCGCTGCAAACAATTTTTTATGTGTGGGGTGACCTTCCTGGCTGCGTTCGATTCCAAGTGCATCGGTACCAATGCCCCGCAACCCCAGCTCACTTACATATTCCGCACCTTCTTCAGACAGAAAGATAAATTCAAAGGAGAACGCCTCTTCAAAAGAGTTTTTTGTTTTAAACAGGACAAAATCTCCTCGCACAAGATCGAAGCTCTCCAAGTCAGCGCGAGTGATCCTGTCCTCGACCGCTGTGAGATCGAGAACCTTGCAAGGGCCCACTAGCTTCTCCAAGGAAATACTTTCGAATGTATCGCCAGCATTCACCATATGCAGGGGAGCATCCACATGGGTACCCGTGTGGAGGTCCATGTCGATTCTCGATTCTGTTACATAACCGTTGGTGGCGGTCCGTATTTTCGGCTGCTTTTCCGGCTTGTTTTTATACACCGTCATTCCTTCGTACACGGTGGCGGTCACATCATACATTTTCATCCCAAACGCCCTCCCTTTTGCCTACTGTTTTTTTCGATCCGCTGGAAAAACAATCCCCATCTGCCTTCTCGCTTCATCCATGACCTGCATGGCCATTTTGGAAACTTCATGCGAATTCGTTGCAGATTGTCTGGCCCCGATCTTCGCCAAGTGTAGAAATTCTCTTATTTCATAATGCATGGTCTTCGGGGTCTGCGGCCTTGCTACTTGCTCGATTCGTCCGTCCCTGTAGCGAATGTCCACTTCTTTGAGATGGTTGATTCGATCGATCACCATCGTAGCGTCCTCCCCTTGAATTTCTGCTGGCTGATAGGAGGTCGTAATTTTCGAGAAGCTAACGATGGCATCCATCTCTCGATACTTCAACAACATACTGCCTTCTCCGTCCACTCCTGAATCAAGCACGATTCCTTCTGCTTTGATCACGTCTGGTCTGCCAAAAAGGATGAGTAACGGATAAAGACAATAAATACCGATGTCCATCAAGGCTCCGTTTGAAAAAGCAGGATCAAAAGCACGTAAAACCTTCCCTTCGCGGTAGGCGTCATAGCGCGAAGAATATTGGCAATTGCTAGCAATAAAACGTCGTACTTTTCCCAGCTTGTGCAGGTTGTCTTGTATCGCAAAAAAATTCGGCAACAGTGTAGATTTGACAGCCTCCATGAGCAGCACGTCATTTCTTTTCGCTGCCTGGATCATTTCTTCTACCTCAATCGCATTAGAAGCAAGTGGCTTTTCACACAATACGTGCAGCCCCGCGTCCATGCACTGGATCGCTTGTTCCGCGTGGCAGGAGTTGGGGCTTGCAATATAGACCGCGTCCATATTTTTGCTTGTAACCATTTCTTCTAGGCTGCTATAGGCGAATGGAGCATGGTACTTGTCAGCGATTTCCTTGGCGCGTTCGTTCGTACGTGAATAAACAGCCTGAAGAGAAAATCCTTCTACTTCTTGACCAGCCTGGATAAATTCCTCGGTGATCCAGTTCGTTCCGATTACGCCAAATCGCATCTCATCCGCTCCCTTTTCTTTTTCTATCTCGTTGCAGTAACTGGCAGTCGTTCTTCGACCTTATCCAGCCACCACACGAATCCGTCTGCTGCAAGCAATTGCTCTGCGGCCTTTGGTCCGAATGAGCCTGCTTCGTACGTAAAGAGCGGCACCAAATTTTCAGCGAAGGCTTCCAAAATCGGTGTCACCCACTCCCACGACAGCCGGACCTCATCCCAATGCGCAAAGTAAGTGGAATCCCCCCGGAGTGCATCGAACAAGAGCAGCTCGTACGCTTCTGGCACGTCTTTTGTCCCTGAACTGAAATCTACCGTCACCGGCTCAATCTTACCGCTATTTGTCGGATTCTTACTATTTACCTGCAAAGCAATACCTTCATTTGGATTCACACTGATGATCAACAAATTAGGCGATGGCGTTTCATTTTGCTCCTGATATAGCTTTTCGTGCGGATTTTTGAACTCAATGACGATCCTGGTTGATTTCTCTTGCAGTCTTTTTCCCGTGCGAATATAAAAAGGTACCCCTTCCCAAAACGGGTCATCAATCCAGACACGCGTGGCAATATACGTTTCTGTCAGGGAAACGGGATCGACACCAGGCTCGTCCCTGTAGCCAGCTACAGGCGTTCCTTGAATATGACCTGCGCTATACTGACCGCGAATCACGTGGGTCCCGACTTCTTCTTTCTTCATCGGGCGCACGGCTTCCATCACCTTGCGTTTTTCTTCGCGGATATGGGCGGATGTGATTCGCTTCGGAAGCTGCATGGCGATAATCATCAGCATTTGCAGCATGTGATTTTGGAGCATGTCCCGCAGTGCTCCGGCTGGCTCGTAATATCCAGCCCGGTCCTCGACGCCGACCGTTTCATTCGCCGTAATTTGTACGTTGGCGATGTACTGATTGTTCCAGAGAGCCTGGAAAACCGGGTTCGCGAATTCGAGAGCTTCGAGGTTTTGCACCATCGGTTTCCCCAAGTAATGATCAATGCGATATATTTCTTCTTCTGAAAATGCTTTTCCCAGCTTTTCATTCAATTCTTTCGCGGATTGCAAATCATGCCCAAACGGTTTTTCAATGATCAGACGCTTCCAGCCTGTCGTTGAACCCAGTCCGCTGTCTTTGACATTGGTTGCAATTCCCTCGAAAAATTGCGGGGCCACTGACAAGTAAAACATCCGGTTTTGCGGAATCTGCAGCTCTTGCTCTCTTTGCAGGACCAAATCATGTAACGTTACATAAGCACGCGGTTCCATGACATCTACTTCCGCATAGCGACAAGCAGACAAGAAAGCATCTAGCTCGCGGGAATCAATCTGGGCGCGACGGGAAAATTCATGGACAGACTGGCGAACAGATTCCTGAAATTCGTCATCAGACCAGGCCCTTCTCCCCACACCAATAATCGAAAAGGCAGCAGGCAACTTTTGATCTACAAATAAGGTAAAGAGCGCAGGGAAAATTTTGCGTTTGGCTAAATCTCCTGTCGCACCAAAAAGGACAAAGGTCATCGCTTCCATCTTTTTTTCATTCCCTTCATACGTACGCCGTGATGATGGTTTTTGTGGTTACCCTGTTATTATTCGAGAAAATCACTGCTTTATCAATATGTAGCGTTACGAACGACGCAAGATTGCACGTACCGGGCTTCCATCTGCTTCTACTAAAGGAAGCGGCAGTGCGATCAATTCATAATCACCCGGTTCCACATGATCGAGGAGAAGCCCCTCCAAAATATGAATATGATGCTGGTGAAGTCCATGATGAGCAGCCAGTTCCTTGCTGTCCAACGGATCGACAGATGGGACATCTACTCCGATTAGCCGAATGCCCTTTTTGGCAAAGAACGCTGGCAAGTCCGCTCGCAGATGACAGATCGTTGACGGAAACTGATTGGGGTCGCTCCATGATAATGTTTTGAGCAGCAAGCGCTCCACACCCTCCAGATCAACCTGGGCAAAATCTTCTGGACCAATGCTGGAGTGTCCAGTAAGCTCTACCACTCTTGCCTCTCCGATGTACAAGTCTAGTGGTAAATCAGCTATTTTTCGGCCATCATCATCGAAGTGAAATGGAGCATCCACATGAGTACCTGTGTGAATACTCATGGTTACTTTGCCGACATTGACTGAGCCACTCTCCGCTTTGGGCCAGTTTACGACATAGTGAAAGGGAGTGTCCCCCGGCCAGGTCGGCATACCTGCCATGAACGGACGGGATATATCTATTATTTTCATCGCGTAACCTCCACCTTCCAGCAACTGTTCAAGCCTATACTCAGCGTACAAAAAAGACTGTATTGAGTCAATATTCTAACATTTGTACCAAAAAAAGACTGCAGCTTGATAGCGTGCCGACAGTCTTTTCGTTGATTTCAGATTCTACTGTGAAGAGACAGGTAATCCCACACTTCATGATAAAATCCGTTGTCATCCACTTGTTTCAAATGTTCTTTCAAAGTCCTCAACCACTCAATGGTCGTTGGATACGTTGCTGCAATGGCCTCCCGCAGATCGCTCATTTGAATGGGGCGGTCGACCCCTTTTGTTACGACATCATGCCATACCTGCTCCGTCGCGAGCTCCACTACATACTCGATGTCTGCCCCCGAATAAAACTCCGTCCATCCTGCCAATTGCTCATAATTTAGCATCTCAGTGGGACGGCCCTCCAGTTTTAGGCGAAAAATATCCTCCCGTGCTTGCCGATCTGGCGGTCCGACAAAAATCCAGTGATCAAAGCCGGCTGCTCGGAGCATGGATGGCTCCAATTCCCACGGGACGTTGGTTGCACCCATCAGGACGAATCGTTCGTTGTACTCGCCTACCTCCGCTATCTGCTGAAGCCATTTGGAATCGATCCCCTGTCTAGGATAGGAGTTCGCATGCTCTTCGTAATGGCTGGAAGCCTCCAGTTCATCTAAAAAAAACAGGAACGGTTTATTGGCTGGAGCTGTTGCCAGTAAGTCATGGATGTTAAACTGCCTGTTCGACGGCGTATACATACTTCGACCGCCTGTGTTCGCCATGGAGAAAAACTGAGCCTGGCATTCTTCTGCGGTTGCTTTTGCCAGCAAAGATTTTCCACACCCCGATGGCCCGTAAAGTAAGATGGTACTTTTCTTTTGAGGCAACCGTTGAGAAATAGGCTGTAGGAGTCTTTGAAAAATTGCCTCTTTTACTCGTCCAAGCCCGCCGACCATTCCAAAGCCCGCCGTTTTCTCAACGAGTTGAACCGATTTCGTGGTGGTCTTCCCTTTGCCCCCTTCAATGACGCGTATCTTAGGTGAAAACATCGTAGTGTATGTAGAGGAATCCTTCTGATTGATCCCTTTTAACGTCCGTGAATAGGGGGATTCTTTTTGTAGCTTGTTGAGCTCGATCACAATTTTTTCCTTCATCGCTTCATTACCATAGGCAAGGGCCTGCGTAAACGCTTGTAAAGCCTCCGTACGATCCCCCTGCTCAGCATGCTCTAACCCTAACAACAGCCATACTGGTGCATTGCGTTGATCGCTCGTCAACATGCTTTTCAGTATTTCTATCTTCGTCATCTGCTTCATCCTCTGCGATCGTTCTGCTTCAAGCGATCGTTTAGTATCACGGACATATCCATTATAATGCATACGTCTCGCAAGAAGAATACGAAAAGTAGGAAAAGATGGAAGAAGGACTGTGACCGTCACGCGAAAAAGACGCCTCCAGCTGCACAGCATTGGGCGTCCAAAATTCAGTCTCTATCCTTTCCCCGGATAAACTCCGCCTTCCACACAAATGATGAACGAGAGTCCGAGATAAGGTTGCATATTATTATGAGGCTGAGTCCCGCCTGTGGTTCCAATCGCTTGCGGGCTAAGCTGTGTCCCATCACTCGTGTTGGAGTAAGGAATGATACCTCCCCTGCCACTAGTAGATGACCATTTCGCCCCTGTTGGCGTATCCCCTGTAGGCGTTGAGCACGCATTGGGAACATGCGTATGCGCCGGAATTTCGTTTTGCAGCAGTGTTATCTTGGCTGCGCCATCTGTCTGACCTGCCGTACGCGGTGTCAATCCAGGTCCTTCCCCCTGGTTCATCGGGGCTGTGCCTCTTAAATTGGGAAGCGCAAATGTGGTCTTGCCATCGCCGCCATACTTTGTTCCCAATATCGAATACAAAATAGGATTGGAAGGGATCGTAAGCAGTTGTCCATCACAAAAAGCCCAGTCCCTCGGCGGGAAGTTGCCAGCGAAGATACGAATTTCTCCAATATACGGATCCATATAATTGTGCCTCCTCTAGTTTCTTGGCGGGTAAATCCCTTGAATCGCGATGCAAAAATTCCCGACCAAATACGGCTGCATATTCGTATGAGGCGCACTGTTTCCTACCGTTTGCAACGCACTCTCACTCATCGTCGTATCAGGCGTTGTCCCATAGGTTGTGGTGGATGCTTGTGCCCAGTAGTTCCCAGCGCTCGTTTTTTCATTGGCACCTGCATTCGAGCCCGTCGCGGTATGGGTATGAGCCGGTATTTCGTTTGTTGTTAATACATGCGTTTCTTCTCCGGCTGACATCCCAAGCGGTACGATTGGACGATCTTGTTGATTGTTTTTATGAACGGGGACACGCCCTCTTAAATCTGGTAGGGCAAAATTGTTTTTCCCGTCCCCCCCATAAACGGCACCTAGCAAGGAAAATAGTGCCTGGTTTCCATTGAGAGGCAACAACGCACCATTACACAAAGCCCAGCCCTTTGGCGCAAATGGAAAGGGAAAAAATCGAATTTCTCCAAGAAATGGTTCCACGTAAAATCCTCCTGTTCGATTGAAATGTTAATTTTGTTGAGGATAAATCCCATACAGGGCAATGATGAAATTAATAACCGTAAACGGCATCAGGTTACTGTGTGGTTGATTTCCACCTACAGTACTCAAGCTGGAAGCGTTCATCGATCCATCAGGTGCATTTGTTGAATATAGCTGCGTATTCTTTGCCCATACAGCATTGGCAGGGCTATTCTGCGTTCCTGGCTGCGATGATGCTTGGACCGTATGCGTATGCGCGGGCAATTGTGGGACGTTTAAGGTGACGGATTCTACACCATTTTTTTCACCTATCACAAAGGTAGTTCCTGTGCTCGGATTTTTCCCTTGATGGAGCGGGATACGCCCCCGTAAATCAGGCAATGCAAAAGTCGTTTGTCCATCCCCGCCATATGTGAATCCAATCAAACTAAACAATGTGTCGTTTTCCGAAATCGATAAAATCTGTCCCTCGCATAATGCCCATCCTTGTGGTGCATAATCTCCCCCAAACATCCTGATTTCTCCAAGAAATGGCTCTGCCATGTTGCTTCCTCCTTATGTAAAGTGGTTATTTCCCTTGTCAAACGAACAAACTGGTCATTTTTGCAGAAGTGGCTGCCATTCCATTTGCATATACAGCCCCGTTGAGTCGGTCACGATGAAATGAAATCGTTCATATAATCGAAAGGCAGGATTCCCTTGTAAAACGCGTAAACGGATCGGTAATTGGATAGCTTCAGCCTCTTTTTGCAGATCGCCAATAATGCCAGAACCAACACCCTGTCCCCGATAAGCAGGCAGCAAAGAAATATCAACAAGATGCAGTGCTTCTCCGCTCGCATCCGTGATCAAACGACCGATAGGCTGCCTGGATCGCAGAATGATTTGATGATTTTGAGCGGGAAATTGCATTTGGTAAGATTTCTGCTGCATGATAAACTGCGACTGTAAAAAAGCAAGCTTGTCCGACTCACTCCAACCCCAAAGTGCCATTTCTTCCGTTCTCGTAGAACAGTACAATTCCCAAATAAATGATTCGTCTTGCTCATATTCAAAAGGTCTGGTATGTACCATAATCCTCCTTGTAGTAATCGTTGTACTTTTCTGATATCCTTCCTGATTAAATAGCAATCATCAATCATGATATCATTATGCAAATTCTTTCTAACACTAACTAAAGTTAGCTCTTTTACAGGAAAAACGGGTCCAGATTACGATCCACGACAAAACAAAAAAGAGTAGGACGGTTTGAACGCCGCCCTACTCTTCATCATGTCTCCCTTATTCAAAAAAAGTACGCGGGGATTTCCGCCATTCGCCCAATACTTTTTCCTGTTGGCTAGTAATAACCCCTTGCTCTGAAGCTACTTCCAAAAGCGCTGTATAATTCGAAATGGTGGAGCAAGGAATGCCTGCTTCCTCAAACAAGGCTTGGGCATCCGGGAATTGATAGCTGAAAATGGCTACGACCCCCAGTACCTCTCCACCCTCTGCCTGTACCGCTTGCGCTGCTTTCAAGGAGCTGCCTCCTGTGGAAATCAGGTCTTCAATCACGACGACCTTTTGACCAGCCGCCAATGCGCCCTCGATCTGGTTTTGGCGACCGTGGCCTTTTGCCTTGTCCCGTACGTAGATCATAGGCAGGTCAAGCAGCTCTGCAACCCATGCAGCATGTGGAATACCAGCAGTTGCTGTTCCCGCAACAACCTGCGCATCTGGGTACTGCTCCTTGATCAGATCGGCAAATGCTCTCGCAACGGCACGGCGCACATGCGGATAGGACATCGTGATCCGGTTGTCGCAGTAGATCGGGGATTTAATCCCGGACGTCCATGTAAAAGGTTGCTCCGGACGCAGATGAACTGCCCCGATTTCGAGAAGATTCGCTGCAATTTGTTTTGCGGTTGTCATTGTCGTCATTTCACTTATTCCCTCCAGCTGGCTACTTTACGAACGATCTTTTTCCACTGCTGCGACGATGCTTTGCCATACTCCTACCGGATCTTTAGCACCCGTAATGGCGCGTCCGATCACGAGGTAATCACTGCCCAAGCGGAATGCCTGTTCTGGTGTCGTGATACGCGTCTGATCACCTTGATCTGCTCCCAGTGGGCGAATTCCAGGCGTTACGGTTACAAATGCGTCTCCAGCAGCTTTTTTGATCATCGGTACTTCTAGTGGAGAAGCAACGACCCCATCCAAACCTGCTTGCTTGGTCATCAGAGCATAGTGCACGACAACATCTTCTACCGCACCTGGAATCGCCAATTCTTGATTCATCGTTTGCAAACCAGTGGAAGTCAGCATCGTTACACCGATCAGGAGGGGACGAGCAGCACCTGCCGCTGTCCCTTGCTCCAAGCCTTCTCTCGCTGCCGCCATCATGGCTACGCCGCCTGCCGCATGAACGTTTACCATGTCTGCTCCCAGACGAGCCAGGCTTCTCATCGCGCCTTTTGCTGTATTGGGAATATCATGAACCTTCAAGTCGAGGAATACGTTGAGTCCTTTTTCCTTCAAGAAGGAAACGATCGCTGGCCCTTCTGCGTAAGCGAGCTCCATCCCTACTTTTACATAGCGGATATGCCCCTGTAGCGGCTCGATGCACTTCTTGACTTCATCCAGTGTGGAAAAGTCGAGCGCAACAATCATGCGTTCGCGAATATCGGTTAGTTGTTGTTGCACGCTGCTCTCCCCTTTTTATATGGTTACTGCCACTTTGGCACCAGCACGCTGGGCTGGCATTGCTTCTGTAGAGAATGTGATCGTCTCCAGTACGTGCAGGAGAGCGGAAGCTGTATCGAGTGAAGTCAAGCATACGGCGCCGTTCTCTACCGCTTCCCGACGAATGCGGAAGCCGTCGCGTTGTGGCGTTTTGCCTTTTGTCAGTGTATTGAGTACGATGTTCGCTTCGCCTGTATGGATGACATCCAACAAGTTTGGCGTGCCTTCCGATAATTTACTTACCCGTGTGACTTGCAGTCCCGCTTGCTCCAAATAATCGGCTGTGCCTGCGGTTGCCATCAGCTTGAAGCCGAGGTGGCGGAAGCGTTTCACGATGTCCAGCGCTTCTTCCTTGTCTTTGTCAGCAACAGTCACGAGCAAGGTGCCTTGTGTCGGGATATTCATGCCTGCTGCGACCAAGCCTTTGTACAACGCTTTTGCCAGAGTGCTCTCGCGTCCCATGACTTCTCCGGTCGATTTCATTTCAGGGCCGAGCGTAATATCGACGCGGCGCAGCTTTGCGAAGGAGAAGACTGGTACTTTGACAGAAACCATCGACTCCTCTGGATGGTAGCCCGGTGTAAAGCCTTGTTCCATGATAGAGTGACCAAGGATCGCTTTCGTCGCGATGTTCGCCATTGGAATCCCCGTTACTTTGGAAAGGAATGGCACTGTACGGGACGAACGCGGATTGACCTCGATTACGTATGGGCGGTCTTTATAGATGACGAACTGGATGTTGAGCAAGCCTTTGATTTGCAGGGCACGCGCCAGCTTCGTCGTCATGTCGATCAGCTCATCCTTAATCGCTTGGGACAAGGATTGCGGAGGATATACAGCGATAGAGTCGCCGGAGTGCACCCCTGCGCGTTCGATATGCTCCATGATGCCTGGGATCAGAACGTTTTCGCCGTCGCAGATCGCATCGACTTCCGCTTCTATTCCGACCATGTAACGGTCTACCAGTACAGGGTGATCAGGGTTTACCTTCACCGCTTTTTCCATGTACTCCAACAGTTCGGACTGGTTGTAGACGATTTCCATCGCACGGCCACCAAGTACGTAGGATGGGCGCACCAGGACCGGGAAGCCAAGACCCTCTGCCGCCACTACTGCCTGATCAACTGACGTAACCGTTTTGCCTGGTGGTTGGGCGATTTCCAGCTCGCGCAGTAGCGCTTCGAACTTCTCGCGGTTTTCCGCTGCGTCGATGTTTTCCAGACTCGTACCCAAGATTTTGATTCCGCGTGCAGCCAGCTTGTCAGCCAGGTTGATCGCGGTTTGTCCGCCGAATTGTACGATGACACCCTCTGGTTTTTCTACATCGAGAATGTTCATGACGTCTTCAAGGTACAGCGGCTCGAAGTACAGGCGATCAGAAGTGTTGAAGTCTGTAGAAACGGTCTCCGGGTTGTTGTTGATGATCACTGCCTCATAGCCCGCTTCTCTCAGTGCCCAGACGGCGTGTACCGTTGCGTAGTCAAACTCGATTCCTTGACCAATGCGGATTGGTCCGGAGCCCAGTACCACCACGCGTTTTTTGCCTGTCTCGATGCGCTCGTCTTCTACTTCATAAGCGGAGTAGTAGTACGGTGTTTGCGCCTCGAATTCTGCCGCGCACGTATCTACCATTTTATATACAGGTACAAAGCCTTTTTCTTTGCGCATGGCGTGTACCGCTTCTTCTGTCTCACCGCACAGCTCGGCAATTTTGCGGTCCGTGAAGCCCATGCGTTTTGCTTCGTACAGCTTCTCGCTCGTCAAGCCATTTGCCAGTTGTGCTTCAAAGGCAATCATTTTATGGAACTTGTGCAGGAAGAACAGATCGATCTTGGTCAGGCTGTGCAGTTGTTCGATTGTCCAGCCACGGCGCAGTGCTTCTGCCAGCAGGAAGAGACGTTCGTCATCCGCGTGCACCAGACGTGCTTTCAGGTCGTCCTCGCTGATTTCGCCTGCTCCCTTGATCTCAATGTGATAGCTGCCGATTTCCAAGGAACGGATGGCTTTCATGATCGATTCTTCAAAAGTCCGACCGATTGCCATTACTTCTCCAGTCGCTTTCATTTGCGTACCGAGCTTGCGGTTGGCGGATTGGAACTTATCGAACGGCCAACGTGGGATTTTGCTGACGATGTAGTCCAGTGTTGGCTCGAAGCACGCATATGTTTGACCTGTCACCGGGTTTTTCAGTTCGTCCAACGTGTAGCCGATTGCGATTTTGGCTGCCATCTTTGCGATTGGGTAGCCTGTTGCCTTGGAAGCCAGTGCAGAAGAGCGGCTCACACGCGGGTTCACTTCAATCACGTAATACTGGAAGCTGTGCGGGTCGAGTGCGTATTGAACGTTGCAGCCACCCTCGATACCGAGCGCCCGGATGATGTTTAGTGCCGATGTGCGCAGCATTTGATACTCGCGGTCAGCCAGTGTTTGGCTAGGCGCTACTACGATGGAGTCACCTGTATGCACGCCGACTGGGTCGATGTTTTCCATGTTGCACACGACGATGCAGTTGTCGTTGGCATCGCGCATTACTTCGTACTCGATTTCTTTCATGCCGGCAATGCTTTTCTCGATCAAGCATTGCGTAATCGGGGAGTATTTCAATCCGCTTGCGACAATCTCGCGGAGGGTTTCTTCATCATCACAAATTCCGCCGCCTGTACCACCCAAGGTGTAGGCAGGACGAACGATGATGGGATAACCGATTTCGTTTGCAAAATCGACGGCTTCTTCTATCGTGCTCACGATGACTGATTCAGGTACTGGCTCACCCAGTTCATTCATGAGGGAGCGGAACAGGTCGCGGTCTTCTGCTTGCTTGATCGATTCCAGCTTGGTTCCGAGCAGCTTTACATTTTCTTGCTCGAGAACGCCTGCTTCCGAGAGGGCAACAGCCATGTTCAAGCCGGTTTGACCGCCAAGCGTAGGCAGCAGTCCATCCGGCTTCTCTTGACGAATGACGCGCGCTACGAATTCAGGTGTGATTGGCTCGATATATACTTTGTCCGCCATGTTTGTATCAGTCATGATGGTCGCCGGGTTGGAGTTGATCAGAACTACCTCCATGCCCTCTTCTTTTAACGCTTCGCATGCTTGCGTGCCTGCATAGTCAAATTCTGCAGCCTGCCCGATGACGATTGGTCCAGAGCCGATTACGAGGATTTTTTTCAGATTATCTTGTTTTGGCATGAGTTTTTTCCTCCTTAGCGGTTTCCATCATCGCAAGAAACTGGTCGAACAGGTAGCCGGAATCATACGGTCCTGGAGCTGCTTCTGGATGGTATTGTACTGAGAATGCATTCTTCGCGGCATGACGTACACCTTCGATGGTGCCATCATTCAGGGCGATATGTGTAACTTCCAGCTCCGTGCCTGCAAGCGAGTCTTCTTTGACTGCATAGCTGTGGTTCTGGGATGTGATATAGGTGCGTCCGGTTGGCAGCTCTTTTACTGGATGGTTGCCGCCACGGTGTCCGAATTTCATTTTCGTCGTGTCAGCGCCAGATGCCAGCGCGAACAGTTGGTGACCGAGACAAATTCCGAACAGAGGATATTCACCCAAGATTTCGCGTATCATCTCTACGGCTTGCGGTACGTCCTTCGGGTCCCCAGGGCCATTGGACAAAAGTATCCCGTCCGGTTGAATGCGGCGAATCTCTTCTGCTGTCACATTGTAAGGCACAACGACTACGTCGCAGTTGCGCTTGGTCAGCTCGCGCAAAATCCCGTGCTTGGCTCCGAAGTCTACCAGTACTACCCGATGACCTGTGCCTGGGCAGCTGAAGACGCTTTTCGTAGAAACGCGTGATACTTGGTCTGTCATCAATGTCGTGCCGTTTAGGGCAGCAACCAATTCAGCCAACGGGGCTTCACTGGTTGTAATCATGCCCTTCATCGTGCCGTGGTAACGAATTTTTCTCGTCAGCATCCGGGTGTCGATTCCAGCAATGCCCGGAATGTCGTATGTTTTCAGCAGTTCATCGAGTGTGTTCGTATTGCGCCAGTTGCTCGGTGCCTCGCAATGCTCGCGAACAACGAAGCCGTGGATGTATGGACGAACAGCCTCAAAGTCGTCTCGATTGATCCCGTAATTTCCGATTAGCGGGTATGTCATGGTGACGATCTGTCCGCAGTAGGATGGGTCGGACAAAACCTCCTGATAGCCAGTCAGCCCTGTATTAAAAACCACTTCCCCGTAAGACTCCTTTGTCGCTCCAAATGCCGTCCCGATAAATTCTGTTCCATCTTCCAAGATCAATCTTGCACGCATTTATGCTCCTCCTCCATTGTCGTGTAAAAACTTTTGTCTTGTCTGTCAGTCGTTTTTACACGTTTTGATATACGATCTTTCCATCTACAAGCGTCAGAGTCGGCCAGCCTTTGCATGCCCACCCAGCAAATGGTGTGTTGATTCCTTTACTTGCGAATGTGCTTGGGTCAATTGTTTTTTCCGTTTCCAGATCCATCACAGTCAGGTCTGCTGGTGCGCCTACTTCCAGACGACCATATGGCAGTTTAAATGCTTCTGCTGGCTTCACAGTCAACAGCTCAACCAGCTTCTTCAAGGTCAGCTCTCCCGTTTGTACGAGATTTGTGTACAACAGCGGGAATGCTGTCTCCAGTCCGACGATTCCGAATGGTGCGCGGTTGATCCCGTTGGCTTTTTCCTCTTGGGTGTGTGGTGCATGGTCGGTTGCGATCATATCAATGGTGCCGTCTTTCAATCCCGCAATTAGTGCAGCGCGATCTTCACGAGAGCGCAGCGGCGGGTTCATTTTCCAATTTGTATCCAGATTGTCCGGAATATCCTCGTCGCACAGCAAGAGATGATGCGGACTTACTTCACACGTTACATTTACCCCAGCGCGTTTTCCGTCGCGTACCAGACGCACGGACTCTTTTGCGCTGATGTGACATACGTGGTAGTGCACACCTGTCTGTTCTGCCAGCAAAATATCGCGGCCAACGTGGATGGACTCTGATTCAGAAGGAATTCCTGGGAGTCCGTGTCGAGCTGCAACCACCCCGTCATGCAAAGCTGCTCCCGGGATCAACAGGTCTTCGTCCTCACAGTGAGCGACGATTGCGATACCGAGCTCTGCTGCTTTTTGCATGGCCTTTTTCATCATGGCTGTTGATTGGACACCCACACCGTCATCTGTCAGCGCGAAGATCCCCGCTTCTTTTAACCCAGCGAAATCCGTCAGCTCTTTTCCCAATTGGCGAACCGTAATCGCACCATACGGGATGACGCGCGCCATACCTGCCTCGCTCGCTTTGTCCAAAATGTAAGTCACTGTTTCGACACTATCGATGGATGGTCGCGTGTTCGGCATGCATGCTACCGTTGTAAATCCGCCTTGTACCGCTGCTTTTGCCCCTGTTTCAATCGTTTCTTTATGTTCAAAGCCTGGTTCACGCAAATGTACGTGGACATCGATAAGACCCGCACTAATCATGCCGCCATGGCAATCGATCCATTCATGCCCCTCGCGATCGAGTGTCTCCCCCATCGCTGTGATTCTTCCCTTTTCCACCAATATTTCCATCGGGGTGAGTTCCCCCGCCTGATTTAGTACGTTGCCGTTGCCAAGGATGATTCCCATGTCATTTCGCTCCCTTTCAAAAGAGTTTCTAGAACTGCCATTCTTGCTGCGACTCCGTTGGTCACTTGGGTTTGAATCAAGGACGTTTCGCATTCTACCAAATCGGTATGAATCTCAACCCCGCGATTGACGGGTGCCGGATGCATGATAACTGCGCCGGACTTCATCATTTTGGCTCTTTCCAGTGTGAGCCCATGTGCCTTGTGATACTCTTCCTTCGATAGATAGAGGGATTCCGCATGGCGCTCCAGCTGCACGCGCAGCATCATGACCACATCTGCGGTTTGAACCGCTTCTTCCATTTCCACGATTTTCACACCTTGCGGGATATGCGCCGGCATCATCGTAGCAGGACCTGAGAGTAGCAGATTCACACCGAGCTTCGGCAGCGCATGCAGGTGAGAACCGAGCACGCGGCTGTGGCGCAGGTCTCCAATGATCGCTACCGTGAGACCAGAGAGCTTGCCAAACTGCCTTTTCATGGTCAAAAGATCGAGCAGGCATTGGGTCGGGTGCTCATTCGTTCCATCTCCCGCGTTGATCAGCTTCAGATCTACGCTCTCAGCCAGCTCTTGCAGCAGGCCTTCCTTCTTGGTGCGGATCACGGCTGCTTCCACGCCCATTGCTTCCAAGGTGCGGATTGTATCATAGACCGTTTCTCCCTTTACAGTAGAGGAGGTTTCCGGAATGAAGTTCAAAACATGTGCGCCCAGTCGCTTTTGTGCTACTTCAAAAGAAAAGCGGGTTCTGGTGCTGGCCTCGAAGAACAGATTCGCGACAAACCGTCCGCGCAGGATATCCGCTTGCTCAGTTGGTCTGGCAGCCCAATACTCTGCTCGCTCGAGGAGCTGGATGATCTGTTCTTTTGATAAATCTTTGAGGCCAATCAGGTGCGCTACATTTTTCATCATGAATCCCTCCGATTCTTTATTTTTCACAAAGAAAAAGCTTCTTGGCATCGCTTTGCATCTGGAGGCAAGCGAGACAAGAAGCTGGTTGAGTGCCTTTTTGGGCAGCCGAAACAGCGTTCTTTGCCTTGCCAGCCTCTCTGGACTGGATTTAAAGGATTGGGAACGTATAAGCTATTTATTTTTGTTCTTCAAGATGCGCTTCTCCCATCGCGGACGCTTTTCCTGGAAGGATCAGGTGCAGAATAATTCCCAGGAAGGTAGAGAGTGCGATATTATCGATGGTCAGGTCGCTCAGGAAAGCGATACCTGTACTTGCAAAACTGATTTTGTATCCGCCGATTCCCGTGACGAGGATGACGGCTGCGAGAATCATGTTGCGCTTGTCTGCAAAATTCACTTTGTGCTCGACGTACATCCGCAAGCCTTGTGCCGCGATGATACCGAACAGGATGATGGAGACACCGCCAAGTACCGGCGTTGGAATCGTCATTAAAATGGCGCTAACCTTTCCAGCGAAGGCGAACATGATTGCCAGTACAGCAGCCAGACCGATGACCACTCGGCTGTATACCTTAGTCATTGCAAGGACACCGATGTTTTCTCCATATGTCGTTGCTGGCGGTCCTCCCAAGATAGCTGCCAGTGAGGTTGCCACCCCGTCTCCGAGCAAGCTGCGGTGCAGACCCGGATTTTTCATCAGATCGCGATCCATGACCTTACTCGTTACCAGCAAGTGACCCAAATGCTCTGCCAGCGTGACGAAAGCGACTGGCGCGATGACGAGTGCTGCGATCCATGCAGAGCCGTCGCCGATCACACTCATGACTTCGGTAAATTTGAAGTGCTCCGCAAACATTTTTTGTGGCGTGATGAACCAGTCTGCTTCTACTACTTTTTGAAAGTTAATCAGGTCAGGGTGACGCAGTAGTGTGTATACATAACCTGTAACCATACCGATCAAGATGGGGATAAGACCAAGGAAACCGCGCAGCATAACTGCTGCAAGTACTGTTATGACCACAGTTACGAGCGAGATTTCAATCGATGTCAGCGACATTTGCGATTGACCATCTACAGTGACTTTTGTTGCCATGTCTACTGCTACGCCAGCCAGGCTTAGACCGATCACAACGATGACGGATGCGATGACAACTGGTGGCAGTACCCGATCGAGCCATTTGACTCCTGCCTTCTTTACGATACCGGCGACGATGATGTACACAATCCCGGAGAGGAAGCAGCCTAAGAGTGCGGTCCCTACTCCATGTGATTGACTCACGACGATAATCGGACCGATGAAAGCGAAGGAAGAACCGAGGTAGTTCGGCAGCTTTCCTTTGGTGATCCACAGGAACAACAGGGTTCCAATCCCACTTGCCATGAGCGCCGTTGCAACATCCAGCCCCGTTAAGATCGGCACCAATACAGTCGAGCCGAACATCGCGAACAAGTGTTGAATACTAAGTGGCAGCAATCGCGAAATATGTGGTGTTTCGTCTACATCGATGTAATTTTTCTGGCTCATGCCTGTATGCCCCCTGTTTTGTTTCATTCATTCAAAACTTCTTTTATACAAAAAGCTTCTTTTTATACAAAAAACCTCTTTGTGCGGACACAAAGAGGCTAGCTTCGCCATAGTCATGGGAAGTATCTTGCCTCTTGCCGACCTCACAGGATCGTTTTTAAAGAGGAATTCTATTCTTTTTACAGTAGCTGTCGGATGGAGACAATGTCCATAACGTCCACTTCTGCCAATTGTACATCGACAATTTCCGTTCGAGCAGTAGGGAGGTTCTTTCCGACGAAATCTGGGCGGATTGGCAGCTCGCGATGACCACGATCAACCAGGACAGCCAGTTGAATCATCCGTGGGCGACCGTTGTCAATCAGGGCATCCAATGCGGCACGCACGGTTCTTCCCGTGTAAAGAACATCATCGACCAGAATTACAGTCTTACCTGTGATTTGATCTGGAAGCTTGGAGCCTTGCAAAATGGCATCTTCGGACTTGTGCTGAAGATCGTCACGATAAAACGTAATGTCCAGCTCACCGACTGGGACTTTCACATTTTCAATCATTTCGATTCTTTCCACAAGGCGTTGCGCGAGGTAGATCCCTCTGGTCTTAATCCCCACGATAATGAGATCCTCGACGCCTTTATTTCGCTCAATAATTTCATGCGCGATTCGCGTGAGCGCGCGGCGGATCGCCGCTTCATCCATAATAACGCTTTTGTTGATCATCTCAATATCCCCCTTTTCGACGGGAACAGTGGACCTTACGAAAAAAGGCTCCTTGTCAGGAGACAAGAAGCCCTCGGACAAACTGACCGGACTTTTAAGCGTCCCGCCTGTTTGTCATTCCGTGCCCTTGCCAGCCTCACTGGACTGGATTAAAAGGTTCCATTCGTCATGTAGAATTATGTCACGATTCTGGACGGGTGTCAATGCAGCCCGGAAAAGTCTAACTATTCCCAATAGACGCTGACCCACGGTGGCAAATAGTTCGCATAATAACCAATGTCCCCTGTCATGTCTTTGATCAGCTCGACTTGTTTGTCCGCATCTTCACCAATTCCTTGGATAAACAAGGAGCCATGCTCCGCTCGATCCAACCGCAAGAAAAGAAGCTGATTTCCATCTGGAGATGGCACAGGATAGTAGTCCGCTGTATTCGCTTCTCCTTTTGTCACCTGCTGCTCTGCTCCATCTGAGGACCGCCGCCAGATGCCTTGTTCCGGTACCATGACCTTCTTCGGGTCGTATGAATACTCTGTAGCCAAGCCCCTGGTGAAAAGCAGCGTGTACGAAGCTTTTGGAATCCATACTGGATAAGTGTCTACCACCACCGGACCAGGGCTGACTGTTTTAACCTTTCCTGTCCGATCTGCCAGCTTTAACTGCTTGTTAGTCGTGGCGGTCCGGTCAGTGCCTTCGACAAAAGCGAGCTGTTCGCCATTTGGTGTCCAGGCAAGCCAATCAGGATAAGCCAATCCTGTTCCGAGGTCTATTGGCTTTTTGGCAGGCTGTGTCAAATTAAACCATTGAATCGGTACGCCATCAGCAGACAAGGAGCCTGAGTTATATCTGACAAAGTAGGCCACAGCCTTCCCATCCGGCGATACTTTTAAGCCTGTCGCTGCCCATGGGTAGATGCCTTCCTCCACTTTTGGCGGTTCTGCAATCGGGTAGGCTGCCAACGGTTTACCTGCAAGTGTGCGCAAGGCCAGCGTCATCGGCTTATTTTTTTCGGCTGGTAGTGAGACAAGCATGTTTTCCCCATCCGGCATCCAAGCAAAATCTTCGAAGTCAGCCTTCGTTGTACTTTGCAAAGCTAATTCTCCATGCTCTTTGACTTCTTTTACGATCAGCAATTGTCTCGGAGCTTCATTACTGCCGACATTCACGGTGTACGCGAGCTTGTTCGCTTTCGGAGACCATTTTGGTGATTCAAAAATCGCTCGCTCGTCTACCTGCACAGCTTTGCTGCCGTCAGCTCTGACGATCCACACATAGCCTGGTGTCGAATAATTGTCGTTGCCTTTGTATTTCACGAACAGAAGCCACTTGCCATCTGGCGACCAGCCCACGATCTGTGCATAGCCATCCTTTGTGATTTGCTTGATCTTTCCCGTCGCGTCCCGGCCATCTACCAAAAACAAATGCTGGTTGCTCGTAAATGCGATTTTTGCCGGAACGCTTATTTCCTTGTTCACACGCTCTGGCCCTTGGCTTTGGGCTGCCACCTTTGCTTCACCGTTTGCTGTGACAAGTACAACCAAAAGGACAAAATGACCGAACAGCTTCCCCCATTTTCCGATCACAGACATTCACTCCTTACACGCTCTATTGAATGATGAAAAAAAACGCCAGAAGAAAGTAATTAGCTCTCTACTAGCGTTTTCCAATCCAACTGCCATTATGTAAGTGTCATAGGAAGACTTGCTGCAACAACAAGAAACGATTGCCATACAGATCCTTGAAAATAACCTCTATGCCATACATTACTTCGTTTGGTTCACTCACAAACTCCACGCCGCGTTGAAGCAGTGTTTCGTACGTGGACCAAAAATCATCCGTCTGCCAAACCCACATTGGGTTTTTGCCGACCTGACGAAGCATTTCCTGCGCAACATCTTCCCGATGCCAATGGGTAGGGTCATGCAATACAATCTCTAGCTCCTGCTCTGGAAGACCGACGGTGAGCCACCGAGAACCATCATCCATCCGAGAATCCATGCGTTTTTCGAAACCGAGTTTTTCCGTGTAAAACTGCAATGCCTCTTCACAGTCGTGAACGTACAGCGTCACATGCGCCAATCTTTTTAGCACGGCTCTTCCTCCTGTTCTCTACGCTTGTCTGAGAACTTCGATGACGTCAAGCATTTCCTTCGGCATTGGCGCTTCGAACTCGAGCTGCTCTCCTGTACGGGGATGGATAAAGCCCAGTGTTTTCGCATGCAAAGCTTGTCCATCGAGCTCCAATGTATTTTTCGGACCGTATTTCGGGTCGCCCGCCAGTGGATAGTCAATGTACTTCATGTGTACGCGAATTTGATGGGTACGCCCTGTTTCGAGCTTCAATTCCACCAATGTGTACTCTTTGAAGCGCTCCAGCACGATAAAATGCGTAACAGCCGGCTTGCTGTTTTCAAAAACGACCGCCATTTGTTGGCGATTTTTCGGATCGCGCCCGATCGGTGCTTCAATCGTTCCCATTTCATGCGGGATGACCCCATGGACAAGCGCGACATACTTCCGATTGACCGTATGTGCTTTCAACTGTTCAGCCAACCCCATGTGTGCCTTGTCGTTTTTGGCTACCATCAACAGGCCGGACGTATCCTTGTCAATACGATGGACAATTCCCGGACGCAAAACGCCATTGATTCCGGACAAATCCTTGCAATGTGCCAAAAGCCCATTGACGAGTGTCCCACTGTAATGACCAGGGGCAGGATGCACGACGAGACCACGTGGTTTATTCACGACCACGACATCGCTATCCTCGTATACAATATCAAGCGACATCTCTTCTGGCTGGATCGCCATTTCCTTTGGCGGCGGAACACGGAGGGTCACTTCGTCCTCTGCCTGTAGCTTGTAGTTGTTTTTGATCGGTTCACCATTTACAGTAACGCGACCTTCCTTCACCCAAGCCTGTACCTGTGAACGGGACCAATCTTCATTTTGCAGTGTGATGAACTTGTCGATGCGCTCATTCGCATCCGTTGGGTCTACCGTCCAATCGTAACGTTCAAACAATTGCGTGTCATTCATGTATGTTCTCCACCTATCCGAGCTTTCCCACTATTATTCTCATGATTATCTGTTTTTCTTCCCATCCAGAAAAACATCGAGAAGCAAAATCCCCACACCAATCGTGATGGCCATATCCGCCACATTAAAGATCGGGAAGTGAATCAACGTAAAATCGAGAAAATCTACGACTTGACCGGACATCGCGCGATCAATGAAATTCCCAACGGCTCCACCCAAGACAAATGACAGCGCCAACGATGCACGAGGTTGTTTTTTTCCCAAGCGAATCAAGGAAATGACAATCCCAATCACAACCACAGCGGTAATGGCGATAAAAAACCAACGTCGATTTTGTAGGATACCAAACGCCGCTCCCATGTTTCGATGGGAAGTGAGATGAAAGACGTCCGCGATCAAAGGAATGGATTCTCCCAGTTCCATATACTTCACGACTAAATACTTTGTAAACTGATCAAGCGCAATAATTACTGCCGCAATGAGATAGTACCACAATGGAATGTCCTCCTTATTCTGCTTCGACCAGCAACTGTACAAACACAATGTCAAATGATCATTTTACCAGAGACCGCCTACGTGAACAAGCGCTTTCCTTTTTTGTACAGGCGATAGCCTTTGCGTACGACTTCCAGCATCCACAATGGAATTTTCCATCCACGATCCTTGATAAATGGCAGATACACTTTGTAATACGCCTTGCGTAAATCACGCCATTTCGTATCTGTATCATTAACATAGTAATCCGATACGTCAATCAGATAACCTCGTCCCTGATCCATTAATACATTTTTCCCATGGACATCATGCGGAAACAAGCCCTTCCTGCGGGCCTCTTCTAACGCTTCCTCCACGTCTTCAATCACCTGCGGAGGAATCGGAATCCCAAAGCGGACACAGTCAAACAGGGGGATGCCGTTCATCCGCGAAATGACCAAGTATCCTTCCCCATAATCATAACAGATGGGGAAGGAACGAGTCTCCCCTAGCTTGCGATAAACTTCGATTTCCTGTTCGGCTCCTGGTCGTCCAGGTGCGTACAGCTTGATCACTACCTTCGGGTAATCCGGGTGGGCAAATACGGCAGCATAATTGCCGGTACCGACCAGTTCCCACGGGTATGGCGTGTGGTGTACAACGACTGGATCATCTGGCGACAGACTCTCCACTTGAACTTCCTGTAAAAAAGCTTGTAATATATGCTGATCGATCCGCATCGTTTCTCATCATCTCTCATCAGTTACCGACTTCGAACTACGTTAAAACAAAATTAATGAAGATTCATCTACTACGATCATTCAGACATTTCCTATAAGGGGCAAAAAATCCTTTGCACTGGTTGGGGCCAGGAAGTCCTGTCCGATTCCAATGAAAGGATTGCATATGGACAAGAATACCTCATTTTTTTGATTTGGTAAATGGGGGCCTTGTACGTTGCTGTCGTGGTGGGGAGGAAACAGGAGAAAACGCTCAGATTCTAGGGCCACCCCCTGTGGGATTGACTGTACGGCTCCATGAAAAAAAGCGAAACCCGCGTCCAAAGTCGTCTATTCAGGAGGCATTTCAGAGGTGGACGCTTAAAGCTTGTTTCTCTTTTTTTCATTGCGCCTCGGTCGGTGTCCCTAAGATCTTCGCTTTTTTCTCCTGTTTCCTCTACGAGCTTTCTATTTAATCCCGATTTTTTAATGCTTGAAAAAAATTGAAGAACCTCTGTTTCGGCAGAGAAGAATCCTTCAGTTACTGTCGTGGCGAGGAGGAAACAGGAGAAAACGCTCAGATTCTAGGGCCACCCCCTGTGGGATTGACTGCCCAGCTCCATGAAAAAAAGCGAAACCCGCGTCCAAAGTCGTCCTTTCAGGAGGCAACTCAGAGGTGGACGCTAAAAGCTTGTTTCTCTTTTTTTCATTGCGCCTCGGTCGGTGTCCCTAAGATCTTCGCTTTTTTCTCCTGTTTCCTCTACGAGCTTTCTGTGTTTCCCACGCGTTTTAAAGCTTTAAAAGAATGAAGAAATATCATCAGTTACGTCAGAGAAGAATATTTCCAGACGTAGCGACTTGTGGAGTCCTACCAAGCGGAGAAGGGATTTGCGGGCAAAAGAAACGCAACCGTGCCCGTACGACGAAGCGGCTACCACTTTTGCGTTTCCCCGCAAATCCCTTCGGAGCGGACAGTCTAGCCCACAGCAGGACGGAGCCTGGAGCCTAGACTGGAAATATTCTTCTCTTCACCGCGGTCACATAACAGAAACCTCAGCGAAAAAAGAAGAACCTCGCACATTATGCAGGCTCTCCTCGTCAACTTTTTACACATTAATCTCCAAAAACCATTCGTGAATCGCATCTTGCAGCTTCTGCATGGCCGTCGCATTCGTTGCTTCACAATAAATGCGCACCAAAGGTTCCGTGCCAGATGGACGGATTAAGACCCAATGTCCTTCTTCGAGCAATAGCTTGACCCCATCCACTCGTTGAATCTCCAAAACCTGATAAGGACCAATGAGCGCAGGTGGCTTTGTGATCATTTGCTGGACCCATTGATCTTTTTCCGGCAATTTCATATCAAGCCGCGTGTGGAACAGCTCGCCGAATTGCTCGTATACGTCTCGCAGTATTTGATCGATTCCTTTGTTTTCATACGCGCACATCTCGGCGAGCAGCAAATTGATGAGTACGCCGTCCTTTTCCGGGATGTGACCGAGAATACTCGCCCCGCCACTTTCTTCTCCACCAATGAGCACGTCGCCTTTGCGCATTTCCTCACCGATGTACTTGAAACCGACCGGCGTCTCTACCAGCTCCAGACCATAATGCGCAGCCATCCGATCCAGTAGATGCGTGGTTGCCACTGTCCTGACAATCCGTCCGGTCAAGCCTCGATTTTTTCGCAAATGATAGGTGAGCAGGACCAGTGCTTCATTTGGCGTGATATATTGTCCGAAGCGGTCGACGACTCCGAATCGATCTGCATCCCCATCATTGGCAAGACCAAGAGATGCCTGGCGTTCTACGACTTCTTTTTTTAATAACTGCAAATGCTTATCATTTGGCTCAGGTAAATCCCCTCCAAAAGCCGCATCCGGGACTTCTCTGATTCCGACGTTTTTCACCCCCGCCTCCGACAAAAAACCGCTCACATAACCCATACCCGCACCATGCATGGCATCGACAACAACGGACAAGGAAGAGTTATGCAAAACGTCCATGTTTATCATCCGTCTCAGATGCGCCTCGTAATGAGGACGCAGCACAATGACTTGCAGCAGCTTGCGGGCCTTTGCTTCCGCGAGGGAAATCGTACGCACTGAGTTGGTCTGGCAGGTTTCGGTGATCCACTCTTCCAATCTTTGCGTAATTGCAGGCGTTGCAGGTCCAGCGTACTCCGGAATGTATTTGATGCCGTTATATTCGGGTGGATTGTGGCTAGCCGTGATCATGATTGCCCCACTCGCTGCAAAATGCTTCACTCCAAAAGCTACGGCAGGTGTTGGCGCTGCTTCGTTCACCAAATAGGTACGAATGTCATTGGCGGTCAGGACAGCTGCAACTTCCTCCGCAAAGCGCCTCCCCAGAAACCGCGTGTCATGCCCGACCAAAACAGGCTGCTCCTGTTGTCCGATTTCTTTGGTATAGCTGGCGATGGCTTGTGCGACAATGCGGACATTCTCGACGGTAAAGCCATCTGCGATTATGTCACGCCAACCGTCCGTACCGAAACGGATCGTTGTCATCTCCTCTTCTCTCCCTTCGTTACCGCAACTCATTCACCTTCTCCAAATAACGCAAAACAGTGGCGACATAAGTAGCATGCGACCACGTCAGGGGTGCAACGGATACGGGAGCACCTGTATACGGATCGAGCTGTTCGGATAGCACGCCGCTTTGTAGGGCGTACCGTACGACCCAGGCCAGTCTGTTCTTTGGCTCTTGGAGTTCATCGAGTGATTTTGCCTTGGCAATTTCCCAATCAGCCACCCATAAGGTGCAAATGATCCATGGATTTCCCGGGACCTTCACCGTGTCGTGTGATTTTTTGAAATAGTAATCCCCTTGATAGCGAGCGATTCCACCGATCACCGTGTCTACCTGCAAACTCTTTTTGACAGCTTCCATCGTCCGCGCAACTCTCGGATCGTCTACGGAAAACACATCAAGCGCAAACAAGGCGAACAAGCTGCTCTCCACCGTGAAATCTTTTTCGACACTCCCATCTGCTCTTACATAAATCCCACGTAGAAAACGCCCGATTTCAGGGTCGTACAGATGTTTTTCCATTGCCCCACGAATGCGCTCTGCCCCTTCTGCGTAGCGTTTGTAGCGTCGTTCATCCCCAAATAGCTGGGCGAAACGAGCCGCAGCCATCAAGCCTGCGAAAACCGTAGCACTGGTAAACGTAAAAATGCCCCGTCGCTCTTCCCATAAGTCGTAGCTTGGTTTTGGGAGTTGCAGCTCTGGATGGACATACTCCAGCAAAAAGCGAGCCGCCGGACGAACCAGCGTGGGATAGAGCGCTTGGCAATCTTCAATTTGCTTGCCGCTCTTGTATTGCTCCCAGAGCGCGTACAGCACGAGTGCCGTCTCATCCTCCTGAATCGGAAGCTGAACCTCTCCGTCAACAATATACGGATGCCAACTGGAGCCAACAGAGCCGTCTGGATTGTACTTGTGCAGCAAATACCCGTCCTTGTTCAAAGCGTCCGCGCAAAATCGAAAAAATGGTGCGACCACTCCCGTGTAGCCTGCTTTCGCCATCGCACTCGCAATCAACGCCCCGTCCCTTGGCCACATGTAACTGTAATGATCGCGATTGAATTGTAGAATATCCGAGTCATTCGCTGCGAGAATCGCTCCGTTCTGATCGATTTGCGTACGCACGAGAAGCAGGCTGGTCTTGTACAGATTGACAACCTCTGCCGGAAGATCAGCAAAGTCCCGCTCTTCCTTATTGACCCAACGCCGCCAATACACTGCGACCCGACTGAGCAAACGTTCCGGATCACTTTCGTGTACATATTGGTTCAATCCTTTGACATCCTCATATGATTCACCAATGCACATCCAGTAAAAGAGCGTTTTCTCTTCTTGAGGTTGAAGGATGAGCGAAAAAGAAATCGTACTATCTACGGAGCCTTGTGCAATCGGATTGCCGGACAAAAGACCATCCTCCGCGTCTCTCCAAGTCCCCTCCGCATAGTTGAACCGCTTGATCCCGACGCTATATTGATTGATCCCACCCGTATCCGTTCTTCCATTCGCCATGATGTATACATTGCGCTTGTAGTGATAAATCGTACGCAGAACGGGATCAAAAACAGCGGTATCCCCGACCTCTGTCTCATTCAAGCTGAAATCGTGATGAAAAAACAGCCTGACCTCCCGGATCTCGCTCGTCAAATTCCGAACGCACACCTTTTTCAAATAAATCGGGTCACGCTGATGCACCCCATCTGCGATTTGCAAGGAGATGCCCAGATGTTCATGATGCGCATGAACATCTGTCACCAAAGACTCCTGTCCGTATCCGAGCCTCCGCGTCCACCCATCTTCATCCAGCCAGGAAAAGCGACCTTGCACCCAAATCCCCAGCTTGCTAAAGTGTCCCCCAACATGATTCAGCTGACCAACATACGGAAAATACAGATCCCGCATGTGCAGCTTGTCATCAAAATTAATCAGCAGTTTTCCGTTCCCGACGACGAGCGGTCTCGGCATGCCTTCACGTCCTTTTCGTTATAGGCTGTCGATCTCTCTCTTTTCGTGAAACTGATACTCGGCAATTCGTCTCGCGTAGGAAGAAGCAAGTGTAGCCGCGGTCTCTGCGGTAGCCCCTTGCGAAATTACCTTTACGTGCGAGTCCTCTGAATCGGGTAAAATCAGTACCCAGCCATTCGAATCGTATACCTTGATTCCATCGACGAGCTCGAGCAGCTTGCCTTTATTTTCTTCCATCACTCTGCGCATGACCTTCCCTTTTACTGCCCATGGGCAAAAAACAGTCTTTTTCTCCATATGGCACGCTGGCAACAATTCCAGCAAAACGCTGAGCGGCTTTTCCTCAGAAGCCAGATAAGAAAGAATTCTCATGAGGCTGTACACGGCGTCAAACATCGGATGAAAGCGCTGTTCGCTCGATACCTCCATCATGGATCGCGGCGAAACCTTGGTGCGTACAACCTCCATTTGCAACAACTGGGCCATATGCTCCAATTCAATCGGTGCACTCACAGGAAGGCCGATACGCCGATGTTGACCACTGCACGAAAGTAGCTGCAGCGCCGTGATCTGTTCGTTTGCGAGCTTCTCTCCATACTCGGTAAACAAGACAAATTGCTCGCCATTTTTATCAAGACGAACGCCTAAATCCGCTCCCTTTTTACGAATACCTTCTTGTATGGAGCTGTAATCGGCAGTAACTCCCAGTGCATGCAAAAGAGGCGCAAGAAAAGTCGGGAAAAAACGCTGTTCACAATCGATCAGCAGGTGAAAGCGTTGACGCTGGATGGACGATACATTCAACTGTTGGACCAAAGCATGAAGATATGCTTCTTGTACGTGATGCTCGACTTGCAGCGCTCCCAACCGATTCAGGTTGCGAACATAAGTCTCTTGCCAGTAGGCATTCTCAATTTTCCGCTCCATATCACGAGAAATCGGCAAGCCCGCATGATCGATGAATTGGATGACAATCCCTTTATCATCCACTGGCTCTGCCATATAAATATGTATGCCGCCTTTGCAAGCCAAAGAGCGCACGCCGTACCGGATCAAGGGTGAATTCCCAATTCCGAGATCGACCGTATCAATTCCGGAAGAGCACAAGCTCGTCATGATGCTATGCTTCAATAACTGAGCAAAAGGGTGTGCGCATGCCGAGAGCGCAATTTTGTCCCCCGCTTGTAGTAAATACGCATAGGCGGCAGCAAGTCTTGTAACAAATTCGGGCGTGATGTCTACATTGCCAATGCCCTTGATTCCGTACGTCCCAAACAAATTTTTGGTTTGCTTGGCACCGTAGATAAGCGAGGTGGTGACAGTCGCATTTTCCCCGACTTCCTTATCCGGCCAAATTTTGATCCCTGCCTTTACCACTGACTTCGCCCCAATGAGGCACTGGTCTCCAATGACCGCCCCCTCCCCGAGTTGTACGCAATCTGCAATTCGGGTGTTGCGGCAGAGAGTCGTTCCTGTGATCTCTGCTTTTTTCCCAATGACACTGTTTTCCCAAATGATCGTCCTGGACAGCTTCGTACCGGAAGAAATTACCGTATTTTTCCCCAGAATGGAATAAGCACCAACGGCAACTCCAGCCTGCAGGTGTACATTTTCACCGATATAAACAGGGCCTTCCAAACGGACCGATGAATCGATGCGAACATCATTTTCCAAGAAAATACGCGGTGCGATTTCCTGTGCTTTTATTTCGAGATGTACGCGTCCATCCAGCAAATCAAACTGGGCTTGCTGGTATACCTCCAAAGAGCCAATATCAGACCAATAGCCGCTTGCCTCATAGCCATATAGAGGCTTTGCTGCTTGTAAAAACGACGGAAAAATTTCCTTGCTGAAATCCACTTCCCGCTCCTCTTCTATATAAGACAAGATCTCTGGCTCGCAGACGTATATCCCGGTATTTACCGTATCGCTAAAAACTTCCGCCCAGCTCGGCTTTTCTAAAAAACGGGTAATGCGCCCGCCCTCGTCTGTCATGACAACACCAAATTCCAACGGTGTTTCAACCCGCGTCAAAATCAACGTAGCCAGTGCATTATTTTGCTCATGAAAACGTATGGCTGCCGACAAATCGATGTCTGTCAACGTATCTCCACTGATCACGACAAAACGCTCATCGAGAAAATCCGCGCAGTTTTTCACGCTGCCTGCCGTGCCCAAAGGAATGGCTTCTTCAAAATAGACAAGCGAAACACCGTAGCGAGATCCATCACCAAACGTATCGCGGATGACGTCAGGCAGATACTGGAGTGTCACTGCTATCTCTGTAATCCCATGCTTTTTCAATAGATCAATCGTGTACTCCATGCAAGGCCGGTTTAATAGTGGCACCATTGGTTTTGGCGTGTGGCATGTTAACGGACGTAGTCGTGTACCTTTTCCCCCAGCCATGATTACTGCCTTCATCTTCTTTTCTTCCTCCTTCATCGTTGCAATCTAGGTTGTCATGCCGATTTCCGCAGGTACGCCAAGTGAACGGTATAGATCGATAGTTTGACTAGCCAGAAGTGTCCAGTTATAAAATTGTTTAACATCTTGCATGGCCGTTTGGGCCAGTTGATGCCGCTGATCAGGGTCGCGCAGTAGCCAGCGGAGTTGATTCGTCAAGGATTCAGGGTCGCCTGTGTACATCATGGCGCCGTTTTCGCCGTGACGAACGATCTCTCGCAGCCCTCCCGTATCCGCAACCAGAACAGGAGTCCCTAGAGCCATCGCTTCCAGCGCAACAATTCCAAAAGGCTCATACAAGCTCGGGAATACTGCCACATCAGCCAGGGCGAACAGCTCATCTCGCCTTCCATCGTCTACAAAGCCCAAGAAGCGGACCTGTTCAGAAAGTCCCATCTGATGAACCAATAGCTTCCACTCGTCTTGCATCGGTCCTCTGCCAGCTATGAGCAACCTCGCATGCGGAAACTCAGCGCGTAGCCTTGCCATAGCTTCTAACAAGAGGTGCACACCTTTTTCCTGAACCAAGCGCCCTACAAAAAAGAGAACAGGACCATCCCCTATCGCCAGCTCCTGTCGAAGCTGTTCACGATTTACCTCCGAGAGGGGGATGAGATCGACACCGTTGTGAATGACACGTAGTTGTGATGAGGGTGTTCCGAACAGGCGCATGACTTCCGACTTCATATATTTGCTGCAAACGATCAGTGCGTCAGAGCTTTGTGTTAGCGTACGTTCACACTCATGGATCCTTTGCTGCAACGGTGTATGAATGCCTTGATGCCGACCATGTTCCAAAGCATGAATCGTGCTGACGAGCGGAAGAGAGTACCTCTGTTTCAGTTCGATTGCAGCCCAGCTGACTAGCCAATCGTGAGCGTGGATGACATCTGGTCGCACCCCGAGTGACCAGAGCTGATAGGCAGCATCGACCATCGCTAAATTCAGTTGAAACACCCATGCCAGAAAGTCAGCTTGTTCAGAAGGAAGGTACGTAGGCAAACGGTGTACGTGAACCCCTTCCATCGTCTCCTCTCCGTAGCATGAATCTGTCGCACGTGTCAGCACATGCACCACGATTCCTTGCTGGGCAAGATGCCTGGCGAGATCGTAGACAGCCCGACCAAGCCCCCCTACCACATGAGGGGGAAATTCCCATGCAAGCATCAAAACAGTTTTTGTCGAAGACTGATCTTGCGCAGCCGCTACCAATTGACGCGATACGTTCACTCTATGCGTTTGTTTAGGCAAATAGAACGTGATATCCACGTCAGGAAAGATCGGAAAGTCAGCTTCTGCTTGCGTAATTGCCTCTTCATCCAGTCGATGCTCCCGATACATCGCCAAGAGAGCCCGCATGCGAACCAAATGGTCATGAACGCGTTGCACCGCATACTGAGTGACCGTTTGACCGTCTAAAATAAACGCCCAATCACTGCTTTGGGCCAGCATCAATTCGCGTGCGGCCTGCTTGAGGCACCGTAAGGCGAGCTGATCACCTTTTTTTTCATAAAACGTCGTAATCGCTCCAATCAATTCCCGCTCCGCTTGATGCAGATGCCTGTATATCCAGCCATTGTTCTCGTTCAGCCAGACTTCTCCGTAGCCATTTCTCCCCCACGTTGACATCGGCAAGTGACCGCGATCCTGCTCTGGATACTCCTCCAAATATTCAGATGGTGTCATTAATTTCACTTCTTTTGAATCGCACACCGTTTTGCGCATGAGAAAATCCAAAAACTGCGGACCCTCGAACCACCAATGCCCAAACAGCTCCGCATCATAAGTGGCGACGACCAATGGCTTGCGATCCATCCAGTGACTGGCTTCCTCCACTTGACGCTCTCGGTGATACAAGAAATGTCCCGCATGTGACGCTGCTTTTTCGCGCGCCCAGCTTGGCTCATACCAGTCTTTATCCCCTTCTTTTCCGGTGATCCGATAGTATTTCAAACCAGTATGCACGCGAATGCCTTCAGGATGGATGTACGGCTCGATGTAGCTCATCTCCCTGTCAAATCCGATATCCCGGTAGTATTCACGGTAGTCATAGTCCCCCGGATAACCATCGATCGAGCTCCATACCTGACGGGAGGCCACTTCATCACGGGCAAAGGCAGCCACTTCATGTGGTGTGAACAAGGGAGCCAGCAACCCTCTGCGAGGTAAAGGCGTCGCATGCTCTATCGTGTGACTGTCTACAAAGAAATACCGAAGCCCTGCCTCTTTCAGCAACCGATCCAGTCCAGGTGTATACCCGCACTCTGGCAGCCAAATTCCCTTCGGACGTCTTCCCAGAATCCGCTCATGCGTATCGATCCCTACCAGAAGCTGTGCCCGAATCGCCTCTTCTGTTTCTACATAGGGCAAAAAAGAGTGCGTGGCTGCGCAAGTGATGAGTTCGAGGCATCCACTGTCGGCGATATGCTTAAAGGCCTTGATCAGTTGAAAATCCCACTTGCGGCAGTAGGCAATGATCGTTCGAAAACGCTCCAGATACATTTTGGCGATACGGTTTTCTTGAGGTTGAGCTGCGGTTCGTTTGACTTCCTTCCCAGCCAATTCAACGGTCTTCGCTAGATGTGCGCGAAAACGAGTCACGATGAGATCATCATCCAGCATGGAAAGTAATGTCGGTGAAATAGCAAGGGTCATACGAAAAGCGATACCGTCTGCGAGGAGCTTGTCGAAAACCATGAGCAAAGGAAGATAGCATTCCAGCATGGCTTCATACACCCAGCGCTCTTCCAGGCGATCGTCCCGATCCCCGTGTCGGACATAAGGCAGATGGGCATGCAACACGAGGGAGAGATAACCTTTGTGCACAAATGACACCTCACTTATTTGATGTTTTGGTATACAGCGAGTAGGAGGAAAAGTTCTCAAACCAGGAAGGTGTAGCTGGGTCGCGGGCGGGCTCAACTAACGGTTCCCCCCAGCTAGCTTTTGAATGGCGTGGAGTAACTACCGTTTCCGAGCGTACGATCGGACAAAATCGATTGTGTTCATATAAACCAAAATCAACCATGTATGTACGTCCTGGCTCTACATCCTTCACGTACCAGGAATGAGCCTCTTCATGTACGAACACATCCCGGACGGAATGCGCATTTTTTCCATCAAATAAACGTTCAGTCACATCATACAGCCGTAATCCCTTCTGAATGTGACGATAATCGGCTTGCAGGTACGAAGCGACCATTCTCATGCGTGGCCAAGTGATTTCCCAATAGATGAATAACACAGTCGGTCCTTGTACCATGACTTTGACAAGATCCCGACCATAAAACGCAGGTAATTGCCATTCCAATTCCGTTCTAGCGGGAGGTGGTGCCTCTGGCTTCGCACGGTCTTTTTGCAGGCGATACTTCACTTGACCGATCGTTAAGCCGATCTCTTTGGCAATTTGTGCAATGGACATGGAGCGTGAACGCAGTTCGAGAATTTTTTCCAGCATCTTCTAGCACTCCCCTCCGCCAACTTCGACTATCTGTGCTTTCCCAATGTCAATCATAGCCAATGCTGCTAACAAAGACTGTCGAATGCTGAATGCACATCCCTTCTTCTTTTGTCGATCAACAATCATGTTTTCGTCACAGGCATACAAAAGTCGCTCTCCTTCCATTCTTACAAAGCTACTTCTCGAGACATTCTTTTCTTTTTACCAAATAGGAAGAAAGTTCTATATTCCATCACCTTTTGTTTTATTTGTAAGTATTTTCATGTTGGATACCGATACTATAAAATATTCACTTATACTTCCAAAATGAATGAAAAAGGAGTCAACAAAAGCGATGAATCGTTCATGGATTAGCATGGTAACAGCAGGATCAATTGCCATTTCAACGGTAGCGGCAGGCTTGCCACTAGCAGCTCAAGCCAAAAGCACGCAGCAAACCCTATCCCAAGAGCCCATTGATTCGCAGATTGGTCATACACCCGTTCAGGAAAACATGTCGAAAGCACAGTTAGGCCAAGCAGCCAAACAGGAGAAGTACAGCATCTCGCATCTGAAAACATTGGACAATTCAGAGCTTGTTGAATTGTTGAAGGAAATCAGTTGGACGCAGATCCCTGAGCTGTTTACTTACAACGACGACACCCAGGATTTTTATGAGGATCGGGAGCGGGTTCAGGCCATCATCGATGCGTTGCAAGAGAGTGGCAAGAACTTCACCAAGGATGACGAGCAGGGCATCCATACCTATGTAGAGGTTTTGCGTTCGGGGTATTACTTGGGGTACTACCATGATGAATTAAAGTATTTGATGGAACCAAAGTATAAGCAAAAGATTATTCCAGCACTCCAAGCCATTACTGCCAATCAAAATTTCGCCTTCGGGACAAAGACTCAAAATGAAATCATTAGTTCAACGGGAAAATTAATTAGCAACACGACTGTTGATTCAGAAACAATCGGTACTCTGTCAAAAGTTATGGAAGACTTTAACGACAATCGGGATAAATGGTCAGATGATCGCGTAGCAAGCGAGGCCTTTTACAGCGTCCTTCAAGGTATTGGCTATGTTCTGATTTGGGGAGTAGATGATTCAGGAAGAGACGAGCTGAAAGGTAACATCGACGCATTTCTCGACCCCATTTTTGACATGGCAGAAAATGGGGAGACTTCGGCTGATCACGTATGGTTGACGAACAATGCCCTGTATTACACAGGGAAATTAGGTAGCTACTATAGTGATCCAGACAAAGCTAATGACATATTGACGAAAGCGATGAAAACGTATAAAAAGATGAGCGAGCCGTACTTCACTGCGGCGCAACAAATCGCGGAAGCATATGGCGAGGATGCCAATGGCAAAAAAATCGACCTCGAAGAAATAGTAAAAGAAGGCAAAAAACATTATCTTCCGCAGCAATTCACCTTTGATGACGGAGCCGTTGTGTTCAAAACGGGAGATAAACTCACAGAAGAACAGGTTGAACGCTTGTATTGGGCATCCAAGGAAGTGAAGGCACAATTTCATCGTGTCATCGGTAATGACAAGGAGCTGGAGAGCGGCAATCCGGATGATGTACTGACCATTGTCATCTACAATACGCCTGATGAATATAAAATGAATCGCTTCTTGTACGGATACGACACCGATAATGGTGGTATCTACATCGAGGGTACTGGCACTTTCTTCACCTACGATCGGACAAAAGAACAAAGCATCTACAGTCTGGAGGAGCTGTTCCGTCATGAATTCGTCCACTATTTGCAAGGCAGATATGAAGTGCCGGGCATGTGGGGACAAGGAAAGATATATGAAAACAGTCGCTTGCCTTGGTATGAAGAAGGCGGAGCTGAGTTTTTCGCAGGTTCTACCCGAACAGAAGGAATCAAGCCTCGCCAGTCAGTTGTAGGCAATATTCGAAATGCAGCGCCTTATCTCGATTACACTGCGGCCGATATGATGCATGCCAAATACGGAACCCTGGCATTCTATGACTACTCCTTCGCGCTTCAGTACCATCTGTTCAAGAATGATTTTGCTCGTCTGGATAAAATCAATGATACGATCCGTTCCAATGATGTATCTGCTTATGATGACTTGATCGAAGAATTCAGCCGTGACCGCGCTCTTGAACGTGGCTATCAAGAAACAGTAGAAGATTTGATCGACCAGTATGAAGAATTGGATGTTCCTCTCGTTTCAGATGATTACCTGCAAAAAGTAGACGTGACCAGCAAAGAAGAGGTTTATCGTCAAATCGCCAAGGTTGCTTCTCTGACCGATGTGAAAACAGATGAAAAAGACTCTGGAGAGTTCCGTAGCTTCACGTTGCGTGGGGTTTATACGGGTGGAGCTTCCCAAGGGGAATATCAAGATTGGCAAGAAATGAACCGCCTCACAGATGGATTCCTCAAGGAGTTATCCGATCTTTCCTGGAATGGTTATGACACGGTTACGAGCTACTTCACCAATTATCGTACGACAAAAGATGGACGCTTTGCCTATGATGTCGTGTTCCACGGGAAGCTGGCTCAAGAAGATGGCTCCGAAACGGAACAGCCAAATCCAAATCCTGAAGAATCTTCCCTCTCATTAGGTAAGCCGATCACAGGTATCATTCATGCACAAAAACCGAGTCAGGAGTTCCGTCTCGATGTGAAATCAGCCCAACAGCTTCAAGTAGAGATGGAAACGAAGCAAGGAGATAGCGTGGCATGGCTTGTATTCCACGAGTCCGATAGAGAGAACTATATCTCCTACCCCACCAAGCGTGAAGGCAACAAGCTAATCGGATCATTCGATGCGAAACCAGGGACTTACTATGTGACTGCTTATACGTATCGTACAGGGCAAGAGGACCAACCGTTTCGCTTATTGGTTACGGGGGAAGATCACCCACAAGAGCAGCTCTATCAAGAAAACGAGAGCAATGATTCTACCGAACAAGCAAATGGTCCATTAAAAATTGGCACGACTATTTCAGGGGACATGAAAGGAAACGATTGGCAAGATATCTTTGCCTTCCAAGTAGATAAACCAGAAGAAATACGTATTTCTTTAAACCCTCAAGAGGGACAAGGTGTGACTTGGATGCTATTCCATGAAGGAAATCTGGAGCAGCCTGTAACGTACCCGCAAGAGCGGGAGGGAAATCTGCAAAGTGCCCATTATCAAGTAAAGCCAGGCCGTTACTTCTTGTATGTGTACAAATATCAAAATGAAGATATTGTGTATACGGTAGAGACCAAGCAGCGTTAATCAGCAAAACAAAAACACCCCCAAACGAGCTATCAAATTCGTTTGGGGGTGTTCGTTTCTCTCTTGTTTTTACAGTTATCGACGCTTTGTAATTCGCCCAGAACCCCCAACCTTCGTTCGTGGGGGCGATTTACTTTTCGGCGGGGAAAAGCTCGAACGTTTGGATGAGAAAGAGTCACTTGAATTCGACGATTGACTGCTGGAAGAACGAATAATTTTGCCTGAACTACCGCTAGAAGACGAATCCGCCTTCTTCTTGAAAATGTTGCCGTCAGAACCTACCGTACCATCCGCGTTCTTCGCATTACCCCGTTTGAAAATACTTCCCGTACCCTCTTTGGTAATCGGCGGCGCTACTTTTTTGTCCTCGATTGTAGGCACGTGATACGTACCGGAAGGCTTGTATATGTCCTTGCTAGAGTAGCCACGATAGCTGCCCTTTGTACTTTTCTTAAGTCCGTCGAACAAATCATCCAGTACGCTGGCTACAATATATCCCTGCAAAAACGAAGAATCGTAGTTTTGCCGGACGTACTCTTTGCTGTCGACCTCGATCAATGTATCTGTCGGCTTGGCAGCGTCTTGCTGCAAATGGTAGATCTCATCCGGATAAATGAGGAACATATGCTGCGGATCTTCTTTGGAGATTTCATCTGGCGTATTCTGTTCCGCCAGCTCCGAGGCTACTTCCGGTACAGTCTTGTCTTCCGCACGGTAGATGCGTGACGACTGTCCATTGTCCTTGGTGGAGACAGATTCAAGCGGATATGTCTCGCCAACCCCTGGGCTGCCACAACCCGCTAGCGTAAGGAGGAACAACGCCGGAATCAGTAGGAGCTTGATTGATTTCATCCATGGATTTGGCATGTACTTGTCCCTCCTCTCTATGTGCCGCGCAATACCTGCACGTCCGCTGGTAGAACACTTTCTCCCTCATAGAGCATGAAACGGCCATCCTGCCACTCGATCCGCAGCAATTGGCGTTGATCCGATTGGAATTGCCAAATGTACTGCTCCCCTGACGTGTGAAACGGCGCTTTTCCCACAGTCTGGATGGCGCCATTATATTGCTCCTCCAAATGGTAGGTGACCTCATCCATCTCAATCGTGGTCGGTACCTCGTCTATTGAATCCAGTCGTCCATCAATGACGCTATACAGATGATAGACGATCTTCTCCCGTTCCTCGATATACAGGTAGCGAATGGTCGTTCCATCCTGCAAGGTAAGCATCGTGGCTTTGCGACTCGCATTGCTCGCCTTCCCGATTACTTGATACGTAACGAGCGATACATCGACCACATCACCTGGTCCCACCGTCAGGATGCTCTTCTCCGGTGCAGGAGGCTCATGCTTGGCAAAAATGTTTTGGATTCGCTTCATCAAACTCATGCTGTACTCCCTTCCCTTTCACGTCTTACAGACATGCAGCCAAAATCAAGGCACCCACAAGATGGAATGAACCAGCCATCATGGCATGTGCCACCTTTCCTTCCTGCGTCCCTTTTTCCAGATCCAGTCCGGCTACTTGCTTTAACAGCCATTCCACGATTCTTTCCAAAAGGAATAAAATAATAAAGGAGACCACAGAAAAGAGCAGAGCTGTCCACAAAGAGTTGGAGGTAATGATAGATTGCGATAAGATGTATCCTTGCGCAAACAGCTTCATAACAAAACGCGTCGTGACCGCGATGTTTCCATTTTTAATTTCCGTGATGTCCTTGTATTTCGTAAACAACGAATCGATCCACATTAAAACAAAAAGCAAAATGCCGCCGGCTCCTGTCCAAACCAGCATCCCTAGTATTTCTGTCCACGTCAAAGCGAATCACTCCACTTTCATCAAAGTGTATAAGGTCTGAAAAAAAGGGAAACCGCTTGAAGCGGTTTACCCCTCATATTTTTTCATCAGAGCAGCCAGTTCGTCCTCAACGGCTTGATCCTTATTCAGCTTCGCAATTTCATCATCTAAAGAGCTCTGCTTTTTGTAAATCTCGCCGCTGGCTTCTGCTTCTGCTTCCATTTGCAGTGCTTTTTCTTCCATGCGCTTCAAGCCAGACATAGCCGAGTTCGTATCGAAGCTACCCATCGCCTGATTAATCGTCTTTTGCGCTTTGGCTGCATTGACGCGGGCAACCAATGTCTCACGCTTGTTTTTCAGTTCAGTAATCTGTTTTTTCATCTCAGCCAGCTTCTCGCGCAATCCATCGGATGCCAGCTTGTTTTTCTCGTAGCTGTCCTTGTATTCGTTCATTTTTTGCTCGGCAGCTTTCTTTTCTTCCAGAGCCCGTCGAGCCAGATCAATGTTCTGTGCTTGTGCTGCAATGTGAGCTTGCTCATCGCGCTTTTTCACCAAGGCTTCCTGTTCTTCATACAGCACCTTGAATTTCTTTTCCAATGCAATTTGAGCGGCAACCGCTTTCTCTGCTTCACTCAAGTCTTCTTGCATATCACGCAAATACTGGTCTGTCATTTTGATTGGATCTTCAGCTTTCTCAATCAAAGCGTACAAATTGGACATGGTCAAATCACGTAGTCTTTTAAAAATGGACATGGATTATTCCTCCTTAAGTACGAGCTAGGTAGTTCGGCCTGAATTTGCCGTCCCCGTTATACATGTATTTACGATGGTTACGCAAGTAAGTTTCAACATTTTATTTTTTATTTGGCTCACCTTTGCTTTTCGTAGAGCACGACCTGTATTTCGTTTCAAAAACGCATCTACAATAATACCTATTCGAAAGTAAGTTCGCCCGATTCTACACTTTTCCAAAAAAGTTTTGCTTGAAATTGTGTTCCATCCTGATGCTCAAGCTTCATTCTACCCGTTTTGCCTTTTTCAATGTACCCGTCCGATAGAGCCCCTCTTCATGTCGACCTTAAATTTGTCCAATTGGAAGAGCTCGAATCCCGAGTCGAGAACCCACTGATTCTTTGGGAGAGTGGTTCTGGTATTGAAACAATACAAGTCCCTCTCTCCCTCAACCTCAATGGATTGAAGATCGCTTCTGGGTATGGGTGCATTACTGCGCCACAAAATTAGGGAGAGGCGAATTATTCGAATTAATCGATACACTAACTTTTATGCGCAATGCAGTATTAGGGCCGTTGGTACTCATTCGCAACGGTCATTCCCCTCGAGGGGTTCAAAAGCTCGAGAAATACGCTCTCAAGGAACTGGAGGAACTAAAAGGAACGATTCCCATCCACAGCTTTGAAAGTTGCTATCACGCGCTAAAAAATACGATCAAGATGTACCAACGACTTAGACAAGGTTCTGAAATTGTACCTAGGAAGGAAGCAGAACGCGTCTCAATCGCGTTTCTTGACGGTATATATTCAGGACAATCCCAATAGTAACACCCCCTCCCTAACCTAGTGAAGCTAATAGTAACTAGCCTTGGGAGGGGGTTATTTTTATGAAAATGACTGATCTCTGGTCGTTGTATGAGGCCGATAAACGGATTCTTGTTAAAGGATATTACTTTGCTATGATAGATGATTTCCCGGACTGGACATCACCAGATTCTGGGAGGCGATTCACTACTACCTTCCAATGCTTACCAAATGTTAAAATAAGGAAAATAGAAGGAGGCTAATTTGTCAGATTTTTATTGCGAAGAAGTACTACGTGGTCGTACATCTGTTACAAAAATAATGGAGACCAAAACGTGCTAGCCTACCACCACACTACTTAGTATACGTTTTACGCGGTTATCTTAACTCGAAAGTGACAATCATTGTTAAATCAATGGTTATCACTTTGTTTACATGTATTCAACGTTGTTTAATTATCTCTGTTCGAGGAAAATTTAGACTAATCCAGCTTTATAAACCAAAAACCAGTCAACAACACGAAAATAAAGTGTTAGATTGTTTTTTGGTTTATTGCACTATCGATCCCCGTTAGCGGAACAAAAAAGGTTTGAATCTCTTTGTCTGGCTGTTTTCGACCAGCTGTCCCGACGGTCCGATTCACATCGGCAAGTTAGCTAATCTCCGTACGTCGGCACCCACACCCCCCCTCCCGAGGCTGCCATCAGCGGACGCATGCTGCCATCTCCCAGCAAATTTTCGGCATCCGGTAGCGGTGCATGTCCGTTTCCGTCAACACGTTGATCGCCCATCCGTCAAATAACCGACGCATATCTGCTTCGTCAAAAAAACGTTTCCGCCGCCCCTCATGCTCGTAATAACGGGGTTCCAATTCGATGCCCTGGCCGGCACCGTAATGAACATCGCGCGTGGAATTCAAGCGGGCTAGCAGCAATCCGCCAGTGCCGACAACTCTCGCGATTTCGCTAACGATAGAAACAGTATCGTCCCAGTGAAAATAATGCAGGGACAAATCTGCGACAACCGCCCTCGCGCTACCATCCGGAAAAGGCAATCCTCCTGTCATATCGAATAGGTTTGTTTCAGCACCTGGCACATATTTGCGTATAATCGCCAAGGACTCAGAGGAGAAGTCGCAGGCGATGACCCGATAACCTCGTTCCGTTAAAAACAAAGAGTCGCTGCCATATCCACAGCCAAGATCAATGACCGGTCCATCTTGGGCCAATGCTAGCATCGGCTCGTATTTTTCCAGCCAAAAATCTACTTGCGGCTTGCCGAGATTCACATCGGCAAACACCTCGTTCCAATGTTCAGCTTCTGAACGTTTCGTCATGGTCAGAACCTCACTTTCTTCGGAGAAGAGCGTAATAATTAGATGCTTACTATCATTTTGACAAACCTAACTCAATGTACTATGAATACTATAAAATTGAATATAGATATCTAATATTTAATGAAATAAAAAGAATGGGCAGCTCTACATTGAAACTAGTTAAGTTAACCGCGTTTCGTCGGCGGTACCCCAATAGTAAGAAAGTATCTTAGGTGATCTCGAGGAGGAATACATGAATGATATATGTTGTAAGACATGGACAAACAGAATTAAATAAAGAAGGGAGATTATACCATGTCGGATGAGATCACAGTTCACCCCGTCGCCTGGCCACCTGCCCCGATCAAGACCGAGCGGCTCGTGCTCCGCCAGTCCGAGGCCCGGGACCGTGCGGCGCTGATCGACCTGTTCGCCTCACCAGAGGTGGGCACCTACGTCGGCGGCTCCCGACCGCGTGACGAGCTCGAGTGCGCGCTGCCCGAGGTGCCCGGGCAGCGCTTCGGCTTTTTCGTGGTCGAGCTCAACGGAACAACGATCGGCATGATCACGCTCGATCGGCGCGACCCGGAGCGTAAGGGTCACATCCTTCCAGAAGGCGGGGAGCCTGGGCTCGGCTACATGTTCCTGCCGCAGGCGTGGGGACGGGGGTACGCCACCGAGGCAAGCGCAGCGGTGCTCGCCTGGTTCGCCGACGCGCATCCCGGCGAGCCGGTGGTGCTCTCCACCCAGACCGCCAACGAGGCCTCGATGCGCGTCGCGGCGAAGCTGGGGTTCACTGAGGTAGAGCGGTTCGAGGACTACGGCGCCGAACAGTGGCTCGGCGTATGGTACCCGGGCACACCGTCATGCCCGACAGCGAGCCGCTCGTGCCAGTGAACAATGCCCTTTTCAAAGGAGATTAAACAACCTTAGCCCGGTCGACTACCGTACTAAGGTTGTTTGAACTGCCTATTTATTATCTGTCCACTTGACTGGGGTAACTTCATCTTTGGTTGCCGCTGTATTATATATTGTGGTCGGTCTAGAACATTACTTTCAATAAACAAATTGGTGATTTACGTGTCACAAAAAATTACTGTTCGAAACTAAGCTCGCCCGATTCTACACTTTTCAAAATAAGTTTTGCTTGAAATGGTGTCCCATCCTGACGCTCAAGCTTCATTTTACCCGTTTTGCCTTTTTCAATGAGGGCTTTAATCTGTGTATCCGTCAGCATACGCCCGTAATTCTCTTTCCATATGACGAATTTACAGCCCACGTTGTAATTCGAACATCCGTAACCTTTGCGTCCCATGAAAATGGAGCCTCCGCAACCCGGTCGTGGACATTTGGTGATGATACTTGAAGTTGTAGTAGCGGTCTTTGCTGCGGTTCGAGTTGAAGACTTTGTTGTGGCAGTCCTGCTACCTGATTTGCCTGTACTTCGCCCGCCAGCTCGTCCTCTTGTTTTCGATGATCCTTTCTGCGTGGTACTCTCACTTTCAAACAAGGTCTTCTCAGCACGAGATTGTACGCGAACCTTTTCTACGATCATCGTAGCGAATTTCTTCACATTCTCCATAAATTGCCCGTCGGCGGCGGTCCCTCGGGAGATCTCATTTAAGCGGCGCTCCCAATGCCCCGTCATTTCAGGAGAGGTTAAAAGTTCGATTCCTGCTCCCCTAATCAATTCGATAACGGTACGGCCTTTTAGCGTAAGTTGAACCTTTTTCCCCTGCATCTCAACGTATCCGACCTTTTTCAGCCGTTCGATGGTGGCGGCACGAGTTGCCGGGGTTCCCAGACCAGATTCCTTCATCGCATCACGCAGTTCCTCATCCTCAATTTGCTTTCCTGCGCTTTCCATGGCCTTTAGAAGCGTTCCTTCCGTAAAATGCTTGGGCGGCTGTGTTTCTTTCTCCTTTGCCATCGCATCCGTGCATACTACGCTGGCATCAGATTGAATGAGAAAAGGCTCGTTCACTTCAATCTCTTCTTTATCCTCTTCTTCTTTGGCCGTACCTTTTCCATTTTTGGGCTTTTCCTTCTGCTGGTCGGCATAAATAATTTTCCAACCGAGACTTTTCCGTTCTTTCACCGATGTTTTGAACAATTCATTTTCCACATCGGTTATAACCGTATGCATCTTATATTCCGCTGGCGGATAAAACTGCGACAGAAAGCGGCGAACGATCAAATCATATAACTTCTGCTCATCTGGCGTAAGCCCTGAAGCCTTACGATTGGTCGGCAGGATAGCATGGTGGTCGTCCACCTTTGCCGGATTACATATAAATTTATTGCCTTTATGAACCAAACTACGGTTTGCACCCTTTACCAGAGCGTCATATCCAGTTCCTTGTAAGGACGACAGGGTGTTGTGCATTTCGGGAATATTTTGCTCTGTCACATAGTTGGAATTCGTTCTCGGATAAGAAATGACCTTGTGTTTTTCATAGAGAACCTGTGCTACGTCCAAGGTTTTCTTGGCGGAAAAACCGTACTTGCCGTTGGCCTCACGTTGCAGCAATGTCAGGTCATACAGCTTGAATGGATACTCCTTGGTATCCTTTACTTCGTAGGAGGCGATCCGCCCTTGTTTTCCTTTCACTTTACGAGCCAACATTTCTGCTTTCGATGGATCAGTTAAGCGATCACCCTGCCAAAGACCCTTGTACGTCCTCTCCCCCTGCGAAAAATGCCCTTCGACTTGAAAAAACGTAACCGATGAGAAAGCCTCAATCTGCTTCTGTCGATCATAAATGAGCGCGAGGACAGGGGTCTGTACTCGTCCAACAGAGAGGAGCACGTTATGTTTGGTCGTAAATGCACGTGAGCCATTCATCCCGATTAGCCAATCCGCTTCACTACGAGCTTTTGCTGCCCTCGTTAAGTTTTCATAGGCTGCGGCATCCTTCATCTCTGCGAATCCTTTCCTGATCGTTTCAGGGGTCAAGTCCGAGATCCACAGTCTTTTAACGGGTTGCGTCAATTTTAGATGTCGCTGAATGAGGGAAAAGATGTGTTGGCCTTCCCTCCCGGCATCGCATGCATTAATCAGCAAATTGCTTCGTTTGGCCAACTGCCCGATTATTTTTAGCTGATCGATTGTTTTCCGATTGGGTACTAGCTTAAACGGCTCGGGAATGATAGGAAGATCATTGATGTTCCACTTTTTATATTTTTGGTCGTACGCCTCCGGTTCTGCCAGTTCAATTAAGTGCCCGATTGCCCACGTAATGATATATTTTTCACCTTCTAAATAGGTGCGGTTATTTTTCGCTTTAGGATCTATTGCGGCAGCAATATTTCGTCCCATGTCAGGTTTCTCCGCAATAATTAGTGTCTTCAAATGATAATCGCTCCTTCTAAAACTCTCTAAGCAACGCGTCGAGGATCGGTCTAACGTTCTGGATTCCTCTCTATTTTACTACAAGTTAGCCAAGTAATCTCGTCCTGGCTGCGACAGCCCACTCGATTTTTGCCAACGCCTGGCAATGCGCCTCACTCATCTCTGCTGCAAATGCTGTCTCCTCCACTCGTGTCAGCACATGCCATACATCGCTCTTGTTTTTGTACCAATCTAACGCCTTTGGCGGCTCATGGTGGATAGGTCTCCAAACTTGACGCAGCGTTGGGGAAAACAGCCGCTTTGCCCCTTGGCGCAGCTGACAGTTCGTTAGCTTTACCTGATAAGACGTACCTGGAACTGTATCATTCACATCGTGAAAAAGATGCGGCCAATAATCTTTTCGCGAACCTGTGTGTGGCTGTTGCAATGCCCAAGCGTACGCTGCCTCCTGCCTATTCGCACCACCGAACAGCAGACTGTACAACCTTTTTCCCAAGCGGATTCTCTCTGGTAAGGAGGCAAAATGAAACACTCGCTCACCGGCGAGCTGCAAGGAGCTGCCCTGCTCATCGACCACTTTCCGCTGGGGAAACAAGATCAAGTTCAGTTGCAAAAGCTCCTGCAGGGCAAACGGGATTGTGCGGACAACAGAATTTTGATAGGCCGGGTCTTTCATGACCTGTTCTTCCAAATAGTTTTGTTCATTGATGATCAAAGCAATGGCGAGCAGCTCTTTATCTGTAGACTTCCAAAAATGATTCCAGATCGCCTGCATGAACGTAGAGACGCCCAGATGGGGCAGTAAATAAAAAAGGTTGGTCTGTCGCCTGACACTCTCTTCATACAGTAACAATTGAGGGTACGCATCGTGAAAAATCAGCCAGTTTCCCCGCTCCAAAAACGAAAAATAATCCTGCTGCTCTTTTGTCCGAAGCAAGCGAGGCAATAATTCTCCCCGCAAATCAGTCATACTCCATCCCGCATTACGCGATACGAGATGTGCCAATAGCGCCCAGTGAACCTGTGGATGCTTTTGATAAAACGACAAATAAGCGCGCGTTCTGTCTATGTTGTCACGGTTGTGGGCGTGTGTCTCCTGTTTGATCTGCTCTACCGTTTTTTGATCCTGTGCTGGCAATGGTGCTGTCGCCGTACGGACTTTCCCCAGATTCATGGCAAGCGGCAGACGTGATGCGTATTGGTACCACGACAAACCCATCGATGCCCTTCCCCCTCTCTTCCTTAGGCGCCGTATTTTATCGGGAGGTGAATGAGTTGCGTGAAGTCCAGCAAGAAATCAACCGCATTCAAGCCTTTTTGTTACAGCGCCAACAAGAGGATGGCACATGGCGCTTTTGTCTGGAAAGCTCACCGATGACAGATTCTCACATGATCATCCTATTGCGTACGCTAGGTATTCATGATGAACGTTTGATGGAGAAGCTCACTGCTCACATCACGTCACTCCAGCACGATAATGGGGCATGGAAGCTGTATCCCGACGAGCAGGAAGGCCATCTGTCTACGACGATTGATTCGTATTACGCTCTGCTGTTATCAGGCAAATATACGAAGAACGAACCGAGAATGGCTCTGGCACGCTCGTTTATTTTGGAAAAGGGTGGGCTGACACAAGCGAACATGCTGACCAAATTTGCTACATCCTTGACAGGCCAATACCAGTGGCCCCCGCATTTTCTCGTTCCCGTCGAGATCGCTCTCTTGCCCCCGAGCTTCCCCGTCAGCTTTTACGATTTTGTCGGGTACGCACGTGTCCATCTTGCCCCCATGATGATTGTGGCTGATCGCAACTATGTAAAAAAGCCTGACAATGCACCAGATTTGTCCGATCTATACGCAGATACACCGATTTCTCGCGGTCTATATCCGCATCGCTTTCTAGAGAATTTCCTCAAAGAGGGACAATCGTTTCTCGCCACCATCCACGATTCCTTGCAGCAGCTCCCCTTTTTACCCGGACAGCTACACAAGCTCGCTCTACGTCGCCTAGAACAATACATCCTGGCGCGAATCGAGCCGGATGGTACGCTGTACAATTATTCGACCTCTACCTTTTTCATGATATTTGCGCTGCTTGCACGGGGGTTTTCTCCGAATGACCCACTGATCCAAAAAGCGATGCAAGGGCTTACGGGTAGTGTCTATGATTATGAAAACGGTGCACACTTGCAGCTAGCTACTTCAGCCGTCTGGGACACAGCGCTCTTGACTTCTTCGCTGCAAAAAAGCGGACTTTCTCCCGCGCATCCCGCGATTCAAAAAGCAAACCGCTACCTTCTCCGTAAACAACAGCATACGTACGGTGACTGGAAAATTCGCAATCCAAAAGGAAAGCCTGGCGGTTGGGGCTTTTCTGATTACAACACCATGAACCCGGATATTGATGATACGACAGCTGCTCTGCGCTCTCTACGCCTGCTGGCCCGTACGGATGTGACAGTAGCAGCCGCTTGGAAACGCGGTCTCGAATGGTTATTATCCATGCAAAACGACGATGGAGGCTGGCCTGCTTTTGAACGAAATACAGATGCTGATTTCATTCGCCACCTGCCCATCGAAGGGGCCAATACTGTCAGTACAGATCCGTCCTCTGCCGATTTGACAGGGAGGACCTTAGAGTTCCTCGGAAACTATGCCGGACGAACATTGACTGACCCGCATGTAGAAAAAGGAGTCCGTTGGCTTCTCAAGCATCAAGAATCAGACGGCTCCTGGTATGGACGTTGGGGAATCGCTTACCTATACGGTACTTGGGCTGCCATTACCGGGCTGATGGCGGTTGGCTTTTCCCCTACTGATCCCGCCATCAAAAAAGCGGTTGCGTGGCTGGTTGCCAACCAAAATCCCGACGGCGGCTGGGGGGAATCTTGCCAAAGTGACCTCAAAAAAACGTACGTCCCCCTCGGAGCAAGCACTCCCTCGCAGACAGCATGGGCAATCGATGCACTGATAGCCGTGTCATCTAAGCCGACGGCAGAGCTGCAACGAGGGATTCACTATTTGCTCACTCACAATCAAGCAAATGACTGGACGACTCGCTACCCGACTGGCGGGGGACGCCCTGGAGGCACTTACTTTGCTTATCACAGCTATCGTTGGATTTGGCCGTTGCTGACTCTCAGCCACTATCAGGCCAAATACGCGAATGCGTAAAAACCGCCGCTACCCTCTTCGCAAACCAAGGTCTAATGGCTGGAGAGGAACCTGGGGGGAATAAATCACGGAATGTGGCGGCGTATCAAAAATAGAGAAGCAGGAAAGTACATCGGTGTCCCCAATCAGCACAATCGACGACTTAGTTACTCCTCCAAAGCTGAAATCACCGACGTCTATTTTTTTATTCGTCACCTTCATATTCATAGAACTTTTTCTCCTTTTCCTAAACTCGCGCCTATCCATACATCGTATGCTACTCACATGAGTTCGGTCGCAAAAACAGGTATGAACACCCAATGGCCTACGACATACAATACAGAGAGGATCTCTCCCAAAAGGATGTGCCGAACATGCCAGCATTCGTTGGAGTCATCAATGTAAACAACGTGGGCGGCGTTTTCAATGTCGGAGACGTCCGTAAAATCGCACCTACCACTTATGCCAAAACCTTCGCGGGTGGAGGATCATTCAATTCTGGTACCAATCTGTCCTTTAAAATTCCACGTAGCGTCGTCTACGTCAATGAACAATCCGATAATGATATCCCGCTTTTTGTAGAAGAAACGAACGATTTCAGGGCAAAGGGACGCGATTTCGCATGAATTTTTTTGTGACGCAACATATCGTAATCAATTCGCTCAAGATCGAAGGCATAAGCAACTCTTCCGTGTGCCAAATAGGAAGCGCTGGGATTATTAAGCCCGTATCCAAGCTGTACAACACCGGCGGATACACAGAGCCAGCTCCACAGGTGGGGCCACTGCCCAGAACCAGTTTGGAAGAATTCGTGCCCCTCATTCCATTGGTTCAGCCTTCACTCATACGCCCAGGGTTTTTTTCACGGCTTGGCTAATTCGTTGTATGCTAGATGAAGAAGGATGGTCGTCATGTACATGGATCCCGAAATGATGAAGTATCTTCAACAGTTACATGACTATATACAATTGCAAAACAATAAGATCGAGAATTTGAAGCAAATGATTGAACAGCTACAGCAAGATGTAAATGATCTCAAGGAAAAACAGATTCCTTCCGTCATCAAAAACGAGTACAAATTCGATCTGCTAAAGGTCGAGCGACTGGAAGGGACTCTCAATATCGGTTTAAATCCAAAAGGAAATGATGCAGGGATCGGTGATTTTTCCATCAATCAGTCGATGGATATCCCTAATCCGCATCAAAGCAATACCCCACTTTTTGCCCGTGTCCAGAAAGAAATTTATCAATACTTAGAGTCAGATGCCTACCTCGTTCTTGAAAGAATCGAGACAGAGTGCAATTATCCACTCGATAACAATTATCGAGCGTTTATCTTGGATGACATTAAAAAGCAGATCGATCAACGGATTAAGTATTATCTGAGCGAGCTTTCGACCGATGAACTAGAACCAGAGCAGCTCGATGTTTTCGTACAAAATACCGTCCAAAAAGTGAAACGGGATATCGACAAGACCTGCGAAACATTCCTGAAAAATTTGCCTCGTGAGGTGAACGAACCATGATGAGGTATCAAGTGATAAACGAAACCATTTGTGTAAAGAGGGTCTCCGTCAGTGCTCTCACTTCTACCGCTTCCTTGTTTATTGGGGACACACAGACAGTAGACCTTAGAGCGATTTATGAAACGCCACCCGAAAAAATGATTGTCGGAGCCACGATCCCGATTGATACTGCCATACCTGCTTCATAAGGAGGATGTCACCATGTACCGAAGGACCAGTCATGTCCATAAGCTGGATGTTCTCTCGGTCGATACCTCATCTGTTCTGCAAATAGGTGATTCCCGGCAGATTGATGCTGTCACGAACATATTAGCCGTCCAACGTGAGCAGGCCATCTTCTATGAAAATGAATTTATGTTTGAGAATTACTCGGCCTTTTCCGTTCCTTTAACTCCCCCTAGTCTCTCAGATACGATTTGCATCGATACGTTCCACGACTGCCCGTACATTTTCATTCGAAAAGTGGAAGTCCCTTTCGTCGCAGGATCCTCTGTCGTCCATGTTGGTTCGAACGAATCCATAAAACTCGAAACTCGAGTCGTAAATATTCGTCACATTTTCCGAGAAGAGCCAAAAACTGGAGGGAGGGAGTAAGCTTTGCCTTCTGTCATTGGAGCTGTCAATATCAATAACAATTCAGGTACCGTTAACTTCGGAGACACCCTCAACATATCGCCAAAAACAGCCGCCAAGACATTCTCCGGTTCAGGAGGCGGCAACACAGGTAACGTCGTAAATACGCTCAATGGTGTCAACGCAACCAATACTTTGGACCCCAATGTCGTCGATCAACCGATGTTTGGGAACATCTAATCCTTGCAGTGTTAATGTTTTTTCATTGACACTGTTTTTATTTTGGCCAAAAAAAGAAACAAAAAAGGAGGCACGAGGCCTCCCTGACTACAATATTTCAATATACCCTTCTGTTCCATGCACGCGAATTCGTTGTCCGTCTTTTATCAGTGTTGTAGCCTTTTCCACGCCGACAACAGCTGGTAAGCCATATTCACGCGCGATAACTGCTCCATGGGTCATCAGTCCTCCAACTTCGGTGACTAGACCTTTTATGGATACAAACAACGGTGTCCAGCCAGGATCAGTAAAGGAGGTGACTAATATATCGCCATCTTCTAGATCAGCAGCTTCCATGTTTAAGATGACGCGTGCTCGTCCCTCTATGACTCCGGAAGAAACAGGCAGACCTACAATCGCATTGGCTGGCAGATTTTCTCGTTTGTACTCACCTGTAATGATTTCACCATCAGACGTAATTACACGTGGGGGAGTCAGTTTTTCAAAAAACTTGTACTCATCTTTTCGTTTATTGATGATCTGATCATCCAATTTATTTGTGCGTACGACCTCATGAAGCTCTTCAAAAGTGAGATAGTATATATCGTCTTTTTCATGAATGACCTTTGTTTGTACGAGTTGTTCGGCTTCTTTCAGTAAAGCCTGCTTATAAACGAAGTAGCGATTTATCAGGCCGTATTTTGGATATTCCCGGTAGCCGATAAAATTGCGAAGGAGGTCGATCATTTGTTTGGTTTCTTTTACTTTTTGTTCACCATCCGGTAATTGCATGAGTCGCGCTAATAGCTCATGTTCTTTTTCCAAAGCTTCCTGTCGCCCTTGTTCGAATTTCCGCTTGCCAGCATTCGGTTCAAAGTTTTTGATGTTACCTAGAATCATGGGGACAAGCATGATTGGTTTTTCACTCCAACGCGTTTTCGTTATATCGATTTCTCCCGAACATCGCATCCCGTATTTCGTGAGATAGGCATAGATTGCGTCTTGCGTCTCCTGTCCACCTTCAAACTGAACCAGTTCATGTAAAAAGTTATCATCTTTTACATGCTGTAAAAAATCAATGACTTCTGGATAAGGACGAACGATATCCGCAACCTCCATGAGCGCCAGACCCATTTCCGAAGTAATATTGTTTGCCACAGATTGAGTAAGCGTGTCTGCTACGTTTTTTTCCCCCAACCACATGTTCATGTGTTCATTGATCCATTTTGAAGCATTCATAGCAGCCGTAATCACACCGATGTTTTGTGGATCAAATATAATCTTCTTTAATTGCTGGATGTCTTCTCGAATAAAATCAAATAAATCCGACCCTGATTTCGTTTGGATGTTATGCTTTACCTCTTCAATCGATTTTTGACTCCGCTTAATCAAATCAGAAACAATTGTCGGATCGTTTTCGAATTGTTCTTGAAAACCGAAAGCCGACATACCATTATTGCTTTTACCGGGATTCTGTTCATTTTTATCATTTGAGGACGATTGTATAAAATCGCCTCGCTCTATGACGGTCATCAGTGCGTTTTTGATAAGCGGATCGGATTGTCCCAGAGTATCTAGTATGGTTTGTCTGCTGTCAGGTGAAGCCAACATTTTTGTAACATCAACAAACAACCTTCCCCCCGCTTTACTCATGGGTGCAGAAGTCGTTAGCAGGAAAAGAGACAGTCCTAATGGTTTCATAGGGTCGGTCATCATTTGTTGATGGCCAACAGATACATAGACGTGATTGTCGTGATCATTCACTTCAGGGATCGGGTATAAAGTTGTAATCGGCCGGCTCTGGACAATATAAAAGGTGTCATCAACCAAACACCATTCGATATCTTGCGGGGCCCCAAAATAAGCCTCGATCTGTCTTCCAATGCGTGCCAGTTGCAAAATTTGTTCATCTGCAAGTGTTTGCGTCTTTTGCTGAACAGGATCGATTTGCTGTGTCTCTGTTCCGCCTTCTTTTCGTCCATAGATAGCCAATTTTTTGGTTGCTATCCGCTTATCGACGATTTCTGCTTCCCGCACTTTATAACAATCAGCAGAAACCAGGCCAGAGACAAGTGCCTCTCCAAGCCCAAAACTAGCATCGATGGATAGCAACTTCCGGTTGGATGTAATGGGATCAGCGGTAAATAAAATCCCGGAAGCCTGTGGGAAAACCATCTTTTGAACGACAACGGATAAATAAACGTGACTGTGCTCAAATCCATTTTGCATACGGTAGATGACCGCGCGATCCGTAAAAAGAGAAGCCCAGCATTTGCTGATGTGCTGCAAGATTGCTTCTTTGCCAATGATATTTAAATAGGTGTCTTGTTGACCGGCAAAAGAGGCATGTGGTAAATCTTCAGCTGTCGCACTAGAGCGCACTGCATAAGCATGCTCCTCTCCAAATTGGGAGAGAGAGTGAGTAACGGCTTTCACAACATCGGAAGGAATCTCTGCTTCCATAATACTTTCTCGAATCTTCCTGCTGATTTCTCCAACTTGTTCTCGGTCTTGTACTGTTAACATGGTTAGTTGATCCAACAATGCTTGATACATGTCGTTTGATTCGACCATCTTTTGATATCCCACTGTTGTCACGCAAAAACCCTCTGGTACTTGTATTCCTTGAATTTTTGATAATTCCCCTAAATGTAACCCTTTTCCGCCAACGAGCAAAAGCTGCGTCTTTTTCATTTCCTGAAAACCGAGAACCAAAGAACTCATTCAATATCTCCCCTAACCATTCAAATGAGAAAAACATTTGACAAGAGTTCAGCAGCATGATACGATAATGATATAAGATGCGTTAATTGTGATCTAAAAAATAATAACAGTCGTGAACTGATTATATCATCGCGTCTGTCTATGTGCAATAAAAAGAACCTGGCGGAAGAATCCAGGTTCTTTTTTGATGTGTCGACTACACCTGTTTTTACAAGCTCGCCTTAAATGTTGTTTTCCCTTCGTTCGCAGCCCTACCACGCATCAAATAGATTTCTAACAATCCGTCCTGATATTGGGCCCTCATCCCTTTTGAACTGACGGAAACCGGAAGAGCCAGCTTTCGATAAACGGGGCCGTAGCTTCTTTCCCCTTGTGTACGAAGCCCCTGATGCTCATTCCCTTTGATGATCCCCTTGATCTCTAGCCAACGTTGCTCGGAGAGAGTAATCTCCAGACTATCGCGATCAAAGCCCGGCAGTTCACAGGACACAATGACCATTTGCTCTGACTGGAAGATATCCGAGACTGGGGAAAAATGCGAATCGTCAGCCTGCACGAATCGCATCGGTTTTTCCTTCGTCTTTTTTTTTCTCTTTTTCACGGGTGGTACAGTTGGCGCGGCATCAGCGGCCGTTTTTTGTGCAGCTTGCTTATTAAGCGTCGCGATATTCTCCCAAAAGTTTGTATCCAGCACCTGTCCCATCTGGCTCAATGCTTTCCACGGGTGATCTGGGTTAAAACCGAGCTTGGACAAACTTTCGGATGCTTTTTGCAACTGCTTCATGGTCTCTTGCAGATTTTTCATCACGTACACACTCTCCTTCCCAGCAGAGGCAAGACAGTCTATGTACGATAGAATATGTGCTTTTGCCTGGGGGGTGTGCTCAAGATCATCCAGTTTGCCCGATGTCAGCACTATCTGTCGCCGGTGCAGGCGGGGCCAAAATATCTGGTGGCGGCATATTACTATCCGTCGGCGCAGGATTAAGTTCGCCATTGCCATCTGGAACAGTCGGAGGTGTTGCAGGCTCCTGTGTCGATTCTGAATTAGGTTTTGGTGTTGTCGCTGGTTTTGATGTTTTTGGCTGTTCTTTTGTCCCTGTTTTAGACTTAGAATTTGGAGCTGGCGTTCTCTTCTCCGCTTTCATTTCGACTTTTGCTACTTCTGCTACAGCTGCATCACTGAGCTGTTCGCCCGGTCCGGCTACACCCACTTCTGTTTGCAGGGCAGTTCTAACTGCTTGCATGTTCTCCCTCGGCCACAAGGAATAAGGAGAACTCCAGATCGCCCCATTATTCAAAGTAACCATGTTGCTTGACGAAAAGCTGGCAAAATCGAGTGCCAATCCTTTAATTTGGTCTTTCGAGAGATCGGTTTTGATATGCTGACCAACGGTATCCAGTACAACTGTCAAACTCGATAATCCATCCATCGACATGCTCTTTTCTGCCACGGCACGAATCACCTGCTGCTGTCTGCGGTTGCGATCGAAGTCGCTCGAATTGTAAGCGTCTCCACGTCTGTCGATGCGATGACGGACGAAGCCGAGTGCCTGTTCGCCGTTCAATACTTGCTTCCCTTTTTTCAAATTGCGGTATACCCCTTGCTTCGGCAATTCGTATACGAGATCGCGATCTACGTCAACTGTAATGCCGCCTAACTTGTCAATGACCGCTGTAAAGCCTTCAAAGTCAAGCTGCACATAATGTTCAACCGAGATCCCCAGCATGTGATTCAAGGTTTTTTTGAGCATCGTCATGCCATTTTCTGTGACAGGCTTCCCTTTGATTTCCGCATCTTTCCTGATATTTTCCCCTAATGCAAATACTTCATTGACCTTGTGATAGCCGGGATAGCCTGGGATTTGAACGCGGGTATCACGTGGCAACGAAACCATGCTCAGCTTTTGCGTAACCGGATTGGCGACAGCAACGATGAGGACATCTGTGTTTAACATGCCGATGTTTTTGCGCGTATCCACCCCGACGATGACAAAAGCGATTGATTTCTTTTGCTCGTACGGCTTCTCTACAGCGGGTTGATCCGGCAGCTTGTAAGGGTCTACCGTTACGACGTCCAGGGTCTTGTCTAACTGGTTGAGGGTGAGGCCTGCTCCTACGGCCAACAAACAGAGGAATAAGCAACCCGCCAAGAGCAGATACATCCGCTTGCTTCGCTGGCCACGCTTCATCCGTTTACGCGGCTGTTTTGCAGGAGCTTGAGGCTTGTCATTCTTGGCTTGCACGTTCGGTTCACTCCTTTTTCGTATTACGGGGTCCATAGTGCTTCGGGCTTTTCATTTTTCAATATATTCTGGAAAACTTTCGTCCCATTTTACCACAATCTTCCGTGAAAATGTAGAATCCTGCCGATTCAACTCGAGCGGTTTTCCCTCTGAGTTCTTGCACTTGCGAATCGAAACAGGTAGTCTAAAACTGAGGAAAATCGGATAGATGAATAAGGGAATCGGAGGGACTTGAGAGTGGAACACATACAGGTGCTGATCGCAGGTGGCGGCATCGCAGGGTTGTCCGCAGCAATATGGTGCCAACGATTAGGTCTTTCTTGTCTTCTTATCGAAAAAACGGATAGACTCGGCGGCCAACTGCATCACATTTACAACGAGATTACCGACTTTCCGCCCCTTGTATATGACCAGGGAGCTGCCCTTGTAAAGGTACTGATCGAACATCCTTTCATCCAGCAGCAAAACATACGATTGAACGAGACCATTCTTTCCATTGATCAGGAAACGAAACAGGTGACCACTTCCAAATCCGTTTATCGTGTCGACTATTTACTCATTGCTACAGGCGTTGGCTGGAATGAAATCCCGGCCCTAGCTGGTTGTCCGAGCGTCCTGTCGCCTTGGTTTTCTACAACTGCCCAAGCGCACACCATCTCCGGGCAAGATATCGCCGTAATTGGCGGAGGAGATCGTGCATTAGAGAGTGCTGCGAATTTGAGTTTGCATGCCCGACAGGTATATCTGCTGGTTCGGAGCAATAAGTGGCGTGCTCGGCCGGAGTGGCAAAAGAAAATCACAGGCCTCCCCAACATTCAAGTCCTGTGGGAAACACAAGTTAGCGACTATCAGGACGAAGAGGCACGGACTGTTTTGTCACTCACCTCTACGCGAGAAGGTAATCCGGAGACGATCGTAGTCGATTGGATTTTGCCACGAATTGGCGTTCATGGAAACACAGCTGGTCTCAAAGGCTTGGACACGTTTGGCGATGAGTATTTGCAAACCGATTCGTATCACCGAGTCAATTCTCCATGGATATACGCTATCGGAGACGTGAGCAACGGAGCCGCTTATGCGAGTTTGTCTCTAGCAGTTGGTCAAGCGATGAAGGCGGTCAAACATCTTTCCTTGCAAATCCAAAACACCAAATCAATGAGCCTGTAGAAGGAGAGCATTGCATGTACGCTTTTAACGACGATTTCGGCTTACCTGTCAAGCTAACCTTTTCCCCAGAAGAATATCGTAACCACCAAGCCGGTCACGTGCTGATCTTTGCTTTTTATCAAGGTAAGCTGTTATTTACGCGCCATCGTAAACGGGGTGTGGAGCTACCAGGGGGAAAAGTAGAAGTGGGTGAAAGCAGCCTGGCAGCGGCAGTGCGTGAGGTCTATGAAGAAACTGGCGCCATTCTGGAAGGGATTGAGCGCATCGGACAGTACACCATCGACGACTCGATGCGAAAAGACATTTATATCGCCAAGGTAGCGCATTATACAAACCAGCCAAGCGGCTCAGATGTGCTTGCCACCATTGTGTTTGCGGATATCCCGCGGGATGTAAAAGGCAATCAGGAGTTTAGTCGCATTTTGCAAGATGATGTGTATCCGCTCGCACTCGAACGAGCTTTGCGCCATCCGTTCGCTGAGTCCTAGCCATCATAAACAGGCTTGTCCCTACCGCTCTCCGACGTTGTATCGGTGAGACTGACCGGCAGAGACAGCCTGTTTATTGTTTTTCCTTTTCCTTCTTTCCCGACAACACACGCTTGACGAGCTCATTTGGATCAAAACCATACCTTTCGATGGCTCTCTCACGCTGTTGCTCATGTACCGTTTCCGGTTCAATTCCCAATACCTCTGATACTTGCCGCCACGCTTTCGTCTCGCTGTCTTTTGTCCCCTGTCCTTGCTGCTCGACCTGCTTTGGCTTCAAGAAAAAGATCGCAACTACTGCGAAAACGAGCGATAAACCTGCGATTGATAGAAACATGACCGTTCGGGAAATTCCGAGCAACCAGGTAAAAATAGGCGGGCCAATCGCAACACCGATAAAACGGACACCGCTGTACAAGGAAGTAATCATGCCCCGCTCTGTTTTTTGTACGGCCCCAACAATCATGGAGTTCAAGCACGGTAAAATCATCCCCGTCCCCACGCTGCCGATGACCAAAATACCAATCAGGATATAAGCCCCTTGGACAAAGCTGGTCAGAACGTAAGACGTAGCCAACAAAAACATGCCGATTATCACAAACAGACGCATCAGCTTCAGCTTCTTTTTAATGATGATTCCTGTCACGTATGCCGCTATACTCATTACGAGCAAGGGAATCGCCAAAAAGAAGCCTTTGATGACACCATCAATCTTGTATTTTTCCTCCAATAAATCAGAGAGGTAAAACAGTACACCAAACAACGTGAACAAGCAGATGCTCCCTATAAAAAACGCGGGGACAAGCCATTTTCCATGCTGCTTGAACACTTGCGCGATCGAATGCATGTACTGCTTGACGGGGAGCGGCTTCTTCTCCTGTTTCTTTTCCTTGGTCAGAAATAAAAACATCAGGAGGACGACCCCACAAATAATCGGAAAAGCTAAAAAGACCATGTACCAAGAAATGAGAGCTAGCAAGGAGCCAAAAATCGGACTTAATACTTTTCCCATTCCATTGGATGTCTCCAAGAGCCCCAATGCCCTACTCTCCGATGCGCCATCGAACAGATCCCCTACCAATGCCATCGCGATGGGGGCTGTTCCGGCGGCACCGATTCCCTGCAGGATACGCCCTCCCATGATGGCCATATAAGGTTGATCGATCCACAACGCGGCAAGCCCTGCGACCAAACCACCCAAACCATACAGGGCAAGGGAGAGGATAATGACAATTTTTCTCCCAAATCGATCCGACAAATAGCCGGCAAAAGGGATAACAATACCTGCTGCAATCGAAAAAGCCGTGATCAACAAGCTCGACTGTAAGGACGTGAGCTTCATTTCCGTTTTCATTGTAGGCAGTACAGGGATCAGCATCGAGTTGCCCAGCACCATCACTAATGGAACCCCGACAAGCCCAATTAGGTTTTTCGCATTTTGTGCCATACGAAACTCCTTGTCTTACGCATAAGCGCTACCGTCCCAGCGCAACGCGTTAATAATCTCCCAGTCAGGTTCAACGCCTATTCCCACCCCAGTGGGTAGCGTCACTTCGCCATTCATGGGTCGTAGTGGAAACAATTGTGTAAAGGGGTTCTCCATCACGTCCCATTCGACAGGCTCAATTGGATGGCTATCCATCTTCGTCCATGCTAACAAGCAAGCTTGTGCAAATAACGTATACAATCGTGCCAGCGAGCCATCAAAGGAATGCGGAGACACGCGATAACCAAACTGACGGGCCATTTGCAAATGTGTTCGATAATCGTCAATGCCTCCCGTATGCATCAGGTCAGGCTGTGCAATATCGATGGCCCCCTCCTTATACAAGGGCAAAAACTGTGCGCAACGGATCAAGTTTTCTCCGCCAGCAAGCGGAATGGATAATGACGAACGAAGCTTGACATATTCGTTTGTACGATCCATAGGCATCGGCTCCTCCAGCCAAAGCCAATTGCCATAACGGGAAAAAAGCCCTGCCCACTTCCTTGCAGTCGCAAAGTCATAGCTCTGATTGGCATCTATTGCTACTTGAACTTTTTCGGGAAGCAAATTCATCAGTTTTTCAATGTGCGTCTGATCCTCTTGAACAGAGTGCCCGCCAATTTTCACTTTCACCATCTTGAAGCCATTGTCAACTTGCTGGCTGACTTGCTTCCATGACTGTTGCATCCAGTCTTCTGTTTCACGGTAGGATTGGAGCGAAGCATATACCGGGATACCAGAATGAATCTGCCCTCCCCACAGTTGGCACACAGATACCCCTGCCGCTTTCGCCAAAATTTCCGTAAAGGCCATACTGACACCTGAAGCTGATCGCTGATGCCACTTTCCTATGACATCGACAATGGCTACTCTGTCATCCACCTGCTTTCCCAGCAAGTCCGGAATGATGCGCTCACAAAAACCCTTGTGGAGCGTCGGCAGCCAATCGATAATTTCTCCCCAGCCATCTATTCCAGCCCGTGTGATAATCCGAATGAGATAACTCGTTCGATAACGCTTATACCCATTCGCATCACCGTAAGCTTGCGATAGACGATGAAGAAGCGGGTACGTTTCCACGCGCTCAATTTGCAGGTCTGCGATCGCTACCTGATCACGAATAGTCATCCATGCCCTCTCGCTCTGCTTGCTCTCCCTCATAGTCGTCATAGGAGAGGAAGTTTCCTTTCCCTTCTCCTTTTCTCATGTACTCCTCATACGTCCCGCTTCTCATAAAATGCACACTGTCCGGTCCGTGATAGCCCTCAATATCGGTATAACCGATCTCCTCTACGGCTTCCACAAAGCCATCTGGCTCATTGCTCTCGATATACATTTCGTCGTAATCCGTTTTGTCGGGTCCCTGGTACGAAAAAGGCGTGCTGGATGTCCCCCATGACTCGACAATTTGCCAAGCATCCTCACCGTCGAATCCGTTCTGTCCTTCTTTTTCATCCAATGACGTACGTCCGAATGGTGGCTGTAAAAACTCCTCTTCAATCGGCCGCGACTCATTGACTATTGGCGCTGGTGCGTGCTCCTTGCACGTTTGTGACTGTGGCAATGCTTCCAGTCGCTCCACAGGTATTTGCTCTCCACAGACGGTACACAGGCCGTAGGTGCCTTCCTCCATACGCTGTAGCGCTTGATCAATCTCTTTTAACGTCTCTCGATCGAGACTGTCTAGAGCCAAATCTTTTTCCCGTTCAAACATCTCGCTGCCGATATCTGCCGGATGATTATCGTACATGGAGAACTCCTGCAAAGAAGTTGTCATCGGTTCTCTCATGCCATAATGGTCCTGTACGCGGTCTTCCAGTTCTTTTTTCTGTTCCAGCAGCTTTTCCCGGAAGCTGGCCACCATCTTTTGGTCCACGCTGTACACCACCTTTGTTTGGTTTCCTCAACAGGTAGTATGTCTTGGTCCCGAAGGAAATATGACCAACAAAAAACCTGCCACCCCCAAAGGGAATGACAGGTTCATCAACCGATTTTATTCGGTTACATGTGCGTAATGTTGTTCGACGATATCAGCACAACGTACGCAGAGCGACGCGTGCGACTCGCGAGTGCCAACATCAGGTTTTACTACGCGGCAACGCTCGCATTTTCCACCGTCTGCGGCAGAGACCACAGCAGCAATTCCTTCGAGTTGTACCGCTTCTGCCGGAGCAGACCCGCTGTGTACATCCACGTGAGCCACGATGAACAGGTCAGCGAGATCGTCCATTGCTGCCAATGTTTTCGCAACTTCTTCCGTTTGTGGATACAGAGCCAGCTTCGCATCAACGGAGTTACCGAACACCTTGTTGCGGCGCGCTTCTTCCATGGCTTTGAGAACCTCGTCACGGATCTCCAGGAACGCATCCCATTTGCTCTCTGCTTCTGCAGCAAAGCTGAGATGTTGTTCGTCGCCTTCTGGCATATCTGTCAACTGCACACTCTTCTCTTCCACGCCTGGAATGAACGCCCACACCTCGTCGGCTGTATGCGGCAAGAGTGGAGCAACCAGCTTCACCAGACTGAGCAAGCAATCGTACATCACTGTCTGTGCAGCACGACGTTTCAGACTGTCTGGTGCTTCTACATACAGACGATCCTTACAAATATCCAGATAGAACGCGGACAAATCAATCACGCAGAAGTTGTGAACCGCATGGAAAACGGTATGGAACTGATATTCATCGTACGCTTTGCGTGTACGCTTCGCAACTTTTGCTGCTTTCGCCAGAACATAACGATCCAGCTCTCCCAGCTCTTCGTACGCTACGCGGTCTGTTGCTGGATTAAATCCATCCAGGTTACCCAACAGGAAGCGGAACGTATTGCGGATTTTGCGGTACACCTCAGCGATTTGGTTCAGAATCGCATCGGAAATGCGCACATCAGCCTGATAATCAACAGAAGCTACCCACAGACGCAAGATATCTGCGCCCATCTTGTCAATCACTTGTTGTGGAACGATGACGTTCCCAAGGGATTTGGACATTTTGCGTCCTTCTCCATCCAATGCGAAGCCGTGGCTCAGGACGGATTTGTAAGGAGCTGTGCCATACACGGCAACCCCTGTCGAGAGAGAAGAGTTGAACCAGCCACGATACTGGTCAGAGCCTTCCAGATACATGTCAGCTGGCCAAGCAATGCCTCTTTCGCGCAAAACAGCCTGGTGGCTGGAACCGGAGTCGAACCAAACGTCCATAATATCCGTTTCTTTGCGGAAATCGTTGCAATCGCATTTGGTGCAAGAAAGCCCTTCTGGAACGAGCTCATTTGCTTCACGGGAGAACCATACTTTCGATCCTTCTTTGCGGAACAGATCTGCAACATGGTTAATCGTCGTGTCGTTAATGATCGGTTCATTACATGCTTTGCAATAGAAGATTGGAATCGGCACACCCCATACACGCTGACGGGAAATGCACCAGTCACCACGATCCGCAATCATGTTAGCCAGACGAGTTTCTCCCCAATGCGGAATCCATTTTACATTTTTAATCGCTTCGAGCATTTGCGTACGGAATCCGTCAATCGATGCGAACCATTGCTCTGTCGCGCGATAAATAACCGGTTTTTTCGTACGCCAGTCATGTGGGTAAGAGTGCGTGAAGAAACTGAGCTTCAAGAGTGCTCCGTTTTCTTTCAGCTTTTCGGTAACCACTTTGTTGGCATCTTCATAGAACAGACCTTCAAGGCCTGGTGCTTCATTGGTCATTTTACCTTCGTGATCTACCGGGCAAAGCACACCCAAATTGTATTTTTGACCAACGTTAAAGTCATCTTCCCCGTGTCCTGGAGCAGTATGAACGCAACCAGTACCTGCATCCAAGGTTACGTGCTCACCCAAGATGAGTGGGGACTTACGCTCGTAGAATGGATGCTGAGTTTCTACACCCTCCAGCTCTTGACCTTTAAAGGTCGCAAGAATCTCTACGCCTTCCCAGCCAATTTCTTTGCTCGCAGCTTCAATCAGACCGTTAGCTACCAGGAATTTGCGGCCATCAACCTTCACGACGTTGTACTCGAGTTCAGGGTGCAAGCTGATCGCGAGGTTTGCTGGCAATGTCCAAGGAGTCGTTGTCCAGATCACAACGCCTGTTTCTGTGTCCAGCTTGCCTTTTCCATCTGCTACTTGGAAGCTAACGTAAATAGAAGGAGAACGCTTGTCTTTGTATTCGATTTCTGCGTCAGCCAGAGCCGTCTCAGAAGACGGAGACCAGTATACGCAGCGCAGACCTTTGTAAATATAACCCTTCTTCGCCATTTCACCAAATACACGAATTTGGTTGGCTTCATACTCAGGCAAAAGTGTTACATAAGGGTTTTCCCAATCTCCGCGAACGCCCAGACGCTTGAATTGGTCGCGCTGCTTGTCGATATAGGACCAAGCATATTCTTCACAGCGCTGGCGGAAATCGTTCACTTCGATGCTACGACGATCCAGCCCTTGTGCATTGATAATCGCTTGCTCAATCGGCAAACCATGTGTATCCCAACCTGGGATGTACGGCGCATAAAAGCCTGCCATGGATTTATAGCGAACGATGAAGTCCTTGAGGATTTTGTTCAGTGCGTGACCGATATGAATGTCTCCATTCGCATATGGAGGGCCATCATGCAAGACAAAAGACGGGCGGTCTTTTGTACGATCCAACACTTGTTGGTAAATATTTTGCTCTTCCCATACCGCTTGCATCTGTGGCTCGCGGCTTGGCAAATTTCCACGCATAGGGAAATCGGTTTTTGGTAGCGCTAAAGTTTTGCTGTAATCCATGGCCTGATTCACTCCTTAAATAAATAAAAGCCTTCACTCATCCCCTAAAAGGGACGAGAGAAAGCTCCCGTGGTACCACCCTGATTGAACAAACCCGTACGACAAAAAAGCCTACATCGGATTCGTTCCACTCACTCATTCGTAACGGGAATGACGCGCTCACTTACTCACCTGTACAACCATCAAGGTTCTCCGGTTTTCGGATATTGAACTCCCGGGTGATTTTCTGCGAAAGCAACTGGCCGGGTTTTCACCTTTTCCCGACTCTCTAGGCAGTGCTGGCTCACGTACTCTTCCCGTTCATCGTCTATGATTTGTGCTTTATTTCGAAAAAGTTGTCTTTCATTATAATACCATCATTGCTCGAACGTCAATGATTTATTCAACTGTTACAGGAGAATCAACCTGTGGCTGTTCGATACTGTCCCAGTCGCCATTCTCCAGCATTTCCAGTTGCGCTTCCAAAAGCGTCCGAAAGCGCATACGGTAAACCGAAGCACGTTTTTTTAATTCTTCGATTTCGATTGCGATTTTGCGCGACTTCGCCAATGCTTCATTGACGATTCGGTCTGCATTTTTCTCAGCTTCTTTCAAGATGAGCTGCGCTTCCTTGCGGGCATTCGACTTCACGTCCTCTGCTGTCTCCTGCGCCACCAAAATCGACTTGCTCAAATTTTCTTCCAAGCTCTTATAGTAATCTACGCGCTCATTTAGAATGGCTACGCGCTCTTCCTGTTCTTTTTTCTCTTTTATCAAGAGCTCAAAATCTTTGATCACCTGATCGAGAAATTCGTTCACTTCGTCAATGTTATACCCACGAAAGCCTGTGCTGAATTCCTTATTGTGTATATCCAACGGCGTTAATGGCACATGAACCCCCCACTTTTCCCGATAATTCGTCTTTAATCATTTCGACAGGATTAGCAGTGTTTCCTGCCGTATTTTACAATTTTTTGCGCCTTGGTCCATCTTATGTAACCAGTCCGACAATCATTCGAATTCGTCCGCTACGCGTTGGACCTGCTACGTCAAGAATTTTGAACCGACCATAACCTGCAAGAGATACCATATCCCCCATCTGGAGCTGATAAGACGGGTCTTCGATCACTTTCCAGTTGATTTTTACTTTTCCCGCTCGGATTGGCACCAGGGCTTTTGCGCGAGACATATTGTGTACTTCTCCGATGATCGCGTCAATTCGACCTGATGGCACGGTGATTGTTTTTTCTACAAATTTGGGTGCAGGAGGTGTGAACGCCTCCCATGCTACCCGCTCAAACTGAACAGATGTCCGGTGAATTTGTGTCACCTGCGCACAGACAAAATCAGCAACTTCCTCTGCTACAATCGCATAGCTGCCCGCTGAATCTGTCAGCATATCTCCGAATTTCTCCCGCTTCATCCCGACACCCAGCATCGCCCCCATCACGTCTCGATGCTCCAGCACATGAAAGCGCTGATCTGCCTTGATTGCCAATAGGGTAAGGCGATAATCATCAGGTTCTACTGGGAGGTACTCCGGATGGATGATAATACGAACTCGCTCAGCACCCTCGTATCCTCCATATGGAGAAACCTTCACATCTCTTACTTGAGAGGATAGACTCTGAAAAATCAGCAACTGCCTCGGGTCTACAAAATCAGTAAGGCGCATGGCCTGCTTCCGCTCTACTTGCGTCAGCATTTCCAGCGCCCGTTCAACAAAGGGACGTTCTTCTTTTGAAAAATGGTCAAATATGCTCATCGTTTCACTCGCCTAGAACATGATTTGGTTCAAAATGGCGTACAGTCCGGATTGGGCAAAGCGCAGGGCAATCAATGCGACAATCGGGGAGATATCGATGAAGCCGAGCGGTGGGATAAACCGGCGAAATGGCGCCAAATAAGGCTCAACCAGTCTTTCCAGTAACTGACCGATGCCTGTACTTCTCATTTGAGGAACCCATGACATCAAAATGTAAGCAATAATCATGTATTGATATACCGTAAAGGCAAAATCTAAAACATCAATGAAAACTTTCATTAGCTCACCCTTTTACATTCGTCTTAAAAGGCTACTCTTCCAGCACACTGGAGATCGTACCCTGAATATCTACATGGTCAGGTGTGCACACGAAGATCGTGTCTCCGACCTTTTGGATATCACCGTTTAATGCATATACCGTTCCGCTCAAAAAGTCGATAATTCTCTTGGCTTGGTCTTTTTCCACGCGATGAAGATTGACCACAACAGGTCTACGATGACGCAGGTTGTCAGCGATATCCTGTGCGTCGCTGTAATGACGGGGTTCACAGAGAATCAAACGGATTCCCTCCTTTTCCCGTGCTTGAAACGGTACTACGTTGTTAGCTCGATTGATCGGTGGCTGGCGTTTGTGCGAGGACTCTTGCTCTTCTCTTTCCTCTTCCACCGTTGTTGTCTCTTCGATGTATTCCTCGTTTTCTAACCCCAGAAACCCCATCAATTTATTCATAACACCCATACTCTTCCTCCTCTCTTACTCCGTGGTTTGGTCTGCTTTCCTTTACTCTGGCTTGACCAATACCGATCCTAAACGAATATATGTAGCTCCCTCTTCAATGGCCACTTCAAAATCACTAGACATGCCCATGGACAGTTCTTCCACCTGTGCGTGCGGGAATGCCATTTCGTTAATCCGTTGCTTCCACTCATAGAGACCACGGAACACCTGTCTGGCTTCCTCTTGGTTTTCGACAACAGGCGCCATTGTCATTAATCCAACGATACTTATATGTTTCATATTACTGGTTTCGCGCAAAAAAGCCAATACGTCATTGGGACTAAGCCCAAATTTTGTCTCTTCACCGGATATATTGATCTGTAAAAAGCATTTTACGACATGATCCAGCGCTTCACCGCGTCGATTCAGCTCTTGTGCCAAAGAAAGTCGATCCAGAGAATGGATGTACGGGAATTTCCCTACGACTTCTTTTGCCTTGTTCGTCTGGAGGTGCCCGATAAAATGCCAGATTCCTTTATCGCCGTGTAGCACATGCTTGGGCAGGGCATCCTGCACGCGATTTTCCCCGATATTCTCAACGCCAATAGCGAGCAAGTCCCCAATGGCATCTGCGTCGACATACTTGGTTACGGCAATAATTTTTACTTCCTCACGCTTGCGGTTCGCCCGATCGCAAGCAGCCTGAATTCTTGCCTCGATGGATTGCAGCCGTTCTTTTAACAGTTCTTGTTCCTTGGTCATAACGAACCCTTCCCTTTCTTCTACAGGTTTTCCTTCCAGCCGATATAGGAAGCCATGCGTCCGGTAGTTCCTTGTATCCCAGCTTCCTTGCGATGAGAGAAAAACAAGTCTGTTCTGCAGCTTGTACACCAATGCGTGGATAAAATATTCCCGGAGGAAATTCCTGCTTCGAGCAATATCGCTGTGTTCAGCTGACGGAGGTCCAGCATATATCGATCCCCAGTGGAGGAGATCACTGCTTTTTCCCAATCGCCTGCACAAGTGCGAACCTGCGTCATGATTCGCTCATCAACTTCATAGCAACAGCCGCCAATGGAGGGCCCAATTGCAACGAAAATGTCCGCTGGCTTGGCCTGATAGTGCTTCGTCATTGCCTGCACCATTTCCTCGGCAATACGGCCTACTGTCCCCTTCCAGCCTGCGTGGGCAAGTCCGATTGCACCTGATTGAGGGTGTAGAAAATAGAGAGGCACACAATCTGCATAAAACGAGGTCAGCATGACTCCTTTTTCAAGGGTAAACAAACCATCTGTTGCAGAAATGACGTCCTCCAGACTTTCTTTTCCCGCCCCGCCTGCTGTAACCTGGCATACCCGATTCCCATGCACTTGATCGGCGCATGTCCACGCCGAAAATGACATCCCGACTTGCTCTGCCAGCTTGCGTCTATTGGCTACTACGTTCGCAGATTCATCACCCACATGCAGCCCCATATTAAAAGACCCGTACGGTTGTTCACTTTCCCCGCCTGAGCGAATGGTAAACCCCGCCACTAATCCAGGAAATTGTTGCTCCCACTCTGTTAACGATAAGATTGACTTATCCTCTACCCTGACAAATGGTTCTCTCATGCTGTCACCTTCCTCATATGGCTAATCATACCATAGCCGAAAAGAAAAGAAAGGCTATCCGTGCCTTTCTCCCTTTCACGTTAGTATTCATCTCCGCCTGAAGTTTTCACTTCAACTTTAAGTGCTTCTTCCATCCGAACAAGAACCACATCTTTCCCGATCTTCACAATATTGCGCCAAGGAATGACATAATCATTCCCGGCAGAAAAGAAGCCGAGAAATTTTCCTGGTCCCGGTACAACAATAGCCTCTACACGCCCGTGACGCAGATCGATCTCCAAATCTGAAATCTGCCCAAGCCGTTTCCCATCGAGAATATTTACCACTTCTTTGGTCTGGAAGTCAGAGATTTTTACCATTCTTCCTCACCTTCTTTTCTCCGTTACTTTCAGTATATGAGTCCAAATAGGAATATGTCCGCTTCTTTGCCAAAAAGTAAGGCGATTGAAATCTAACCTTTCCGCTCATACAAAAAACCCGAACGGTACAAGACCGCCGGGTCACCTATGTCGTTTCTCATTACGATTGAACGTGCTTTTGCATATGGGCAATTGCCGCTTTTTCTAATCGGGAGACCTGTGCCTGTGAGATACCGATTTCCTCTGCTACTTCCATCTGCGTTTTTCCTTCGTAAAAGCGCATGGATAATATCATTTTTTCTCGGTCACCTAGCCGCTGCATTCCCTCACGAAGTGCAATTTCCTCTACCCACGTGACATCTTTGTTCTTCTCGTCACTAATCTGATCCATGACGTAAATCGGATCGCCACCATCCTGATAAATCGGTTCAAACAATGAAACCGGATCTTGGATCGCATCGAGTGCAAACACGACATCTTCTTTGGCTACGTTCAATTCCTGAGAAATCTCGATAATGGTAGGCTCTCGCGAATGTTTGTTGGTCAAATTGTCACGCACCTGCAAGGCCTTGTACGCGATGTCTCGCAAAGAGCGGGAAACGCGAATCGGATTGTTATCCCGTAAATAGCGGCGAATTTCTCCGATGATCATCGGTACGGCATACGTGGAAAACTTCACATTTTGCCCGAGATCAAAGTTGTCGATCGCTTTCATCAACCCGATGCAGCCCACTTGAAACAAGTCATCCACGAACTCTCCGCGATTGTTGAACCGTTGGATTACGCTTAGCACCAATCGCAAGTTGCCGTTGACCAGCTTCTCGCGGGCCGCCAGCTCTCCACTTTGCAGGCGCTCAAACAATTCCCGCATCTCTTTGTTTGTCAACACCGGAAGCTTGGAGGTATCTACCCCGCATATCTCTACCTTATTGCGCGTCACGTCTTTCCCTCCTCGAAGCAAGAAAAAAGTCCCTAACCCGGTTGTCTTGAAAGGCCGCGTAACTGACGCGTAGCCGACCAAGAAGGTGGCAAAAACCACCATCTGTTTCGGTTTAGGAACAGTATCCCCCCAAGCTGGGAAAATATGCGTTAGACCATCTTGTTGAATTCTTTTCGCAACCGTTTTATAATTCGCTTTTCCAAACGTGAAATATACGACTGTGAGATTCCCAACAAATCCGCAACATCCTTTTGAGTCTTTTCCTCTTCTCCCGCCAAGCCGAAGCGCAGCTCCATGATAATTCTCTCGCGGTCAGACAGTTTATCCAGTGCTTTTTTCAGCAGCTTTCGATCCACTTGGTCCTCGATATTTTTATAAATCGTGTCATTCTCCGTACCGAGAACATCTGAGAGCAACAGCTCATTGCCATCCCAGTCAATGTTAAGCGGTTCATCAAAAGATACCTCAGAACGAATTTTATTATTTCGGCGAAGATACATGAGGATTTCGTTTTCGATACAACGAGAAGCATACGTTGCCAGCTTGATGTTCTTGTCTGGATCAAAGGTATTCACTGCCTTGATCAAGCCGATGGTGCCGATACTAACCAAGTCCTCAATGTTAATCCCCGTATTCTCAAACTTGCGGGCGATGTAAACGACCAGACGAAGATTGCGTTCAATTAACATACCGCGGACAGCCGGATCACCGGACGGCAGTCGTCCGAGCAACAGCTCCTCTTCTTCTCTGGTCAACGGTGGAGGCAATGCTTCACTCCCGCCAATATAATAGACTTCTTCGGCGCGTACACCAAGCCAGAGCAAGATTCGGTACCAGGTCAATTGGAGTTGTAGGCGAAGTTTTACATACATGATTAGCCCTCCTGTTTGAGAATAAAGGTTGATTCCTCTCTTATTTCCTGTTCAAAAGTCGGCTTTTCAGCACCGAGAAAGCGGCGAGAATCTGAAGAAGGAGGAGCGGAGTGTAGGGAACCTACATGAGCACCGGACTTCGAAGATGAACGTCGCTTTCGATGCCGATTCAACTCTCTTGACTTCTTCGTGATCAAAAGATGACTTGTTGAACTTCCGCTTCATAAGTTTCCATTAGCGCTGGGTGCACGATAGCCTGATACTTGCCATCAGCAGCCAAGGGGATCGGGTTAAGCCCGATTAGCACCCGTTCTGTTTCAAAACGAATCCCGTCTTGCACGACCATGACGCGGTCTGGCTTGATTGCGAGCAAAAAATCCATTCCTCTTGACACGCTGCGATACGGGATCAAGCGTACCCGAGACTGCCATTCCAGCGGCAAATGGTCCCAAGATCCGTCCAGCTTCTCCCACACTCCACCGTTTTCATCGGCTTGTCGGAGAAGCGACGGCGGAAGCAAATGTGCGAACATGCGATTTTCTATAATCATGACGGGTATGCGTGTAATCGGCTCGTGGAGCTGGTTTCCTGTGTCTACAAGTCCACGGCAAATGACTTTTTCCCCTGCTAGCGTAACGACGACATCGACGAGAAAGGTTTCGATTCTTCGTGGCTCCTGGATTGCACGGTAGCTCCTTTTCCCAAGGAAAAAGATCAGGATAAAACCGATCAGGACAATCCCCAAAGTAGGCTTGAATCCGACGCCAAACCCATCATTATGCGTGATAACCAGTCCATTGACAATTTCACTTTGCGATGCCAAAAAATACTGTAGCCCAAGCACTCCCCCTCCGAACACAAATGCGACGAAGTAAAAAATGATCAAGTTTTGCGCAAAGGACAACAACCTCCTGTTCCCAAAAGCAATCCACAGCATGATGACAGAAAAGAGCAGTTTGACCCACCATTGATACATGGAAGAAAACACAGGAAAAAAGAAAAAGACCAGATACGCGGAGCCAAACAGAGAGGCGATTATCATTCTCCACCACACCTTGCGCTCTTTGCGAAAATAAGCAGTAAACCAGAGTAACAAGGTATCAATAGCCACATTCAGGAGTAGAATGATATCAAGATACACAACCACTTGCTTTCCCCCTCATCTTTTGACCGATTTGGCAGCAAGTATGTGTCCTAGCAAAAATGGTAAATAGTAGGACGACTTCTATCAGTAAAAGCAGTATATATCAATGTGTATGTAAAGTCTGTCAATTCTTGCCGGTGTTTTTTTGGTTTTTTTGTCTAACATTTTTCATCCAATCAACAAAAAAAGCCTTGTCCCCACTGACGGGAACAAGGCTTTTGACAGTCGTTTTTCGCTTTAGTTTTTGTTGCGGCGGCGATTGCGCAGGAATGCTGGAATATCCAGATTATCCAGGTTGCCCATGGAGAAGAAGGACTTGTCTTCCTCTTCTTCCTTCGCACGGCTGTTATTCGTATTGGAAACTGGTGTCGGACGATTGCCAGGCGTGTTGATCGGCTGTTGTTGACGGCGAGGAGCTTCCGCCGCGCGTTGACTATGCTCGAAGCCTGTAGCAATTACGGTCACTACCAATTCATTTTTCAGATCCTCGTTAATCACCGCACCGAAAATCATGTTAACATCTGGGTCAGATGCAGAAGATACGATGTCGGCTGCTTCGTTTACTTCGTACAAGCTCAGGTTGGTACCGCCAGTGATGTTCATGAGAACACCGCGTGCACCATCAATCGCAGTCTCGAGAAGTGGGCTGGAAATAGCCCGACGTGCAGCTTCAGCCGCACGATTTTCGCCGCTGCTTACACCGATACCCATGAGAGCGGAACCTCGCTCAGTCATGATCGTCTTCACGTCAGCGAAGTCCAAGTTGATCAGTCCAGGTACCGCAATCAGGTCGGAAATACCTTGAACCCCTTGTCGCAGTACGTTGTCAACTTCACGGAACGCTTCGAGCATTGGCGTATTTTTATCAACGATTTCCAAAAGACGGTCGTTTGGAATCACGATCAGTGTGTCTACTTTTTCTTTCAGAGCAGCGATACCGATCTCACCGTGCTGGGAACGTCTGCGACCCTCGAAGGAGAATGGACGAGTTACTACACCAACTGTAAGAGCACCCATTTCTTTGGCGATCTCTGCAACAACAGGTGCTGCCCCTGTTCCCGTACCTCCACCCATACCGGCAGTTACGAATACCATGTCAGCTCCACGCAAAGCGTTCTCAATCAAATCACGGCTTTCTTCCGCCGCTTTTTTACCGATCTCAGGATTCGCACCTGCTCCCAGTCCACGTGTCAGCTTTTCACCGATTTGCAGCTTGATATCTGCACTGGAGAGCTGAAGTGCTTGCGCGTCGGTGTTCAAGGTGATGAATTCTACACCCTTTACTCCACCGGCGATCATGCGGTTTACTGCGTTGCTACCTCCGCCCCCGCAACCAATAACTTTAATTCGTGCAAAGGATTCCAAGTCCATATCAAATTCCAGCATATTGCTAGTCCTCCCCAACTTCAACATAAGAAAACTTCGTGGCTACAGAAGCCTGTCAACTAAACACAATGGAACGAATCGATGCCCGTCTTCGTCCTTGTAGTTAAGCTCGATAAAGCGAACTCCATTAAATAAATTCGCTAAACCAGTTTTTTACTTTTTCCATCAAACCGCCGCCTTCTTTTGGCTTAGACGAGACGGTTTGCTTCTGAGTGCCCTTGAATGAGGGGGTGACGCGAATGCTGCGGCGCTCCATCAACTGCAAGGCATATTGAATCAAACCTACCCCGGTGGTGTAGGCAGGATCTCGCACTCCGATGTAATCAGGAATCGCAATTCGAACAGGTGCGTCCAATTCTTCTTTTGCCAATTCCAACATGCCCGGCATAGCTACGGTACCACCCGTAAGAACATAGCCACCTGCAATTTCGTCGCGATAGCCCAATTTGTATACAGCATCCTCGACTAATTGGAATATTTCCGCAGCGCGCGGCTCGATAATATTGGCCAGATCCACTTGCGTAAATTGCTTTTCAACTTCACTGCCAATCCGGTTCACCTTGAACTTCACATCTTCGGATGCTTCGTCAATAAGGGCACAGCCGTTTTTGGTTTTCACACGATCTGCAACATCTGTATGCGTTCGCAGTCCGAGTGAAATATCGCTCGTAATGTGGTCGCCACCGATGCCGATCACGGTGGTCGCTGCCAGTTTCCCTTGCTCGAATACACCGATCGTGGTAGAACCCGCACCGATGTCGACAAGAACGACACCCATATTTTTGTCATCTTTGGATAGAGCAACAGTGCTAGCCGCAAGCGGTTGCAAGAATATTCCAGCTACACGCAGATTGGTTCGTTGAGCACAGCGAACGATGTTATGTACGACCGTTTTCAACCCGGTCACAATGGTCCCTTCCATTTCCAGTCGGACACCAATCATCCCACGAGGGTCCTTTATGCTCCCTTGTCCATCAACGATGTATTCCTTTGGGACTACCTCGATGATTTCACGGTCTGGAGGAATAGCCACGACCTTCGCTGCCTGAATTACGCGTTGAATATCTTCTTCTCGTATCTCACGGTCTTCGCTGGATACAGCGACAACCCCTTGGGTTTCATGCAGATCGATATGGTTTCCAGTGATCCCCACATACACTTCTTCGATTGAAACGCCAACCATGCGTTCCGCATGATCAACCGCTTCCCGGATGGCATGCACGGTTTGGTCGATGTCTACAATCACGCCCTTCTTGATTCCTTCTGAGTGTGATTGTCCGACGCCGATGATGTTGATGGAACCATTGTTGATCTCGCCGATCATGACGCGTACTTTGGATGTTCCAATGTCTAGGCTGACTATGAGTTCATTGCTTACCAAACCTGTGACACCTCCCCTGCTACGTCTTTTTTCTTGCTAAAGTGAGAACACCTGCATAAATTATTCCACACAGGACAACCATTCCCTTTTTTTCTTATTGATTTTTTGCAAAAAAATGACCATCTTCCCATTTTTCTTCACGTTATTCTTGCTGATTGATCCATTTGGATAGAACAATTCTCCTAATGACAGCGAGATTGTTGAACAAACGGACCCCGAAAGCCACGATCGCAGCCAAATACAGATCAATCCCCAAAAACCCTCCAATGAAGGCCAAGCCTGCTGCAAAAAGTGTGTTGAAAAAGAATCCAGACATGAAAATACGAACGTTAAAAGTACGCTCTAAAAACGAACGAATCCCCCCAAAGATCGTATCCAATCCAGCCAAGAGGGCTATTGATAGATAGCTGCTATACTCCTGGGGCACACGCCAATCCAGCAGGAAGCCGACAACAAGACCGACAATCAGTCCGATAAGCGGGAGCCACATGGTTACGAATCTCCTTTTTGTTTTACAGGTTTCATAAATTGAATGACACGTGTTTCATTATTCGCTGAAATCATCAGCTTGTCCCGTTTTTCTGCCAGCACCTTTTTATTCGCAAGCTGGAAATTTTCCTCTACGCCCTCCAGCTTCAATGCGGACAACAATACTTCAGGCTCCCCCAATGCTTTTATCTCATACGGAGCCCTGATCGTCCTGGTATCGATTTGAATGACGTCTCCCACATTGCGGATCGCAGTGGTAGCAATCAGTCGATGGCCATTAATGGAAACAGCTTGTGCTCCGTTTGCAAACAGGATATTTACCAACCAGCGCAAATCTTCATCGTCAATCGTATAGTCTCCTACAACAGGCACAGGCATATGTCCATCCCCAACTGGCTCTGCAGGTGTATGGGCATCGACAACATCAATAACGATGCCTTCTCCCTCCATCCCTACCATTCCAGCCAATCGGCGAGTCCGTGCCAACTCCTCTTTCATAACAGAGATACTTTCATCTTCACTGAGTGAGGTTTCGTATTGGTAGTACAGCTGATTATACTTTGAAATGTCTGCGAGCAGGTTTTTGTGTTTCTCCAGTTCTTTTTGCAACGTGGTCCGAAGTTCCGCGATGCTGCGAGACTCTTTATGAACAGGATGAAGACTGCTTCGTAATTGCACAGTCAACATCACACCTATGATAGCACTAATGATGGCAAGAATAAATGTGATTTTACGGCTTTTTTGTAACATAGGTAAACGCATCCTTTTATTTAGGAGTGTTTCGTTTTCGTGTCACCAACAAAGGCAGGTAGCTCGACCCGCTCTTTTTTGGCTATGCTTATTTGTACAAAATCTTGCAAGGAGTGCAAAACACCTCCTGGCAAATTTAAAGCACTGTCTAGTGTGTCGGGATTCCCTATCGCTGTTACTACGAATGGAGCGGCCGATTTGATGCCATTTACGATGATCGTTGGTCCAATGCAACGAATCTCGGAATTGCTAACCACACGCTGCCCGTTAATGCTGATGGCCTCTGCTCCTGCTGCACGCAGTTCATTTACGACCAGGCGTACGTCCTGCTCATGCACGATGTAGTTTGCGATGTCTGCGCTGTTCGCTGCATTCTGACTATCCTGCATCGTTATGACAATACCTGGCCCTTCGACAGCAACTACCCCTGCTAACATCCGCGCTGCATCCAGTTGACTGAGTGTATCAGCCGCCTCCGATTTGCGCTCCGCCATCGCTTCTTCCACTTTTCCCACCTGACGTTGCAAATCGAGCAGTTGATTTTCCAGATGCCGATTTTGCTCTTTTTCAGCCAAAATCCGGTCATTCAATTGTGTCTCCTGTTGGAACAGCTGATCATTCATCCGTTCTTTGCGGGTAAGCTTGTTCGTTTCGAAGGAAGTGGCCACTAGAAAGCCGGTAGATAACGTCACGATGGTTAAATACAAATGAAATTTGCGACGACGACTCATTGTCTACTTTCCCCTTTTTCATTTACTGCTGTGGCTTCTGCTCTTGCCCTTCCTGTATAGGAATAGCCCCTTGAGCCCCGTACGGAATAAACCACGGTTGCTCAAACAAAGAGAGCACCCCTTTTGTATCTGGCGGCAATTGTTTCATGATCGCCGGGTACCAGTTCATCATCTTGTCCAGCTTGTAGATGACGCTTCTTACTTCATTCCCGTCGCGCATGTACAGCGTTACGCGTTGCTTGTCGTAAACCGTCGGCGTCAATGTAATATCTGAAATCTCCGCGAGTACATTTGGCGATAATTTCGATAGCGACTTGGCGAGATGGGGAAGGAGCTCCGGTGAGGCCCACGAGCTAATCAGTGGCCTGTCCACTACACGCTTGGCGAAATTAACCTGTTTGAGCACATAGCCATTGTCCAGTAAGGCATAGCGGCTTCCGTCCTGCCCACTCCAAAAAGCCACACGCTTTTGTTCGGTTATATGTAGCGTGATCAACCCGGGGAAAGAGCGACTCACCGTCACATCTTTAATGGCCTCTAATGGTTTCAAGTTATTTCGTACACTGTTCTCCCATACGTTTAGAAACTGCATGTCCTTCATTAGGCCAGATTCTGTAATGACTTGCTCTGTCGTATAAATATCATTACCAATCACTCGAATCTCTTGCACCTTACTGTAAGGAGAACGGATAAAAACGATGATGAGAATGGTAAGAAAAAACAATACCAGCAGAAAGACCAGTTTGCGGTTGCCCCTTCTTCTGGGGCGTTGTTGCTTGACTTGCGGAATGCGTTCCTCATATACCGCCATGGCCGTACCCTTCCTCTTGTTTTTTAGGCTCATTGCCCAGAGCAAAGTAAATTACTGGATGTCTTTCGAATAAATGTCATTGAACAAAACAGGGAAAGCGGCATAACATTATGCCGCCCACTCTCCCTCGGTTACATCGATACTCGTGATATATCGGCTCCTAATTGACGCAACTGCTCTTCCAGCCGATCGTATCCACGATCAATATGATGGATCTGGTTCACCGTGGTAATACCTTCTGCAGCAAGCCCTGCGAGGACTAAGGCAGCACCTGCTCGAAGATCAGTAGCTTCGACATTCGTAGCGGTCAATTTATTGACACCCCGAATAATTGCGGAGCCAAGATCTACGTATATTGAGGCGCCCATTCGCGCCAATTCATTCACATGTTTAAATCTTCCTTCAAAAATGGTCTCTTTAATGACACTCGTTCCCCTAGCCTGTGACAGAAACACCATCAGCTGCGCCTGCAAATCGGTCGGAAACCCGGGATATGGCGAGGTGATGATCCGGTCGTAGGCTCGTGGACGGGAGGTGCTTTTGATTTCCATTATATCATGGCGGGTCTTGATTTCAACACCGCAGCTACGGGCGACCTCAATCAATGCCATCAATTGCTCAGGCAGTGTATTGGTCAATTCGATATGTCCCTGTGAAATACCGACAGCCAGTAGATATGTTCCTGTCACAATCCTATCCGGTATGATCCGGTAACTGACGGAACGCAAGCGAGGTACACCACTGATCTCAATCGTATCGGTGCCCGCCCCTCTGATCCTTGCTCCCATTGCATTCAGGAAATTCTGGAGGTCGATGATTTCCGGCTCTCGTGCTGCATTACAAATTCGGGTCGTGCCTTTTGCCAGCACAGCCGCCATCATGATATTTTCCGTCGCGCCCACACTGGGGAAGGAAAGAAAGATATTGGACCCACGCAATTGTTTGGCCCGAAATGTAATGTAGCCTTCTGATTCTTCGATTTTGGCTCCTAGCGCTGTCAATCCAGCCAAATGCAAGTCAATCCTGCGCTCTCCAATGTCACATCCACCTGGTCTGGAAATCGTGACCTCACCCAGACGTGCCAGGAGTGGTCCCGCCAAAAAAATCGAAGATCGCATTTGGCTCATTAAATCATCCGGCACCTGCGGGACACAGACAGACGTTGTATCCAGATCGACACATCCGTCCTCATGCTTCGTATTCGCCCCAAGCAACGTCAAGATTTCGAGCATGACCTTAATGTCTTTTAGATGGGGGACGTCATAGATATAGAATTGCCCTTCCGCGAGCACAGCAGCGGCAAGAATGGGAAGAGCAGCGTTCTTAGCACCTTGGATCCGAAGCGAACCGGACAGAGGTCTTCCGCCTTCGATCGCAAAAGTCTCCAAACTTTCACCTCCGTGTTACCCCTCGCCCACCACCAGGACTTCCGGATGCAAGTCAATCCCATTTTTCTCGAGAATCGTGCTCCGAACGTGATTAATCAAGGTGAGGACGTCGGCAGCCGTTGCTCCTCCGCAATTCACGATGAAGTTGGAGTGTTTTTCTGAAACCTGAGCTCCTCCGATCTGATAGCCCTTCAGCCCAGCTGCTTCAATCAGGCGACCTGCGTGGTCATTCGGCGGATTTCGGAACACACTGCCAGCACACGGCATCTGTAGTGGCTGCGTATTGCGCCGTCGTTCCTTATTGACAGCGAGTGTGGCCGCAATCTCCTTGCGGTCGCCCGTCCTCAATTGAAAACGGGCCTCTAGCACGATCCCTTTTTGCTTTTGCAAAAGAGAAGTCCGGTAGCTAAAGCTCAGTTCCTCGTTACTCAACACTTTACTTTCGCCGTTTTCGAAAAGGATCTCGGCATCAATAAGAATACGTGAAAGATCAGATCCGTGTGCCCCCGCATTCATATAGACGGCGCCGCCTACCGTACCAGGAATCCCTCCTGCAAACTCCATACCTGTTAATCCCATCTTGCCTGTCTCCACCGCCAGGCGGATCATGGAATATCCGGCACCCACACACACCTCTTCGCCCCTGAACTCACAGTGGCTCAAGCCCTCGGCCACTTTAAGCACGGCTCCACGTATCCCTCTGTCCCTCACCAGAAGGTTTGAACCGCGCCCGATTACACTCCAAGGAATTTCATGACGATGGATGATCTGCAAGGCCTTTTGCAAGGATGCTTTATCCTTGGGTTGGATTAACAAATCAGCAGGACCCCCGATCCGCCACGTTGTATGATTAGCAAGGGGTTCATCGGTCCACACTTTTTCGATTCCTGCTTGCATGAGCTCATCTGCGATTTTTTTCATTTGTGAACCTCCTGATACGTTTGCTAGGTCGGACCTAGTCTTCTCACGTGTTTGCTCCATACTATGCTTTCGCCCAGATCGGCGTGACAATCGCCTATCTGATCATTTTTCTCGTGTTATGGCCTCTAATTGACGAACGATCTCCGTTGCTGCTTGCGGCATCCCCAAGGAAAGTGAACGATCTTTCATCTCTTCCCATTTCGCTGGATTGGCAAGGATATTTTCCAAGGAAAGTAGCAAGCTCTCTCCGGTAAGCTCCCGCTCTACGATAACATGAGCGGCCCCTGCGCGCTCCAATCCCCTTGCATTTTTCTCTTGATGATTGTTCGTGACATACGGGGACGGAATCAAGATCGAAGGCACACCTAGTGCCGTTATTTCTGCCAAGGTAGATGCTCCTGCGCGACCAACCAATACATGCGTCGCTGCTAAAACATCCGGCATATTATGGACGAACGGAAGCACAGAAATGTTACTTGGAAGTGTTCCTCGTTCACCAAGCTGCGCCGATATCGCCTCGAAATGAACGTCGCCCGTCACATATACAAAATGAGTATCGATGTATTTACCCAACTGCGTAACAACCGAAAGCACCGCCTCATTGATTGCACGAGCTCCCCTGCTACCACCAAAGATCAGCACGATTTTTTTGCTATTGTCCACGCCCAAAAAGCTACGGCCCGCCTCTGCATTACCGTGCATGACTTCCGTTGCACGCGGATTTCCGGTCAGTACCGTTTTAGACGGGGGAAAATGGGCAAGCGATTCTTTGAACGAAACGGCCACCCGAGTAACTGAGCGAGAAAGGAACTTGTTGGTCAAGCCCGGCACTACGTTTTGCTCATGGATCAACGTTGGAATCCCCAAGCGCGAAGCTGCATATACGACTGGACCGCATACGTAGCCACCCGTACCAATTACAACATCCGGTTTGAACTCGCGCAGCATTTTCTTGGCATCACCAACAGCCCGGACGAATTTCCACAAGGTCTTCAAGTTGTCCAACGACAGCTTGCGTTTCAATCCGCTAATTTCTACGGATTGGAAAGGAATATTGGATCGTGGAACCAAACCTGCTTCCAAGCCTTTTTTACTGCCAATATACAAAAAGGCAGCCTGCGGATATTGACGAGAAACTTCCCTCGCCACCGCAAGCGCCGGATAAATATGTCCACCTGTGCCACCGCCTGTTAAGACGACACGCATTACGTTCACACCCTTTTTTGAGAAGGAGTAGCAATAGGCTGTTTACATGCTTATTGCGTACTCCTGTTGAGGTTTCTGTTATCGAGAAAAACGAGAGATGTTCAACAAGACACCTACACCAGTGAGCATCAGTGTCAGCGATGAACCACCGTAGCTAAGGAACGGCAACGTGATTCCTGTCACCGGAAACATCCCTGTCACAACACCAATATTGATGACAACCTGGATGGCAATCATGCCAATGATCCCTAGTGCAAGCAGGCTTCCGAACAGATCTGGAGCCGTAATTGCCGTTCGCATCCCCCTCCACAACAAGAGGAGGAATAGCAGGAGAATGAGCGTGCCTCCGATAAAGCCCAGCTCCTCCGCGACAATCGAGAAAATAAAATCATTGTAAGGCTCAGGCAAGTACAGATGCTTCTGTCTGCTTTGTCCAAGGCCAAGACCCAACAAACCGCCGGGACCTATTGCGTAAAGGGATTGGATGATTTGATAGCCCGTATTGAGCGGATCAGACCACGGATCGAGGAAGGACGTAATCCTTTTGATTCGATAAGGTGCTGACAAAACCAAGCCGATGAAGCCAACAACTCCGATCATTCCCAATCCGACAAAATGACTAATCCGGGCACCTGACGCAAAAATCATAACGACGGCAGTTCCCATCAAAACCGTTCCGGTTCCCAAATCCGGTTGCAGCATGATCAACCCAAAACACAGAACGGGAATTCCCAAGGCAGGCATAAGACCTTTTCGGAACAAGACAATTTGCTTCTGATTATCTGAGAGCCACTTCGCCAGGAATGCAACGACCCCCAGTTTCGCAAATTCCCCTGGTTGAATTCCAAAAGCGCCGAAACCAAGCCAGCTTTTCGAGCCATTTACTTCGATTCCGATGATCAAAACCAGAATCAACAGACCGATGCTTACCAAATACCCTGGCTTGGCCCATTGCTTCCACACCCAGTAATCGATATTCATCGTAATGTACATGGATGTAATCCCTAACAGAGCGAAGATCAGTTGCCGCTTGGCGAAAAAATACGGATCGGAAAACGGCGGCTTTTGCGCCACGATCGCGCTGGCGCTATACACCATCACGATGCCAATTCCCAATAAAAAAAGTGTTGCAAAAATAATTACGAAGTCGGGGGCAGAGCGTACCTTGCTCATTGTGCCAGGTCATCCTTTCTCATGCCGTCCCGCTTTTGTCATATTCGTGATGGTACCAGTGGGACGTTATGCTAGGCTTGTTTTAAGTCTATGCACGCCGTCCTTAAACATGCTCCCCCTTGTCTCAAACGAAGGAAACATGTCCCAACTCGCACAAGCAGGGCTCAGTAAGACCACATCACCTGATTCGGCCAACTGGGAAGCAGCAAGAACGGCTTTTTCCACAGTATCGACATGGATACGCTCCTTAATCCCTGCTTCCTGCGCACGTTCCAGTAAAATCGGAGCCGTTTGCCCGAGAGCGATGACTGCTTTTACCCGACCTTGGATCACGGGCAGCAGTTCCCGAAAATCAACACCACGATCCAGCCCACCGCAAATCCATACGACCGGCTCCTTGCACGCTTGCAAAGCGCGCGATGCCGCTTCCGGGTTGGTCGCTTTTGAATCATTGAAGTATTTGACACCGCGAATCGAATCCACGAACTCCATCCGGTGCTCTACCCCTGGAAAGGTAGTAAGAACTTGTACAATAGATTGCTTGTCCGCGCCTGCGAGCTTCGCAACCAGAATCGCTGCCAGTGCGTTGTCCAAATGAGGAACGGTAATATCCGCGATCGCAACGATTGGCTCTGTATTCCCATTCCCATCCGCAAACAGGATCAAACCATCCTTGACAAAAGCTCCCTTTGGCACCTCTTGACTCTTGCTAAAGTAGTAGATGGATGCAGGGAGGTCTTTGCATTTTTCTACGATCTCTGGTTGGTCATATGGCAAAATAGCTGCGTCATCTGCCGTTTGGTTGGCAAACATTTTCAGTTTGGCTGCCAAATACTCTTCCATGGTGTGATGGTAATCCAAATGAGCAGGATACAGATTGAGCAAAACACCGATATGCGGGCGAAACTCTCTCGTCCCCATCAGTTGGAAGCTACTCAATTCGGCAACGAGCCATTCGTCGGGACCAGCTTCCTCCGCTAGGCCGCACAATACGGTCCCAATGTTTCCTCCTACCTTCGCATCCAGACCCGCTTCTTTGAAAATTAGTCCGACGAGCGTCGTAGTCGTAGTCTTGCCATTGGAGCCTGTAATACCGATAATCGGTGCCTTGGCAATCTGGGAGGCCAGCTCCACCTCCGTCACAACAGGAATACCGAGTGCCTGCGCCTGCTTAACGGGTGCTGCTTCATACGGAATCCCCGGATTTTTGACCACAAGGGATACGCCTTCATGAATGAGATCATCGGGATGATAACCACAAATGACCGGAATCCCCAACGATTCCAGCTCTTCTACCCCGACCGCTTCTTCACGTGGCTTTTTATCATTTACGACGACATGAGCACCAAAGCGGTGTAGCAGTTTTGCCACTGCGACACCGCTCTTTGCCATACCAATAACGACGACATGCTTATTATGAAAACGCATCATCTGATTGTCACCACCTCAAGGTATACACCCAATCCAGCAAAGAAAATACCGACGAGCCAAAACGTGACAACCACGCGCCACTCTGACCAGCCTGTTAATTCAAAATGATGATGAAGGGGACTCATACGGAAAATACGTTTTCCACGTGTCTTAAAGGAGACCACCTGCATAATAACAGAGAGCGTCTCGACAACGAATACCCCACCGATAATAGCCAAAAGTAATTCCGTCTTGGTCATGATTGCAATTCCCGCGAGCGCTCCACCAAGTCCAAGTGAACCCGTATCACCCATGAAGACGCGTGCCGGATGCGCATTGAAGACAAGGAAGCCAAGTACCCCACCTACAACAGCCGCACTAAAAATAGCCGTGTCATAATCTTGACCAAACCATGCGATGATCGCATAAGCACCAAAAGCAATCGCTCCCGTCCCTGCCAATAGTCCATCCAATCCATCTGTGATGTTAACGGCATTCGTTGTACCTACCAAGAGGAACAACAGGAATGGGAAGTAAAAATAGCCAAGCTCCAGCTTCCAAGGTGTACCAGGCAGATGGATAGACGTGTCATGCCCCATCATAAGCAGCAAAATATAAGCCCCGATGGCCAAGACAATCTGACCTGCAAACTTCTGTTTGGCAGTCAACCCGAGGTTGCGTTTTTTCTTGATTTTGATGAAATCATCCAAAAACCCGATTAAACCGTATCCGAGGGTCACCAATAACAGGAAGTAAATTTCCATTTTCGCATTGGCAAACTTCAACACGGTAAATATGAGTGCCAAAAGAATGATGGTGCCTCCCATGGTGGGAGTTCCAGCCTTCTTAAAATGGGATTGCGGTCCTTCCTCACGAATTGCCTGCCCAAATTTCAGGCGGCGAAGGAAGGGAATAAACAATGGGCCAATGAGTACGGCGATGAGAAACGCAGCGACGATCGTGACGATTAGGACGTTGTCAACGAACATGCCCGAGCCTCCTTTCTTTCGATGCAGTGTGTGGCATCTGTTCTATTCTTGGTTGTACCGGGCAATCGCTTCGCGCGCAACTTCACGGTCATCGAAGGGCAACACCTGGTCTTTAATAATTTGATACGTTTCGTGTCCTTTTCCGGCGATCAAGATCACATCGTCCGGCTTTGCAAGCGAAACTGCGTGGGCAATGGCTTCACGCCGGTCTGTCAGTGCCGTATAACGATCAGGTGCCACTTCTGACAAACCAGCCAGCATGTCATCGAGAATCGCCTGTGGCTCCTCCGAGCGTGGATTATCTGATGTTAAGACGGTCAGATCAGCATATTTCGTTGCAATTTGCGCCATGATTGGGCGTTTGGTTCGATCCCTGTCGCCTCCGCAGCCTACAATGCAAAATACGTTGCCACGGGCAAATTCCTTAACAGTCATCAATGCATTTTCCAAGCTGTCTGGTGTGTGGGAGTAGTCGACGAGCACCGCAAACGGCTGACCAGCATCTACTGACTCAAATCGCCCATTAACGCCCGCTACCTCTTCCAGGCTCGCCTTGATCTCTTCGAGTGGAATACCTTCTGCGAGTGTAACCGCGATGGCTGCCAAAGCGTTATACACATTGAACTTTCCCATTAGCTTCAAGTTCAGACGCGCACTGCCAGCGAAGCTTTCGACTGTAAAAGAAGTTCCTTTACTTGTGATTTCGATTTGTTTTGCCCTTACATCTGCTGGTTGATCGATGCCGTATGTAATGACTCGCGCCGGTGTAACGGTGGCATATAATTCGGACGCCTCATCATCGGCATTCAGTACAGCTGTTTTTAGTCGGTCTGTGTCATAGCCGTTGCCTAGCTGGGAAAACAACAATGATTTGGCGTAGCGATAGTTTTCCATCGTTTTATGGTAGTCGAGGTGATCCTGCGTCAGGTTGGTAAAAACCGCTGTATGGATTTCGCAACCGCGGACTCTTCCCAGCTCCAATGCATGAGAGGAAACCTCAATAATCGCATAGTCTGTGTTTACATCGCACATGCGACGAAAGCTTCTTTGCAAATCTATGGCATCAGGAGTCGTATTTTTGACTTCCTCCGTAACGTCTCCAATTCTCATATGGATCGTTCCGATTAAGCCTGTTTGCTTGCTTTGATCGCGCAAAATTTTGTCGATCAGATGCGTTGTGGTCGTCTTTCCATTTGTCCCGGTTACGCCAATGACTTTTACTTCTTTCGTGGGAGATCCGAAAATACGATCAGCCAGCATAGCCATTGCCCGCCGGGTATCCGGTACTTTGACAATAGTCGCTGGCACGTCCAGATCTTGTTCGGATAACACGGCGACGGCACCATTCTTCACCGCCTGGGCCGCGAACGTATGTCCATCCACGGTATATCCAGTTAGACAGACAAACAAGTAGCCGGGCTTTACCTGGCGCGAGTCTGCTGTCAAACCCGTAATCTCCATGCTGTCATCCCCCGAAACCGTTACTGGCAACAAAGGCATGAGCAGATCCCGTAGAAACATGAAACAGGCACCCCATTCTCCAACTAGTATAGACAGAAATTTGAACATTTGTACTTGGCTACGCCGATCATTTAGGCGCAGTCTTGATGAACAAAGGCAGAGCGAACGTAGACAAGCCTACTCCCCTCCGCCTTCGAAATCTCATTTTATAGCTAATTGGTCGATTTGTCACCAAGGTATATGCGAATTTTTCCGCCCTCATCAATTTTCACTCCAGGTGCTGGGGACTGCTGGATGACGTACTGACCTTTACCTGAAACGACTAGCGGCAGAGTATCATACGTTGTCACTACGTCTCTCATGGATTGTCCGACCATGTTTGGTACTTCGATTGGCGCCCTTTCTCCCTGTGCTTTGTTAATTTCCTTGGGAATGCCATCTTTTCGTTTGGGTACATTCAAATGCTGTAGGGAGGATTCCATGATACTTTTTACACTCGGGGCAGCAATCAATCCACCAAACGCCAGTGCTTTCGGATTATCTACAGCGAAATATACGACGAGCTGTGGATCATCAGCCGGCGCAAACCCGATAAACGACACGATGTATTCGCCATCGACGTAACGGCCATTTTTTACTTTTTGCGCGGTTCCCGTCTTACCTCCTACCCGATACCCTTCAATAAATGCCTTATTTCCCGTTCCTTGCGCGACCACACTTTCCAGCGCATGCCGAACTTTAGCCGAGGTCTCCTCAGTAATCACCTGTCGAACCTCTGTCGGCAAAGTCCTGGCAACGACATCGTGTGTCACACTATCCCGCCATTCTTTGGCGACAAACGGCTTCATAAGTTTGCCACCATTAATGGCGGCTGAGACCGCGGCCATTTGTTGGATCGGCGTTACCGAAACCCCTTGACCGAAAGAAGTCGTCCCCAGCTCTACCGGTCCCACTTTATTCAAGTTGAATAACAGCCCATTTTCTTCTCCAATCAAATCGATCCCTGTCTTTTGTCCGAAGCCAAATTTTTTGATGTAGTCAAAAAGTCGTTCTTTTTGCAAACGCTGGCCCATCGTCACGAAGCCAGGGTTACAAGAATTCTCTACCACTTCCAGCATCGTTTCCTGCCCATGTCCCTGACGCTTCCAGCAACGCAATCGCTTCCCTGCCACGTTGATGAATCCCGGATCGTAGAAGCCTTCGTTCAGATTGATAACGCCTTCGTTTAAAGCAGCAGCCAGTGTCACAATTTTGAATGTGGAACCAGGCTCGTATGTTTTCCAGATAGGGAGATTTCTATTGTACACCTCAGAAGGATAGTCCCTGTACGCATCCGGTTGAAAAGTCGGGCGACTCCCCATACCCAATATTTCTCCTGTCTTTGGATTCATCGCGATCGCCAGAACATCATCTGGCTGATAAGCGACCACCGCTTGATCCAGCTCGCGTTCGATAAACGATTGGATGGCACTGTCGAGGGTTAAATACATGTCCATCCCATTCACGGGTGCTACGTAGTCTTCGGTTCCACCCGGCAGTACGCGCCCTTTGGCATCTGACGGAAATGAGATATGTCCCTCTGTCCCCTTCAAGAAGGGATCATAAATTTTTTCAAGCCCTGTCAAGCCTTGATTGTCAACGCCTGTGAAACCAAGTATATGGGCTGCCATCGTTCCGTTCGGGTAAAAACGCTTCGTATCCCCTGCCAAGTATATCCCTGGCAAATTCAATTCTTGTATTTTCCTCGCCTTTTCAACAGACAGTTTTCTTCCACCTGGAATCTGGTTGTTGCTCATTACTTTTTTCGTAATGGCACGAAATACATCTTCTTCTTTTTGCTCCAAAATGACTGCGAGCTGTCTCGCTGTTTCTTTCGGGTCTTTGATTTGCGCCCCTACCGATACCAGCGTGGGTACTGTCATATTCGTCACGAGCTCATTACCGCTTCTGTCTAAAATGCGACCGCGATTGGGTTGAAATTTAATCTCCCGTTTAAGAAGTTCATCTGACATCTGCGAGAGTTTCGGTCCTTCTATCAATTGAACATAACCCAAACGGGTGACAAGTGCCGAATACAAAACGACTCCTACAATCAAGATGATAAAAATGCGACGGCGTACAGTAGCATTGGATACCCGCAAAGCGAGTCCCCCCTCAAATAGGTTGTCTCTTCTTAACCTTATTCGCAGGGGGGACTAGTTAGAACTATGGAGTTGTCGGTGTTTGCGTTGATTGGTCTCCTGGTTTGTCAGGAGGTGGTGCCTGTCCAGAAGCTGGCGGCTGTGCTGCTCCACCTTGCCCGGTTTGCTGACCGGAAGATGGTGGAGCCGGATTATTTCCTCCTGTTGGATTTGTAGGAGGATTCGCTCCTGTATTGTTCGGCGTTGTTGTAGCAGGCACTGTGCTGCCCTCCTGACTAGAAGGAGGTGTTGCCGGTACAGGTGGTTCCGACACAGATTGCAACGTCACCTGAAGCAGCTCTGTACCCTGGAGCACCGTTCCCGGAGGAATACTTTGTTGGGCGACGAAGCCAGTTCCAGTCGATTTCACTGCGAGATTGATCAAAGAGGTGAACTCCATGACGTCCCGTAATGATTTTCCTTTGAAGTCAGGCATCTTCGTTCCTTTTACCCTGTCCGTTACAAGGATGATCTGTTCACCTGGAACGACCTGATTATAAGCTTCGGGATACTGTTTGACGATTTTCGTACCTGTTCCGGCTACCGTAACCTTCAAATCGTCCTGCTTCGCCCGCAATTGTGCAGCTGTGGTGGACATCCCTTCAAACTTAGGCAATGTCTTCTGTGTAGCTGGTGAGGATGCCAGCGCTGCCTGTACTTCTTTTTTCGGCGTCTGTTTCTCAGTACTCTTAACTACCGACAGATCAGGCTGCTGCTGCAAATATTGCAGGCTGCGCTCCATGATCGTTGTAAACATCGGCGCAAGCATCATTTGGCCCCACAATGCATACCATGCATCTGTTTTCGGATCGTCAATGACAACATAAACCAACAGCTTCGGATTGTCTTTTGGCGCAAAACCGATGAAGGAAACCACGTAACGACCTTCCAAAATTTTCCCATTGTTAGGATTATATTTTTGTGCAGTTCCCGTCTTTCCTGCGACTTGATACCCTTCGATTTGATATAGTGTACCAGTTCCAGGTCTTTCTGAGACAACCTTGCCCAAAATGTCGCGTGTCTGTTTTGCAGTCGCTTCGCTTACGACCCGATCCACAACCTCACGTTTCGTGCGTTCGACAACGGCTCCTGTGTGAGGATCACGCATTTCTTTTAAAATATGAGGTTTTAGAAGCTCTCCTCCATTCGCGATCGCCCCCACAGCGGCAACCTGCTGGATCGCCGTAACCGTCGCTGCTTGACCATACGTTGTTGCAGCCCAGTCACGTGGTGACCGAGGTTTATACAGGTTGATTAAATTCCCTTCTTTTTCGTAAGGAAGCTCAATTCCGGTTTTTTGACCCATCCCGAATTTTTTGAAGTATTTCTTTAGACCCTCCAGCTTCAACCGTTCATAACCCAACTTAACGAACAATACGTTACTAGATCGCTGAACCCCTTCTAAAAAGCTGATTGTTCCCCATCCGGCACCATTGTTGTGGTCACGGATCGGAATCTGCCCCTTGATGGTGTAAGCACCTGATTGATAGGTTTCATTCTGATTAAACATTTTTTCTTCAATCGCTGCCGCTAGCGTAATAATCTTAAACGTAGAGCCCGGCTCAAACATCGTGGTGACCGCATGGTTGTTGTAGTTTTCAATCCCGTTGTAGTATGTATTCGGATTAAACGTCGAGCGGTTGCCCATCGCCAATACCTCGCCCGTTTGCGGGTCGGCTACAATGACCGTCATGCCCTGCGGCTTGTACTGCTGTTCCACCTTATCAAGGGCTTGTTCTACATAATCCTGTATCTGGCGATCAATGGTGAGATATACATCTACGCCGTCTATTGCTGGAGTGTACTCCCCTTCTCCGTCTGGCAGCTGGTAGCCTGCGCGATCCTTTTGGTAGGCAATATGTCCCTTTTGGCCAGCCAATTTTTCGTTAAATTGCAGCTCGATCCCCATTTTCGGTTCATCATACAAGTCAAGGTAACCGATCACATGGGAAGCGAAGGCGTTATTCGGATAAACCCGGCGAGTCGTTTCAGTCAAATAGATTCCTGGGAGCTGATTCTTTTTGAGCTTCTCACCACTTGGCAGTGTCGGATATTGCAAATTTAGAATTCGGTTCTTTTGCTCTTCACTGATCTTTTGCCCGTAGCGTCCCAATTCCACGACTTTGTTCGGCTTTGTCAAATTCCTCACTAATTCTGGAACCGGTGCATTCAAAATAGGAGCCAGCATATTCGCTGTGTAGTATGGATCTTTCACAAAATCTTCGTCTTTATCATTGCGCGGCTTCAGTTTTGCGTTTACCGTGTATGCCTTCCCGTTATACGCCAAAATCTCGCCGTTTCGATCATAGATCGCCCCGCGCTTCGGCTGTAAGACTTGCTGCCTGTCCCACTGCTCTTGAGCCGTCCCCATGATATCGGTAGCTTTGACGGTCTGAAGCCAGTAGATTCGAAAACTCAACGTCGAAAAAATCAAAATCGTACATAAGGCTACCATGAGAATTCGCCAATTTACTTTTCGCTTCCATTCCATCTCCATTCAACTCCATCGCATCAAAGATCGCCCGCTCCCTAAGCCAACTGGCCCAGCTAAGAAAAAATGTTACCGCACATAAGGCGCAGTAACATTTAAGGTTTTTTAGGTTGTGGTTTTGGCAGAGAACTCGCCTGTACTTCTGGATTCCCGATCGTATGTACAGCTGCTGGATTGTATACCATCCCCTGCTTCTCTGCTTCTTTTTGCAGGCGATCCCGGTTGGTCATTTGTTCAATTTGCAATTTCAACGTTGCATTTTTTTCAGCAGTCACACGGTTATCATGTTTCGTGCTCTGGATTTCGTAATTCAACTGGGAAATTTGCGAGTAGCGGACACCCACTAGACCCAAGCCGACGACGGTTAACGAGATAAATAAGAGATACAGCAATTTTTCTCCGGTCGGAATCGTTGGCTTGATTCGGACCGTGCGCTTTGTTGTTTTCGTTACAGAGCGGGATTGTTGTTCCAGCTCCATAGCTAAATTCCCTCGGTAGTAATAACTCATCGCTTCTCCCTCCCCTTTCTCGTCGATCCCGGTCTACAGCTTCTCCGCTACCCGTAGTTTAGCTGATCGTGCACGTTTGTTTGCTTCTAATTCTTCTTCTGATGGCAAAATCGGCTTTCTTGTAATGACTTTTACTACCGCTTGATTTCCGCATGTGCAAATCGGAAAAGCTGGCGGGCACGTGCACCCTTTTGAAAAGTCTTGATAAATTTGCTTGCAGATTCTGTCCTCTAAGGAATGAAACGTAATGACACTTACGCGACCCTCTGGATTCAAAACCTCAATTGCATCGACGACGGCCTCTTTGAATGCATCCAATTCATCATTGACAGCGATCCGAATTGCCTGAAAGGTACGCTTCGCCGGATGGGGTCCGGTACGACGCGCAGCTGCAGGAATTCCTTCCTTAATCAACTCAACGAGTTCACCTGTTGTTTGGATCGGCTGTTTCTTCCGTTGTTGAACGATTTGCCGGGCAATTCGGCGGGAAAATTTCTCTTCTCCGTACAACCAAATGATCTTGGCAATCTCTTCTTCATCCCACTCATTGATAATGTCATAGGCGGACAATGGCGCTTGCTGGTCCATTCTCATATCCAAGGGCGCATCGGCATTGTAGCTGAAGCCGCGCTCTCCCTCGTCCAATTGTGGAGAGGATACCCCGAGGTCAAATAACACCCCGTCTACACCAGACAAGCCTAAATCTTTCACAATGTCTTTGATATGGCGGAAGTTGCTCTTTACCAGCGTGACTCTGTCCATATAGGAAGCGAGTCTTTCACGGGCATTATCCAGTGCCCAGTCGTCCTGATCGATGGCGATAAGTCGACCGCCCTCCGTCAGCTTGGAAGCAATCAAACTGCTATGCCCAGCTCCGCCGAGTGTACAGTCTACATAAATGCCTCCAGGACGAATATTTAGCCCTTGGACAGCTTCATCCATCAAAACGGTTACGTGATGAAACGACAATGTCGTCACTCCTGTTCTTCTCGCTGCTACAAATTAAAATCAACCAGTTTTTCGGCAATTTCTCCAAAAGAGCCTTCTGACTGGGCAAAATAATCTTCCCAGCGTTCCTTGCTCCATACCTCTACACGGTTTGATACCCCGATGATCACACATTCTTTTTGCATGCCTGCATGCTCACGTAAATTGGGTGGTATGTTTACCCTTCCCTGCTTGTCCCACTCGCATTCGGTGGCACCTGAAAAGAAAAATCGTGTAAATGCGCGAGCATCTGCTTTTGTAAATGGGAGAGACTTGAGTCTTTCCTCTAGTTGTTTCCACTCATCTTGCGGATAAGCAAACAAACATTGGTCTAGGCCGCGGGTTATAACAAAGGAAGTACCGAGCCCTTCACGGAATTTGGCTGGGATCGTCAGGCGGCCTTTTTCGTCGATGCTGTGCTGATATTCCCCCATGAACACGCCCTGGTCCCCCACTTTCCTGTCGGTTGGCTCCACTTTCCCCCACTTTTCCCCACCTAATACCTATTTGTTATTATAAAAAAAAATCCTGCGTTTGTAAGCAGGATTTTTTCGCATATTTTTTTGCCGGGAAAAGACGGGATTCGAGGAACTATTCGACCCAGCTTTCCAGGTAGGATTTTTGCTCATCTGTCAATTTGTCGATTCCGATGTTCAGAGCTTCCAGCTTGTACTGAGCCACCATTTGATCCAGCTCGAATGGTACGTTCAGCACTTTTTTGCCAATGTTTTTGTACTGTTCATTGACATAAGCCAAGGATACCGCTTGCAAAGCAAAGGTCATATCCATGATTTCAGCCGGATGTCCGTCGCCAGCAGCCAGGTTTACGAGGCGGCCTTCTGCGAGCAGATACACTTTTCGACCATCAGTCAAGACAAATTCTTCAATATCTTTACGCACAATACGGGAAGAAGTCGACATCGCATTCAGATCGACCTTGTTTACTTCGACATCAAAGTGACCCGCATTGGACAAGATTGCGCCATCTTTCATCACAGCAAAATGCTCTTTGCTGATGATATCGCGGTTACCTGTCACTGTTACGAAGTAGTCACCATGCTTCGCAGCTTCGAGCATTGGCATTACTTCAAATCCATCCATGTAAGCTTCTACCGCTTTGATTGGGTCGATTTCGGTTACGATTACTTTTGCGCCCAAACCTTTTGCACGCATTGCTACACCTTTACCGCACCAGCCATAGCCAGCTACCACAACTGTTTTACCAGCAACTACGAGGTTTGTTGTACGGTTGATACCATCCCATACGGATTGACCCGTACCATAGCGGTTGTCGAACAAGTATTTGCAGAATGCATCGTTTACGGCAACCATCGGGAACTCCAGCTTGCCTTCTTTCTCCAACGCTTTCAGGCGCAAAATACCTGTTGTCGTTTCTTCTGCACCACCGCGCACTTGAGACAGCAGATCACGGCGCTCGCTGTGCAAAATCGTGATCAGGTCGCCACCGTCATCAATGATCAGGTCAGGACGAGTTTCCAGCGTTTTAATCAGATGCTCTTTGTACTCAGCAGGATCTGGATTGTATTTCGCAAATACGCGGATACCGTCTTCCACCAATGCTGCGCAAATATCATCTTGCGTGGACAGCGGGTTGGAACCGGTAATGGTTACTTCAGCTCCACCAGCTTGAACTACTTTTGCCAGATAAGCTGTTTTTGCTTCCAAGTGCAAGGAGATCGCAACTTTCAGGCCTGCAAACGGCTGCTCTTTTTCAAAGCGCTCACGAATGCGGTTTAAGACAGGCATGTGTTCTTTTACCCAATCAATTTTCAGATGGCCGTTGTGCGCCAACGCCATATCTTTTACGATGCTTTCAGATACTGTGTTCATGTACGGATGGACCTCCTTTTATCTCATAAAGCAACCTTGTCTATCATATCATACGCAAGTTCAACCATCATCAGTTTTTCCAATTATTTTCCTAATAGCGGCAGTCTACGCTCTGTATTTTCTACTGTAAGTAGCTCCAAAAAGCGCAACAAAGCCTGCGGCATCCATTTCTTTTTATGGTAGACCAACTGTCGGAAAACACGGATATTCGGATGGGAAAACGAGAGTATTACTAGTGTACCATTTTTTACTTCTTCTTGTACGACAATTTTCGGAAGTAACGCAATTCCTAAACCATAGGCCACACATTGTTTAATCGCTTCCAGACTGCCAAATTCAAAAGAAGATTCTACGGTGGCCCCGGCTTCACGCAACACCGATTCCATCATCCCTCGGTAGCTGCATCCCTTTTCTGTAAAAATCCACGTTTCCCCGGTAAAATCATGGGTTTCTACCTTCTCTTTTTTCACAAGCGGATGGGTAGGGGCAGCAACAACAACTAGTTTTTCCTCACCTAAAACGACATTTTCCAGCTCAGATTGATCTTGTAACCAATCGAGCACAAAAGCGAAATCGAACTTCCCTTCCTTTACTCCCTGCCTCAAGTCTTGGCAGATGCCCGGTGCAAGCATGATCCGCATACGCGGCTGCTCCAAGCGAAACTTTTGCAAATAAGGGGGTAAATAAAAGGCTGCCAATGACTCGACTGTTCCGATACGCAACGTTCCTGCCAGTTGCGCTTGCTCTGACAGATTCGCTTTTGCCTCATCTAATACGGCTTGTAGCTGTTCGCTGTAGCCGAGAAGCACTTCGCCTGCATGGGTAAGCCTGATCTTTTTGCCCCAACGCTCGAATAGGCTGACACCGAACTCCGACTCCAGATTTTGAATTTGGGTCGTCACACTCGACTGCGCGTAGCCCAACACTTCTGCTGCACGAGTAAAGCTTTGGCATTTTGCTACTTCACGGAAGGTTTGCAAATAACGAGTGTCCAGATTCCCCCCTCATTTCATCGGAAAAATCGATTTGAATCATCTAATATTATAGATAACTCCGATAATTATGTCTATGCTACACTTCAGTTATCAACGACAAGGTAAGTAAAAAAGGGAGGGATCAACCTATGGGGAAATTATCCACGCAAGCCCCCGGTCTAGCTAAAACACTGCGACTTCCGCAGATCGTCGCCTTATACATCGGGGCGGTGATCGGTTCCGGCGTATTGCTCATCCCTGGACTCGCAGCTGAGAAGGCTGGTCCTGCTTCCATTTTAGCTTGGCTCGTCATGTCTATTCTCGTCCTGCCCATGGCCATTACGATGGGGCTGTTATCTGCTCGTTATCCGAGCTCAGGCGGAGTCTCTACATTTGTACGGACAGCGTACGGAGATCGATTCGGAAACATGGTTGGCTGGTTCTTTCTCTTGTCTGTCCCGATTGGCGCACCGATTCTGAGTGTGACAGGGGCTAACTACATGGCGATCCTGCTGAACTGGAGTGAGTCGCAAGTTTATGTGGCGGCTGGTCTGCTTCTTCTCGCTGTCCTTATGATGAATGTTGTAGGCTTGCATGTAGCTGCACGTGTCCAAACCATTGTTGTCTCGCTGATTATCACGATTCTGATTTTGGCCGTTGTCGCCAGCATTCCGCATGCCTCTGTCACTCACTTTACCCCTTTTTTGCCAAATGGTTGGTTCAGTGTCGTGCAAGCAGCAGGTCTGATGTTCTGGTGCTTCATTGGGTGGGAAGCCGTGACGCATCTCTCAGAGGAATTCGTCGATCCTGCAAAAAACGCGATCCGCGGTGTTTTGTGGAGTGCGGGAATCGTCGCTCTGTTGTATTTTGCCGTAGCCTTTATGACTGTGGCTACGCATAGCTACGGAGGCGGTATCTCGGCTGCCTCGCTCAGTGTCATGGTTCAACTCTCCTTAGGACCGATCGGCGGGTGGATTGTAGCTGTAACCGCCTTGTTCATTTGTATCGCAACAGCCAACGCTTACATTGGAGCTGCGTCGCGTATCGCCTATTCGTTGGCCCAAGAAAAGATCGCTCCTCTCTGGTTTGGCACTCTCCACGCCAAATACCGGACACCAACCGGCGGACTTCTATTTCTCTCCCTTTGTTTTGTCGTCGTTCTTGGCGTACTCTATTTCGACGTGATCGACTTGTCGAGACTCATCGAGCTGCCCAATGCTACCTTTTTTGCGACTTACATCGGCGGGTGTCTAGCAGGGGTCCGGCTCTTGCGCAATAGTCGCGTAGGCAGAATCGCTTCCTGGACTTCTCTCGTCTGTACAGTAGGACTCTATCCTTTTTTGGGGTGGTCCGCTCTCTATCCGCTTGTGATTGCACTCGTTCTTTTTATCTGCCAAAAACGTCATACCTGAAATAAAAGAAGGCTGGGGTCATGTCCCAGCCTTCTTTTCTTATTCATCTTTTCCAATCAGTCGAAACGTTTTGCCATCACTCGAGAAGAGGTAAAACGTACGATCAACACTTCCGCCCAAATCTCCTGCGTAATATTGAACGGTCATTCTATATTTATTCATTCCGATTTTGGCAAAGTACATCAGCTCATTAAACTGCGGAAACCGGACATAATCATACACTTCATACTGCATAAACGAAAAATGCTCGCGTAAAAACGATTCGCTCACAGCCAGATTGTTTTTCTTTACATATGCGACCAAGTCATCATAGCGACGAATCTTTTGCTTATCCATCACGTCACCTACAAATGACGAGACTGCTTGTGTCATTGCCTTTTTCTCGCTCTCCGATACATTGCCAGGGTACAGCTCGTCGATTTTTGTTTCCAAACGATTTAACAGGACGACTGCCTGTGCTCTGTTGATTTTGTCATCAGGACGGAAGCTTCCATCTGGAAAGCCTGCCAAAATTCCCATTTTGTAGGCAGGGTAGACCGTCATCACCTGTGTTTCATTTTCGACCGAAAGATCCGCGAAAAATTTCGCAGTCGTTCCTCGATATTTTTCCCCTTCTGATTGATGTCCGATGGCTGCCAGCAAGGTTCTTGCCGCTTCCAACCGCGTCATGCTATCCGTCGGTTTCCCTGATGGCATAATACCCGCTGAAGCTAAATGGTGATAGGTTTTTTCCGACCAACGTCCCGCAGCAGCCTGCAAGTAGGTCTCTTTGATATAGCTTTCAGGCTCATGGCCTGTGAAGGAAGGTATGACGCGTTCAATCAGGGATAAAAACTGTTCTTGCGACACCGTTTGCTCTGGCTTAAAGGTTCCGTCGGGAAAACCTTTGATCAATCCTTTTTTGGTAGCAATCCCTATTTCCTTTGCCGCCCAATGTCCATTTGTGTCGATAAATGCAGGGGAATTGGCCACGTATTCTTCCCGTGCGTCGGCCTTTTTCATTCCTACGGTTGCTATGCCCGTCAGTAAAACCGACAAGCTAACAACTAATAGAGTGGCTTTTTTCCCGATTTGTTTTAATGTAATCTGCATCCCGAGTACCACCTTTCCCCAAAAACAATCCATTACTACTAATACGCAGAATTTGTCGGAAAAGTTTCGGCATAATATATAGAAAAGTTTTCCATCAACTTTAACAATAAAAAAATAGCCGGGTCCACTTCTTGGACGATCCGGCTATTTTGCGCTGTATTTTACAGGTAATAAAGTTGATGAGTACCATCATGCACGAATGGCGCATCTACTAATCGATCAATCAAACCAAGACCATACTTATTTGCAAACGGGAAAAACGAATGCTTTCTTTCTTGCAGTCCACCTTCGGGCAACAAAGCGGTCTCAATTCGTTGGACGCGCACATGCTCTACGTCATCCTTTTGCTGTAGCGAACGAATCAGACGCTCTTCCAAAAAGGAGACTTGCTCTAACAGCAGCTTACTATTTTTCTCAGCCAGACCACGTAATCCGCCATCCAAAGAAACGACTTCCTCTACCAACGGACGATAGATCGACATCATCGACTCCCGTGCCAAAGCGAATTGCTGCTCCAGTGGATGTGGCGCCTGGTTTTTGGACCACTCGGTTTTCCAAGCGGTGAAATCAGTCAATACTCGTTCAACAGAAAGCCCCAAGCTATCTAGCAGTCTCAGTTGAGCACCTTCCACAAGGGTAATGGACATACGAGGCAATACGATCGGCATCTGCATCCCGAATAGCTCGAATACCTCCCGATAAAACGCCCAATACGAAATCTCGCCCGGACCTCCAACGAAGGCAAGCGTAGGAAACAGATGCTCCTGCATTAACCCACGGGTTACAACATTTGTACTAAAACGCTCAGGGGAATCTGCGACCTGCTTGAGCAATTCATCGCGACTGTAAGCACGTCTCCGATTAATGAAGCGCTCTCCGTGACGTTCCAGCAGCAAGCGATCATCGCCCTCATAGACGAACAGATTGGCCTGATGCTCTTCCACTTGCAATTGAAGCGGATAGCCAGCACTTGAAATCCGATCCGCTGCCCGCAACAACACCTTCGTCAATTGCTCATTATTTTCAATGATCTGTGAAAAAATGGGTTGCTGTAGCTCACGAACGAACGGCAACGAGGATTCAACCAGAACAAGACCGTGCTTGCCAAACAATTTTGCCATCAAACGAGCAAACCACTCTGCGACTGTACGCGAATCTGCCGCAGTCTGCGTCAGCAACTCACGAATCTGTTCGGTTTCGGTAGTCTCTGTTTGTCCCTGGAAAAATTTCTCCAGGAACTGCGTACACAGCTCAGGGTCCAAGGATAGCGTACTTACCGATTGGCGGCCCTTTTTGTTCAGAGCCAGTCGCTCTTTATGCAGGCGCTTTCCATCGTCCGCTCCCCAGTACACATGATCGATCTCATCGATGTCATGGTCTTCGCCAGCAATCCAGAACACCGGAATGACGTTCGCCTGAAGCTCATCAGACAACCTCTTCGCTGCCTGGATCAGATGAACAGCTTTGTTGACCGTATAGAGTGGTCCCCCCAGAACTCCCGCTTGCTGACCGCCGATGACCACATAGGTGTCCGGCTGTTTGAGCAACTCGATATTTTTCAGTGCTTCAGGGTGGGTACCCATCTCTTTATTAAAATGATATAAGCCTTCCACGAGCTGGTTCCGGTGAGGATAGGATTGACTTTGAAGCCATTCCACGCGATCTCGGTAGGACTGTTCACGGTAGGGATTATGCGCAAAAAACTGTAATGCAGAGGCATTTTGCTGCTGGTACTCCTGTGCCAGCGGATTCGCCAATGGAAGCGCGAGACATTCAACATTCATGCAAGCTCACCTTTCTTCGGGCCATGGTCACCCCAAATTATAACATGCTCCACAGCCACAAAAAACAAGACAACCCACTCTAATGGGTTGTCAAAGTGTAATACAAGCTTGTTTGCGCTTGCATTAAAATTGCGGAGGGTTGACGGACCAGATTAACACCGCTTCCGTCTCTCCTGTATTTTCGATTGCGTGTGTTTTGCTGCTGTCAAATGAAATACTGTCTCCTGCTTCCAATACATGCTCTTCATCGTTGAAGCGTGCTGTCACACTTCCAGTGATGACCGTGAAGCACTCTTCTCCCTCTGACTGCACGAACTTGTCAACAGCCATTTCTCCAGGCATCAGTCGCACTTCCAGCATCCCCAGCTTGGCACTACCTCCCATCGACAGTAGCGAATAAGTGCCCGTCGATTCAGGAAAGACCAGTTGTCTGCGTTTTTGCAAGCGAGTCACATGCACCTGCTTTTGATCAATATCTTCGAAAAAATGAATGATGGGTGACTCCAGAGCTTTGGTGATTTTCCACAGCGAATCCAGTGACGGCTGCGAAATTCCACGCTCTACTTGGCTCAGCAAACCTTTGCTTAACCCTGTCTTGCCAGCCATAATTTCCAAGGTAAAGCCGCGTTCTTTCCGAATCATTCGAATCTTATGACCGATGGTCTCGATGGGAAGTCGCATAGTTCCAACCTTCTTTCTTATCGGAATAAATACGATATGTATCAACAGTGCTTTACACGACACCCATCGTTTTGATAATTCCGGTCGTAAACAGCACTATGTAGACGATTCCAAACCAGAGAAACGACAATCGCCAGGCTGAAAATCCTACCTTTTTGAGAGAGAGCCGCCCCTTCAACTTCATCTGTACCCACCCAAGGAGTATGGTTACCACCAGGTAAAAGCAGAATACCCACCACCAAGCGGAAAATGCCTCGGGCCAAATCAGTTCGTAAGTGGAAACGGCAGAACGAATCACCAAAAGATTCGTGATATTTATCGCGAAGCGGCCTGCCAATTTCTTGTTCCGCGTCATCCCATACAAGATGAAATAAACGATCGGAAATCCGAGAAACGGCACAACCGTCAGCGTCCCCCACAAATAGGCCCAGACATTCGCCAAAAAGGTCATCTACTGTCGCCTCCCTCCTTCCGTATTCCCATGTCTGACTTAAGAAGGATAACGCGAAGCAAGGTTTCGTGCAGCGGTGTCGGAATCCCGGCCTTTTGTCCTACTTGGACGAGATAGCCGTTGATAGACTGCACTTCAGTCGGTCTGCGCTTCTTAATATCCTGCAGCATGGAGGAAAGATTACGGGAAGTATTTCGGCAAATGGAGACAATTTCCTGCAAGTCTGCATCCTCGATTTTTTGTCCGGCATACGCAGCCACTGTAGCTGCTTCTACAAATAAAGCACGCATGAGCTGTTGCGTATGTGAATTTTCGAGGAGAGCACCATTTGGGATTTCAAAAAGCGCGGTTAACGGATTGATCAGAGCATTTGCGATGAGCTTGCGCCAAGCGAAGGGCTGTATTGCCTTTTCATAGACAGCCTCCATGCCTGTTGATATTGCCCACTCAACAAATGTGCGAATCAGTGGATCATTGCAATCAGAAGTCTCCCAAGAGCCTACGCGCAAAGTACCTGTACCGGTATGCACGACTTCTGTAGGCGACAATCTCCTTGCCCCTTCCGTATTAATCGCAAAGAAGCACTGTGTCTCCGTTAAAACGGTTCGAAGCAATTCGTAATGACCCATGCCATTTTGCAAAGCGATCACTCTTGCCTTGGGATCTAACCCGCGTAAGGCTGGAAGCACGCTATGCAAATCCGGCTGCTTTACAGTTAACAGATACAGATTCCCTTCAGGCAAGCCTTCTTCAATGGGGCTCGCGGTGACGGAAACAGTGACTGTCTCGCCATTCAGCTTTTGAAAGCTGAGCCCGCGTTCATTTAGCTGATTCGCCTGGAGTGAACTGCGTGTGACAATCGTGACAGGTTGTCCAGCAAGTGCGAGCCTCGCTGCATACAGCAACCCGACAGACCCGCCACCTACCACTACCACCTGACACATCATTGGTTCTAGCAGCATTTGTTCACCCACATTAATCAATGCTTATTTTTCAAGAATAACAGAGTTTTCGGGATTGTTCAATTGATTGCCACAAAAAAAGATCGAAATTATCGAAATATTCCTAGGCCCTTACACATTCTTTGTAAAAAAATAAGGCTATCGCCCTTTGACGATAGCCTGACCCCTGATTTATACGGGATAAACTGCATGCTTTCTGTCCGAAAAAACGTGACGCTTTTCCTTGTAAACCTCGTAGCGTTGGATTAATTCGCGTCTCAGTTCGCTTGGAGGTATAACAGCATCTACAATCAAGTTCGAAGCCAGTAAGTACAGATCGATGTCTTCCTGATATTCTCTACGTTTTTCCTGAATAAATGCTTGACGCTCTGCCGAGTCCTCAATCGCCTGTATTTTGTTACTGTAGACGGCATTAACGGCTGCTTCTGGTCCCATTACGGCGATTTGGGCACCGGGCAGTGCGAGGCAAGCATCTGGTTCAAATGCAGAGCTGGCCATTGCATACAAGCCGGCACCATACGCTTTGCGTACAATGACGGATATTTTCGGTACCGTTGCTTCCGCCATGGCAGAGATCATTTTTGCCCCGTGTCTGATAATGCCTGCCCGCTCTACGGCTGTCCCAATCATAAAGCCAGGAACATCCGCCAAGAACAACAGTGGAATGGAAAACGCATCGCACAGTGTGATGAATCGAGCCGCCTTGTCAGCCGAATCGACAAACAAGACTCCTCCCTTCACACGCGGCTGGTTGGCAATGATTCCGACAGGCTTGCCATCCAGACGTGCCAATCCGGTAATCAGCTCTTGAGCAAATAATTTTTTAATCTCAAAGAACGAATCCTCGTCGACCAATGCTGTAATGACATCATGCATATTGAAAGCTGCATTTTGGTTCTCCGGCACGATGCTCGTGATTTCTTTCGCTGTTGATACAGGGGCTTTTGCCAGTGCAGTCGGTGGCGTCAATGTATAGTTCGCAGGGAAGAAACGCAGATAGCTACGCGCTGCTTGAATCGCTTCTTCCTCATTGGCCGCTAGTACGTCGCCGCATCCGCTGACGGAGCAATGCATGCGTGCACCGCCCAACTCTTCCAAGCTCACTTTTTCTCCGATCACCATTTCCGCCATACGCGGAGAGCCCAAGTACATGCTCGCGTTTTTATCGACCATGATGACAATGTCACAAAAAGCCGGAATATAAGCGCCACCAGCGGCAGAAGGTCCAAACAAAATGCACACTTGTGGAATTTTGCCGGATAGCTTCACTTGGTTGTAAAAGATTCGCCCAGCCCCCCGGCGGCCTGGGAACATCTCCAATTGGTCCGTGATACGCGCTCCTGCTGAATCGACGAGGTAGAGAAGTGGAACACGCATTTTTTCGGCTGTCTCTTGAATTCGAATAATTTTTTCGACGGTCCGCGATCCCCAGGACCCAGCTTTCACTGTTGAATCATTGGCCATCACGCAGACAGTTTGACCATTAACCTTGCCAATTGCGGTCACAACTCCATCCGCCGGCAGATCGCCCGCCATGACATTCGCGAACAATCCATCCTCGACCATGAACTCGTCATCGAACAATAGCTTGAGGCGATCGCGAACGAACAGCTTGTTTTGCTCCTTGAGCTTGTCATGATACTTGGCATCGCCCCCTTGCACTACTTGGGCGATTTTTTCGTGCAATGTGTCTTCCAAATGTTTGGTCATCAGCGTAATCCCCCTCGTCACTCTCCGCGGTATATCGGTTTTCGTTTTTCTTGAAAAGCTGCGAGTCCTTCTAGGCGGTCTTTCGTTGGGACGAGCAGCTTGTACGCGTTGCTTTCAATCTGAAGTCCGCTTGCTAGCTCAACCTCTCCTCCACAATCGATGGCAAACTTGGCTTGGGCTAGGGCAAGTGGAGCATTCGCTGAAATTTGCTCGGCCAAAGAAATGGCTGTCGCCATGAGTTGATCAGCGGGAACTATCCGATTGACTAACCCGATGGACAGTGCCTCCTCCGAAAATACACGTCTTGCCGTAAAAATCAGTTCCTTGGCGACGCCTTTTCCAACTAGCCGAGGTAAACGTTGTGTTCCACCAGCACCCGGGATGATCCCGAGCGAGGTCTCCGTTAATCCCAACTGAGCCTGTTCACTCATGATTCGCAGATCGCACGCCAGCGCCAATTCTGTACCGCCTCCCAGTGCTAGCCCGTTAATCGCCGCGATGACTGGTTTCGGTAGCTTTTCCAGCTCTGTGAACGTATCTCGAATCGTTTGGATATAGACATCGACCTGCTGTGGTGACATGGAGCGCCGCTCTCTCAAATCCGCCCCGGAGCAAAACGCCTTGTCACCAGCACCTGTCACAATGACTGTCCGGATGTCACGATCATGGCTGATTTCACTGATCAAGCCGCGCAGAGTCACAAGTGTTTCAAGATTGAGGCAATTAAAAACTTCTGGCCGTTGAAGCGTTAGTACGCCGATCGCGCCCTCTCTTTGCAGGGAAACCGTCATCTTTTATCCCCTCTTTGCGAATGTGTGGAAAATACAGATCATCCAGCTGGTTTGCTCGCGAGCGATGCCCGCAGCACTTTTGAGGGGAGCTCTTTGCCCAACTGCTGCCCAATATACGTACCAGCTTCAATCAACTTCTCGAGATCGACGCCCGTTTCATAGTCCATTCCATGCAACATGTAGACCAAATCTTCAGTCGAAATGTTGCCAGCAGCTCCTGGCGCATACGGACATCCGCCGAGGCCACCGATTGAGCTGTCAAAGATGCGGATTCCTTCCTCTAGCGCTGCTGCTACGTTCGCCAATCCCGTTCCTCTCGTATCATGGAAATGGGCGGCTAAGCGCTCGTTCGTAACATCTTTCACAAGTTCTCCAAAGACCTCATGAACCTGCTTCGGTGTTGCAACCCCAATCGTATCCCCGAGAGAAATCTCGTACACTCCCATTTCCAACAGAGCCTCAGTCACCCTGCGGCTATTTTCTAGCGGAACGTTTCCCTCGTACGGACAACCGAATACCGTTGAGATATATCCGCGAACTTTCATCCCGAGAGCCAGCGCTTCCTGGGCAACCTCCCGCAGGATCGGATACGTGTCTGCTATCGGTTTATTGATATTTTTTTGATTATGCGTTTCAGAAGCAGACATGAACAGGGCAATCTCTGTCAGTCCGCTTTGGCGCGCCCGCTCCAGACCGCGAATATTAGGAACCAACGCACTAAGCGTTACCCCTTGGCTGCGATTGATTCCCTGCAAGACCTCGTCAGCATCCGCTAATTGCGGTATCCATTTCGGATTCACAAACGAACTTGCTTCTATCCGCTTCAAGCCTGCTGCCATTAGCTTTTGAATCAGCGTGATTTTTGCTGCTGCCGAAACGATCGCGCTCTCATTTTGCAGCCCATCACGAGGACCGACCTCCACGATTTGTACACGCACAACAAGTCACCTCCCTTGCCTAGCGGTCGCTCAGTTTAGAAGCATTCTAATCCTATTCCAAAACGACGATGATATCGCCATCGTTGACAAAATCGCCAATATTCGCTTTAACTTCCACAACCTTGCCTGAGGCTTGAGCCTGTACAGGAACTTCCATTTTCATCGATTCCAGTACAAGAACGTCTTGTCCTTCATTGATCTCGTCACCTGGCTGCACCAGGACGTTAATAACGGTTCCTGCCATATTGGCTGCTACTTGCTTCATGGATGGTTCTCTCCCTTACATATCATGATATTAGCGTTTTTCCGTGTTTGACGCAGCTCTACGCTCAGTAACGAACCATGTCGTATAGTTTCCTGCTCGGAATTGTTCGTCCTGTAATACTTCTTGTAAAAACGGAATGTTTGTTTTAATGCCAGTAATCAGAAAATGATCCATAGCCTTCTGCGCCTGTTGCACAGCCTCTTCTCTTGTCACCCCAGATACAATGACCTTGGCAATCATCGGGTCGTAAAAAGGAGTCACTTGTGTACCTGTCTCTACTCCATCATCAATTCGTACATCTTCAAATGCTGGTGGCTGGTACAACGTAATCGTCCCTGGCGATGGCAGGAAGGTGACAGGGTCTTCCGCATAGACACGCAGTTCAATCGCGTGGCGCAGAGCTTTGACGTCCTCTTGCTTGATCGACAGCGGATGACCATCAGCAATGTCCAGTTGGAGCGACACGAGGTCAATGCCCGTCATTTCTTCTGTCACGGGATGCTCTACTTGCAAGCGTGTATTCATTTCCAAGAAGTAAAAGTTTTTCTGCTCATCTACGATAAATTCGACTGTTCCTACACCCGAGTAGCCCACTGCTTTCGCTGCTGTAACCGCTGCATCGCACAGAAGCTCTCGCGTTGCTGTGTTCAAAAAGGGCGAAGGGCTTTCCTCGAGCACCTTTTGATGTCTGCGCTGTATGGAGCATTCCCGTTCTAATAAGTGGATGACGTTTCCATGCTGGTCGGCGACAACTTGCACTTCGATGTGGTGCGGGCGTTCTACGTATTTCTCCATGTACATCGCATCGTTTCCAAAATACGCTTTTGCGCGACCTTTCGCCGATTGGTACGCTTGACGCAGCTCTGCCTCGTCTCGACAAATGTGCATCCCGATTCCTCCGCCGCCAGCACTGGCCTTGAGCATCACGGGATATCCGATGGACATCGCGATGACAGCTGCTTCATCTGGAGAATCGATAGCCTGTTCGCACCCTGGAACGACTGGTACTCCCGCAGCCTCCATCATACGTCGGGCAGTCAACTTGTCACCCATTTGACCGATGACCTCGGGGGTAGGCCCAATGAATAAGAGACCTGCCTCCAGAACGCAGCGAGCAAAAGCTTCGTTTTCTGACAAAAGACCGTAGCCTGGATGAATAGCATCGGCACCGGTGCTTTTCGCTGCTGCAAGAATGGCCTCTACGTTCAGATAACTGTGTGGAACGGGCGGTGGACCAATATGGACGGACTCATCTGCTTCACGTACAAACGGCAGATCCTTGTCTGCATCCGAATAGACAGCAACCGTAGCCACTCCTCTTGCCTTGCATGTACGGATAATTCGTCTGGCAATCTCACCACGGTTTGCGATTAATACCTTATTCATGGCAACGCTCCCCTCTTTGACAAACCGACTACAACCGTAAGCGCTTCCAAATTGTTTGCCTGGTTTGTATCATGTGATGCTACTTTCTATTTTGCCACGAGAACGATCATAGTTCTAGGATGAAATTTTAAATTTTTCCAAGATAGCGAAATCATTTCCTGCCAATCCCTCCAAGAAAAAAAGAAAAACACTTCGGAAAAGCCAATCATCGTGTATAATAAAGGGGCGGGGCCAAAAGGTGGCCAAGGCAAAGAGCTGTGAGAGGAGTGGCTAACCATGTTTGAAGTAAGACGTTTGCAAATCAACTATAAGACACTGGAGGAATTCCAGAAGTTTCGCGAATTTGGCCTGGAGGAGCTTTCTATGAAGGAAGACCTGGAGGCGAACATCGTGGAAAACGATTCGGAATCTCCATTTTACGGTATTTATGACAACGATCTTCTGGTAGCACGTATGAGCCTCTATAAAATTGACGGGAAATACGACCGTTACTTCCAACCTGCGCAAGACTATTACGAGCTGTGGAAGCTCGAGGTCCTGCCTGATTACCGCTCCAAAGATTACGGAACTGCTTTGGTTAACCACGCGAAGAGCTTTGGGGCTCCTATTAAAACCAACTCCCGCTGTCGCGCAGACGATTTTTGGTTGAAAATGGGCTTCACACCTGTAAAGTACAACCTCATGCGTGACCGTGGCGAAAACCCGTACGTATGGTTGCCAGAGAGCGTAGAGCTGCAAGACTAGCTCCCTCTTTATCAATGAATGCGTAAACAAAAAGAAGCGGATCAGCACCGCTTCTTTTTTCATGCCTTGCGCTTATTTTTCCACGCGCTCTAAATTTCCGTTTTCATCCATTTTGAAGATCGCTTTGTTGGAATCCTCTTCTTGTAAAAAAGCAAGCTTGCGTGCACGTTCCATGATCTGTACTAGTGCACGGTAGTCATCATTGACACCCTGAACCTGATCCAGCTCTTTTCTAGCGCGTTCGTGGGCTTCTTTCAATTCTTTTAACTCCAACTCTTTTCCTTCCAACTCTTGTTCCAATTGTCGCAAGCGACGATTCATTTCCTTTTGATTGACGAGCATGCGAATGACTGCTTCAATCTGCTGCTCCTCCACATCGGTGTACATTTGCACCTCTGCTACTGGTGTCTCAGCACGTTTTGTATGCAACGTGACGACCTCGACCTCAGCCACCACAGGGGGTGGTGCTTGAATCCTCCCGAGCTTTTTCAACTGCTGCCTTTGGCTTTTCGCAATCGAAATAGCCGCATCGTACCGTTTGCGCACGCAACTGTTCCAGCGGAAGCCGCACGCAGCTGCTGTCCTTCCCAACCTTTGACCCACTTCTTCAAATGCAGCAAGCTGTGTGCCGCCTTCGCGTATGTGGCGCAAGGTGACTTCCGCCAACACTAGATCGTCATCTTCGGTCCATGCGTCTTGTCTGGAAGCTACCATATGAGTCCCTCCCGTTACCTTTAAAAAGGATGATGTAATTCATCCTATGCTTTTCCCTACTCTTGTAGAATCGCTTTCTACTAGAAAAAGTATGTCCAAGCAAATAAATGTTTAAACGAAAAGGACTACATCGATCAGGATGTTGGGCGCTTTGTCAGGAAGCTTTCCACTACGGCGACGTGTTCGGGGCTGCCCCATAGATGCGCACATTGACTCACTTCGCGCCGGATTCGTTCTTCTTGCGGAAGACCCATACGCTTCCACTTCAGGATCTGCATGTACGCCTCAATGCCAGCTAGCGGCTGGGCAGCGATTTTTCGAGCGAAACGATATACTTCCTCATGCAGCACCTCTTCCGGATATACCTCGTCAACAAAACCGTAGGACTTGGATTCCTCTGCACGCAATCTGTCTCCAGTCAGCAGGAGAGCGAGTGCTTTTGATTCTGGCAGCAAGTCCAACAGCCGACTTCCTCCACCCCAGCCTGTCGTAATATGCATGCTGATTTGTACAAACCCGAAGGTCGCCCGGTCACTGGCAAAACGAAAATGACACGCACCCGCAAACTCACAGCCACCTCCGACCGCAGCACCGTTTATCATGGCTATCACCGGTTTGGAATACTGATCAATGGCCGACAAAAGCCCCGTCACTTTGCTGAGCAAAGGATGTGCCTGTTCAAAGCCGCGCGCAGCAATAAACTGATTCAAATCGCCTCCGGAAACAAAGCTTCTGCCCGTCCCCGTCACAATCAGAACCTTCACCCGAGGATCGGCTTGGCATTCTTGCAGAACCTGATGCAGCTCGTCGACCAGCTCCACGCTGATGGCATTATGTACATGCGGCCGATTTAACGTGATTGTGGCAATACCGTCCTGTTTTTGCAAAAGCAAGGTCTCCATATGAACTCCCACCTTTTTATCAGCTAGTGGCTTTATTTTACCTTTCAATGGACAAACAAAAAAGAGGAGGCCTTTACCCCCTCTTCATTAAGACAACAGATTTTTCATGGCGGAAGAATTGAATCCGACGATCAGGTTTTCACCGTCAGTCAGGATCGGACGCTTCAAAAGCTGAGGCTCTTCGCTAAGCATTTCGAGCAGTTCCTTCACCGACATATCATTAATATCGACATCCAGGTTTTTAAAACGCTGACTTCTCGTGGACAAGATTTCGTCCAAGCCATTTGAAGTCATTTTAATAATATCCAGCAGTTCTTCTGCTGTCGGTGGATTTTTGAACAAGTGACGCTCTTCATAGTTTACTCCGTTTTCTGCCAGCCATGCCTTCGCTTTGCGACAGGATGTGCAGCTCGGATAAGTAAAAAACGTTAATTTTTGTGTTTGTGTACGTTCAGCAACGGCCATTGGTTACCCCTCCATCTCAACTATCACGAATGATTTCATCTATAAAAGTCTTGCGATTTGCAGTTCTTGATGTTTCGTTTAATCTCTTACGAAAGGTTAGTCAATAAATTTTCCTTCCTTACTTTGGATTTTACTGCTTCATTAACACTATGTCAATAGTAGTTAATTTAAAAACTAGATGAAAATTCGTGTGATATGCTGTTGTAGCACACTGCTACCTTAACAAGTAACACAAAATGGGATACACTTATGAAGATCTTCAAAAAGTCGTCTTTTAATCACGAAGGAGCCCTGAAAGCTTGGGCAACATCGAAAGAGGCGTTCACCTTCAAAGTCCGGTGCTCATGTAGGTCCCCTACACTCCGCGCCTCCTTTTTCAGGTTCTCACCACTTTCTCGGTGCTGAAAAGACGACTTTTTGAATTTGATCTTATGAAGATTGTTTTGAGAAAGGGGGTATCGGCATGGACCACGATGCACAAAAGTTAACCAGTGCTTTAGCTGACCCCACCCGTTTTTCCATTTACCAATTTGTCGCCTACAGTAAAGATCCCATTACGGTTCAGGATATAGCTGATCACTTCTCTATCCACCCAAATGTGGCACGCTTGCACTTGACGAAGTTAGAGGACGTGAATTTACTCACTGCTGTTACAGACAAAAGCGGTAAGGGAGGACGTCCCAGTCGGTTGTACTCACTATCTGAACAGGTTGTGAGTCTGCAATTCCCACCTCGTGACTATCAGCTGTTGGCCGATATCGCGATTGAAAGCCTGCTATCGCTCGGCGAAGCTGGCGAAGCCGCTCTCATTAAAATGGGACATCGCATTGGAACAGAAATGGCAAAACGGGCGGTTGTCCAAAGCGGAATCCATTTAGAAACAGCCTCTATGGAAGAAAAATTGGACCTGGTCCATCGGATTGTCGTGGCTCAGGGATTGAAACCAGACATCGAAGCAATGGCTGAAGGAAAGCTGCGTTTTCGCGTGAATAATTGCACCTTCTCTGACAGCGCAAAAAAATACCCGAATGCCGTATGCCAGATGCACAACGCTCTCTTGATGGGAATATTCGAAACGTACTTAGGGAACATTGAATTACGTGAGGATGATTCCAAAATTCGCGGTTGCCAATCCTGCAACTATACGGTGATTCAGTATTAGCACCGCAAGTCCTGTCTCTCCTTCTCGGGTGACAATAATCCGTCATACCTTTATCGTTTACACGTGTTCGCCTCTCCTATATAATGGGGGAGGAATCTTGTAAATCTTACCGTTGGAGGCAAAAAGGGGGGACAAAAATGGATCGTATGTATCGCGTTCTTGGTTTCTGGACCATTGTGATCGCGTTGATGGCGTTTTGGGGTGAATTGTACCCGATGGCGCTCATCTTCTTCAGTTTGACTGCTTTCTTCGTAGCGTTGAGCTACATGAACCTGACTGAACGAGTATACTTAAACATTTTCTTCGGCTTCATGTTCCTGTCTTTTGTTGGATTCACGTATTACACGTTCTTCGTGATGCCTGTTGGCCCACAAGAACACGCTTTGCTACAATTGATTATGTAAAAAAAGATGCTCGCCATGAGCATCTTTTTTTGTGTTCACTTCTTCTTTTACTCCCGGATGCTTTTTCCTTGGACCATAACCCAAAAACGCCCACCCAAGCCAGCAGGATCGATCAACTGCTGAATAGCCCGATTCCGTTTCATCGCAACACTCGTGAAAGGGTCTCTATCCATATGCGCGACCGCTTTATGAAGCAAGCCATTTCGCATTAAAAATCGATCCTGCCTCATATAGTCTATTTCCTGTAAACCAGCCTTTTCTCCATACTCTTTCCACGCAGAAAAATTCACATGTGTCGTCAAGTCTTGTTCACCTATGTTGATATAAGGATTCGTATGAGCCTGATGGCGATGATAGCACATCAGTGTTCCGTTTTTTCGACTGGGATGGTAGAGCTCCTCTTGCAGGTCACCGTAATCAATCGTGATGACGAATCCTTTTTTCAATAGGCAGGAAACATCTTGTGCGGCTTGCTCCAACGCCAAATTTATCTCGATCCGCATGCCGATTGGCAGCTTCAAGTTCAGCCCACACAAATATTCTCCTAGCGCTGGTGTCATCTCCCCCAGACACTCTTCCAACCCGTCCTGGCCAACACGCACCCACACTTCCTGCCAGCCGGATTTGGTTTTTTCCACAATATGTACCGGAAATGCGTCCAGCCATTCATTCGAGAAAATAACCCCTTCTATTTCTTCGTGTTTAGCAGCTTCATTCACGGAAGAATACCAACGCTTCGGACCCTCGTGCCACTGGAGCGCCTCCTGCTGCATTTTCCGGTGATACGGACTCGCCTCTATCAAAATGACCGTCAATTCTTTGTAAATCTCTGGCTTGCACTCACGGATGCGCTCCAGCATGTGACGGCAGACAGCCCCGGTTCCACCACCAATCTCCACGAGAACAGGCGAAGTGATATCCGCCTCCTCCCATAATGCCAAGACAGCATCTGCGATTGTTTCCGCAAAGACAGGATGCACCGATGCACTCGTATAAAAATCTCCCGCTTTTCCTACTTTGGGTTGTTCGACCATATAATAGCCATGTGTGTCATGGTAGAGGGCCAACTCCATAAAGCGCGCGAACGTAATGGCTTTCTCTGGTTGGCTTTCTATTTCCTCACGAATCAGTTCGATCATCGTCATCAGCTCTTCTCCTGCTATCCAAATTCAACTAGATAAGGCTATAATACGAAAAGAAGCATACAATATGGAAAGGCAAAAGCAAAAGGTGAAATCATGCGCAAAATTCTACTCGTCTTATTCCTGCTTGTATGTCCACTGACGGTGTTCGCCCAGGAAGAGCCCGCTACCTCTTTGGAACAGCTCATCCTGCAGCAGCATTTTACACAAAAAGAGCTGGAGCGAACCCTCACCTTACTTAAGGAAGAAGAGACGCGGACATACGGGGAAATCGCTCAAATGGATCTCGACTTGCAACGGCAAAAGCTGGTGATGGAAGCGACACAACGTCGTGCCGGTGAAGTAGCGCGGGCCTATTACATGGGCGAGCGTACTAATCTTCTGACGTTACTATTAAATGCGGAAAATTTCAATCAGTTCTTATTGATGTACGATTTCTACGAGATCTTGTACGAGCGTGACATGTCTCGACTAGAATCCTATCATACTGAGCGCACGAAGCTCACCGCGATGCAAACCGACAAAAAGAATCGATTGGAACAACTTCAAGCACTGCGAAAAAAATACGAGCTTCAATTGTCAGAGATGCTCGCTGTTGCCGCTGAAAAAGAAAAGAATGTACAAAAACTGGATGACCCAACAGTTGTGGAATCCATGATGAATCACTTGATTTTAGACTGGGAAAAACGTGGTTTGCCCGCCTTCCAGACCTTCTTCGGAATGCTCGCGCAGGTCATGGTTCAAGTTCCCGAGTTGGCGACGCCGGATCGAATTTCGTCGGAAGGTCTCCTCAAGCATACGCTAACCATCAACCAAACTGACTTCAACAATTTTTTGATAGAAAAAGACGCCTTGTTTAAACAATCCCATTTCTCCTTTGAGGATAACAAGCTGACCGTGGAAGGCACGTATGATCAGATGGAGCTCAAGCTCGTTGGTAACTATGAGCTGGTTTCTCCCACTCATCTCAAATTCCACATAACCGAGCTGTACTTTGACGGCTTTGCCTTGCCTCCTTCAACCGTGGAAGAAATGGAGAAAGCGTACGATCTCGGATTTTATCCGGAGCTGATCTCCCCCAATATCCAAGTGCAGGGCATCACGCTGATGGACGAAGAATTAAAGCTCCAGCTACAATTTAATCTTCCATTTGGATTTGGAAAGAAGTAAAGCCAGCTATTCGTTAGCTGGCTTTTTTCTGGGAGACAACCTTATTGATATGAGCCGGCATTTCCTGCTGCAATTTTGTCATGTACTGGATCGCTTCCTTCGTCAGCGTCGGGTATTTTTGCCCTTGCTTTAGCTTATCCAAGGTTTCTGACACTGGGTAAATGACATAGTTGCGCTTGTTATTTTTCCGATAAAAATGAACGTAGGTCGGAATCATTTCAGCACTTTCGATGCTGGCCTCTCCTGACTCATTCTTGTACAGCACAAGCTTCAGAATTGCCCCGACATCCTTGTAGTCCCATCGCTGCGCCGAGATGAAATTGCCTAACGAGTAGGTGATCAGCCCTTTGTGTTGACGTCCATCTTCGAGGGTAACCGTCTTCCATTCGTAAGGTTGTACCACATGTGGATGCGCGCCCAGTATGATATCCGCTCCAAATGTCAGAGCTTGCTCGGCGGTCTTGATTTGTTCAGGACTAGGCATCCGTTGATACTCATTTCCAAAATGAAGCGCCACTGCAACCAGATCGGCTCCTTTTTCTCTTGCCCGTGCGATGTCTTTCTTCATCAGCTCAGGCGAAATCAGATTGATCAGATACGGCTTGCCCTCTGGAATCGCAATTCCATTTGTACCGTACGTATACGATAGCACGGCTAGTGTGAATCCGTCCTTGGTCAAAAGCAAGGGCTCATCTCGATCCTCGGGATTTGCAAACGTTCCCGTGTGCGGTAGACCGGCTTCATCGAGATATTTGATGGTTTGCAGAACCCCTCGTTCTTTGCGGTCCATCGAATGGTTATTCGCTGTCGTTACCGCAGTAAATCCAATTTCCTTCAACGTATGTGCAAGCGACTCAGGAGAATTAAACATCGGATAGCCTGAGTATTTGGCCTCGCTGCCGCTCATCGTTGTCTCAAGATTGCCGATGACCCAGTCTGCCTCGCGGAACATCGGGATGACATTCGGGAAGAAACGTTTAAAATCATAGCTTTTCGTCGCTGGGTCCCAGACGGCATCCAACTGCTCCTGATGCATCATGATATCCCCAACAGCGAGAAGGGAGATACGCTGTTCCGGAAATCTTGATGGTAAAGTCGGAGGTTGTGTCTCGTGTTGATTGGTCGCTGTCTGCGGTGGTGTTTCGGGATCAGGCACTTTCACGTTGGGAGCTTGGCTCGTCTTATCTGTTTGGACGACGGGTGCCGCACACCCAACCAGACTCGTGCAGGCGATAACGAGAAGGAGTGCCCATTTCCATGTTCGCTTCATATGAATAGCTCCTTTGGTAAATGGTGACCCCCTTCCTTTTCTCCACCACCTGACAAAATCCTCTCCCAGACTTATAAAGAATGATGAAATGACTAACGAAGCATGCCAGTGACAAACGGATTGTACGTTTTCTCGTAGTCGATTGTCGTCTTCGGTCCATGTCCTGGATAAACAATCGTTTCATCATCGAGCTCAAACAGTTTGTCCTGGATGCTGATCATCAGTGTCTCAAAATCTCCTCCGAAGAGATCAGTACGCCCGATGCTCTGGTTAAACAGAACGTCCCCACCGAAGCAGTGTTGGCCAATTACGAATGAACAACTGCCTGGAGAATGACCTGGCGTATGCAGCACCTGAATATGAAAACCTGCCAGTTCCAGAGTCTGACCATCCTCCAGCTCGTACTCGGCCCGCTCACATATGATGAGCTCCGGCAGATTCCAACGTCGCGATCCGTTGAGATCAGGGTTTGTGAGCCATTCCTGCTCCAGTGGATGAATGTAAACGGGTGCTTTTGTTAATTCTCTTACTTGGTTGAGTCCACCAATATGATCCAAGTGGGCATGTGTCAAAAGAATGGCGACGACGTTTTTATTTGCGAGGGCGCTGAGCAACTGATCTGGCTCCATGCCCGGGTCAATCACAATGGTTTGGTTGGTAACAGTGTTTGTCACCACATACGCATTGGTTTGAAATGCTCCCAACGCATAGGATTCAATGGCAAGATTTTGATTCATCACAGGAAACCTCCTTGATTTTTTGATACGATAGAAAAAAACACGTTTGCAAACATGGGGGTATGACATGCGCCATATGTACGGAATTGAACTGAATGTACCAGCTGGGAAGCTCCCTGGCTTCTATGCTCAAGTCATACATAAAATCGGAGATCATGTCAATGTCTTTGATCGGGACAAACTGCTTTTTATTGTCGAGAATCAAGCCGAACAGGAGAAGCTGGAAACCATTTTGGAGAAGTCCAACATGTTAGGCGATGCCTTTTCTCTTTTGCTGCTCCCGTCAGCAACCACAATCGAGTCACTCGATGATATCGGTTTTGTCTCCCAAAATGAACATTTGTATGTATATGCAGATCAAGTTGCCATCGTAACGCTGGCGACTCCATCCCAATCAAAGGATCAGTGGGCTGCCTTAGAACAGCTCCGCGAGCATGTTCTAGGCGTGATACCTGAAAATACAGACCAACCCGAAGCCTACCTGATCGATCAAAGCTTGATTCCACTGGCAGAGGGTATCGCGAAGGCTTATCAAGTGAAGCTCGTTTGGCTCCATCCGACTACATAAATCCTTTCCATGTAAAAAAGGGAGCGCCTGATAAGCGAACTCCCTTTTCCTTATGACGACGATTTACAATCAAACCGGAACCATGCCACTTGATTATTCACAAGACCAAAATTGGCGGTGTATTTGCTGCCTTCGTACACCACTTCTTGTTCGCCTTTTCCTTTGCCGTACAGCTTTTCTAGCTGTCGAGCACTGTCAAACATAGCGAGTCCTCGATATGTTTTGAATTTTTGCGCGTCCTCACGGGGAACTCCCCCCAGCATAATCGATGCCAATTCACCTTTGTGAACTTTGATCATCATCTGGGTCTGATCAACCAGCAGCATCCCCATCACTGCATCTCCCGCACCCTGCGCCATCTGCTCTACCGTGTAGCTTTGCCTTGTCACCATATCCATAAAATCAGCTTTTGTCGGCTTCAAAATATCCATTGCTTCTTTTACGTTCTGCCCGAGATAAATGCCGTTTACTCCGTATTCCCTTTGATTTTCGGGGTCAAATGTAGCAGTTGGTTCCGACTGGGCCGAACATGCCACCAAGACAACTACTGTCAACACCCAAAACACAGTCCTTCGCAAGCATTTCCCTATCATCCACCTGTGCCCACCTTTGCTACCGCTCTTTTGGTTATCTTAGCGTATCCAGCAAGCATCGGGCAACTATGGAGAGACGAGCTTATTCTCGTGTTCCGCTGACTTTGCGGCGTGGTCGATTAGGCGGCAGATTGTTGTCTACCGATTGTTTGAAGCTCTCTAGTATTTTGAGGAGTGATGCAAAAAAAGGCGAGCCAAACACCGCAACAATCCCCCACATCCATGTTCCTAACTGCCACGAATTTTTTACATAAGCCGATTCCGCCCCCGTTAAAATAAGGGCTGGGTCCAGACCTAGCATGCCAAAAATGACACCAGCAGCCAATACGGATATAAGCAGATTAAAAAATCGCTTGTAGTGCATCAATCGAGCGGCGTGATACTGATCCTCCCAGCAATTTTCTTTCGCCTCATAATCCGTCGCCAAAAAGGGAATGACTGATTTAAAAGCTTCTGTAACCCCTGCTGCCGCGCTGGACACCGCAGTTATATAAATCAAAAAAGAAATCGATGAATCCAACGTAACCATCATGCTTCCCTCCTTTTTACATATGTATGGAATTGGAAGGACAACTTGCAGATTTTTTTGCAGTTTGTATATTTCCCCTTTGTTGTTTATGCGGTAAGATGTGAAGTGTATGTAAATATAAGGAAGGGCAGGGGTTGCTATGCAGGACTTTTCTTTTGTATGGAATCAGTACGACTTGATTCGCGGAATGTTTTTGGCGAGATTGACGGAAATAACCGAGGAAGAAGCAGATGTGGTTCCAAATGGCTTTCAAAACAACATTCGCTGGAATATTGGTCATATTCTCCTGACACAAGATTACTTGCTCTTCGGACCAGAAGGAATGAAATGTCCTCCGCATTACGCAGCCATGTTCGCTCCAGGAACCAAACCTGCTGATTGGCAAAAAGAAGCACCTTCCCTCGAAGCCTTTGCTGCCGAGCTAAAGGAACAGCATGTACGTATCAAAGAAGAATTTCACTCCCGCTTGAATGATCCATTACCAAAGCCGTTTGAACTAGGAGACAAAGGCACGATGCATACTTATGGGGAAATGATGGTCTTCACTCTTTTCCATGAAGGAATGCACATCGGATGTATTTCGTCATTACGAAAAGCGATCGCAGCTGCCAAATAAAGAAAACCAGACAAAAACGCGGGGTTGTTTATCCGCGTTTTTCTTTTTGCCTGCCAAATGCTCAAAAAAATGAAAACCGCTCCAATGAGGAGCGGTCCTTGTCGAGCCCGAATTGCTTATGGGGTTCTACCGGTTATTCTCTTTGGCTCTTCAACCTCCATCGTAGAGAAAAGTAGCTAAAGGAATCGGTGTATTTCCATACGACTTTCGTCGATTGCTTGATCATGATTATCCACGGATCTTCGCCTCCTGCAAGGCATTTCGCCGTTTACTCACATGAATCATCGGGCTCGACAAATATAGTATGACCTCCTCGTCGTTTTTCATACCTCCTCTTTACAATAAATCTGCGGCCAACTGTGCAAGCACACTCCGTTCGCCTTTTTCCAACTGGATATGTCCAGCCAGCTTTTGGTCTTTAAATACCTCTACCACGTAGGTTAAACCGTTGTTGCTCTCATCCAGATACGGATGATCGATCTGCTCAGGATCACCCATTAGTACAATTTTCGAGCCGTCCCCCACCCTCGTCAGGATCGTCTTTACTTCATGCTTTGTCAAATTCTGTGCTTCATCAATGATAATAAATTGTTCAGGGATGGAGCGCCCCCGAATATACGTCAAAGCTTCCACCTGCAAACTCCCCATGCCTGCCAAAATTTTATCCAGATCACCTGGGCGTTTCGTGTTGAATAAATATTCCAAATTATCATAAATCGGTTGCATCCACGGTCGAAGCTTTTCTTCTTTTTCGCCGGGCAAATAACCGATGTCTTTTCCAAGTGGAACGATAGGTCTTGCCACTAACAGTTTTTTGTATTTTTGCTGGTCTTCAATTTGCAGCAGGCCCGCTGCTAATGCCAGCAAGGTTTTTCCTGTACCGGCCTTACCGGTCATGGTTACTAAAGGAATATCATCTCGTAGCAGCAATTCGGTTGCCATCCGTTGCTGCACGTTACGGGCTCGGATGCCCCAAATCGGATCATCATCTGATACAAGCATCTCTAACATCTTTCCGTCTGGGTCGACCTTTCCAATCGCTGAAATGGATGGGTTGCATTCGTCCTTCAGCACTAAAAATTGATGAGGGTAAAAGCGATAGCGCGGAAAACAGGAGGCCAGCTGCAGCTTTTTTGTCGCATAGTAAGTCTTGATGATATCGGACGCTACCATCATCTTCTGATACCCCGGGTAAATACTGGAGAACTCCCCCACAACCCGATCCGAAAGAAAATCCTCTGCGGAAATATTCAATGCATCAGCCTTGACTCTCATGAGCGCATCCTTACTTACCAGAATGACTGGTCTTGGCTGTGGCTTTCCGTTTTCCTCCTCTTGTAAGTTTAGTGCAACCGCTAAAATCCGGTTGTCATTACTCATTTCCGTGAATTGTTTTTGAAGGCGGTGGAAAGAGGAATGATTCAGTTCCACTCGAAACAATCCACCTGTTTCAAGGGTAATGCCAGTGTGTAATTGCCCCAGCTCACGAAAGCTGTCAAAGAGCCGAGATACGTACCGAGCATTGCGGCCAATTTCATCCATGTACCGCTTTTTGGAATCGATTTCTTCCAATACGACAGCTGGTATGACGATTTCGTTGTCAGCGAAAGAAAACATCGCCCTTGGATCTTGCAGGAGTACGTTGGTGTCCAGTACGTAGATTTTCTTCAAAATCTCGCCTCCTATTACCCTTCTTATATACCCTATGCAATTTTTGGAGGGATGCTCAAGTGCGGCGACGTGATGTACTACAGTCTATGTTCAGGTAGACAGAGATAGACGACCCATTGGCAGAATGAAAACGGACAGCCCAGAACAAAATACTTGTAACCCTGCCCTCCTAACGAAGGAAGGCAATACTGGGAAAGGGAGAATGCCTGTGAAACGGATCATGATCTACTGTCTCGGTTTTAGCTTGTTGCTTACAGCATGTACGTCAGGCAATAAACCCCCGACGAATCAGGCTGCACAACAGCCGAAGCATGCCACTCATACTCAGCGTGTTCAGCAAACAGCTCCTCAGCCTGCTTATAATCAATCTTCCCAAGCCACCGCTGATCGTCTCACCCAACTAGCAACACGTGTGAAAAGGGTGCACAGCGCTACGGCTGTGGTCATGGGCAAATATGCGGTAGTCGGTATTACTGTGGATCCGAATCTGGATCGTCCAGAGGTTGGCGTCATTAAGTATACGGTTGCGGAAGCTCTAAAAGAAGACCCCCAAGGAGCGAATGCTGTCGTAACTGCCGACCCTGCCATCGTACAGCGGTTACGGGAAATGAGAGACGATATTCGTCGCGGCCATCCTGTTGCCGGAATTACAGAGGAGTTGGCGGATATCGTAGGCCGGATCATTCCCCAACTGCCACGCAGTGTGCAGCCTCGTGAAGAAACCCCTTCCCAAGTAAAAGAAAAACGCATGCACAAAGAGCCACAAGGACAAAACAAAATCAACGCAAATCGTACAGGAACACCTTAAAGAAAAAGAGGTATCCCCCCGGATTTAAGCCCGGGAGAATACCTCTTTTTTTATATAGGGTGGTGCTTCAGATGGCAAATGATCCAGTGCTTGCTTCAAATCTGCCACCAAGTCATCGAAATCCTCTAAACCAGCTGACAATCTGATCAAACCATCTGTGATTCCTCTTGCAGCTCTTTCTTCAGCAGGCATCGCTGCATGAGACATGGTAGCTGGATACGAGAGAATCGTTTCCACTGCCCCGAGGCTGACTGCCACAATCGGCAATTTCACGCGATCAAATAGCGCTTTTGCTCGCTCGCGGCTCCCTACATCAAAGGAAAGAACAGCCCCATGACCAGTCGCTTGTTGTGTTTGAATCAGATGACCGGGGTGATGCGCCAGTCCCGTATAGTAAACTTGGCTTACTTGTGGATGCGTAGACAACCAATCTGCCAAGCTCGCGGCTGTCTTCGTGCTCACATCCAGTCGGGCTTTCAATGTTTTGAGCCCACGCATCACGAGCCAGCAGTCCTGCACACCCAAAATCGCTCCCATGCCATTCTGGATAAAGTAAAGCTGCTCCCCTAATGCAGCTTCTCTTGTCACGGCCAGACCAGCCACGACGTCGCTATGCCCTCCGATAAACTTCGTTGCACTATGAATGACCACATCTGCGCCAAGTTCCAATGGTCGCTGGTAATACGGGGTAAGGAAGGTATTATCGACGATGACGAGCAAGCCGTGCTCTTTCGCGATACGAGAAACCGCTGCAATATCTGTCACCTTTAAGGTGGGATTGGAGGGGGTCTCCAGGTAAACCCCTTTCGTTGCCGGTGTAATGGCCGCACGAACAGCTTCTGTCTCTGTCGCATCCACGAACGTTACAGAGATGCCCATTCTCGACAATACCTTGGTCAAAAACCGAAACGTGCCACCGTATACATCTTCCGCCACTACAACATGATCTCCGGCAGAAAACAGCATGAACACGCTGGAAATGGCAGCCATGCCAGATGAGAACGCGAAACCGCGTGCGCCTCCCTCCAGAGACGCAATGGCTTCTTCCAAAGCCTGCCTGGTCGGATTGCCTGATCTGGCATAATCGAATGCACCTGGCTGATCGATATCAGCCTGATGAAACGTAGAAGCTTGATAAATCGGAACCGACGACGCACCTGTGAACGGGTCAATGCAAGTGGAGCCGTGGAGGAGCTTGGTTGCAAAATTCATCGTACACTCCCCCCTACGACCAAACTAGCATTCAAAGCCTGAAACAAATCGGCTACGACATCATCTGGATGCTCGATGCCAACCGACAGCCGCAACAATCGATCACAAACACCGACATGCTCTCTGACTTCTTGCGGGATATCCGCGTGAGTCTGCGTCGCCGGATACGTACACAATGACTCGACACCACCCAGACTTTCAGCAAAGGAAACGATTTGCAGATTTTGCAGGAACAACCCCACCTGCTCCACATCGCGGACTCGGAACGATACCATCCCACTATGCCCTGTCGCTTGATTCACCTGGATCTCATGTCCCGGATGCTCTGACAGACCCGGATAAAATACCTCCGCTACTGCCGGATGCTCACGCAGCTTTTCCGCTACAATCAAGGCATTGGATTGATGGCGCTCCATCCGCAATGCCAATGTTTTCATCCCGCGAATGAGAAGCCAGCAATCTTGCGGTCCGAGTACAGCGCCGATTGAATTGTGCAAAAACCGGATTTTTTCCGACAACTCTTCTCCTTTTGTTACGATGAGTCCAGCCAACACATCGTTATGTCCTGCCAAATACTTGGTCGCACTATGTAAGACGATATCTGCACCAAGCTCTAGTGGGCGTTGACAATACGGGGTTAAGAATGTGTTGTCTACAATCGTCAAGAGACTGTGCTGCTTCGCCAATTGTGTTACTGCTCGAATATCGGTAATCTGCATGAGCGGATTGGTTGGTGTCTCGACGAAAATGGCCTTTGTATCTGGGCGAATCGCATTTTTCAGTGCTCCAATGTCACGCAAATCCACGTACGAAAACGTCAGACCGTAACGAGAGAGCACTTGCTCGAACAATCGATAGGTTCCCCCGTACAGATCGAGCGAAACAATCAGATGATCTCCTTGGGAAAACAAGCCCATGACGGTATGAACAGCAGCCATTCCCGAGGCGCAGGCGAATCCTGCATCTCCTGATTCCGCTATAGCGATGGTCTCCTCCAAAATGGTGCGAGTAGGATTAGCTGTGCGCGTATAATCATAGCCAGTGCTCTGGCCCAAAGCAGGATGACGATAAGCCGTTGCATAGTAAACAGGAAAGCTCACCGCCCCTGTTTTTTCATCTCTGCCTACTCCCGCCTGAATCAATTTTGTTTCCAATTTCATGTCTGTTTCTCTCCCTCCACTAGTGTACGAGGGCATCAAAAAAGCCCTCTTTCCTCTGAAAGAAGGCTTTGTTTACGTCACCGTAAGCAAATCCTTCTCATCTTTCAGAGTTTGATAACTCTGCAGGAATTAGCACCATTATCTCCCTGTTAAAATACAGGTGATTGGTTGCCGGGCATCATCGGGCCAGTCCCTCCGCCGCTCTGGATAAGAAGATTGCTATTCAATTCGATTGACCCTAATACTAATGGATCGGCTGGATTCTTGTCAACAATTTATTTCCACCCGTTAATTTGCATCTTTCAAGGCGGTCATCACTTGATTGTCCAGCTTCGCTGCTGCGTTTTTGTCATACGTCTTTTCATATTGTGGTTCTGCGGAAATACGGGAACCGTAAAACATAATATCGCGAACAGCCTCAATTTTGATCTCTACCATGGCCAGCTTGAGCGGAACACCTTCGAGGCGGTCTGTTTTAACGACAGCACGACCATTAATGGCGAAAGACGAGCCGGCACCGATCAAATGCAGAACAACCTGCGGTTCCTTCGCAATATTAGCCAAAATACGTGAGCGATTATCCACGGCAAAACGAATCGTATCGGCGCTGACAGCATACGTCCAGGACAAGGAACTGAGCGATGGTGCTCCTGACTCATGGTCTACTGTGCCCAAGGTAACAAAACGCTCTTTTTGCAAGAGCTTGAATAAATCTTCGGAAAGAGTTTGGGAAACAGTTTCAGCCATTTCAAAGCCTCCTATCAAACGTTTAGTACGTCCATTTTACCCTTCGCATTGCTGATAGGCAAACGTTTCCTCTCCACCTTGATTCTGGTTGTCTTTTTCCCTAGACTGGTAGGTAACGATACCGAGTAATGGAAGGGGATGGACAGCTTGTCGCCTACAGATCGCCTCATGCAGCAAATTGACCAAGTACTTGAAGAGCTTCAGGAAGTTCGGAAGGTAAATGAGCGGATGCACAAAATTGCGATGTTCTTAGAAGATATCCGACTAGCAGATGTGATCCAAAATTACACAGCCCCGCGCAAGCTGCTCTGGATCAATTTCCTCGCAGGTCTTGCCCGGGGTCTGGGATTGACGATTGGTACTGCTATCGTTTTGGCTTTCCTCGGTTCCCTCTTGACGCAATTTCTTTCGATCCCCATTCTGGGGGATTACATCAGACAATTGGTGGAGTACGTTGAGACTTACAAGCAGCGGCCTTAACGATGCTGACTAGTCTCTGTCGTCGTCATGATCTTCATCGTCCTGGTCATTATCGTCATCATGATGTTTGTCGTGCTTTTTCCAATAGCCATACGCATTGCCGTTGGGATGCTTATCTTTCTGCTTCCCTTTTTCTTTTTTCTTTTTGTCATCATCATCGTCTTCATCGCCGTTTGTTGGCTTCACAGGCTCGACAATGACCTTTGTGCTTAATGCAACGTCAGCTTTCTTAATCAGCTTATCGTCTTCATACAATGCGAATTGAATCGATTTGGCACTAAAGGAATGATTCTTGTAAGACAACGTCAAAGAGAACTCACCTTTGTCATTCGGTTTGATCTCTTTTTTCTTCCCGTCAGGAGCGATCACAACCAGCTCAGTATCGTCCTTTTTGTTCCAGCCGCTTACTGTCCCTTTCACCTGAATGGACTTGGCGGCAGGATTGTTTACAGCAGTCGCCTTGATGACATATGCGGTTGCTTGATCCTTGTCAGGAGCGTTAACGATTTCTACCTGAACGGATTCGGAATCAACCTTCTTGCCATCCTCGTAAACCTCGATCAAGGCTTTTTGATCTTTTGCTGCTTGTACATCCTTTAGTGAAACGGTAAAGCTGCCTACGCCATCCCACAGCTTCTTCACGCTTGCGTCTTTTTTCACGCCATTATAGGTGACAGTTACTTTGTCTGCCCCCTGCTTGACAATTCCTTTTACCTTTAATTCCTTTTTCTTCGCATCCAATACAGACATGGTATGGATGATCATTTCCTGATCTTCTTCTGCTTTTGGAACGATCTTTACCTGTTCGCTATCGACCAGCTTGCTGCCTGCATAGGCACTTACGGTTACATACGGCTCATAGGATGCATCTGGAGCTTCAAAGCTGACCGTAAAAGAGTGCTCGTTGGTCGGAACAACTTCAATGATGTCAGAATTCGGCTTTTTCACAACCACCTTGGTGACATCCGAAGTCACAATTCCCTTTATGTACACCTTGTTATTTTCAGTCTTGGCATTTACGCTCACGATTTCTTCAGCATTCTCTGTCAGGCGCACTTCCAGCCAAATATCGCTGTAGTACTCGTTGTAAATACGCTCCCACTCCGCTTTGTTTTCTTCCATATACGTTTGGAGCTTCGTATTCAAGTTGATTTCATCTACAATGATGTACAAGTGATCCGCTTGATTTTTCAAGAGCATGTTCAACGTGGTTGGATCATTTTTGGCCAGTTCTTTTAAATTGTAGCGCGTGACTTGCTTCCCCTCGTCATTCATGACTACCTTTGTGGCACTTGGACTAGCAATCGAGCTTGCGTTGGCAAAAATTGGCGTCAAACAGCCAAGAATACCTGCCGCTGTCACGACTGCTAATACGGGCTTGGTCATGTACTTCTTCAATGGTAGTTCCCCCTTCTAGTCTGCTAAAATCCCCCTGCTTGCTTGGGTCATGCATATTGACGGGAAATCATTTTCAAAAGTTGCAGCATCCAGGAAACCGCATCTTATTACCTATGAAAAACACTTGATACAAAAAAACTCCCCCCAACTTCCGAATCATTTCGGCAAGTGGAGAGGAGTCTTTGTCCCATTTAGTTGCAGTTGTACTTGGGCTCGCTTTCAATCGCGACCTTTAAAGCTTCGACTGATTCAGCAGGGTATCGCACTTCAACGGACTGTGAATCAGCGTTCCCCGATAACACGTACCAGCTACCTTCCTGACGATAGCCGATATCGCTCATTTGATGATCCTCATGTAGCAACTGCAAGAAAAAAGCAGCTGTATCCAAAGCAGAGCGGTCCTCTGGTCGCGCATCGGCAACCACTTGAATTTGGAGCCAATTAAAAAGTGCATCTTCACGCTTCACGCGGTTCTCCTCACTTTCGCCCAGTTTGCTCCGGTTTGATCCGTACCTTTACAATCACGAGAATCGCGATCGCCACCAGCATTGCACTTTTCACAGGAAGCTGCACATCCAAAATAGCGAAAATGAGAGCTCCAACAAATAAAAGGATGTACAAGAGCACATTTTTCAAAATAGGCATACGGATACGGGTAGCAAAGCCAAGATAATAGACAATAATTAATTCCGCAAACAAAATCCAAGCGCGATATTTATCAGCCCACATGCGAAAGCTGTCATATGCTGTGAGCTGATCTGGATTCGTTGGCACATAGGTTGATGCGATTTGTATCCAGTCCATCACTTATCTCTCCTGTCTTCAAGCGGTGAAACCCCTACCGCTTCACATGCCACCTCATAGGCGGAATGAAACGAATAGTCACTCCTTTTTTCTTAGGAAAACGCTATCTTTCTTACTTTATCAGGTGGTGGATTCTGTGTCAAAAAACGGTAGGTCCTTCCATGTGGCTGGCATGATTTTCCCCGTACATGCTATGATGAGGATATGTCAGTAGAAAAAGGTGGGAATAAGATGAGCTTGTATGATATTGCCGTCAAAACGATTTCCGGTGAAGAAAAGACATTGGCCGCCTTCAAAGGCCATGTACTGCTAATCGTGAACGTCGCCAGCCAATGCGGACTTACCCCTCAATACAAAGGGCTACAGGAGCTGTATAAGCGTTATCAAGATAAGGGTCTCGTCGTTCTCGGCTTTCCTTGCAACCAGTTCGCTGGGCAAGAGCCTGGAACAGAAGAAGAAATCGCAACGTTCTGCGATCGTAATTACGGCGTGACGTTCCCGCTTTTTGCGAAGATCGACGTCAACGGTCCTGGTACCCACCCGTTGTATCAGTACTTGAAGGAACATGCTCCGAGCGAAGAAAATCCAGATATCGAATGGAACTTCGCCAAATTCCTCGTGGATAAAGACGGTCGTGTCGTGAAACGCATCAGTGCTCGTACTCAACCCGAAGAACTCAGCTCAGATATCGAGAGTCTGTTGTAAGGACAAACCCAAATAAAAACGCCACTTCATCCCCAAACAGGATCAAGTGGCGTTCTTTTCTAATCAATCTTACGCTTGCGGTTGTGCTTCATAGCGTCTTTGCTTCTCATAGCGCTCACGATCTGATTTGTTCAGATATTTTTTGCGCAGACGAACGGATTGAGGTGTTACTTCGCACAGCTCATCGTCGTTCAGATATTCCAATGCTTCTTCCAAAGACAACATGCGAGGAGCCTTCATTTTGACAGTCTCATCCTTGGTCGCAGAACGTACGTTTGTCGCATGCTTTTCTTTACATACGTTAACAACAAGATCGTTGTCACGGTTGTGCTCGCCCACGATCATACCTTCGTATACTTCTGTACCTGGGTGAATGAACATGGTTCCGCGATCTTCTACGGACATCAAGCCATACGTGGTAGCTGTTCCTGTCTCATGGGAAATAAGTACCCCTGCGTGACGTCCTCCTACCGCTCCTGGTACAAGTGGACGATAGCTGTCGAAGGAGTGGTTGAGAATACCGTAACCGCGTGTAATCGTCAAGAACTCTGTACGATATCCGATCAAACCGCGGGATGGAATAATGAATTCCAGGCGAACTTGTCCGAAGCCGTTGTTGATCATGTTAACCATCTCGGCTTTACGTTGACCCAATGTCTCCATAACCGCCCCTGTGTACTCCTCAGGCACATCAATGATCAACAGCTCTGCCGGTTCCATTTTTTGTCCATCGATCATACGAATGATAACCTCAGGCTTGGACACACCCAGCTCAAAGCCTTCACGACGCATGTTCTCTACCAGGATGGACAAGTGCAATTCACCGCGTCCAGAAACCACATACGCATCTGGCGAATCTGTTTCATCTACACGCAGAGATACATCTGTCTCCAGCTCAGACATTAGACGATCACGCAGCTTGCGAGAAGTCACGTGCTTACCTTCGCGACCAGCAAACGGGCTGTTATTCACAAGGAACGTCATTTGCAGCGTTGGCTCGTCAATTTTCAAGAGTGGCAATGCCTCTGGATGATCAACGTGGCAAACCGTTTCCCCTACGTTGATATCGTCAATACCAGAAATCGCTACGATATCTCCTGCTCTTGCTGTTTTTTGCTCAACACGTTGCAAACCGGAGAAACCGAACAGCTTTTGAATCCGTGCTTTTTTCACTTCGCCGTCGCGTGTAGTGACAGATACCATTTCATTCAGGTTCATGGTTCCGCGATAGATGCGGCCAATACCGATACGACCCAAAAAGTCGTTGTAATCCAGCATGGTTACTTGCATTTGGAGTGGAGCAGATTCATCTGCGTCAGGAGCAGGCATATGCTCTACGATGGTGTCAAACAGTGGGCGAAGGTCGCCTTCCAGCTTATCTGGCTCAAGTCCTGCAATCCCTTGCAGACCGGAAGCATATACGATTGGGAATTCCAGTTGGTCTTCCGTCGCATCCAGATCAATGAACAGGTCGTACACTTCGTTGATAACTTCTTGAGGACGTGCATTGTCGCGGTCTACTTTGTTCACGACAACGATAGGGGTAACTTTTGCTTCCAGCGCTTTTTTCAATACAAAGCGCGTTTGTGGCATACAGCCTTCGAAGGCGTCGACGATTAACAGAACGCCATCCACCATGCTCATGATACGCTCAACCTCGCCACCGAAGTCAGCATGGCCTGGTGTATCCAAGATGTTAATCGTGAAATCATTGTATTTGACAGAAGTAGTTTTCGCCAGGATCGTGATTCCACGCTCGCGCTCCAGGTCGTTAGAGTCCATCATTCTCTCTTCTACCTGTTGGTTCGAGCGGAATGTGCCCGATTGGATCAAAAGTTTGTCAACCAGCGTGGTTTTTCCGTGGTCAACGTGGGCAATAATTGCAATGTTGCGTATGTCAAGACGCTTCATGTGAACCTCCTCTATTATGCATACCTTCCATATTAACAGGTAGTGAAACGCGGCACAATGGGCAGTTTTTTACGGGAGCCACTTCCAGAGTAGGGAACTTTATTTTCGTCATACTAAGGAAAATGGAGGTGGCATACGTATGAATCGGTACTGCCCGAAATATTTGGTTGGCTTGCTAACGATCGCAACCATGTTGACCGGATGCGCAAGCTCGAGCAGCCATCCAAAAAATCAAGCGCACACACAAAGTACCACCTATCAGCAAGCCCCGGGTGCCAGGACAAGCCTCGCTCATGATTATCATGCCTACACTGGCGGAATCAATGCCCGCAATTATCACAAAGGCTATACGGTCAATGGTTTCAATCAGGATTTGGCTGAACAGCTCACCTTGGTCGCAGATGAAGTACCTGGCGTGGAGCGAGCTACTGTTCTCGTGAGTGGAACAGATGCTGTCATAGGAATTCGTGTTCGAAAAAATTTTGGCCCTGAGCAAACGCGCATAATCGAACAGCAAGTCCACTCAGCCGTTCGTTCGCGTGTTCCCAACTTCTCCATCCAAGTAGCCTCCGACGCAGCCACATTTGATCGAATTCGTGCCATCCATGCAGATATTTATGAAGAAGCGACGCATCGGACCAATCAAGTTGATGTGAGACCCGACATGAACAGTCAAATCACCAATACATCCACGGAATTTCGTTCTTTGCTCCACGATATGGGTCTCAGAATTCCTACTGTCACTCCATGATGACAAATCTGAATCGAAGATCCATATAAAAGAGGTGCGGAATCAGTCCGCACCTCTTGAAAACTTTTCCATTTGTTACTTACTTTGCCGCTTCAACCAGTTTCATTTCTGGCTCAACAACTTGCAGTTCACCCAAACCACGAACTAATTTCTTCGCGTAAGTTTTTTCCGGCTTCAGCACGGATACCAAGTAGTCGATGGCGATTTGCGGATCAACGGTTTCCCCACACGTGTAGCAATCCAGAGCAGCAAAGCCACGCTCAGGATACGTATGAATGGACAGGTGGCTTTCCGAGAGAAGAACCAGTACGGTAGCACCCTGAGGAGAAAACTGCTTCGCTTGCACACTCAGTACCGTAGCACCGCATGCCTCAGCAGCCTCAATCATTTCCTTTTTCAAAAATTCTGCGTCGTTCAACAAATCAAACTGAACTCCCCATGTGTCAACAGCAACGTGTCTTCCGAAAGTCGAATATTCCATCTTTCGGTTCCCCCTTCCTAACGAGTGTAATGTTAAACATCGCTAGGACCTGCGTCATTCACTAACGGGGGCGGTTTCCGTTGTTATCCACCCTTTAAAGTGAATCCTGGTTCCTAATCCTGTTTCCAACGAAAACAACAATACCATGCATCGGCCTAGTTTGACAATACCCTTTTTCAATAATCTATAAGAACATTACAAATAGGCATGACGGCTGTCTCTACAGAATGAAGAGCCGACGCCTGCAACAAGTGGCTTTCACCTATTATGATATATGCTAAACTTTTAGAAAGGAACCTGAATGGAGAGGATCACAACCCATGATTACTATCCGTAATGCCAAACCAGAAGATTTGCCAGCACTACTCGCTATCGAACACCTTTGCTTCTCACCAGAAGAGGCTGCAACAAAGGAAGCATTTGAGAAACGTATTCGATTGATTCCTGACAGTTTTTTTGTAGCAGAAGTGGATGGGATCATTGCGGGTTTGATTAATGGACCTGTCATCGAATCCCCCTTCATTACCGATGATCTTTTTCAAACGATTAAAGAAAATCCGGCATCTGGCGGACATCAAACGATTTTAGGCTTAGCGGTTTCTCCCACTTTTCAAAATCGCGGCATTGCCTCCATGCTCCTAGCACATCTGGAAGCATCCGCAAAAGTGTCCGGTCGCGAGACGATCACTCTTACGTGTAAAGCTAATTTGATTGGCTACTACGAAAGACATGGATACCTCAACAACGGTGTTTCCAGCTCAGATCACGCCGGAGAAATTTGGTACAATATGAGCAAGCCATTACCATTGCGCTAAATGTGAAGAACAAATAGTAAAAGCGGGCCCCTCTTGTTAGGAGGAAACCCGCTTTTTCTTACTCGCTACCTGATCACATAAATAAAAAAGGGCGCCCCGGGCACCCTTCTTTCACTAAACTTCTAATTCAAATAGACGTCGTGATAACGTTACCAGTCGAACATCAATTGCTGGAAGTTTTTCTGGGGCAGTTCTCTTTGCCCAATTACGCAAATCCAGCCATCGGTCCGTTTCTTGACGTAAGGACTCAATCTCCTGCTCGCTACCATCCTGCTGGAACAAAGCCTCCAGCTCATTGGCCATGTGCAGAGAGTTATTTTCAAAGATGGACACTTCTTCGTCTCCGGTTAGCTCCTGAATGCTCACAACCGATCCTTGATCGTAGTGATACACCATTGTGAAGCCGTCGTAAATCCGGTGGACAATTCCATAGCCTCGGAACGCTTTCATTGCTTTTCTCATAGCATTTGCCAGCTGCCGATCTCGGATCAGATACGAGCTGTCGCATGAGTAGCGGCTGCCAACCCGACAGAAACTCAATTGAATTTCGCCGTTCTTGTCATTCAAGATTACGTCACGATCGCCATTGTCACACACTTTGACTTGGACTGAAATGTGTTCATTGGTGAAAAGCGAAACGAACTGGTTCAGCTCTTCTTCATTCACCGTAAAATAGGCCTTGGCGTAATTAGTTGCTAAACGCTGTGCCATAAATATCTCCTCAATTCTTTTGGTTTGCATGGGTCGAGTATGACCGAACAGTTATCCAAAACAGAGGAGATACGCTAAGTATCAACAAAAGAACGCTGTAGAACCTGGCCTTGCCCTCCGCATCGAAAATCGAATTGGGTAATGAAGGCGGATCACCTACTTTTTGTTTTTCGCAAAAAAGCCATTTTTGACATCTTTATTATACCTCAGGTGCCCTCAAAAGTCTTGAGCAAAATGACGATGAATTTTAGCAAAAAACCGGAATATCCGCAATCAGAAGCAGGGAAATGAAAAGAACTCCCTGATTCACTCAAATGCTTGCTGTTTCATTGAAATTTAAAGCGACTTATATCCCTACGGTTGAGGTCATCGCTTTTTTGATCGCAGCCTGTTCTTCTTCAGACAAATGGTAGCTCGATGTTCCCTGCTCAAGCGGCTTGGCGTACACGCGAGATTCTTCTCGTCCAAAAATGCTGGTGATCACGACACCGTTCCCAGCGTCGTCTGTTACCGCCAGCGAAAAGCTAAGATCACTGCCGACATCCCCGAAGGCATTGTAACGGATAATCGCTACTTTGCCGCATTGCGCTGCCATTCGTTGTGACAGACGATTGATGGCAAACTGCTGATCGCTATGCTGCTTTTTCATTTCCTCTACCTGATCCAGCAGATTGTGCAAGCCTTCCTCGAGATTGGCTCCTCCCGTCCCTGTCATAATCCGGTTGATCGATTTCCTCAATCGACTGGTCCGAACAGACTGCATAATCACGATCCATAACAGGATCAGTGTCAATGCGATGACGGCTAAAAGCAGGATCGCTACATTGGGGATTTGTGATAGGAATGCTTCCAAAACTTTTCTTCCTTTCCGGCGTGTACGTAAATATGCTGTTAAAAACCTTCTTTATTGTACAACCGTCGGGCCTCCCATTCAAACAAGTCTTTTATAAAAACAACAATTACTAACTGAGCGACTTTTCCACCAAAAAAAGCGACACCCTCATTTGTTTGAGATGTCGCTTTTTCATTCCGTATTGGTTTGTGTCAAACTCATCGTCCTTTGGCTATCCTCCAGTCTGCCTACACTTCCAAAAGCAACATTTCCCGACGGAGCTGTTTTAATCGCTCGGTGGAGTGTTTCATCTGACTTTGGTCTTTGGCTTGCATCGCGTCATACAACGTCGCCAGTTCATAATCCAGCTCCAGACGCAGTACCGGGATGCGTTCTTCTGAGTCACGTCGTTTCATCGCGGCAATAACCTGATCCATCGTTACATTGCAAAATTTTTCATAGATCACTTTTTTCTCAGCTCCTTTTAATTCCACTATTCTGATAACTTCCCCGTACTGGATTTGCTTCAGCAAGACGCACTCTTCAAAAGTGACCTTGATCATGGCATGCCCTTTTGCCCGCTCTACGAAGTGGTACAGTACGAGTGCCACCCGAGAATCATTGACAGGAATGCCTGCAATGTGCAGCTTATAGGACCCGTTTAATCGCTGCATTTTCCAGTCGGATCGGCCATCTGTGGTGTTCACGAGGAGGTGAAACTGCTCGGGAGATTCTTTCCACGTGACGCTCACCCCTGCTTCCACCAGGGCCTGCACCATCGCGTGCAATGTTTTGCGGTCAAACCAAACTGCCAAATGAAAATACTCCAACTCCATGCCGAGATTCATTTTCTACAGGCCCCTCCCGTTGACAGAATACTCAGATATCGTTTTCGCCGTAAGGGAGTGAGTGGTATATCATATTATTCAGGCTTTGGTTTTGCTATTCATAAACTCGGCATGTATTTTTTTCCTGGATGGTATGATATCATATGGAGGATTCCAAGCTCCCTTGACGGGGACGATCGCCCTTTTCTTTCCAGTGGGGTTTGATGATGCTTAAAAGAGGTGTTTGTTACATGCCAACGTTTCCAGGTTTTCGTCAAGAAGATTTTGATGTTTTTGCCATTGATGGACTGGATGCTCGGATGGACGCGATCAAAACCAATATCCGTCCCAAATTCGAAGTACTCAGCCAACACTTTGCGCCTTTTCTCTCCGTAGCAACCGGGGATGAAATGTTTACGCACATAGCAAAACATGCACGCCGTACGGTGAACCCACCAGCTGATACGTGGGTTGCCTGGGCTAATGATAAACGCGGTTACAAAAAACATCCGCACTTTCAAATCGGCTTGTGGGGAACACATTTGTTCGTTTGGTACGCGGTAATCTACGAGTCTCCTTCCAAAGAGATCATCAGCCATGCATTTAACAAGCATCTGGATGAGGTCATTGCGATGGTTCCGGAGCACTTTCACTGGTCTCCAGATCATATGCAACCAGCAAGCACGTCTCACAAAGAATTAGGCAAGGCTGGCGTAAAAAAGCTGGTGGACAGGCTGGCACAGGTAAAAAAAGCGGAGTTGCTCTGCGGAATTACCATTGATCGTCATGATCCAATTCTGGCAGACGGAGAAGCATTGGTGAGTCGTCTCGAAGAAACATTTAGCGTGTTGAGTAAGCTCTATACATTAGGAAATTCTCGTGGATAGACTGCCTCCCGCTTTCTTTAGTTAAGTTATATGCAAAAGAACAGGTCCGCTTTCATTTGAAAAACGCAGGCCTGTTCTTTTGTTTTAGGAAAAAGACCGCAGTCGATCCAAAGACTTGTTCACATCGCCAAACAAGCGGTCAAACAATTGTTGGACACTTGGTACATCATCAATCAATCCAATAACCTGACCAGCCCACCCAAAGCCTCGCTGGCTGTCGCCCTCGTAAATAAATGTGCAATTGCTCTCTCCACTGATGAAGCTCTTTAACTGCTCGTAGCCCGCCCCTTCTTTTTCCAATTGAAGAATATGATCAGAGCCTGGTGTACGAACGACCCTCGCAGGTGTCCCCAGCGTGCGCTTGATAACTGCGGTATCGTGCTCGGTTCCAGTAACTAACGCCTCTTTGTAGGCAGAATGGGCATGGACACATTCTTTCGTCGCAATAAATCGCGTTCCCATCTCCACACCTTCTGCACCAAGTGCAAGCGCTGCCAAAATTCCTCGACCATCGCCGATGCCGCCGCTAGCCAATACCGGGATATTCACGGAATCCACCACACGCGGAATCAGGACAAACGTCCCGATATCATCTCGTCCCAGGTGACCCCCACCTTCTTGACCGACAGCCATCACAGCATCTGCGCCGATTGATTCAGCTTTTTGTGCTTGGCGGGCAGACGCAACCAAGACAAGCTTTTTGATGGGATGACCATCGAGTCTGCGCAGCAGCGGCTCTGGATTTCCTCCTGTTACCGAAACAGCTGTCACTCCTTCTTCAATCGCCACATCCAGCATTTCTTCATACGGCCGACCGTGTTGACCAATTGCGTAATTCACACCAAATGGTTTATCGGTCAATGCACGAACCTTGCGAATCTCCTCTCGCAGCGCTTTAGCCGATGGCAAGGACATCGCCGTAATTTGACCGAGTCCCCCCGCGTTTGACACAGCCGCAGCCAAGTCAGCGTAAGCTAAATAAGCCAAGCCGCCTTGAACGACTGGGTATGCTATTTGAAGTAGCTCCGTTACTCTCGTTTTCATCCTTTTATCACCTCGTGTAAATGACCTTCTCGGCTTACAGGCTAAACTCCTGCCACCACACGTAAACCTGAATAAAAATTCGCTTGCTTTCCCCCCCTATTTTGCTATACTCAATTTGTTTGTTTTTCCCCTTATTATTCTTGATTAGTAAAGTGAGGCGATCGTAGTGAGACAAATGAAAACTCCTTTGTTCAGCGGGTTGTTGGAGCACGCCAACCGGAACCCGATTCAATTTCACATTCCGGGCCATAAGAAGGGTATGGGTATGCATCCGGCATTTCGCGAGTTCATCGGGGACAACGCTCTTTCGATAGACCTCATCAACATTGCGCCATTGGATGATTTGCATCACCCGAAGGCAATGATTAAAGAAGCACAAGATTTGGCAGCCGAGGCATTCGGCGCTGACCATACATTCTTTTCCGTACAAGGTACAAGCGGTGCCATCATGGCGATGATTATGGCGACCTGCAGTCCTGGCGACAAAATTATCGTACCGCGTAACGTGCACAAATCGATTATGTCGGCGATTATTTTTGCTGGAGCAATCCCCATCTTTATTCACCCTGCCATGGACGAGCGTCTGGGTATTTCTCACGGGATCACAGTGAAGGCTGTACAAAAAGCACTGGAAGCCCACCCTGATGCTGCTGCACTGTTGGTGATTAACCCAACGTACTTCGGTATTGCAGGTGACCTGCGTGAGATCGTACGAGCAGCCCATAACTATGAAATTCCAGTATTGGTCGACGAAGCGCATGGTGTGCATATTCATTTTCACGAGGAACTCCCGATTTCAGCCATGCAAGCAGGTGCCGACATGGCTGCGACTAGCGTACACAAGTTGGGTGGCTCTTTAACCCAAACGTCGATCTTGAATGTAAGGGAAGGGCTCGTCGATGTGGATCGGGTGAAAACGGTCATGAGTATGCTCACGACGACCTCGACTTCATACATCTTCCTCGCGTCGTTGGACATGGCGCGTCAGCACTTGGCCCTCAACGGGAAAATGCTCGCGGATCAAGCGATGGAGCTGGCAACAAAAGCACGCGATATGATTAACGAAATCCCGCGTATTTACTGCGTTGGCAAGGAGATTCTTGGAAAGCCTGCGACTTTTGCGATGGACCCAACCAAGCTCCTCATCCATGTACGCGATCTCGGAATCACTGGATGGGAAGTCGAGAACTGGCTGCGTGACAAGTATAACATTGAGGTAGAGATGAGCGATCTGTATAACATCCTCTGCTTCGTTACGGCCGGAGATACGGAAGAATCCATCCGTGCGCTGGTAAACGGCTTGCGTGATCTGTCCGTTGAATTTTCGCACGTACAAGCAGAAGACAAGCCGACCATCTCCCTGCCGAATATCCCTGTGCTGTCCACCACCCCTCGAGATGCTTTCTATGCAGAAACAGAGACGATTCCATTAGTGGAAGCAGCAGGTCGAGTCATCACTGAGTTCATCATGGTGTATCCTCCAGGCATCCCGATCTTCCTACCTGGGGAGGTAATTACCGAGGAAAATATCGCATACATCCAGGAGAACATTCGAGTCGGATTACCCGTACAGGGTCCTGAAGATGAGACACTGAAAACGATCAAAGTCGTAAAAAGACAAACCGCCATTTCTGGCTAAACGATGCGAACCGAAAAACGGCTGCCTCTTTCACGAGAGAGCAGCTTTTTTTATTTTTTATGCAAGCATTTTGAGATAAGATGAAATTGGGAAAAATCAGGAAAGGTGTGCGATGCTGACATGCCAGACTGGTCGTATCAAACGATATTTCGGCCACTTCTCTTTCTCATGCCACCCGAAAGGGCCAGATCGATTACCTTGAAATCAATCGGTACTTTGGCCAAAATTCCGGGTGGTCCGTCCATCATCGAATGGATGGGACATATGGAGCCGCCCTCGCAGCTCTCCAAAACAATGGGCGCGGTCACGTTCCCTACCCCAGTCGGGTTGGGTGCAGGATTGGATACGGAATGCATCGCCATTCAGGCGTTGTCCAAATTCGGCTTCGGGTTTCTAGAGCTAGGACCTGTGTCCAAAGAACCGATCGATTCTCACGGCACGGTTCAACGTGACATTACCGCCATGAATATCCACTATTCCGGGTATTTGGTAAATAATGGTATAGATAACCTTCTGAGGCGCCTGACGGGGTCTTCTGGCATCAAAATTCCGATCGGAGTCAGATTGGCCTGCCAACCAGAAACCAGCCTGAGAGAAGCCACAGAAGAGCTTCAGGAGCTGATCGGCAAATTGGAGCACATCTGTTCGTTTTTCACAATTGATACGCGCGCGAATTTGGGACAGCCAGAATGGAGCCATACAGCGTGCAAGGAACATTTTGCCTGTTTGCGCAGCCAAACAGATCTACCTCTCTTGCTGGCTATTCCTCCGAGCCTTTCAGAAACGGAAGCACTCCCGATTCTCACCTCGGCAAAAGAAGCAGGACTCAACGGTCTAGTTGTCGCTGGAGGCATCATTCAGGAAGATTCATCACGCGCGAACACCTCTGTTTACACCACAGGGAGGAGTTCACACAAACAAGCGGTCAATTTTGTCTCCTGGACACGGGAACAGTGGTCAGATGCTCTTATCATTGGATCAGGAGGGATTCTGGAGCCACAAGATGCTCTGACCTTTCTGGCAGCGGGTGCCGACTTTGTGCAGTTGCACAGTGGCTTGGTCTATTCTGGACCTGGCTTGCCAAAACGAATGAACGAAGCCATCTTGCAAACACAACCAGCCACTGACCCTCCTCAAGAAAAACGACCTGCTTTTTTATTTCCTTCTTGGGTATGGGGCATCTTGTTGGGCGTGGGCATGATGATCGGCGGGGCACTTGCCTGGCTGGTCGCCGCAACAACCGTCGTCCTCCCCTACGACGAACGCTTTCTCGGGATGTCAGCCGACCAGCTTGCGCTCTTACATGCGCAAATCCTCCCTTTTATGTCGCACGATCGGGTAAGTCTGGCAGGAACGATGATATCCATAGGAATTTTGTATAGCCAACTGGCTTACCATGGCCTACGTAAAGAGCTTCACTGGACGCGGACCATCTTGCTCGTTTCCGGAGCCGTTGGATTTTCCAGCATCTTTTTATTTATTGGATATGGGTACTTCGATTACTTGCACGCGATTTTAGCGCTCGTATTGTTCCCCATGTTTTTGCTCGCATTACGGACACCAGCGAAGGTTCACTTGACTCGCCTACCTCCTCAGCTTCACAATGATCGAGATTGGCGAATGGCACTATGGGGACAGCTGCTCTTTGTCATCATCGGATTTGGTTTGACAGGGGCTGGTATCATTATTTCGATCATCGGCGTCACAGGTGTCTTCGTTCCTTCCGACCTCGTCTTTCTCTGTGTGTCAGCTGATACCTTGCAGTCTTACAACGAGCGATTAATTCCGGTCATTGCTCATGACCGTGCTGGCTTTGGCGGGGCATTAGTTTCGAATGGCCTAGCCGTCTTGCTGATCAGTCTTTGGGGGATCAGGCGAGGAGAAGCGTGGATTTGGTGGACATTGTTTTTAGCAGGCATTCCAGGCTTTGTTTCTGGCATCGGCATACATTTTACCGTTGGCTATGTTGATTTTATTCATCTCTTGCCTGCTTATGTGGCTGTCCTTTTATTTCTCATAGCACTCGTCCTTTTGAAGCCGTATTTATGCCGGACGTAAAAGAAAACAGACGAAAGAAATCCTTTCGTCTGTCTTCTCTGAGAGATCCTGACTCGATTTATTCAGAATCAGTCCTCGTCTTTTTCATCATCATCGTCTTCGTCGTCAGCACCCGAAGCGAACGCCAACGTGTAAACGTAACGAGTTTTGTCGCGATCATCTACCCAGACAATGCGATTCCCACCCATGCGCGGGCTTTTCAATTCCGCATCATCATCCCACTCGATATCGCTAAATGACCCCGCTTCGAAATCATATAGCTCAAAGTAGAACTGCTTGCCTTTTCCGGACAGACGATTGTCTTCAAACAAAATCATATTTCGTGAAGCCTGTGGATTTTTCTGGTCGCCATCCGAATAGCGTAGCAGCGGATTGACTTTTTGACGGTCGATGTTGTAATAGTACAAATCCCAACCTGCTTTGGAATTGCCAGTATCTTCGCTCCAAACCACGAAATCATCGCCAATCGCTGCTTTGTCTATTTTTACGTTTTTACGAATTTCTCTTTCTCTATCTGCCTCGATATCGTAGAGAATGATCGATGCATTCTTTTTGCCTTCTTCGACTACCCAGGTTGCATAGTCCTGAGAAATATCAACGCTTAACGGTTCACTTTTCAGCTTTGTTACCTCAGTATGCTTTCCAGTGGACAGATTTGTAATGATCACTTCTGCTCTGCGATCGACATTAACCCACAATAGACGTTCTCCGTCGATTTCGTAAAACTTCTCACTCGGCTTTTGATCATCATCTTCGTTTGTAATCTGCGTTTGGACACCTTTACGAATATCGTAGGAGAAGAGTGCGTCTTCCCGCTGATCATACCAGACGACATAACGAGAGCTTACAACAGGGCGAGCAGCATCTTGATCTGAACCACTGATGGCTTTGCTCGTTCCTTTTTCCATATCGTAAAGAACGATCGCATTGTTATTCTTAGACTTTGATACATAAGCGACATAACGATCATGGCCAGCTGGATCAATAGGATCGCCACCTACATTCCCCAGCGGAACTTGCTCTTTATCGTCCAGATCATACAGATGAAGCTGGAGCTTTTTATTACTGTCCTTTTTGGCATACAAAACGTAGTCACCATAAATTTTCGGTCCTACATTTCCAGAAAGGTTAGAGTCAATCTTCTTTTTGGACGATTTATCGACGGTACGATAGATCAGATCATTACCTTCCGCATACACATAATCGTCTTTGTACGTATGTACAAATTCTTTGTCACTTGAACCGTTCGTCAATTCTTTGTTTCTGCCATTGCTAATGGTATGCACGTAGATTTGATTATAGGAGCGATTCTCATACAAAATTTTATTTGTGGAAAGAGTAGGACGCCCTTGATCGCCTTTTTGGACGACAGCCTCTTTCTCTTGTTTGGCTTTGATATCGTAATAGTAAATATCGCTGTTGCCATCGCGCTCATCTTCCCATGCGACATACGCATCACTTACCACTGGGTTGCTTGCTTTTCCACTCGCAGATACGACCTCTGTATCACCTGTAGAAATTTTGTACAGATAAACATCCCCGTTATCTGTCCAGACGACGTTTTTATCCCCGATCTCCACACCATCGACAGTTGCTGACCCATCTGACAAACGGGTTTCTTTTTGCTTTGCGATGTCATACAAGTAGACGTCCGAACCTCCATCACGGGAGTCGATCCACACGACATACTCACCATCGACTTTGGGATTCGTCTTTTCAGATTCCTTGTCGCCAATTTGCGTTTGTGTACCTTTATCGAGATTGTAAAGGGTTACGGTTTCTTCCCCTTCAACCATCCACACGGCATATTTTTTGGAAATGTCATAACCGGCTCCGGAAACTTCTGGCTTGCTCGCATCGATTTTTTCTTCATCACCAATACTGTAGGCAAGCGCCGGTGTCCCGCTCCACAGAGATGTGACCAAAAGTGCAGCGGCCAGCATTCCCTGCATCGGTTTTCGCTTCATGAAACAATTCCTCCTTTTACAACGATTTTCACTCTTCTCCATTATCCTCCATACGGAAAAGGTTGTCAAAAAAAACAGGCCTCACCGTAGGCCTGTTGACTATTTTTATTCTTTTTCCTGTCTTTCACCAGGTCGGCAGTCACAGTTGCACACCGCATAAAGCGTTTTCACTGAGTTACATTCAAAATGCTCGATGATGGTTCCGCAAGTCTGACATACGATAGTTCCCATCTATGTCCCCTCCGCATTCAATTGATTCACATATCCCTTTAAATGTTATGTTACATTAATCTTAATATGCTACACCAATCGGAGTCAAGATGCATTTGTTGATAATCAGTATGTCACATTAAAGCGGAATGTTGTCATTCAACCAGGTGACGATTTTTTGCAAGACTTCTTCCTTTTCAGGCTCATTCAAAATTTCGTGTCGCAAACCTGCGAATCGCTCAAATGTTTGTCTGTCTGAAAGGCCGGCTGTAAACTGCTCCACAGCATCCGCATCAACCAATGTATCAGCACCAGCCTGCAAAACTAGGACAGGATGCTTGATTCGATGCCTTTCCTCCCACGCCTTTTCCATAGATCGGTTTAATTCCGTGAACCATCTGACACTTACCTTGGAATAATTGAGCGGATCGTTCCGATAAGCAGCCTGAACAGCTTCGTCACGCGATACCATATCGGGAGTGATTCCATTCGGCATGACAAGGGTTGGCCAGACCCGATCGAGAAATTGTGCCAATTGCTCCTTCCACGCCGGTACAGCCAATTTGAGCTTCATGCATGGAGATGTGAGAATTAATCCTGCCAACTCTTTGCTCCGCTCATCCGTCTGAATAAAGCGAGTCGCGATGAGACCACCTAGACTATGCCCCATTAAAAATACTGGCTTTTCCCCTGATGCATCGGCAAGAGCGGTACTCGTCCACTCACGTACACGGGACAAATAGTCTTCGAATGATTGAATATGCCCCCGTCTCCCAGGAGAGCGCCCCCATCCCGGCAAATCTTCCGCATATACGTCCCAGCCTGCCTGATTGAAGTAAGCCGCTACATGCTCATAACGCCCATGATGCTCTCCCGTTCCATGGACGAGAACAATCGCTCCCCGAGAATCATTGGCCGACCATTTATGTACACCCATTCTCCCTCTTCCTCCTACTGCTTGAGTTCTTTCGATTATACTAAAAAACGGAGGGTAGTATTTTACAAAAAAAGCCAAAACGAGCAGAAGATAAACTTCTGCTCGTTACCTAATACTGATTTTCTTCAAATGGAATGGATGGTAAATGCTCCTGAAAAAACTCAGCAAGCGCGACTGCCTCGTTCTCTGAATCCAGCCTGAAAATTTTTTGCAGGTATCCTGGATTCACCGCATCTTCAGAACTGAGAAGAGTCGATTGCCCTGTCTGCATACAGATCACCAACGGCTTCCCATAAAACTTGTGTGTAAATACCATGCCAAAGTCGTATCGTGTTCCCTCTGAAATAAAACCGAGAAAACGTACATTAGCATTCTCCGATACGTCGTATAAGTGGTCGTAGTGCTCCATCAGCAATCCCTCCTCAACAGTATTTTGGCCTCCGAATTTCGTAAAATATTCGGATTATTTACTAGTATAAGCGAAAAATCACGTTTTTGCTACCCAAACGGCATCATTTACCAGACGTGTCGGGTTCATGACCCTGTCTTCGCCTTCTTGAATCCATCTTACTTTTTCTGCTCCATGCAACGATTGCGCGACAAAGGAGAGACATTCAAAGAACAGTTCAACTACTGCTGTACTGTATCGTTCCTCCATTTTCTCCAATGCATACGTCAATCTAAAAATATCTGGTACACTTCTTCGACTGGCTTCCAAGACTTCTTTTCCTTTTTCAGTCGGGTATACGTGAACCACACGCCCATCCAACTCCGACTTTTCGATGGTCACCATGCCTTTCTCCATTAATTTCTTGATATGAATGACAATCGAAGAGGGATGCCAGAAGGTCCAATCTGCAATTTGCGTGACGCGTACACCTTCATAGCAGTAGATGATCCAGAGAATGTTTAACTGTACGGAGGAATCCAATTCAGCTTCCTTCGCTGCCCGCTCCCAGTCTTCTTTGTTCACCACATCGATGGCGCGCATGGTGTTTAAAGCTTCGAATACATGTCTAATTGAGGCCTCCTGCATGCGTATATTCCTCCATGATCCTTTATCGTTCATCTAACGGCATATAAATATGATATATATTTTACACTTTTCAGAAAAGACACGCAATTGTTTTTGGTCGCCAACTGCCTCATTGCCAAAGAGTGGAAGACAATGCTACACTTAACGCACAGAATACCGGTACTAGGAGTGAGTGCAGTCGTGAAACTTCAATCGGCCTACATCTATTTCGTTGATGGTTCTACCGCAGCATCTGCAAGTATTGACGACGTGAAAGCCAAGTTTACGCGATACGTTGACATGACCACAAAAACAGGAAAGCAGTTGGGCTGGACCTATGCTGACGCCGCTTTCCCTTACACCCTAGAAGAACGCCCTGAAGGAAAGGACGCGTGGTTCCTTCTCAAAGGAAAAGACCCAAATATGTACAAAGCCATCGTTGTTGGAGTCGGGAGCAAAAATGAAAACGGTTCCGAAAAGCACTACATACAAGTGTCCCTCCCTGAATCAGCCACACATGGCGACAAAAACAAGGCAAATGAGTACTGTCGATACTTGGCACGTGATTATAAAGCAGAGCTTCACCTCTTCAACAACCGCATTCAATATTTCCAACCTCGAAAGCCATAAAGAAAAACGAAAAACAGTCGAGTCATGTCGACTGTTTTTCATGTTCAGGCCTATTCCCCCCGACCTCTTTTTTTCATACGAATAACAAAGAGAGCAAAGGGGGGAGCTTATGGATGCCCAAGCATTTATTCAGTTGATTGCTGACCACGCCAGAAAGTCTTATCAGAATCATCGTATATTCCCCTCCATTACAATAGCGCAAGCCATACTCGAGTCAGGTTGGGGTCAAAAAGTACCTGTTGACCCTGCCACTGGGATATCCTCGTACAACCTCTTTGGAATAAAGGGAACGGGACCTGCTGGCTCTGTCACCATCGAAAGCAAAGAGGTGGAAAACGGCAAGACGGTTACACGTACTTCCCAGTTCCGCGCTTATGAAAATTATCAGCAATCCATGGAGGACCATGCCCAGTTTTTAGGCAAGCCCGCTTACAAAAACGTGCTTGCAGCCACGACTCCCGCACAAGCCGCACAGGCTTTAGAGGGAGCCGGCTACGCTACCGATCCTGCGTACGCTGAAAAGCTGACGCGCCTTATTCAGACGTACAACCTGACCCAGTACGATCAATTCGGCCCGGAAGAGCCCCAAGCGATTCCTCCCTGGAAACGGGAGCTGGGAAATCGTGCGTTACAGGAGGGCTTGCTGACCTCGCCCGATTGGCTAAATAAGCTAGATGAACCAATGCCAGTATGGGCTGTTTTAGCAATTGCCCTGCGACTGTTGGACAAACAGCGAGAGAAGCCATGAGTCCATGAATAAAAATCAAAAGCCCCATTGCCACAAGCAAATCTTGGGGTAATGGGGCTGTTTCGTATAAAAATGCAGTTGCCTCAGTCGTAACGTTGCTTGAGCACGTTGATCAAATCATTTGAGACCTGGACAGCGAATAAAACCTTCCGTCCACCATCCGAATTCCCAGATCGACGCAATATTCCAATCCTTGCGTCACTCCGTACAAAATCCATTCGGAAGAACGGTGGTTGATATCAAAATCAGTGTAAAGGTCAGTGCCATCATTTCGGATCTCTTTGCGGTACGTCACATCAAAAAGGCGTAGGACAAAAGGCAGTTCAGCAAATGGAATCGCAAACTTTCGCTCTATTTCTTGCTCGAACTCCTTCGTCATGCTCCACTCTGCCTGAATGGACTGCTCATCTTTCCAGGCAATGCGTATACTCGGGCCTTCTACATCCGTGGACGATCGCGGGGGATTTGTCTCCATTCGCTCCCATCGTTCCTTTCTTTTACTTGCTATTACCAAGTATATTGGCTTTTCCGTATATTATAGCACGGGGACATGTAAAGTGGAAACGCATCCAAGCCATAATTTTTAGCGTCCAACTGTAAATGTATTTTCACCGACGGTTACATAAGACGTGAATTTCTCGGATTTCATTTGAACTTGTACTTTATAAGTGCCGTATGCTTCGAGTTTCGTAGATACAAAAGGCTCGGAAAAATAAAAACTGTTTGCATTCTGTGTGGAGTATTTCCACTCTTTCCCTTTAGACACTTCTTTACCGTCCGGTCCGACTAACACGAGCTGCATGCGCAAGTCTTTGGCGATAGGCGCGTCATCAACCTCTACGAAAACGTTAAACGTACGAGGCACATTTTTATCGCTGTATCCTTTGACAGGGTTGCTGAAAACGACATTTTTATTGCGGGTCTGCTGAATCCCTTCGACCACAATAATATTTACGTTTGGCTTAATCACTTGCAATTTGCCCGATTGCTGATCGTAATCGACGAAACCACCGAGCTTGTTCACTATTGATTCTACCGATTCAGCCTTGGATGCTGGCATTTCACTCGCTACAGTTTCCGCACCGAAAAATACGCGCATCGCACCTTCTCCCAGCGCAGTAGTGCTCCCCACCCCTGCTGCTACAGTCAACGCCAACAAGGCCGATAACCATGCTTTTTTCATGTCAATAATCCTCCTGTATGTGTGCGCGGCAGCGCTTGTTTTTCCGGAATTTCTTCTCCCTAGTTTATACGTTTGGAAAAGGAAATAGTTGTGCTGCCCTGATAAGTTTTTTCAACAATATCCACATTATCCACAAGCACAAAAACCTTAGGAAGAAAGACTTATACACAGAGATGTTAGTAACTACCTCTTACTCTTGACCAAAATACAGCTGGGAATGACACAGCAAAAAGAGCGGCTATCCAGCCACTCTTTTTTTGCTCCTGACACCTGCTACTCCTGTTGCGAAAGCCAAGTAAAATACCGGGAGACCAGACGAATGGCAACCTCGATCGCGTCTTCGTTAGGCTCAATTTTGGAATGGTGCAAGCCGTATGGCGTTTGCACACCCAGCCAGAATAAAAAGCCGGGGATTTCTTTCAAAAAGTACCCGAAGTCTTCTCCGGTCATGGCTTCCTTGCAGGTGATGAGGGTTACATCTTCACATTGTTCCTGTACCCATTGCATGAAGTCAGTCGTTAGCTGCTCCTCGTTGTAAACCTGGCAGTAGCCAACGCCATAGTCAATCGTTGCCTGACAGTCAAAGCCTATTTCCACTCCCTTTACGAGTGATTCAATGCGGCTCTTGACAAGTGCCATCGATTCCATCGAAAAGGTTCGGATCGTCCCTTCTAGCCTGGACTTCTCCGCGATGATGTTTTGCTTCGTCCCGCTCTCCAGCTTGCCAATCGTTACGACGGCAGAATCCAATGGATCGATATTGCGCGAAATAATCGATTGAAGCTGTGTCACCAGATGGCTTCCTGCAACCACCATGTCATTCGCCTTGTGAGGAAAGGCTGCATGTCCCCCTTTGCCGACCAGATCAATGTACAACTCAGAAGTGTTGGCAAACAAAATTCCTGGCTTTGTTGCAATTTGACCAACTGGGTATTCTGGCGCGATATGCAGGGCAAAAATGCAGTCCGGTCGCCACTCTGCAAACTCTTCACTTTCCATCATTGGCCAAGCACCGCCAGGGCCTTCTTCTGCCGGCTGGAAGAGGAACAGCAAATCATCTGTGATCGAATGCTCAGTAAAATGCGTCAGGAGACCAAGAGCGATTGCCATATGCATGTCATGGCCGCAAGCATGCATATACCCTTCATGAAGCGACCGAAACGGATAGGACGTTTCCTCTACGATCGGTAGGCCATCCATATCCGTCCGCCAGGCAATTAGTCGTTTTGGCTTTGTTCCTGCCAGCTTGACCAAAATGCCTGTCCGCCACGTTTTAATCTCGATTCGCTCCTGAGGCAGCTTTTTCAAATAATCGAGCAAGTATTGCTGCGTCTTCACTTCAGCGAAGCCTGGCTCCGGTATTTGGTGCAAATCTCGGCGAATTTGTGTAAACAAGGAAGTCGTCATGGTCTACGCCTCCTTTTTCGTACCCGTTCTTGCTGTTAATTGCTCCTCAAACACAGCAAGGAAACGGTCGACATCGGCTTTTGTCAACGTCAGTGGCGGAAGCAGACGAACAATCGTTTTCTGCGTCACGTCTACGAGGATTCCTTCGTCAAGCAATGCTTGCTGCAAGTGGCTTACCTCTTCTGGGGTGAACGAGAGCGGAATTCCAACCATCAAGCCTTTTCCGCGAAGGGATTGCAGTTGATCTGGAAGACGCGTTCGCAACGCTTCCAAGCCCGACCACAGGTACGCAATCACTTCTTCTACATGAGCGATGAAGGCTGGATTAAGCAATTCGTCCAACACGACATTCCCCAGGGCAGCAGACAATGGCGATGGTGCGAATGTCGTTCCGTGATCCCCCGGTTTGAACTGGTTCATCAGCTTTGGACCAGCGATGACACCGCCGAGGGGAAGCCCTCCCCCTATGCCTTTGGCGAAAAGGATAAGGTCTGGCGTTACGCCTGCATGCTCATAAGCAAACAGCTTTCCTGTTCTGCCCATTCCTGTCTGGATTTCGTCCATGACAAAGAGCATGCCTTCTTGTTCACAGATGGCAGCTACCTCTCGCAAGAACGCTTCTGTTAGCGGCACGACACCGCCGGAACCCAATACTGGCTCCATAAGGACCGCAGCGGGTCTTGCCTCCTGGCAAATCGCTCGCAATCCTGCCGTGTCCTCCACATCCAGTTCATAAACAGGAAAAGCTGGCTGAGGAAAGTCTTGATAGACGTGAGCCTGCCTCGTCAGACGCACTGCTCCAAGTGTTCGCCCGTGAAAGCTGTTGCGTAAAACAACGATGCCTTCACGACCTGCTCCCTCGTTTTTCGTCCATTTGTGAATCAGCTTGATCGCAGACTCTGTGGCCTCAGCACCAGAGTTGGTGAAAAACACCTTACCGCTGATGCTGTTCGCAACCAAACGCTCCGCTAATCGAATAGCCGGCTTGTTTAAAAATACATTGGAAATATGCAAGAAGCGCTCTCCCTGCTCACGCAGAGCCTGTACAATGCGCGGATGCGAATGCCCCAAAACATTTACCGCGAGTCCAGTAAACAAGTCGAGATAACTCTTCCCGTTCGTATCGTACAAGTAATTTCCTTCGCCTTTCTCTATGGCAATCGGAAGTCTTTTATAAGAGGAGACGATATATTGTTCATCGAGCGAACGCCAGTCCATGTGCACTCTCTCCCTTACAGCTGACGTAGCTCCTGCTTGATCTCTGTCTTGGAACGAGTTTTTTCATCGATTTGCTTGATCACACGTGCAGGTGTTCCCGCAACGACTACGTATGGAGGTACATCTTCAATGACGACAGCACCTGCTGCTACAACAGCACCTTTTCCTACGCGTACACCTTCCAGAATGACAGCATTTGCTCCGATGACAACATCATCCTCGACAACAACTGGCTGTGCAGACGGCGGCTCGATAACGCCTGCGATAACCGATCCAGCGCCGATGTGGCAGTTTTTCCCGATGGTTCCACGTCCACCTACTACAACATTCATATCGATCATCGTACCTTCACCGATCACTGCACCGATGTTAATGGAAGCACCCATCATGATGACGGCATTGTTACCGATTGTCACTTGGTCACGGATAATTGCGCCTGGCTCAATACGCGCTTGAATCCCTTTTGTATCCAGCAATGGAATGGCGGAGTTGCGACGATCGCTTTCTACTACATAATCTTCAATTTTGTCTGCATTAGCAGCGAGAACTGGCTCAATCTCTTTCCATTCACCAAAAACAACACCTGTCGGACCAGTAATGAAGGCTTTGGAGCTCGCACCAAAGTCGATTCCCTCCAGGTTCCCTTTCACATATACCTTCACAGGTGTTTTCTTTTCGCTTTTTTGAATAAACGCGATAATTTCGTTAGCATCCATCATGTTCATTGTTACATCCTCCTCAAAATAACAGCATGGTAAATCAAAAAAAGCAATGAGTGCATTCGCTATCTCATTGCTTTTGATACTACGTAAGCAAATCATAAATAGCGCTCCACAAAAAGATGTCAGGTCCCTTGTGACAGGATGTCCATTTTTCATGAGACACCCCAGCCTGTGCTACGTAGGGGCATAGCATAAGCTTCGGCGCTTTAGCCTTTCTTCCTTCTCCTGCCCCCTGGCAGATTGCGAAAAGGCTTACTCTTCTTCGGCGCACCTCTATTTAGTGTACATTATATTAATTTTATTTAACTCTACCAAAATCAATGAAACGTGGCAAGATGAAAAAAGTTATTGACAACGATTCTCATTTTCATTAATTTTATTTGTGAGAATGATACTCATTATCCAACTGGAGGGTTTACGTTTTATGAGCATTTTGATGGTATACGCGAGCATGACAGGGAATACACAGGAAATTGCTGAAGCAATTGCAGAAGGTATTCGTTCAACTGGTGCTGAGCTGGAGATAAAAGAAGTGATGGACGCGAATGCAAAAGAACTCGAGGCTTACGACGGAATCTTGCTTGGTGCCTACACATGGGGCGATGGCGAACTCCCAGATGAATGCCTGGATTTTTATGAGGAAATGGACGATATTGACCTCAGCGGGAAAAAGGTTGTTGCTTTTGGCTCTTGCGATTCCGCTTACGAGCATGTCGGTGCAGCTGTTGATATTTTGCTGAAAAAGGCGCGTGAGCGTGGCGCGGAAACTCCTCTGGAAGGTTTGAAAATCGAGCTTTCTCCTACGGCAAAAGAAGTGGAAACTTGCAAAGCATTTGGGGTATCGTTTGCTGAATTGCTCGGCTAATCGATGTTTCCTAAATACTCTGGCACATGCTATACTATCAATCCAACTTTTTAAGGAGGATTGATCACATGTCACTACATACAGACGAGATTCTGTTACGGCCTCTCCACCAACAAGACGCAGCCGAGCTCCTAGAGCTTCGGCTGCGTAATCATGAATTTCTCCAACCATTTGAACCGATCCGCCCCGCTTCATTTCTGACCCTCCCAGCACAGCAAGAACAGATTTCGCAAGCACAGAATGATTTTGAACGTGGTACTGCCTATGCTTTCGGCGTATTCTCTCGGGAATCCGAAAAGATGATTGGACGTGTAGCGTTGTCGAATGTCGCACGCGGCGCATGGCAAAATGCGACGATTGGCTACTTCATGGATCAGGCCTGCAATGGCAAAGGCTATACAACATTAGCTGTAAATCTTGCCCTTCGCTTTGCTTTAACGGATGTTGGGCTACACAGGGTACAAGCGGCTGTCATGCCTCGCAACCAAGCTTCCATTCGCGTCTTGGAAAAAAACGATTTTCGCCAGGAAGGGCTATCGTTACGCTATTTGCAAATTAACGGTGTATGGGAGGACCATCTCATCTACGCTCTTACTGCTGAGGAGTGGTCTGTGTAATCTCCTTGCTCTTTTCAATCTCGCGCAGCCGCTCCAGGATGCGCCGTTTGCGGTACAGCATCATCCCCGCTTCGGCGACATCCTTTACGGTTGAGCGATTCAAATACGCTCCGAACAAAATACCCGCGATAGGCACCATTTGAAATAACTTTTTCCACCCGAAGTTTTCTGTGTACGTAACCACGACTTCACGCCATCCCTGTAATTGTGCCATTACCTCTCTCTGCGCATTTGGTTCATCAAAGCGGGAGAGTTCAGCGAGTATCGCTTTTTTCCCTACGATGTCTGATGAAGCAAATTGCAAGCATTTGACGACAAACAGCCGTTCCCTCTTCTCTTCCGGTCGATAGCCATAGGCAAGCGCCATCTCTTGTAATACTTTTAGGGATGTCCCCATCAATAGCGGGATATCGATCGCGAGAGTAAATATCCCCCCAAAGCCAGTCGTCGCACCTTGTACTGTGGCAAAATTCGCCCGTGAATCCTTCAGCTCCATTGCGACATCATTCATGATTGTAAGCGGTACAGCAGCAATCTCCTCCTTGCCAATTACAGAAGTACCGGATCCCTCTAACCGTTTGCCAAACCGCTTGTATATCGGTTCATCCTGCACCAAATAAGTCCCACCTGTCTCTAGAAAGGCTGCCATTTCATCTACGGCTTTTCCCAGCTTCTCCTGAACAAATGCAGGCGTAATCCGATCTAAGAGAACAAAAGGAAGTCTGCCAAGCTTTTCCCAGAACCACAAGTCGTTCTGGTCCTTCTCCCAGACCTCCACTTCGCGTAAGGCCGTAACCAATGTTTCCCTAGACTCTTTCAACCCCAACAACCTCCCTGCCTGCTCACTCAGATTCTCGCTTCCACTGACATTGGTTGCGCAAGATGGACTTGATATAGTCCTGCAACTCTTCTGGCGTGGCGTGGCAGACGAATTCTTTTTTATTTCTTACGATCCCCAGCTTTAAATGTTTCACTTGCTCTCCTTCAATCCGAAAGCCGAACTTTTCTAAGATCGCCTTCTGTTCATTTGTCACAGAAATCCCTCCCCTTGTAGTCGAAAACCCCCATGCCAAAATGCAAGGGGGTTTTCCTATCTACTATTTCACTTCAATTGTAAGCGTCAATGTTTCATTACGCTCATTTACATCGTTTTTCTTCGTGTACTTTCTTTTGGAGTTGATAACCGTGCAGGTCTTATTGCTAAGCGTATTCGTTACCTTGATCTTGTATTCTCCGGGCTTATCCGTATTGATATACCTTTTCAAATTCAGTGATTCAAGTCCCTCGCCATCGTCATCATCACCTTTGCTGGGCTTGATGCTGGCGATCTCTTCGTCCCCGAAAAAGATCTCGATCCGATTTTCTGAGGAAATGGTACCGTTACTGTGCTTCCGGTTGGCACCAATACCAATCTCGCCATGTTTCCATTCAAATTTCGGCATATAGTAGGACTTCTTTTCGCTCTTATCCCTGATCTTTTTGGATCCGACTAGCTCAGCATGAGTAGCGATCAGCCTTAGGTCTTCCATTTCGAGATCATCGCCTGCGTTCACGGTAATTTTTTGTCCGTCCCGGTATTCCTTGCCGCTCTCGCTTCGAAGAAGAAGTGGCGAACTTGGCGGACTTACCCCTGTATCCCCAGGCTCACATGCCGGATACGACTTGATTGGAGGAGAATCTTCTATCACTTGAACATAGCCGCACCATACTTGCGCTGGGTCTCTTTTACTATAGTAGTTGACTTTGTAGCGACCTGGCTTGTAGCCGGACAACAGCAATCCCGTGTGATCCCAATTCAATTTGCTCTCATCGACAATGACGTTATCGATCGCCCATACACCCGGCCCCTCATCATCATCTGCTTCACTTCCCTTTTCAATGTGCTCGGCAGCAGTGGTCAGCCAGATCACATGAACAGGATTCTGATACAGCTTGACTGTATTATCAGAGGAATACAGGTTCATCTTTTCTACCGTCGGTGTTGATTTTTCGTTCTGCTTCATCAACACATCCATCGTGACATTTCCATCAGCAGGGCCGCAGGCATTTGGTGCACCTGGTATTTGTATTTGGACCGTTGTCGCCGAAGTATCGCCCCACAAAGAGGATGTCTCTTTTTGCCCCGAAACAGGCTCAAACGTGACAGCGATGGTGATTCCAGCCAGTCTCTCAGGAATGTCCACCTCAAAATGTTGCGCGTCTGTCAAGGTTTGTCCTGTCCCGTTCACCGACCATCTTCCTGGGATTGGCGAATACAATGGAACCTTCCCTGGTGCTGCTGGAGCTGTTATTTTCTGATCTTGCGTCAGCTTTTGACCGCTTGCATCCGTTCCCATGTACAGCTCTGCAACGCCTACTTGAATCGTCGTCATCCAAGGTGACATGGATGTATCATTTGGAACAAAGAGGAGCTCATACTGCCCCGTCAACAATGTCCCCGTCGAAAATATTGTTTCTTGAACAGACCTCATCTCTGTACTCGTGGACTTATTTGTTAATTTCCACGTACCTGGTACAGAACTGGTAAAGTCGTGTGAACCCATCATTCCAAAAATCGCCGTTTGCCCGCCACTTGGTACTGGTTCTCCCTCTGCCTTTTCCCCGTTAAATATGCTCGGGTAATTTATGGCCTCTACCAGAAATCGCACATGCACTGTGCTGCTCTTCCCTTTGGCATCTGTCACAACAAAGGTCAAGGTATGCGAGCCAGCAGACAGCTTTTGTGCTGGAATGGTAAACCGAGGTACTTGCCATTTGAAAGTAGTCTGTGACGAGGTATTTTCGGCTTGATACTCCGGTAACTCTACGCCATCCAATAAAACTTGCTTCCGATTGATGTTGGTGCCAGTTCCATAAGTGGTCTGTATCACGTCAATATCAAGTGGTGTCTCGGGAGGAAGAATAAACTCATCATTCTTCACCCAGTTCCAACCATTTGAATCCAGTCCTGCAACCTGATAATCGTTAAAGATAACCATATCGTGAACAGGCTGCTGCCGGAGTGGCTTTGATACTTGGCTGTTTTTTTTCATGGATGCTGTTGCCCCGGCCCCCATGGCTGGCGGTACTGACACACCTGATAAAAGGGTGCCCGTTGCCAAACACACTAGAAGTGCTTTTACAACCCATTTTTTCACGAATTGTCCTCCTACTTTCTTCCTTACAATTTTCAACTGTGATCATTCGACAAAAACGGCGAAATATCCTTTACAATCATAAAGCTTTTTCACGCGCTAGATATAGTTAAATACTATCCAGTTTATAATTTATATAGATTTGACTTATATCTCCCTAGTCGGTAAAAATGGATGAAAAGGAGGGGATTCAGATGGTACAAACCAATCAATGGAATGCCGGACTGTACGACGCCAAAATGAATTTCGTTTCTGAATACGGCAAAGGGTTAGTGGACTGGCTACAGCCGGCTCCTGGAGAAAGCATTCTTGACTTAGGCTGTGGAACAGGCGACCTGTGTGCCGAACTATCGCTTGCAGGAGCATATGTGACAGGAATCGACTTTTCTGCCACCATGATTGAGGCTGCTCGCAAAAAATATCCGCAGTTTGCTTTTGAAGTAGCCGATGCGCATACGTATCGTACAGTTGTCAGCTACGACGCTGTCTTTTCCAATGCCGCACTCCACTGGATGAAACGTCCTGCTGAAGTCATTGAAACCATTTGGATGGCTCTAGCTCCCGGTGGACGCTTTGTCGCCGAATTTGGAGGACACGGCAATTGTGGACAAATCACAAAGGCATTACGGACTGTTTTAGCACGTAGAGGAATATCTGCCGATGAGCGCTCACCTTGGTATTTTCCCAGCATAGGAGAGTACACGACTCTTTTGGAAAAGCAAGGCTTCCACGTCGTTCTTGCTTCCCATTTTGATCGACCGACAGTCATGGCTGATGGAGACCTTGGCCTGTCACATTGGCTGAATTCTTTTTGCAGTCCTTTTTTCGCGGGACTGTCCTCAGATGAAATCCAGCAAGTATGTAGGGAAATCACTGACATACTGCGTCCTGCTCTGCTTCAAGAGGGACACTGGGTGCTCGATTACAAGCGTATTCGCGTCCTTGCCCATAAGGATACTCTACAAAGGGGAGCTGCACGATGACCCGTATTGCCTGTCTCCATGGACATTATTCGAATATTTCCCTCTTATCAGATGCGTTCGCAGCCTTTGAAGTAGAGCTCCTTCATTTTGTTGATCCAGGTTTGCTCCTGCAAAACGCGGGAATTCCTGTCCATACCACGGAACAGGCACAAGTCAAATTACGCGAGCAGCTAAACTGGATGCAGAACTGCGCGGTCGATGCAATCGTGATCACTTGCACGCAGTATGCCGCACTGGTAACACCAGAGATTGAAGCAACTGCCACTGTCCCACTCTTCACGATCGACGGACCATTTTTTCATGAGCTTGCCCGTCATTCTGAACCACAAGTTCTGCTGTTCTCCAATCCCGCTACTGTCCAACCTACGATGGAGCGTCTCACGAAGCTCGCCCATTCCCACAACCTTCATCCAGAGGTACAAGTATCTCTCGTCGAAAATACTTTTGCCCTGCTCATGGAAAACAAGCAAGAAGCGTACAGAGAAGCAATAAAAGACGCCCTGTATCAGCTCCGCCAAACGTTTCCGGATCAACCAATTGCAGTAGCACAGCTCTCCATGGCACCTGTTGCTGATCAGTTTGCAAAGGAAAACGGCTGTAAGATTTCCCATCCTTTACATAGTTTGACGTCGAAAGTGTCCGCAACGTTACCATTACTTTTAAATCGTTGAAAATCGTAGCGTGTAAAAAAACAGCCCCGTTTCCTAAGGTTTTTGACCAGTGGCAACGGGGCTGTCGCTATAAACACATTCAATTGGCTTTTACATGCCTTCGGCGTTGGTTACCAGAACCTCGTCTCCCTCATTCAAGCCGCCTTTGATTTCAATAAAATCATAACCTTCAATCCCGATTTGTACGTCCTTCGGCATCGGATCTCCAGTGCTCGGATCTTTCACCATTACCGTCCCCTGACCTGGCCCCAGAATCTCAACCGCATTACTTGGCAAGCGCAGGACATTCTGTGCTTGAGCGACGATAATATCGTTGTCTCCCGTCATCCCATGCTTAAATTCAGCCTTGTCTAGTAGTTCCACCTTTACCGCGAAACGAACTTCCTTGTCTTCTTTTTTCCCTTCTTTCGGGAGCTCTACGACTTTGCCTTTAAACGGCTCGGTACCAAATGCATACACGTAAACATCGACATTTTGTCCGATTTTAATCGCGGGAATATCAAGCTCTCCAACGGCTGCCATAAAGTAAACAGAAGTTGTGTCCATAATAATGGCCGCAGGCTCTGATCCTGGCGATTCGCCTTCTTTTACACCTAGCTTGGTGATGACACCGCTAATTGGCGCAGTTACTTGGTTCTTCGCAATTTCACGCTTTTTCTGCTCCATGTTCAATAAGGAACTTTTTAGCGCTAGTTCTTTTTCCATCAGCTCCATGCCGGACGCTTCCATATCCATCTTGAACAATTGTTGCCCTACTTTGACTACATCGTCCTTTTTCACATTGACCTTGCCAATTTTCCCGTAAGTACCAGCCAATATCTCCATTTCATCTGGCAACTGGAATTCTTTCTGATTTCGGCTTACATATAAGAGTCCCTTATCATCCGTGAATTGTACCTCACCCTTGTCCCCAACGTAAATGGCCCCAGGCTTCTTGACCAATACCTCGACATTGTGAATTCCGCCAGCACCTTCTACTTTTTCACCTATTCTATCCACTTCCGTGACAACACCATCCACAAAATACATGGAAGTCGGGATGAATACCTTCACTTTTGTGCCTACATTAAATCGTTCAGACTCATAAGAGGTAAATTGCCCAATAATTTTCAAATAGTCGGTATTAGCAAGTTTGGCGACTACCGTTTCTGGTCTGACATCTTGCCCTTCTTCCACTGAGACTTCGATGACTTTCCCTTCCTTGGTAGCCGTGATCTTGTCTTTTTTCTGTTTAATTTCACTTAGTTCTTTTTTCGCTTTTAAAATTTCCAGCTCCAGCTTTTGAATTTCCAGCTGTGCATCAGAGCTGTCTATCGTGAACAAGACATCGCCTTTTTTCACAGACTGACCTTCCTTGACTAGCACACGTTGCACCTTGCCATTGAGCTCGGGCTTGACTTCCTCACGCGCCTTCGCTTCCACTGTACCTGCTGAGTTGATCGTCTTCTTGACCTCGCCACGTTCCACGACCGCTGTCGGGAAATTCGGTTTTTCTTCTGGCTTTTCTTCTGTAACCTCTTCGCCCTTGAAGTACGAGTAGCCGTAATAGCTGCCCCCTCCAAGAACGGCCACGACCGTGGCGATAATGATCCATTTTTTCTTGTTCATCTTACGTTCCTCACATTTCATCACTTATTCTGATCGAATCGCTTGCAGCGCACTTAAACGAGACGCGCGGATCGCCGGGAAGATTCCCGCCAACACTCCAATAACAAAGGAGAAGCCAATTGCAAAGAGTGCTAGCCAGCTCGGAATGACCGCCAATTTTGTTGGTTCACCCTCTGGATTACCACCGCCGTAACCCATATTCAGACTATCCAAGAGACCGCCAGACGCTCCGAAGTAATTCACGAGCTCAACCGCTCCCCACGCCATGCCAAGACCAGCTAGTCCACCAATTAAGCCAATAAAGCCTGACTCCATTAAGAACAGCCAACGAATATTCAACACAGTGGCTCCGATTACTTTCATGATGCCAATCTCTTTGGTTCGCTCTAAAATCGACATGATCATCGTATTGACGATTCCAATAGTTGCGACGAGCAGGGAGATTGCTGCAATTCCTCCGAGGACCATCTGAATTACGAAGAAGAAGTTATTGATGGTTTCCAGCTCGCGTGCAGGCGACCATACTTCAAAACCATTTTCCTTCAGCGCTTTGACAACACTCTCGACTTTTTCACGAGATTCTACCTTGACTGTAATTCTGTCAAATTCAAAGGTTTCCTTTTTGGCTTTATCACGTGATCTGCGCGATGCTCCCTCTTCGACTTCGTTACCTCGGCTGCGCGTGACCCAATCGTTCAGCTCTTTCACTACATTAATCGGTACATAAACCGCGGATGACGACCTACGTTCTTCGGACTTCTTTAATTGACCGACAACCTTCACACGCAGTTCTTTTTTCTCGTATTTCGGTTCATCGTCGATGCGGTATTCGCGTGACAAGATGAGAGTCCCTGCTCTGTCTACGAGATTGAAGGTCAGCGCTTCTCCGCCCCCTATATCAGGAGGTGGCATCTGAGACATTTCATGCCGTCCAGCTCCGGCTTTTCTTCGCCGTTCCTCGCGCTTTTCCTTTTCTACGTCACGCAATTCTCTGGATACATCGAAAGCAACCACTATCTCTTGTGGCGCCCCTGTCAGATAGCTTCCTTTTTCAATGTCATTTTTGCGATAGGCAGCCGATTCATTCACATCCACCCCAATCAGCTCTACGTAACCTTCTCGTCTACCTACCTTAAGCTTCGCTTGCTCTCGTAATTCTTTTATCGGCATAACTGCCTGAATGCCAGGAATCCTTTTTAAATCCTGCACCGCTTGCATATTTAGCTTCTTGACTTTATCCTCTGGAACATCAATCCATTCGCCATTTTCCTCGTACCAACGCAATGGCTCGACGTCCATCTCCGTCAAGTTCCCGAAGTTCTCCAAGCTTTTTACCGCACTTTCCTTAAGCCCTAAACTAAGCGCCATCATCGCGACGATTGCAGCCGTCCCGATCATGACACCAACCGACGTGAGGGCTGTCCGTAGCTTCATTCGCCACAGATTCCTCCAGACGATGCGAAAAGAATCCATTACCTTCACTGTTTGTTCACCTCATACCCTCGCCTACGCTGGTCTTGTCCTTTTTTGTACAACCCGTCCGTCCTGGAGATAAATGACGCGGTCGGACTGTTCCGCTACTTCCTGCTCATGGGTAACGATGATGAACGTAGTCCCATTTTCCTTGTTCATTTCTCTCATTAGTAGGAGAATCTCTTGTTCTGTCTTTGAGTCCAGGTTCCCCGTCGGCTCATCCGCCAAGATGATGCCAGGCTGATTGACGAGCGCTCTTGCAATACTGACACGCTGCTGCTGTCCACCACTAAGCTCATTGGGTCTGTGGTCGATACGACCTTCCAGCCCTACGCGGTGTAGGATTTCCGTTGCTTTCGCCCGACGTTTTTTCTTGCTTTCGCCTGCAAAAATCAAGGGAAGTTCTACGTTTTCCAACGCTGTCAGATTCGGGAGCAGATTGTATGACTGGAAGATAAAACCCATATTTTTACGGCGAAACATGCATAGTTCGTTTTCGCTGTAGCTGGAAATCTCTGCTCCGCTAACCATGACACTCCCTTCCTCCGGCTTGGTCAAACCTGCAAGCAAATTCAAGAGCGTAGACTTCCCTGACCCCGACGAACCGCACAGAGCTACGAATTCTCCCTGGTTGATATGAAGGTTGATATCATACAGCACGGGCACTTTGATTTTTCCCGTTCCGTAGCTGTGATTGACCCCTGTCACCGTCAGCTCTCCTGTTGAATTGACCATCGTTTGTCGCACCTCATTCGTTCTCTAAAAATGGAAGCTTTCGTAAACATCACATACTAAAGACGTAGCATTTCGCAAAACGTAACGCTTCTTTCGGAAACATTTTACGATTTACAAAATAACCATGTTTTCTTCAAAAATATGTAACAGCTATGTAACCTCTTGCATCCTCTTACGTATTACAATGTAGATGTCAACAAACCATGGAGGTCGAAAAAGATGACTATCTATCGCTTTTTATTTGAAACAGCAACACGCAGATGGGTTGAAATCATCAAGGCACCCAGTATGTTTGAGGCAGCAAAACAAGCCAAACAGCTTGCAACCAAGCGTTCCAAGTCCATGTCCACTACCATCAGCTTCTCTTTTCACCACGCTGCTTCTCAAGCATAAATGCACACATACATAAACCGCTTTCCCGCTAAGGGAGGCGGTTTTTATATTTTGGGGATATTATTGACAGCACCGATTTCTTCCTCTTTAATAGAGAGAGAGGCATTACAGCGCATGACAGTATAGATCCGCTTCTATTGTGCAGCGGTATACAAAGGGAGATAATCACAATGACCATGAAGAAAGCACTCACCATTGCAGGTTCCGACACCAGCGGCGGAGCTGGTCAGCAAGCAGACCTCAAAACGTTTCAGGAGCTTGGTGTTTTCGGGATGACCGCCCTCACCGTTATCGTAGCCCAAGATCCACATAACGAATGGTTCCACGAAGTGTTTCCCATCGATGTTGCGATCCTAGAAAAACAAATCGAAACCGTACTCGCAGGAATTGGCGTAGATGCTGTAAAAACAGGGATGCTCGGAACCACTGAATTGGTTGACCTCGCTACCCGTAAAATAAAACAATACGATTTGAAAAATGTTGTCGTTGACCCTGTGATGATCTGTAAGGGTGCAGATGAAGCACTCCATCCAGAAATTGCAGTCAGCCTGCGCGAAGTCTTGCTGCCGCATGCAACAGTTGCGACTCCTAACCTGTTCGAGGCTGGTATTCTTAGCCAAATGGGCGCGCTGAAAAGTGTAGATGACATGAAGGAAGCGGCGAAGCGCATTCACGACTTCGGCACCTCTTATGTCGTGGTAAAAGGTGGCAGCAAGCTTCAAAGCGGAAATGCCGTAGATGTTTTCTATGACGGGAAAACGATCGAGGTAATGGAATCAGAGCGCTTTGAGACGAGCTTTACTCATGGTGCCGGCTGCACGTTCTCAGCTGCAATCTGTGCTGAATTGGCAAAAGGAAGCTCTGTACACAACGCAGTAGCTGTTGCCAAAGAATTTATTACCGAAGCGATTCGTCACTCGTTTGCGCTCAATCAATATGTGGGCCCTACTAATCACGGCGCGTACCGCATGAAAAAGCACGGCGAAGCGATTTGCTAATCACATCTCGGTAAACAAAAACTCCTGACCAGCTCCGAGTCTTTCTCGGCGGGCCAGGAGTTTTCTTATGGTTACGCTTGTTTTTTGATAGCGACCTCGGGATTAATTGGGGCAGCTTTTCGTTTTATGCGTACAGAAGACACTGTAAATACGATGAGCGCAGACCAGATGAATCCAAAGCTGATGAAATGTGTTTGGGTGAAAGGCTCACCGAACAGGAAAACAGCTGATAGGAGCGATATTGTAGGCGCCAAGTATTGAATGAAGCCCACAACGGAAAGTGGGAGTCTCGTCGCTGCTTGAGCGAACCAGTAGAGCGGCATGGCAGTAGCTACCCCCGCCAGTGTCAGCAACAAAAGTTGCCACCACGCTAAGGATGTCATCGTCTCCGTCCCATTGACCTGTAGCATCAACAAATAAGCGAAAGCAATAGGGGCTACAAACAGCGTCTCCCACGCCAGTCCAACCATCGCCTCCAACCGGACGAGTTTTTTCGCCAAGCTGTAAAAAGCAAAGGTCAGAGCAAGTGATAAAGAGACCCATGGAATCTCACCGTATTGGAAGGTGATGAACAGGACTCCGAAAGCCGCGAGTATAAGCGCGAACCATTGCCCAGCATGCATTTTTTCTTTTAAGAAAAGGACTCCAAGTAGTACGGTGATGAGAGGATTCATGTAGTAACCAAGACTTGTTTGCATGACATGATTGTTATTCACTGCCCAGATAAAAATAAGCCAGTTTGCGCTGATTAGCAGTGAACATATCGCTAATGCTCCGAACATTTTAAAACCAGTAACCGCTCCCCACATACTGCGCCAGCGTTTCGTTACCTGAATAATGATTGCGACAAAAATAATCGACCAGACGATTCGATGTGCGAGTATCTCCCATGCCCCCATTGCCTGAAACAGCTTCCAATAGAGCGGGAGTAACCCCCAAGCCAAATACGCCACAATTGCATAAATAATCCCCTGTCTCATCCTGCTCCTCCATGTGTTTCGCCTTCTCTTTTTCTATCGACGACTTTTAAACTTCTTCTCTATGAAGTAGTGTAACGGAAATACGAAAAAACAGCTATGTATTCTCACGTAAAAGAAGGTGTCCCCTACACTTTCATTCGTTACCATATTACCAATGCATACAGCTATCTAATTACCTTAGTAGCATAATAAAGTATGGACAAAAATTTTATTGTACCACTTTTAGACCTGTAGTACAATAGTCATTATTCTTCCGAGTTTAGTCATACGAAAGGAACTTTTACTTATGACATACTGGCGATCTATCTTTTTAGTTTTACTCGGTGCGTGTAGCTACGGTGTCCTCTCGATCTTCATGAAGCATGCTTTTCAACTCGGCTTTACGCCATTTGAAATGAGTGGAAGCCAATTGATTTTTGGCGGATTGATCATGACGGTCATGGCCATCTTTTTCTCCAAGCAACGGTTTTCGTTCAAGTATTTGTTGCTTTTGGCACCAGCCAGCCTCATGATGGCCTCAACCAGTCTTTTTTATCATCAGGCTGTTAGCCGGGTTTCTGCTTCGCTCGCAATCGTTCTTCTCTTTCAGTTTACTTGGATCGGCGTTTTGCTGGAGGCGATTGTGGATCGCAAATGGCCGGCCGCTGAAAAATGGGTTTCTCTGGCTATGCTTGGAGCAGGGACCGTTCTTGCAAGTGGACTTAGCGAAAGCGGTATTCAGAGTGTAGACATGGTCGGACTGATCTTCGGTCTGATGTCGGGCGCGACCTTTGCCTTGGTTATTTTCTTTAGCGGGCGAATTCTTCCAGGAATGGACCCCTACTTGCGAAGCGCGATTTCGATTAGTATGGCTGCCCTGATGCTCTCGATCGTTTATCCACCAACTTTCCTGGTAAATGGTCAGCTTCTGCAAGGTTTGCTGCCGCTTGGTCTTTTGGTTGCGATCTTCGGTTCGGTTATTCCCATCTTCTGTTTGGCTGTCGGTGTGCCACGGATCGGCAATGGACTGGCTACCATTTTAAGTGCAGTCGAGCTGCCCACCGTCGTGCTCTTGTCGAGCTTCGTGCTTCAAGAGACTGTCTCTCTCCCTCAATGGGGTGGCGTATTCATGATCCTTGCTGCCATCTGCGTACCGCAAGTAAAATGGCGGAAACTATTCTCCCCTTCTCACGCCCTCGAGCAGGAAAGAATGTAGCGCCGTTTCTTATAACCGCATACAAAAAGCGTGCAGACGAATTGGCTCTGCACGCTTTTTTTGACGATGCTCCCTCTTCTTATAGAAGGAAGGTAGAATCTTTGACTCGAATTTATTTACAAAGACTGCCACTCTAGGGGGAAAGGATATGGAAAAACGGCATAAAGTGTTATTCCAGCAGCTAGCGGATTATCGACAGGAGACATTAAAAGCAATCGATGGCTTGACGGAGGAAGATGTGAACATCATTCCCGATGGTTTCTCCAACAATATCTTGTGGAATCTGGGGCATATCTATCTCGATCAGTATTTATGGATCGCTCACCTAACAAAAGAAACGATCCCAATCCCCTCTGGCTTCAACGAATGGTTTAACTTCGGGACAAAGCCAGCTGATTGGGATACGCAGCCACCGAAACTCGCCGTGCTCGTCTCCTTATTACAAGAACAACCTCAGAAGATACAAGCCGCTTACAAGGATCGATTAGAAGAAGAGTTTCCCGCAACGGAATCTGGCATGCATACGATTGCACAAGTGCTTGTCCGAACGATTTTTCACGAAGGGATGCACCTCGCCTCCCTCAATTCAATCCGGAGGTGTCTGGGCAAATGAATCAGATTATCACGCCGATTTTTCGTATGTTTGATGTTGAGAAGGCAAGAGAGTTTTATGTGGAGTTTCTAGGTTTTCAGATTGATTGGGAGCATCGGTACGAAGATCATTTTCCTTTGTACATGCAAATTTCCTCTCCGTCGTGCACGCTTCATCTGTCCGAGCATCACGGGGATGCTTGTCCTGGCTCAGCGATTCGCGTACAGGTAGAGAACATTGAGCTTTTTCATCAGTCCCTGTTAAGTCAAGAGTACAAGTATGCTCGTCCTGGTTTAGAGGAGACGCCGTGGGGAACGCGTGAAGTGAGCGTGACCGATCCTTTTGGCAATCGCCTTCACTTTTATCAGCCTGATCACTCGTAAACAAAGACAAAGAAAGCCCAGCCGGAGTTCCTTTACAGGAGCCACCGCTGGGCTATTTCGTTTTACATTTTGAACATAAATAGATGGGGCGATCGATGGGACTTGAACCCACGAGTGCCGGAGCCACAATCCGGTGCGTTAACCCCTTCGCCACGACCGCCATATATAGGGTTTGCTTGGTGCGGTCGAGAGGACTTGAACCTCCACGGTGTTGCCACCACTAGAACCTGAATCTAGCGCGTCTGCCAATTCCGCCACGACCGCATATAAAAATGGTGGAGGCTGACGGGATCGAACCGCCGACCCTCTGCTTGTAAGGCAGATGCTCTCCCAGCTGAGCTAAGCCTCCAAATCACCTACAAGATGTAGGGATTTTTCTAAGTGACCCGTAGGGGATTCGAACCCCTGTATGACAGCGTGAAAGGCTGCTGTGTTAAACCGCTTCACCAACGGGCCAAGTATGATGGCGGATGGAGTGGGATTTGAACCCACGAGACGGTTCGACACCGCCTACACGATTTCCAATCGTGCTCCTTCGGCCGCTCGGACATCCATCCATCGAGCCTGCAAGCATTCGCTTCGGCAAGAATTAATCTATCATATTCACAACATGATATCAAGTGATATTTTGAAAGTTTTTCCCTTTGTCCATCTCCAAGCCGTTCATGTCAGGCGATTATCTATCGAAACGAAAAAAGGGAGATTGCCTAAAGCAACTTCCCTTCTTGTTCAATATGATACAAGTAGTATTCCTTTACCAGACGGAGTGATGTCAGTTGTCAAAAAGAAAACGCCGTTCAGTAGGCTTCCCCTGTTTGTACGGAAACTGGTGTGGGCCTGGATGCTCCGGGCCGGCTGCGCCCATTGATGATGTCGACAGATGCTGCAAGAGGCATGATGAATGCTATGTAAAGCACGGCTATTTCTCTTGTCACTGCGATCAGGAGCTCGTACGCTGCCTTCGAAATAAAGTAAACAACACAACGGAGAAAGGGAAAATGGCCGGAATCATCTCGAACTTTTTCTCACGAACAGGGTGCTTTCCCAGCAATCCTCGCTAGCCTTTTCTGAATCGTTCTCCTTGTCAGTTTTCATCCAAAAAACGGTAACAACTTGGACATGATTCAGACATAATTACCTTGTTTTTCCTTGTATTTTTTTGGTACTCTATTGAATGTCCAAGGAGGGTACGCAGCGTGGAATTGCACATACGAACAGACGCCAGTGTGGCACTGACGTTAAAGAGAGAAATTATTTGTCATGGTATTTCCCGTTTTTATGTCCGTCCATACGATGATGATCACGTTGAATTTATATTCCTATCACTCTCAGAGCACCAGAAGAAGCTGCTGTCTTATTCACTACGAAATTACAGCTACTGTCTAACATATCTAGCTTAATCGTTCTACGGCCATTTTCCTCCCCTTTTTAAAAGGGGAATTTTTATTCCCTTTTTTCGATGTATCCAAGACGGCGAACATCGTCTGCGGTCAAGTTATGCAAGACATTCAAAAATTCGATTTGGAAACTGCCTGGGCCTCCTTCTGCTGCTTTCTCGGCTGCCAGCTGAGCAGCAACACCGTAGCATACCAATGCCGCAGCTCCTGCGATCAGCTTGTCTTTTGCAATGGCTGCAAACGCTCCCATAACAGACGTTAACAAACAGCCTGTTCCAGTCACCTTCGTTAAGATTGGGTGACCATTATAGATCGAGTAAGTCGTTTCTCCGTCCGAAATAACGTCGACCTTACCCGTAATCGCAACAATTGTCCTTAGCTTTTTCGCTGCTGCTCTCGCTAGGTCCTCGACATCTCCACCCGCTTCCTTCGCATCTACACCTTTAATTTCCCACCGCTCCCCGATAACGTTCGCAATCTCGGCAGCATTTCCTCTTACGAGGGCTATATCTAATTCCTGCGCAAGATGTTGACTTGTCTCGGTTCGATACGATGTTGCTCCCGCTCCCACTGGATCAAACAAAACAGGCACTCCATGCTGATTCGCGGATTTTCCTGCGATCAACATCGCTTCGATCTCATGCTCATTCAATGTCCCTATATTCAATACAAGAGCTCCGGCGATCTTTGCCATATCTGCCACCTCTTGTTTGGCGTACGCCATGACAGGGGATGCACCAAGAGCTAACAAGCCGTTCGCTGTAAAGTTTGTGACAACTACGTTCGTTATGTTATGAACGAGTGGATTTTCCTCGCGCACTTTAATTAGTAATTGCCCGATTGTCTCCAGAATCATGATCGTTACCCCTTTCCTCCTGAACAGAGGTTCGTGGAATCATCTTGTACACCTCGATGACTTCTCCTAATATAGAATGCTCTTGTATGACGCCAATGATGATATACGCGTGTTTTAAGAGGGGTAATTCGTGCATATTCGCTACGATTTTCCACACTTTCCCATCATCATCCGTCACACTAGCACTAAACGAGACTCTTCCCGCCCCTTCTTTCAAGATATCCACGGAATCAAGCACACCGCATATTTTCATCCGATCATCTGGATGCATGATCCGATTTTCCTCGACCCATTTTAGCTTCATTTCTTCTACTTTTAGTGTTTTCCATCGATCAAGAAACTCCCAATCCTTGGAATGCGGAAATATATGCTTCGTTTGCTCAAGGAAGGTGTTGTACTCTCCGTGTAGCTGATCTACATAATCATCTACATCCTCAGAAATTACGCGAATCGAATCTTCTCCGCAAGTACGGATGTGGTGAGCCAGGTATTTGAAGGACTCGATCATATCAAAGTTTCCCCAGCCCCAGGCCTGTTCGCCGAAAACTCCCCCCCGGGTTCGGCATTTTAGGCAGGTGAAGTAATAGTATGTAGGCATATCTGTTCCCCTATCTCCCCTATTTTGTCTCTCTTTTGGTATCGGTTGAGGAAGCGATGCAATTTATGTTACATTCGAACCTATTTTTTGAAACTTCTCAGCAATTTGTTCACAATTTAACTTCTGTATTTTAGTGTAAGTTAAATCACAAAAGGTGGCTCCCCCAAAATTTTCAGGAAGCCACTCTTCATTATACTCCTTTTATGGCAATAAGAGGGTTACATTTTGCGACGACAGAGGCAAGATTTGCTCCCACAACTGAATCAATGATTTGATCCACATCTTTATAGGCTTGCGGGCATTCATCAAGGATGGAAGCGAGCGAACGATGATTCACCATGATCTCATCTTCCTGTCCTACGCGCATTGCCTGCTCAAATTGATCGATGGTCACAAGCTCCTTGGTTGCTTTGCGGGAACGAACACGCCCAGCACCATGACAAATCGAATAAAAGTTTTTGGAGCCAGCCTCCGATCCAACCATGATATAGGACGATGTTCCCATAGAACCTGGAATCAATGCTGGATGGCCCGTTTTACGGTAAGCCTTCGGATTTTGGAAATGGCCTGCTGGCAACGCCTTTGTCGCTCCTTTGCGGTGGACGAGCACCGGCGTATTGCGATGGAATTCTTTCAAGGCGTAATTATGCATCAGATCATACAGGACTGGTGTACGCGTCTCTCTACCAAAAATATCGCGAAACGCCTGCTCTACTGAAAATCCGATCATATGCCGATTCGTTACCGCAAAGTTCAGCGCGGAGTACATCAAATTCAAATACTGTTGCCCTTCCTCGCTTTGGATCGGAGCATATACCAGGCTTGGCTCGGGATTATGAATCCCCCATTTGTACATAACTTCCTTGAAGCTTTTGGTGTAATCCCTCCCTAACATAGCTCCCCACGCCCGCGAACCGGAATGAATCATGATGACGACCTGGCCGTCGAACAGTCCCCACGCTTTCGCAATTTCCCTGTTCTCCTCCGCGATCTCGATATGCTGGATTTCAATAAAGTGGTTACCGCCCCCCAATGTTCCCAGCTGGCCCCATGCACGGCTCCAAGATTTTTGCGGTATTTGCTCCAGGAAGGAATGGTCGAATTCAAATGTGTACTTTTCCACATGCGAGAAAGAACGGCTAAAGGTGTCATGCGCTGCTTCTGTGTCTGGAATGTAGTTGCTCGGCAGTCCTTGTAAGCCATGCTTCACCACTTCCTCCAAGCGAATATCCGTAAAATGCGTATTTCCCCGTTCGTTTGTCGGGACGTACGCTTCGATCGCTTCGATCAATGCCCGCTTTAGACTCTTGTCTTTGAGATCGTCTCGATGCAATGGAGTCAGATGCACACGCATTCCACATCCAATGTCTGATCCGACGATGGATGGCGAGACAAATCCATCGGCAAGATTCCAAACCGCTGTCGTCCCAATGCAAGTCCCGACGCCTACATGCGCATCAGGGGTATACGAAAAATAAACATTTCGCGGAATACGCAAATTATTGTCTGCCATTTGGTATACGCGTTCACCGAAGCTCGCAAAGACTTCGTCATTCGCAAAAACGTGCACATTTCCATGCTCCAGCTTCACTTCACGATGGTTGTTTCCATGCAAAATTGTTTTCATCCTCTATTTCTCCTGTCTCTCACAGCTGCGCTGTTTTTCATACCCTTATTTTCCATCTGCGCATGTGATTTGAACATGGTAAAAGTATTACGAACCTCACTTTCTCATTGACTTCTCTTCCGCCTCTTCGTAATATGAGGACTAATTTGGAAATAAATGACGAGTGAATAAGGATGAGTGTAATGGCACGCGAAAGCTTTGACAAAGAGCTGCAATTGCTCCGTCTCCTGTTTTTAACCGCTGGTGCCTACAATCGGCAGCAGTTAGCCGAGCGACTCGGGATCTCCGTTCATACGCTTGATAAAACGATGAAAAAGCTGAAGGACATCCAATCGACCTTTTATCAGCATGTCGGCGATGAGGAGAAAAAAGAGTATTACACGCAGCTTCGTTACAACTATTTTGAGGTGACGGACAATTTTTTGATGTTTTTGTACCATGCGAAATCATTGAAGGATTCGGAAGTAGAGCGACTGTCGCACATCTTGGAAAAGCTCAAACAGCAGCCCCTCTCCATTAAAGAATTACTGGAGACGTTTGTGGATATAGAGCCCGATGAAAAAACAATTCGCCAGGACATGAAATACCTCGAAGAAATTGGTGTGATAAAAAATGTTAGTGAGGTCAGACCGTACGTTTATCAATTCGATGACGAGCTACTGGACTCACTGACGGACGACGAGCTTTTGGATCTGTACGATTTCATTGACTTCATGGCCAATACCCAACTGCCGGCTGTCCCTGGTTATCTTCTGCAAGAAAAAGTGAAACGCTATCTCAAGCATCGCTTGAAGCTAACCGATGCATCTGCGTTTTTATACAAATATCATTTCGTCTCACGTATTCTCGATGAATATCAAGCTTTACTTCTCACAGAAGCCATTCGTCAGCGAAAAATCGTTGAATTTCACTACTACACGCCCAAACGCCTGAAGTTTTACGATTCTCAAAATACGAATCCGACTTTCCAACGGGATACATCAGGGCGACATCAAAAAGTAATTCCACTCCGGGTTATTTTTGATCATCAATACGGCAGATGGTACTTGCTGGCACAAGGATGCGGCAATGGTCCGCTGCGCAAATACCGTGTGGAAGGGATGACCAAGCTCGTAACAGGCAAATCCGTTACGCCGGAAATCTTCACTTCCTTGCAAGCAAGTGCGGATGAGGGCATTGCACACAGTTGGCTGATTGATACCGGAAAACTCGTAACGGTACGCCTTCGCTTTTTTCAGCCTCGCGACATGCCTCATTCCTTTATCCAAGAGCGAGTGGAGGCACAGGGGCAATGGGGGATTGTGACAGAAGAATCACGGGAGAGCTTTGTGTACGAGATAAACGTGAACAGCACAATGGAAATTACACCGTGGATTCGTAGCTTCGGTTCGAGCGTCGAAGTTCTTGAACCGCTGTTTCTTCGCAAGCAATTCCAAAAAGAATGGGAGGAGCTGCTCGCCTACTATGAATCTGTTTGACAAGATACATAATTACCAGCTAGTGACACGACTGGATGAAGCGGGGGTTTATCCGGTCACCTCACACGAAAAAGCGTGGCTCTCCCTGATGCTGGCGAATCCGTCTGCGCCAGAAATTTTCGAGCCCGCTACACTCGATAAGCTTCGCCGTTTGACACATACGCCAGAAAATGAATGGACCGAACAAGAACGATTCGTAGAAAAAGCGCAAACACAGACCAAACAGCTCTGGAGCCCGCTCGTGCGCCCCCTGCGACGAATCATTCTTGGCAAGAATCACATCAAAATAACCGCAGCCACGAATAAAGGCCCGGTTTTTCGCAATCAACGTGGGGTTCCCTACAAGCTGGAATATTCACTTGCCAAGAAGGCCTGGTACCTGATATGGCTAAACATGTCTACCAATCGCCTGATCACGACTCCGCTGCATCTCATTCGCTCCGTCGATGAGCTTTACATAGAAGATGTATGGTATGACAGTTTTTTACCGGCTATTCTGGAACAGATCCAACAGCGAAAGCAGAAAGCAAAAATTGTGGTCATCCGTCGTTACAACGCTGAGCTCCAGCGCATATTGTACGCCTTTTCCTGCTTTGACAAAGAGGTAGCTTTTGACCCAGAATCGCAGGTGTACACGATCACCCTGCACTTTCTATCCGACGAACAGGAGTTTATTTTATCGCGCATTCGTTTTCTCGGCCTGCGGGTAAAAGTAGTAGAAAACGATCAACTCAAACAGCGAATGGCGGAGTCGGCAACGAACGCCTTGGCAAGATATACCGAAACTCTGCTTTAATTGTCCCAAAAAATCAGGAAATCATGCCCTATTCGATTTCCTGCATTTCCCTTATCATAGTTCAGGTGAGATATAGCTAATCCAAGTCAGAGGTAGAAATGATGAAAACAACATGTAAAAAAGCGTCCCTCCTATGTGGGCTATGGCTTAGTCTGTCATGGCCGTTTCATACGGAGCCGGCGCAAGCAGCAAGTGTCATCCAGGCAAAGGTGGTCGCGACCTCTCTGAACGTTCGCAGTGAACCTGCCCCCAATGCTTCTGTTGTCGCTACCGTGCCGCAAGGAGCCGTCGTGACCATTACGGATGAAGCATATGGTTGGGCAAAAATTAGATACAATCAAAAGGTAGGCTGGGTCGCGGGGTATTATTTGCAAAAAGGAGCGGTAACGAGTGCAGGTTCAGCTTCTTCATCAGCCAATACAGCCGTTGCCAAAAGCCAGCAAGGTACGGTTTTGGCCGATTCGCTTCGAATGCGCAAAGGACCAAGCACGAGCCATGAGATTGTCCTCTCGCTACCCAGAGGAACCCGTGTAGATATTTTGAAAAAGCAAGGTGACTGGATCCAAGCGAGAACTTCCAATGGACAGACAGGCTGGGTGTCTGCGACATATATTGGGGATGCCAAGGCCAACGCCAAAGCTTCGGTGACCAAAAGCACCAAATCGCCAGGCTTAAAAGGAAAAGTCATCGTCATCGACCCGGGACATGGCGGTTCCGATGTCGGGACACAGGGAACGAAGTGGAACAGCATGGAAAAAACGTTGAATTACAAAACGGCCATGCTGCTCGCCAGCAAGCTGCGACAACGGGGTGCGCAAGTCTTCATGACGAGGACAAGTGACACAGAAAAACCTTCGCTAGCGCAGCGTGTCGCTTTTAGCGAATCAAAGGGAGCAGATGCCTTCATTAGCATCCATTACAATTCTTCTGTGAAGCCCAATACCGGTACCCTCACGTTTTATTATTCGCAAGGCAAGGATGAGCCATTAGCTCGAGCGATTGAGTCTCGCTTGGCAGGTGGCATCGGTTTAAGAAGCAACGGCATTTCATTCGGCGATTATCACGTCCTGCGCGAAAACAATGATCCGTCCGTCTTAATTGAGCTTGGCTTTCTATCGAATCCAAAGGATGAGGGCATCGTCCGTACATCGTCCTATCAGGACAAAGCCGCGCAGGCGATTACGGAAGCTCTGGCAGATTACTTCGGGCGATAATCGTACGACTGGACATTGTAGGAGAATAGCTTCCGCTCGAATTTCCCTTTGGCACCAATGATCTGATACCAGGTCTCGCCGATCAACAAGTCGGTAGAGAAATCTTTGTCCAGCAGATTGGTGATCGTCTCCATGACAGCTTTTTCATTATCCTTTTGGATTTTCAACGACAAGGCCAGGACGAAATATGCCTGGTCTTCTTCCATTTCCAACAGATGCAGACGGGCTGTACCACGGCGTTTGGCGTTGAAACCCTCGATCACATTCGACAGCCCTTTTTTTGCCTGCACTTTATACTTTGTCGCTTCCCTCCAAGAGGAAATAACCGCATCGTACAGCGAAAACGTCAGAATGAAATGGCTGGCGTAATCGTTCGGGCTAAAAGGCTCCGGTCCCATTTGCTTCTCATCCGCTGGTACGACGACGAATGCTTTGTAGTTGCTAAAAAACGGATCGCTCATGGCAGGTCCTTTCCATCGATAGTATCTGTGTTGGTTAGTATCCACTAGGAAAGCAGGATATTATGTACAAAAACAGTCATAAACGCTCAAAAGACCAAGTCGACATGAAAACCGACTTGGCCTTTTGCTTGCTTTTGTATAGGCATGTTTTTCAACTGAATATCTACTCATTACCGGTGGGTCATCGAGACGCTTCCATGCCCGTGCTCCTCTTCCATGACCTCCACTCCTGCACCATGATTGACGGTCCAGGTGATGACTTGGCTGGAAATGACAACGGCCAAAATGGTATACATCATCTCTTTCATCGGTACGAACCAGAACGACATACAAAGCACAATGACGTCCAGTAAAAGAAAGACCGTACCAATGGACAATCCCGTGTACTTACTGATCAACAGGGAGAAAATATCGTCTCCACCTGTCGCAGCTCCATAGCGCAGAACCAATCCGGTACCCAGCCCGGTCAAAACACCGGCCAAGACAGACGCCAGCGGCATCATTCTGCTCATATCCATGACAATCGGTGAAAATCGTTCAAACAAATCGTAAAACACGGTAAAAGCAAGTGATGCAAAAATGGTGTCCCAAATGAACTGGCGGCCTCTTACTAACCAGGCAACCAAAAACAGTGGAATATCCAGCAAAAGCATCACCATCGCTGGCGACAAGTCAAAGGCGTATTTCGCCAGTAACCCTAAGCCAACAAACCCACCTTCAGACAAATGGTTCTGAAAGTTAATGTGATAATACGCAAAAGCAAGTAAACAAGCTCCAAACAAAATCATACTATAACGCTTAGATAACTGCAGCGCTCTCCTCATCATGGTTTCCTCGCATTTTTGTCGGTTTAGGCACAGACGACCAACCGACTACCGAGGTACATCGCAAGTATAAGTCGCTACTCATACAAAGGGCCTCGCTTTCGTAGTAGATTAGTCGTCTTCAGTGACGAGCGACTACTACGAAGCTAGATGTAGGAGAGGTCAAAACGTTTCCAGATCGTCCTATGGGGACGCATGGTATCCTGATCCCTTCCATGGCTTTTCTTGTATTATATCATAAAAAAGGTGAAAAGACGACTCGAAACCGTCTTTTCACCACGTTAAAATCGGAAAGCTTGTCCTTTTAATTCCACCGGAATCCCTGCTGTGACAAGAAAAACTTGATCGGCAACAGCTGCCACGCGCTGATTCATCAACCCCGCCAAGTCTCGGAACATACGGCCTAATGGATGTTGCGGGACGAGTCCATCGCCTACTTCGTTTGTCACCAGCAAAACGGTCACCGGGTAGTCTTTTAGCTTGTTTACCAGCACATCCACCTGCTGGAGCACACCCTCAAACGACTGCTCCTCCCCATCATGCAAAAGCCAATTGGAAAGCCAAAGGATCAAGCAATCAATCAAAATCACTGTCTGCTGTTCTTGTATGTCCTTTTGTGCTCCGAGCTTCGTCAGCCATTCTGTCAAAGCATACGGCTCCTCAATCGTTTGCCAAGGAAAGTTGGACTGCAAGCGGCGGTCTCGGTGGTACATGATCCGCTCTTCCATTTCCTCATCGGTGATTGGAGCGGTCGCGATGTAAACACCTGAGGAGCCCAAATGTGCCGCGTATTTTTCGGCAAACGTGCTTTTTCCGCTGCGTGCTCCACCTGTTATCAGTACGATCATGCTTTTGTCTCCTTACACTTGCGACTGCAAAATAATTTGCGGCAAATGATGGACAGGATGCTCCATGACAATCGGTCTGGTTCCGTATACAGCCTCTATTCTGTCACTTTGCAAAATGTCTTTTGGTGTGCCGACGCTTATCTGCTTTCCTTTATGCAGCATCAAAATACGATCGCAGTAGAGGGAGGCCAGATTCAGATCGTGCAGCACAGCAATGACCGTCACCTGTGTCGTCTTTTGCCATTTTCGCACGATATCCATAAGCTGAATCTGGTACCCGATATCGAGGTAAGTCGTGGGTTCATCGAGCAACAGCACCTGAGGTCTTTGGATCAATGCCTTCCCCAAAGCTACGCGCTGCTTTTCCCCACCACTCAACTGATCCAGTGTGCGCTCCTCCAAATGTTCAAGGCCGAGCATTTGTACGATTTCATCAATGAGCGATGCGACATCCTGCTTTTCTTCCCCCAGCCAATTCTGGTAAGGAAAGCGCCCCATCTCCAACACCTCTCGAACACGAAAGCCGACTGGCGGTAGCCCCTCTTGCTCCAATACAGCCAGTATTTTGGCAAGCTCTTTGCGTGGATAGGAATGAAGCTTTTTCTCCTGAAGCAAAATATCTCCTGCATCTGCCTTGATGACCCCTGAAATCATTTTCAGCAAGGTGGATTTACCGCTTCCATTTGGTCCGATAATGCCAAAAAATTCTCCCTTGTCCACGCAAAAATCGATTCCGTGCAAAACTGGCGTATCCTGATACGATTTTTGCAAGCTGTGCACATTGATCATTGCATACGTTACCTCTTCCTAAAGCGTTTATTTTGCTTCAACAAATACGCGAAAAACGGTGCACCCAGAAATGCTGTCACGACACCGAGCGGGATTTCCGTTGGACTTAGCAGCATTCTGGCGAGAGTGTCGGCCCACAGCACATAAATACCACCACAGATCGCGGCCATCGGCAGTAAAATTCGATGGTCGGGACCAACCAGCATACGCACGAGATGCGGTACCACCAGGCCAACGAACCCGATAATTCCCGCGATAGAAACCGCCGCTGCCGTCAGGAGAGTCGAGACGACCAGAACCACTAGCTTCGTTCGATCTACATGGACGCCGAGATGCGCAGCCTGCCGCTCTCCTAACGCAAATAGGTTCAAGGAACGCGCATAGCTTACCAGCACGATTCCGCCTATGACCAAGTAAGGAATCAAGACATACGTAAAGGCCCAGCCCCGAAATGACAGGCTACCCATCAGCCAGAACACGATCTCATTCACCGTCTGGTCGGATAGCGACACCATAAAGGAAACGAGTGAGCCGAGAAAAGCCTGCACCACAACACCAGACAAAATCAGGGTCTCCGTTTGCAGCTTTCCTTGGGTGTTCGCCAGTCCGAGTACGATCCATAAACTGAGGAGTCCTGTAAGAAAAGCGACAACAGGCGTGCTCCATGCACCCAAAAAGCTGATTTGCAAGCCAAACAGGATCAAAAAGGCTGCTCCGACAGCAGAACCTGATGCCACGCCCATCGTAAACGGATCTGCGAGCGGATTTCGCAAAACTCCCTGAAAGCCCGCTCCCGCAAGAGACAAGCAGGCGCCAATCAAAACAGCCAATACAACGCGTGGAAAACGAACCTTCATGACAATTTGCTCAGATGACTCCGGCCACGTTACGGTGGTCCACTCAGACAAGCCAGGGATTTGATGGAGCAGGATGAGCCATACTTGCGAAATGGGGAGATGTGCCGCCCCCATCGAGATACTGATGACTATTGATGCCAGGAGGACGAGACAGCTGACTCCTCCCCATAGGAACAATCGTTTCTTCATTTTATTTCACCAAGTCTGGGTAAATCGCCTTCGCTACTTCGATCAAGCCTTGTGTAATACGCGGACCGGGACGGGACAAAATATTTTGGTCCATGCCAAAGATTTGTTTTTCACGAATCGCCTTCATTTTATCCCAGCCATTACGCTTGGCGATCATATCCTCCAGCTTGACGCCAGTCTTTTCATCGGTAATTCCGCTCGCATACAAAATGACGTCTGGATCGTTTTGCAAAATCTTTTCTTCACTGATCGGATTCCAGCCCTGTGTGTCAGAAGCAATGTTTGTCGCTCCAGCCAGTGTGATGAGTTCGTCCATGAATTCACCCTTTCCGACTGTCCAGCCTGGGGAAAACTCAAGGTATACCTTTTTCTTCTCTTCCGGTTTTACATTTTTCACTGCCTCTTGAACGTACGCGATATCCTTCTTCATTTGCGCGACGACTTTTTCGGCTTGTTCTTGTTTGTTAGTGATAACTCCCATCGCCAACACATTGTTTAGGATGTCATCCATCTTTGTTGGATGGGTAATATAGACGGGCATCCCGAGAGATTTGAGCTTGTCAGCCACTGGCTTCTCCATCGAAATCCCACCCACGACCATATCTGGCGTTTGAGCGAGAATCGCTTCTTCATTCGGTTTGACGACGCCGCCAATTTTCGGTTTTGCCTTCGCCGCTTCTGGATAATCATCATAGTCTGAGACAGCTACAATCCGATTTTCCAAGCCTAATGCGAACAAAATCTCTGTCTCGGCAGGTGATGTGGAGACGATTCGCTCAGGAGCTTTTGCAAAGGTTACTTCTTTTCCTGTCGCATCCTTGACTGTCAACGGATACGTTGTTTGTTTTGCAGGCTGCTCGGCTGTATTCTCTTGCGGTGCTGTCTGCGGTGCACTTGTTTGTCCACCAGGTGCTGGCTGGCTGTTATCGTTACCCGCACAACCTGCGAGGCTCGCCGCAACTAGTAGTGGGATCATGAATCGCAAAGAACGTTTCATATGTAGAACTTCCTTTCTGCGTGTCTGATTGACTGTACCTTCCAATAAAAAAAGCGACCCTTGCTTCCATTCGGAAATCAAAGGGTCGGCACCTCAGGGCAAACAGACAGGATGGTCTGCTTCCTGAAATAGGCCGATCCTTTCCGCGAAGGCAACAGGCACGAAAACAAACAGGCAGGTCTCCTGGCTTACGGCTGTGGAACGAGCCGATTTACAGTGGCGGGACCGCGTCGGATTTTCACCGACTTCCCTTTTCACCCGATCTTTTTGAGAAAGACGAGGCACCTATTTGCTGTTACGTTTTGAAATTATCACAGTCCATGACTCATCCTACATCATAGCATTCCTTGGATGAAAAAAGAATGACAAATACGTAAGCCAATACTTTCTTGCCTGCTAAAAATGAAAACGCCTGAACAAAAAGTTCAGGCAACTGGAATGCTTTTGGCAAAGCTTTTACCCTCGTTTGTGCAAATAATCCAGAATGCCCATGGCGCACACCTGAAAATCGAGCTTGAGTACTTCGAAAACTTCGTGGTCATCACTGATGCCTTGTGACTGTAGATGCTCAGAGACTCGTTCCAATAACTTACGAGACAGATCAGCATATGCTTGTCCAGCAGCAAGTGTTGATTCTCCTTCCGCCACAAACACAGGGAGCCACTCGCGTATTTGGCGGTACACATCGTCTACCTGTTCAGACATCCCAAAATGACCAAAGTAAATGCGATTCAGATTGCGCGCTCCAAATCGACGTAGAGACGCTAACATGGCATCCGGATCAAACTGATTCGGAGAAGTAGATGGTAGCACGAGGTGCATGCCGTCCTTTTTAAGCTGCGGATAAAGTACACCTGCCGTATCACCTGTGAACATGCCGCGGCTAATGGGATCGTAGATGCTGAAGTGATGATTGGCATGCCCTGGTGAATCCAGAAACTCCAACACACAATTCGCTCCGATCTTTAGTGTATCCCCGTCTCCACGAATCAAAATCCGCTCTTCGGGAACAGCTTCAATCGGATCAAACAATCTATCAAAATCATCATGATACACCGCTCTCGCTCCTGCGATCAGTCGGCTTGGATCAACGAGGTGACGTGCACCTTTTGGATGGACAACGATCTTTGCGTTTGGGCAATCCCTTAGAAAAAGTCCCACTCCTCCCGCATGATCCAAATGAATGTGCGTCACAATGATGTATTTTACTTGTTCCGGGGTAAAACCGAGCTTGGCGAGGCCGGCCTTGATGTATGGGACGGAAGGGCTTGGCCCTGTTTCGACCAAAGTCAGTTCTTCTTCAGCGATGACATAAGTCCCCGTGCGTTCCGCCCAGCCCATATCGAAACCGTCTATTAAATGGATGCGCTCCCCTAAGGAAATTGGCTGTGATGATTGCATGTAAATGCTCCTCCTTTTCAAAGGTGATTTTGTTGCGAGAATATTTACACTTTATCACCTATTTGGCACGCACTGGGAAAAACAACACAAATTCTTCATCTTTTCATCGTAATATGAGGGTAGTAAAAACAATTCCTTTACCTGGAGGGGTGCAAAATGGGTCAGCTTTTTTCTGAGTTACGACCTGAGCATGAGAAGTTTATCAAGAAGCAGCGAATGTTCTTCGTTGCCTCTGCTCCGATGGACACAGATGGTCACGTGAATCTTTCACCGAAAGGGTACGATTCCTTTCGCATCCTATCGCCTACGGAGGTGGCCTATTTAGACCTGACTGGAAGCGGAAACGAAACCAGTGCACATCTACAGGAAAATGGCAGGATTACACTCATGTTTTGTGCATTTGAAGGCCCCCCTCTCATCATGCGCTTATTTGGCAAAGGAGCGGTTATTCTCCCAGATTCACCTCGGTGGGATGAGCTGGTAAAGGACTTCCCGCTTCTGCCTGGTGCTCGGCAAATCATTACCGTAAACGTACAGGAAGTAAAGACTTCTTGCGGCTGGGCTATCCCCTTCTATTCCTACTCAAAAGAACGCGACACCCTTCAGAAATGGACCTTGGCTAAAGACGAACAGGAACTGCTTGCTTATCAAAAGGAAAACAACGTAGTAAGCATGGATGGCTTGCCAACGCCCTTGGGACAAAAGCTTTTTCCCGCAGTAGGTGGGGATAACGAAGCGTAAAACGCAAAGAAGCTGCCTTGCTCGCAGCTTCTTTGCTTGAAAACTCTTTACTTGCTGGTATAAATGACCACTGCATCGCGGAGAAACGCGGCTACACCTGGCTGTTCCTTGTCATAGTAAGCAGTAAAGCGCGGGTCATCGACGTACATCTGGGCAACACCTGCGTGCGCTTCTTTGCTTTAGCTGTCCCAATAAAAGCTTAGCCATTGACGGTGAAGATCTGCTGCTTTTTGCGCTAATTCATGGGCAGGATCACCTGTCGAAAAAGCCTGCGCCAAGGTCTCGTGCAGCTCTGCGTTCAATTTCTCCAGCGCGGCATACTGTTCTTCTGTCATGCCTTTGACCATCTGATTCGATTTTTCGATTTGGTCATTTCCGTATTTTGCTCGAATTTCTGCCCCGTACTTCTCTTCATTCTCATCAATCATCTTTTGCTTGAAGCCTTCAAATTTTTGTTTGTCCGTCATCGTACCTGTCCCCTCTCTCTGTGCTAGTGTCAAATCGACATTGGCGATTAACGCATCCAATTGCGCTCGCCTTTCCAGGAGCTTCTCGCGGTGCTCCCACAGTGCTCGGTCAGCATCAAAGGTTGGTGAATCCAGGATCTCCTTGATCTCCTCCAAGCTCACACCCAGCTCGCGGTAAAAAAGGATTTGCTGCAATCGATCAACCTCAAGCTGTCCGTAAATGCGATACCCTGACGAATTGATTCTCGCCGGCTTGAGAAGGTCAATTTCATCGTAGTATCGGAGCGTCCGGGTGCTGACACCCGCCAGGAGTCCTAGCTTTTGCACCGTATATTCCATCTTCATTCCTCCTGACAACTTGATCGTACACATTTACGGACCGTCAATGTCAAACACATTTTCACAAAAAATTGGCGTTACTTCATTTTCATTATTTGCTAAAATATAGGTAAAGCCATACAAGGGGGGGACTTCGATGCTCTATATCATCGGCTTCATTGTAGCCATAGTCGGTGCTGGATGGGGATTAACAGGGTTGCTCAGTCTTAAAGCAAGAGATAAACATGCTATCACCCATTACACTGATGATGCTTATGCCCAGCAAACCTTGTTCCAGATGCATAACAACCCTACCCAAGGAATGTAAAAAAGAAAAGTGGCTGCCCGCATCATGTGCATGGCAGCCACCTTTCTTTTTACAGAGCTTGGAATGTATCAGTCAATACCGGTACGATTTGCTTCTTGCGGGAGACAACGCCCTTCAGAACAGCTTTGTTGTCCACCAATGTTACTTGGTACGCTTTTTCTACCGCTTGTGTTGCGCTACCAAGAGCGATCGCAACAGAATCGTTGTTCAAGATATCCGTTACAACAAACACGAACAGGTCTAAACCTTTTTCAGCGATGTTTGCGTTCATAGCTGCTTCCAGTTCGCCTTGGCGTGCAAGTACATCATTGACATCAACTGCATTGACTTGTGCGATTTCTACTTTCGCACTGCCCATTTGGAACTCTTTTGCATCCAATGAGAGCAATTGTTCGATTGTTTTGTCGCTCAGGTCTGCCCCCGCTTTGAGCATGTCCAGACCGTATGCTTCCAGATTGACACCTGCGATTTCAGCCAGTTCATGAGCAGCCGCTACATCTTGCTCCGTGCAAGTTGGGGATTTCAACAGCAACGTATCCGAAATGATAGCAGAAAGCATCAAGCCCGCCATCTCTTTTGGAATATCTACGCCGTTTTCTTTATACATTTTTTTCAAAATGGTAGTCGTGCATCCAACCGGCTCCGCACGGAAATAGAGAGGATTGCTCGTCTCAAAGTTCGCAATACGGTGATGGTCGATCACTTCTACCACTTGCACTTGCTCAATGTCATTCGCGCTTTGTTGGCGCTCATTGTGGTCTACAAGGATGACTTCATTTACTTCATTCGCCACTGTTTCTACGAGGCGCGGCTCTTTTACTTGGAAGTAATTTAACACAAACGCTGTTTCGCTGCTGATTACACCGAGACGTACAGGCTCTACATTCGCGCCCAATTTTGTTTTCAGGTCAGCGTACACAAGTGCTGAACAAATGGAATCTGTGTCTGGATTTTTATGACCGAAGATTAGTTTTTTTTCCATCATCCATACTCCTTAATCGTAATTTGGCTTCCAAATTATACCACAACTTAGAGGATATGCCCAAGATACATTATAGGTTCAAATCGGATCATTGGAAATACGATTTTGAAGATCAATCAGGAATGAAAGGGAGGCGATGTGAGATGAAAGTGGCAGCTCTGTATGACATTCACGGGAATGCCCCTGCACTACAGGCTATATTGGTAGAACTGGAATCAGTGAAGCCTGATCTTATTGTCATCGGGGGTGATACGATCTCAGGCCCGATGCCCGTCCAAACACTTGAAATGCTGTTCCAATTGGATACACCCGTGCAGTTCATCCGTGGTAATGGCGAGCGTGAAGTACTTCTCACATTTGACGGAGAGGCTCAGACCTTGGAAATATCCGATTCTGTCCGAGAAATCACGTCATGGGTTGCGAAGCAATTAAGCCGCTCTGAACGTGACTTTCTGGCGCAACTCCCTCTTACCTATACATTAAATCGAGAAGATTTCGAGGACGTGCTATTCTGCCACGCCATTCCCACCAATGATGAAGATATTTTCACCCCACTCACTCCGGATGCAATTGTGGCCGCTTACTTTGAGGGGACGCAGCAACGAACGGTCATCTGTGGTCATACACATATCCAATTTGAACGTCGCCTTAGCGATCTGCGTATTCTCAATGCTGGAAGTGTGGGCATGCCTTATGCCGACAAACCCGGGGCATACTGGTTATTGCTTGATGGTGACAGCTATGAGCATCGCTTTACACCCTATGACGTAGAAGCTGCTGCAAAACGAATCGCTTCTACGAACTATCCGCAAGCTCAGCAGTTTGCCGAAGAGAATGTCCGAAAAATACCTGCGGTTCAAGAAGCGATCGAATTTATAGAGGCCCTGGCACAAAAAAACCGACCCTCTACTTAATTAAAGGGATTGATGAGCCCTCTCACAGCATTCATGTTTGCCGATGAGCCACAGCGATTAACAAAAAGAGCGAGTGTTTTCTACTGGCAAAAACGGTCCATTCCGGCTGTAAATCGATGCAAATGAATCATCCACGCTTTTGCGTGCTTTCCGCTTTTTTCCGTATAATAAAAGCAATCGAGAGGACAACAGCCGACTCGATGACATAGGAAAGAGAGCGTGAAGGCAGTGTAATACATATCGTTTCTAAATACTTTCTATTTTTCTTATATGAGAAGGAGAAACGATTTTTCGTGGAATCACCCCTTTTGAAAAACATCTTTTTTTGAATCTATTTTTTCGTAACGATGCATACGGTCGTCATGTCCGTTATGACCTTGGAAGTGAAAAATCCAGCACGAATCCAATTGGCACAAGCAACACAAGCTATCTCCTCTGCCTATACGGAATCAGATAATCGGAAATGAAAAAAGGCACTCTACTAATCTTGTAGAGTGCTTCTTCTATCATTCATCCTACATAGCAAAGGGGCGTTTAATGCCCGACCATCCAGGGGCGTTTACCTCCACGGTTGTGAGTATGTCCCTGATGTACCTGACTACCGTGGCTGTGACTGCACCCTGCTCCTTCATGGGAATGCGATTGTTTCCGTACAATCTTCGGTTCCACACCACGCTCAATACGTTGGCGCAGCGCTTGCGGGGTCATGATCAAGCCTGGTGCAGCATACAAACGTTTTGACGATAATTGGCAATCGGGGCAAGTAACGCTCTCTGTCAGCTCGCTCATCTTCAGCCACAGTACAAATGGACCACAATCCTCGCACATGTAATCGTATCTTGGCATCGTATTTGGCTCCTTCTTTCGGGGGTCTTTGTCTTGGCTACTTCGGTAAAATATCTCGATCAAAAATGCTTGTAGGGATAGACAAGGTGCAGCACGCATTCGGAATATCGACGATTCCTGCAATTCTTCCCTCCACCGGTGCCGTCCCCAGCAGCATGTACGCCTGCTCCCCCGTGAAGCCCATCGCCGTTTTCAAATACTCGATGGCATTCAGGCAAGCATTGCGGTAAGCGACATGCGCATCCATGTACAGCTGCTGCCCTGTCGTCTCGTGGACTGAAATCCCTTCGAAAACGAGGTATTCTGTATAGCGAGGCTCTACTGGACCCGGCTTGAATACAGGGTTGTTCACGATGTTATACTTCGCCATCCCGCCCTTGATGATGTCCACATGAAGATCCAGCCAACCTGCCATTTCAATTCCGCCACAGAAGGTCACTTCTCCGTCTCCTTGTGAAAAATGCAAATCGCCCATGGACAGCTTTGCCCCATTTACATAAACCGGGAAATAAATACGAGTACCTTTGGACAAGTTTTTGATATCGCAGTTTCCGCCATGCTCGCGAGGAGGGACAGTCCGAGCCGCTTCTCTAGCAATCCGATCAAACTCCGCTCCTTTTAGACTACCCAACACGGCACTATGCGGGGTCGGCAAATTCGCGAGTGGCGGCATTCGTTCAGGATTTGTCGCTACCAGGTCGCTCTCTCTTCGGTTCCAGCGATCCAATAACTGGTGGGAAGGTGCGGTACCAATCAAGCCTGGATGAAGAATGCCAGCAAATTTGACTCCTGGCAAATGGCGGGAGGTCGTGTAAATGCCGTGGAAGTCCCAGATCGACTTGGCCGCTTGTGAATAATGATCAACGAGGAAGCTCCCGCCGTTTTCTTTAGCGAAAATCCCGTTAAAGCCCCATTCCGATTGGGGAAGTGCCCCAATATCGAGAATATCGACAACCAAGAGGTCCCCTGGCTCTGCTCCATTCACCCAGACAGGTCCACTAAGTACATGGACGCGATTGAGGTTCACATCGCGAATGTCGGAAGGGTCATCGTTGTTCGCGATCTGCCCGTCCGTCCAGTCCTTACATTCCATGCGAAAAACAGCTCCCGGATTCACGGAAACGGTTGCTGGAATGTCTGGATGCCATCTGTTGTGTCCAGGTGTATCCTGCTCCTCCATCGGTTTGTTCAAGTCAACTCGAAATAAAACTTCTGGCATGCTGCTTCCCCCTCACTTGTTCGAAATGGCATATGCCCTACATTCACAAAAAGAAGCAAATGACATGCCAATGCTTGCTAGCCCCGATAAAAATTTAACCGTACCGATTCTTTTGCTTATTTTCTCCTGTATACTTATGACAAAGAGTTTGTCGCAAAACAGGTCATGCAGTTGATCTGCCCTTGACCAGAAAAGTCCCTCTTCTCTTGTATCGCTTTCGTCTTTGTGTGTCGTTTGTTTCACGCTTCCTTGTCGGACACCTGTCCCACGATCGAACAAACAAACTATAACCAAGAAAGGGTGCGAGAACGATTTTTGAAGCCGGCATGCTGCTCTCTTCTTTCGATTCTTCCTCCGTAATCGAGCGTTCCCAACATCGCGCGATCTCTCATTCTGTTCCCAATTGGAAGAGTCTTCTTTTTGCATGGGCGGAAATTAGCCAAGAATGCCTCATCGCACTCAGTGACGAGCGCAGCGTACTTTTTGCTAACAAGCGGGCACAGGAACGCTTTTCGTTAGTGGAAGGCCTTGTGCTCGAGGCGGATTGGGAACAAGATCGCTTACCCAATTGGTCTGTAGAGGAACTCGATCTGGGGGAAAAGACGTGGTATCGCCTCTTTTTGATTCGCCCAAGTGCGTCAACCTTCTCAAAGACTACTAGCAGCTATTCGTTTTCAGAGATACATACGAATAGCCCCCTCTATCAAGCTCAACTGCATACAGCACGTATTGCTGCACAGTCATTATCGAATACCTTATTGCTCGGAGAAACAGGCTGTGGCAAAGAAGTCCTGGCGCGTGCCATCCATTCCTCCAGTTCGCGAAAAGACGGCCCTTTTCTTGCCGTCAATATCGCAGCACTTCCACGCGAACTGATCGCCAGTGAGCTTTTTGGATACGCTGAAGGAGCTTTTACGGGAGCAAAAAAAGGAGGACAACCAGGAAAATTTGAAGCGGCAAATGGAGGAACGCTATTTCTCGATGAAATCGGGGAAATGAGCTTGGAGCTTCAAGTGCTTTTGTTGCGGGTACTCGAAGAACGAAAAGTGACGAGATTAGGTTCCCACGAAGAAAAGCCATTGGACATTCGTGTGATCGCTGCCACCAATCGTTCCATTGAAGAGGATGTACAGAATGGGCTGTTTCGTGCAGACCTTTACTACCGACTAAATATCCTGCCAATACGCATCCCTCCTCTGCGCGAACGCAAAGAAGACATTGCAGCCTTGGCTAACGAGTTCCTCCAGCAGCTTCATACCCAATACGCTGGCGGTCCGACAGCTATCTGTGAATCTGCCCTCGCGATCTTGCAGCAGCATTCATGGCCTGGTAATATTCGTGAGCTGCGCAATATCGTGGAGCGAGCATTTTTACATGCGTACGGCGATCCGTGGGTCACCTCTCACCATCTCCCGAGCGAATGGCAGCAGCAATATGGTCTGCAAGAAGCATCCAGCGAACCTTTGCCATTATTGCGCGAATTAGAGCGACAGACAATTCAGCAAGCCATCACAGAAGCTCCATCTATCAGCGCCGCTGCCAAAAAGCTAGGTATTGCACGAAGTACCCTGTATCGAAAAATGGAAGAGTTAGGAATCGGATAAGAAAATCGGGGGATGAGCGTAAGCCGCTTTTCCCCCGAAATCGTTTACTGATGCCCTATTCGTCAGCGAGTGCTCGCCGTATCGTCATTCTTGCTTCCTCTGCTACTATCTCATCCTTATGATCAATGGCTTGCATCCAAAGCAGCATCGGAATGTACACCGCCATCATCCTGGCCAATATTTTTGTCTCTTCATCCACTTCTCCATACACCTGGAAAAACAATTGTCGGGCATGTGGCGGTAAAAAACTGTAGACCACATTTAAATCCGCCCCTGGATGCCCCACATTGAGATCTCCCCAGTCAATAATGCCTGATATATGCCCGGCTTCATCTACCAGCATATTTTTCACATGGAGGTCTCCGTGCAGCAGCACTTCACGCGGACTTATTCGGTCGATCACGACTTGTCCTAAATAATTGGCGATCGCATCCCGATCTTCTCCAGAAACATGCACAGCCAAGGTAGACAAGAACGTCTGCATTTTTTCTTTTCTTTGTTCAATGTCTAGGAGGTTCCTATGATCTTGCTCGATTCCGTTCTCGCGAGCACGCTGGGGCGGAAACGCGTGTAAGCTTTTTAAAAACGTCGCAAGGACCACAGCCGATGAAGCACGCTGCTCGTCGGTCAAGCCCTTTGGAAACCTTCCTGGAAGATACGTGTACCCCAAAAAAGGGAATGGGTAGTCGGTGGCTGGTTCCCCATAAAAAACTGGCTTCGGATACGGTATCGTCAGGAATGCCGCAAGCATTGGCAGCAGCATCCCTTCCTTTTTGATCAATTCCACAGCGACATTCCGCCTGGGAAAACGAAAAACAAAATCGTCCCCCACTCGAAAGACCATGTTATCCCAACCACAGCCGATCAGCTTGATGGGCATAGAGGATAGCTGCGGAAACTGACGGAGGATGAGTGTGCGTACCAATGGTTCAGATACTTCCCAGTCAGCATCCCATAGATTCGCGTTGGTCATTATTTTCGTTCCCTCCCCTTTGTCGTTTCATCTGCCGTGATGATGCTGCAGCTACGATTGCGTAGCACGGATCTGATAGACACATCTCTTTCCGCCGATTGCCACGCATTCCGTCCTTTCTACGCTCGTATGAAGTAACTCTTGGTAACAAGCAAGCTCTCTTGCACAAATCATCTGATACCGATCTGCTACTTTAAAATAGGGACAGTTGTACTGCGTAATTACATATTCCTCATCACTGACCTGTTCCCATCTCGCCATAAATCCGTTGTCATCTTGGATGCGTGCCATCTCTGCCACCTTTTCAGATAGCGTTTTCCCTTCCATTTGTCCCTCGTATTTCTGGATAATCTTCTCTTGCTGTCTTGCAAAAAATTGATCCACGCGGTCTTCCCCGTCTGCCAGCACGATATGCTCCATCAAATCCACGGCCAATTGCCCGTAATCATTTGGAAATTGTTCGTTTCCTTGCTGTGTCAACGAGTAGTGATGCATGGGTCTGCCTGCTTTTTGACGACCTACTCTGCACACAACAAAACCGTCTTTTTCCAAGTAGATCATTTGCCTGCTGACAGCTACCTTTGTGAGCTCCAGCCTGTTTTGCAAATCCTTTGTGCTGAGCTCCCCTTCCCTTTTCAGCAGCAAAAGAATGTATTCACGTGTTGATAGGTGTCTATATCTCTCCATTTTCTCTTCGCCCCTTTATTTGGAAAAGAACGATACGCTCACAGTATATGTCCTTTGTATAACTAATTCAACAAACATGTTTATAAAGTGACGTTCTTTGTTCATCACCGAGCCTACGCAACTGCAATTTATTAAACATTTTATTTGAATATATATAAAATCATTCCTATACTGTGATTGTAGTGCAAGGTGTTTTTTTCCAAGAAGGATAGGTGAAACGAATGAAACCTGTATTCTCCCTTCTCCGTGAACGACAGATCGAAGTGACTTATCAAGAGCCTTTGGCGGCATATACTACCAGGAAAATTGGCGGACATGCGGATTTACTGATTACACCTAGCAGTAAATCCCAACTGATCATGGTCCTACAAATCCTGAATGAACATCATGTTCCATGGATGGTGATGGGAAAGGGCTCTAACCTTTTACTCATAAGGAAGATTCAGGAAAAGGTTCACAGCCAATCTGGCATTCACCTTGTACCTGAGGTTGTGATCGTAGGTGAACAGGAAGCATAAAAAAGGAGGACTTACAATGATTCACATCAGCGAAGCTGCCGTCACTCGCCTTCAACATATGCTCGTACAAGAAAGCTCTACTCTCTTCATTCGTTTTGGCGTAAAGGACGGAGGGTGTTCCGGGATGACCTACGGACTTGGTTTTGATGATACGTATCAAGAAGGCGACACCACAATCGATATGAATTCAGCTTCCGCACAGCCCTACAGCGTGGAAAAAAGAGAAAAGTGTGAGTAAACCACCAGACGAAAATGACTTGTCACCGCTTCCCAATGAATGCTATTCTATTGAAAAATTTCCCCCTATTCCTTATGTAAGGTGACAATATGCTTTCATTTTCCAGATTGATAAAATGTAAACCCCCTATTCCGTAATCTCCCTCCTACGTTGTTTGAGATTTTCGGAATATAGGGGGAATGGACAAGTGAATAGAAAAATCTCAACACCATCTTTACTACTGTTGATTATCCTGGTGGGTTTTCCGCAAATTAGCGAAACCATCTACACACCTTCGTTACCTGATATCGCCAATAGCCTTCATGCAAGTAACAATATGATCCAACTGACACTCAGTATTTACTTCCTCGGTTTTGCCTTGGGTGTTTTTTGCTGGGGAAGCCTCTCTGACTCTATCGGTCGACGCCCTGCCATGCTCTGGGGAATTTTCGTTTACGGACTTGGCAGCTTGGGTTGCTACCTCTCCGATTCGGCTGACTGGTTGTTATGGAGCCGGTTCATCCAAGCTTTCGGTGCGAGTGCAGGATCAGTGGTAACCCAAACCATCTTACGAGAGAGTACCGATACCACCACGCGGCATGCTGTTTTTGCTCAGATTTCCGCTGCTCTCGCTTTTACGCCTGCAATTGGCCCTTTAATCGGTGGTTGGGTGGATCAATCGTTTGGCTATCAGGCTGTCTTCTTCACGCTGATCGCAATGAGCGTAGCGATTTTTGCTTACGCCTTTGTATCGTTGCCTGAGACCAAAACGTCTACAGCTTCAAAGATAAGCACGCTAGCTGTAGCCAAACGCCTTTTTACGGACAAAAGGATTTGGGCTTTTGGCTTCTTAATCGGGGCGACAAATGGCATGTTGTTCAGTTACTATGCCGAAGCGCCATTTATTTTCATTGGTTTTTTCGGCATGACGCCTGGTCTGTTTGGGTTATTGGGTATTTTCGTAGCTTTGGCCTCTGTGATCGGGGCAATGCTCTCGAAAAAGCTGCTAACGAAATACCCGGCTGAGAGCATAATTCTAATCGGCTCGCTGGTAACGTCGTTTGGAGCAGTATGCCTCACAAGCTTCACTTTGTATGGCGTGAGTCCGTCCCTTGTCTCGCTGGTGATCATGGTAGCCTCTCTCTTTACCCTCTTGCTGGGGATTGGGATCGCGATTCCAAACTGCCTGAGTTTAGCTCTTGTCCACTACGGTGATGTACTCGGAACTGCTGGCGCTATTTTTGGTTTGATTTACTACCTCATCGTCAGTCTTATCACGAGTGGCATGAGTTATTTTCATAACGGTTCGCTGGTCACCATGCCTATCTACTTCTTGCTATTGGCGAGCATGATGGTGCTTGTAAGTAAACAAATAACGATTAGCCATACAGCCAAATAGCCTATTCGCTCTGTTCAGCAACTTCAACATCAAAAAAGCCGATTCTCTCTTAGAGAAAATCGGCTTTTTTCCTGTACTCATCACTCCTCCCGCTTCGTCTCGATCGCTAATCCTTCGACATGCTTGCGACTCATCATTTTACGTTTCTTCCGGTTCTCTTTTGTCTCGAAAACGATGTCCATGTCATAATCGGTCGGATACAGCTCTTTGCCCTCAATATGCAAGACGAGGCGCTTTTTGTTGATTTTATATTTCTGATTTTGAATCATGACGCCAACGATACCTTTGGAATCCTCCGCACTAAACACAATGCCAGTTCTCCCCAGATAGGAGATGAATACACAATCACCAATAGCAAATGGTTTGTCACGCTTTGGCGTGGCTGATGTGACTGCGGCTTCTTCTGAAATCTCCTGTGGAAGCTCCTCTCGTCTTTCTTCTTCCACCTTTACTTCCACTTCTTCTGACTTTTCTATTACTCGTGTCTCCACATAGCTTGGAGCCTCATCCGCTTCCTGCTCGACGTCTTCGTATTGTTCCAGCCTTTCCATAGTGGTAGTCGTCGTCAGGAACCCATTTCGAGTAATTTCACGAGAACGCTGAATCATCTCAGACGGGATACCGAGCTTCAATGCGATCAGGAATGCATAGCTCTGGCCAGCTTCTCCGATTCGCAAGCGATATAGGGGCTGCAAGGTCTCCTCGTCAAATTCCATTCGTGCATTTTGAAACCCGGCAGTTGCGGAGGCAAAATTTTTAATTTCGTTAAAATGTGTATTCACGATTACCGTCGCACCTCTTCGGTGCAGCTCCTCCAAAATCGCAATCGACAAGGCGACTCCTTCTCCTGGATCTGTACCCGTTGCCATCTCATCAATCAAGACGAGAGTCGAGGCGTCGGTAATCTTCAAGATTTCCAGGACGTTATGAATATGCGCCGAAAACGTACTTAACGCTTGCTCGATGCTCTGCCCATCGCCAATATCTACCGCGATGTTGCGGAAAATGGAGAAGTGACTGCCTTCCTGTACGGGTACGAGCAAACCCGACTGTACCATCATGGTTAACAGTCCGATCGTTTTTAACGTCAATGTTTTTCCGCCTGTATTGGGACCTGTAATAATCAGTGATTTGTACTCTCGACCCATCTTCATATGCAGCGGCACCATTTTTGGGCCGAGTAGCGGATGCCGTGCTTCCTTGACATCGAGGATCCCTTTTTCGTTTAGTTCGACATTCGCGCCTCCGATTGCCAATGCGTACTTCGCTTTTGCGAAAAGGAAGTCATACATTCCAACAGTCTCGACATTCACGGTGAGTTCATGGGTGTATTCTTCTGCGAACGCGGACAATTGCATCAGAACTTTTGTTACTTCACGTTCTTCCTCTGCCTTGAGTGCTGTTAGCTCAAACTGTACTGCGCTGATCTCCGTCGGTTCCATATAGACGGTTTGACCGCTCGCCGACTCATCTAAGACACTGCCAGCCACTTGCTTGCGATGTTCTTTTTTGATGGGGATGACATAACGTCCATTGCGTGTACTAATCACATTTTCTTGCATAATCGAACGATATTTGTTCATGATCGAATCCAGTTGTCTTTTCAGGCGCTCTTCAAATACGACAATGCGTTTACGCACCTTCAATAAGTCTTTGCTGGCTGAGTCGACAACTTGCCCATGACGGATGCATTGTTCGATTTCGTTCCTCAATCTTGTGGCATCGTACATCGATGCTGCATAGGTGCTTACCCGTGGCGCCAATTGTGCTTTTGTCGCCATGTACTTCATTAGTTGTGAGCAGCTCGTTAGGAACAAGTACAGATTTGTAAAATCGTTTACGCCAAAGACATATCCCGTCCCCAGGAGGGAAAGGATCTTCTCCATCCCTTCCAGCGCGGGAATTGGTACACTAGCTCCGTTTTGCAGGATGTTCTTGGCTTCTGCTGTTTCGTCCAGCTTACTACGCACTACTTTGACGGAGTCCATTGGCATCATTTGTTCTACATGCTTTTTCCCTGCGTACGATAAGGCGTATTCCATTACCTTTTCTTTGATTTTGTCGTATTCGAGACGCTGTAATGCTTTTTCATTCATGGCTAATATCTCCTTTTTCATAGAAAATAAAAAAGGGCGAAGAATGAACAAATGTCATTCTCCGCCCTTTTTTTGGGATACCTAAACAAAACGCAACCAAATAAAAAACCGCGCTGAACACAGCACGGATTTTGGGCGCAATGATAGGATTTTCACCTAAGGCATTGTATGATATCCGTTGTTCTTAACTAATTCCAAGGCCGATTATCACCCAGCACAAAGAAACTTTGCTACATGGCAAAATTTCAAAGGTTGAATCAAGACCTTTTGTATGGAATTGCTTTAGTTAAGAACGACCGCCGACATCAACATCTCTCCCTAGATATGGTTCTTTTCACTATAGCGCATGTGATCCTCTGGCGTCAATCCGCTTCGAATTTATACAGCTTCACACCATAACCAGTAAAAATCTCGTCAAGCTGCTTACTCACCACATCCCAGTCCCCGCCTGCTAATCCGCAGCCGATCCCGTATGGTATGGCGATAGTCAGATTTTCTTTTTTCGCGAGGGAGAGAACTTCTTCCAACCCTTTTTGCAGCATGTCATATTTCGTGTAGACTCCTTTTTTCCCATAACCCAGCTGTGCGAAAAGGTTAGCAATGTACTTCCCTTCCCCAACCTGGCAAAGCAGCACTTGCCCAAGGAGGTCGCCACGTGCATCCGCATACTGCTCGCAATGCCGCTTGTAATCCGTATAAACACTTGGATATTTGGCTCTTATTTGTTTGGCAAGCCCTGCTCCCATCACACCCATGCAGTTAACCTGTTGCACGATGATATTTTCCGGAGCTTCCAAAATGTTGCCTGACACGATTTGTACCCATTCATTCATGACACTTACTCCTTTCCTTACTCTACATGTAGGGCTTTCCTTTTACGCCTTAAGAAGCGCAGGCAAACAAAATAGAGCAAAGATGCTACTACGCCCAGGACATAAAACTTGGGAAGCAGCGTAAAGGTATGCATAACGATGAAGAAAAGCATCATGGTTGCGATGATTCCAGCCACGATGTACAGCATTGCTTCTAGTAGGAAAAGGAAACTCCCCTTGTTCCTTGGTAATCGCTTCATGATCCAATCTATAACGATAGATTGCGGAATCCCTAACAGAAACACCGTCGGGAACGTAAACATCGCAACGAAAAGAACCGCGGATCGATCCTGAAAATACAGAAGCGCAGCCCCAAACGTAAATAAAAAGCTGGCCAGTATACCCGCAATAAACCTTTCAGCCATGCGGAACCATCCCTCCTTCTTCCTACACCTGCTCACGTATAAACAGGTCTGGATAGTTTAGAACCAACCCGTTTGTATCAACCGTGATGTTTTCCACGAATGTTCCTGCCAGATATTGATAGACAGAAGAGTCGTCTTTGCTTTCTAGCAGCGTATATTGTTGCTGAACTTGTCGATACGTCAGCTCATGGGCTGAGAAATAGACTACCTGGATAGACTGTGGTTCCCCCAAAGAATACGACAAACGCCGGATTGGCAGTGTATTTGTGAAAGGTGTACAAGAAATATCGATATCGATACAGCCTACAAGCTCAGGAATGGGCTCGCCCACCTCGTTTGTCCAATTTCCCTTGCCATCCGATGAGAGATGCAAAGCTCCTTCTTCACCCACAATTGCCAGGGAAACCTCTCGCGTGGCCCAATTTGAATCCAGGACCATTTCATATTGGATTCTGGTAAGGGTAGCGTCATCCAGCTTCCCGATCACCATGCTATTTACGTGGATTCTGTTCGAACCCTCCCGTATTCTCACGTGCTCATATCCGACACCTGTCGTTGGTTTCCAGATAACATTCGTTGGTAACACGCGAACCCCTCCGATCATTTGTTCCCCTTTTCTCTATCCTATCATTTCTTGGATGAAAATGGTAGAGCCCTGTATGATCGGCTTACACAGCGCATACCTGCGTCATCCATGGAATAGGATCATAGTACCGGAAAAGAATGGAAAGGAGACAATCAATGGGTAATCCCTCCTTCTCCTTAACACAACCTGACATGCTGTCCATTATTCGCAACGGTCTCCCCAAAACCCACTCCCCCCTCCATATCATCATCGTTGGGGCTGGAATGGCTGGTCTTGTTTCTGCCTCGTTGCTTAAAGCAGCAGGGCACAACGTAACGATTTTGGAAGCTGGTGACCGGATAGGCGGGAGAGTTTTCACACTTCGCTCTCCTTTTACCCATGGGCATTATCTAGAAGCTGGGGCCATGCGTATTCCTCATACGCACGAACTTACCCTAGCATACGTGAGGAAATTCTCTCTTCCCCTTCATCCGTTTGTCAACAGCTCTTCCAACGACATCCTCTCTATAAACGGCATCAAAACAAGACGCTGGATTTATGAACGCAATCCCGACATCCTCCGCTTCCCTGTAGCGCCGCATGAAAAAGGCCGTACTTTCAATGAGTTAGCCGGTCAGGCCGTTAAGTCTGTCATCGACTTCATCAAACTCAATCCAGCGACGAACTGGCCCATCGTCGTCCAAAAATACGATCGTTTCTCCATGGATCAATTCTTGCGCTTCAATCCTGTTGGCCCTTCCTTATCCGCCCCCGCTATCGATATGATCAAGGTCATGACTGGCTTCGAGGGTTTCCCTGAGCTCGCTTTTCTCGAAATTTTACGAGACTTCATCCTGTTCGATCCTTCTACACGTTTTTACGAAATAACAGGGGGATTTGACCAGCTACCACAGGCATTTCTTCCACAATTACAGGCCCATATATACTTCCGGCATAAAATGACGCGAATCGTCCAGACGGGAAAGCAAATAACGATTTCTGGCGTTCGTACCGACACAGAAGAACGATTTCAGATGACCGGTGATATCACGATTATTACCATCCCATTTACTGTCTTGCAGTATGTTCAGGTCGAACCGTACGACCTGTTTTCCTATCAAAAATGGAAAGCTATTCGTCAGCTCCACTATGTTTCCTCCTCCAAAATAGGTGTTCAGTTTTCTCAGCGCTTCTGGGAAGCACAGGGAATAAGGAGCGGACAAACCGTAACGGATTCACCTATTCGTCTCTCTTACTTTCCCAGCCACGGGTTTGATCAGCCCGGAGGTGTCGTATTGGTCAGTTATACATGGGAGGATGACGCTCTGCCATGGATCAGCATGTCGAGAGAAGAACAAGTGCTGCAAGCAGTAAAGCATTTGGCTGACATTCATGGGGAGCAGGTGTACAAAACCTTCGTTACGGGGGTCACACATAATTGGGCGTTGCAGCCTTATGCTGCTGGTGCCTTTGCCTTTTTCAAACCTTTGCAGGAGACGGAATTAACTCCCTATATTGGTGCGCCTGAAGGAAAAATTTATTTTGCGGGGGAGCACACCTCTAATGAACATCATGGCTGGATTCAAGGGGCGATTGAGTCTGCTGTGCGCGTGGCTGTAGAAGTGGGGAGAAAATGAGCGGGGGTCAATACGATGAAAGATTCCGTACATTCCCCCGCCGCTTATCGACTACGATTCTTTTACGAATTCAACTCATATTCTTTTCGAAGCAACGCCAGCTTTACAAGATCAATGTACATCCCATTTTCAAATTCCGTTTCTCGATGGATTCCTTCTACTTGAAAGCCAAATTTTTGGAGCAAATGGGTGGATGTCGTATTTCGCGTATCTGCTTCTGCTTCTATTCTGTTTAGATGCATATTCGAAAACCCGTACGCGATAATGGGCCGCAGTGCTTCCGACATGATCCCCTTATTCCACCATGAAAAATTCAGATCATACCCAATCTCTGCTTTGTTATGTACCGCATGATAATGTTTATAGCCGCAGCTGCCAAGAAACTTTCCAGTAGAACGATCCGTGACCGCCCACCTGAGTCCCTGTTTTTGTTCAAATAAGTCTCGATACCATCGAAGTTCATTTTCAGCATCTGCGATCGATTGAAACCTCGCGATCCCTACATATCTCGCCACATCCTCATGTGACAACACTTCAAAAATATCTTCGATGTCTTGTTGATCAGGTTGGCGAAGGATCAATCTGTCTGTTTCGATGATAGGGAATTGATCGAACATCGTCGGGTTACTCACGTTAAGAACCTCCTCGAAAACGTATGATGAGAAATTTTTGGTGCCTACCTACTACAGTATCTTACGAAAATGATATTCCATTTCTCCACCCAAGGCTGCCAGAGTATCACCTGTTTTACGGAAATCATGGGTATAAATCGTTTCAAACGGCCCAAAATCCGTTTGCTTATAAAACTCAAAGCAAGGGAAGCCATCATGTGCTCCTTCGATCAGGATAAGACCATCCCTTTTCGCCGTTACCGACAATAAGTAGTCAACCGGTGGCGCATGCTCATTCAGGGGATTACTCGCACTTGCGCTCATTTCAAAGCTCACTTCTTCATCCGTCTTCCATATCATATTCCTGCACAAAATGCCCTCCGTACTCGCTTTTCCCTTTCGTAGCTGAATCGAGCCATCAGGATTCGTGATTTTCTCTGTTGTGATTCCCGTATTCTGATAAGTAAAAATTTCTTTTTTCATAAAGTCTACGACAACCTCTTGCTCCACTCTGGAACGCATGGTGTTTACCGCATACGGGGTAAATTCACGCGAATCTCCTTCGAATTGAATGATTCTTCCTCTTTGCGGATCAGTCCTTGGTTCCGTCCATGATAAGGGGATAAATACACTTGCCCTGATTTTGATCAGGTTCACCATACCTTAGCACCTCCATGTGTGATTGTTCTTCTAAGACAAATATGTTTACCAAAAACTAATACGCCATGAACAACGCTTTTCTACAATGACCCTGGTTTAGTTCACGCATGAGTAACTCACAGATGATAGCTGTCCTCTTCTCCTCGTCATATTGTATGGCGAGATGATAGTCCCAAAATGGTATAGAGTTTTAGACCGGAACCCCTTATGGTGCAAGAGGTCCCGCTCTTCTAAATCACCAGGTAATTTTAATTTTCTTTCCGGATCCACAGAAACATCTACGAATTAATTGTTCTTACTCCCTAACAGTGAGCAACACTCCACATGACTGGATGGATTGAGCTTCATTTTCGTAAGACGAGCTTCGTTTTACCAACCGATCTTACCTTTGCTGAATTCCGTTGGACTATCTTCCGTCGGTTTACCTTATTCCTAGACCCCGGCCCTCGAAGGATTGCAATTACACTTGAAGCGGAGATTCCAGGAAAAGAAGGGAGTGCAGCGGTGACGGTAACTGCTCTGAATCCAGGTTGATCAGGGTTGATAAACGATCTAAATTTTGCCGTAAAATTCCCTTTGGCGTCTGTAATAGTAAAGGCAGGGATTACGACACCAAAAGTATTTTCGGTTGCAAAAACGACTACGATCCCTGGTTTAGGACGACCGTTCACCTTGACTTGTCCCGAGAGATTCGATGTTTCCCTTGCTACGATTATGGTTGGTACGGCGATCATGGTCATCGTAGCTTTTTTTCGTTTTGTTCCCTTTATTGAACTCATACCTCAACACCTCCATTAACAGTTATGGTATTACAGCATTACCATATGAAAATGGGGGGAGGTTTGTCTGTGCGAATGGAGAGAGGTTTGCAGGAAATGCTAGCCCTCTCCGCTTAGCGCAGATGCATCTTGGCTTCGCCTAGTCCCACAGCTCTTGTCATTGTTTCCAACCTAATCAGAATGTCATCTATTGATTCGCTATTTGCAACGCCTTTCCTTTCGTCCATATTAGGGTTAAAGCGCAAAAAAATAGGACCTATCACGATAAAGTTCCCCTCATTTAAGTAAGGTGGGATGATGATGAAAGAGAATGCCAAAGTTCACGCTCCAGACAGATGTATTTTTCTCGTTACCGGGATTATGGCTTCTGGAAAATCAACAGTAGCTCAGTTACTTGCTGAAAAGCTAAATCGAGGGGTCCATCTGCGCGGTGATTCGTTCCGACGAATGATTGTAAACGGCAGAGAGGAATATATGCCCGAACCGTCAGAAGAAGCCATTCGTCAGTTGCGGTTGCGCTACAAAATAACAGCCTCTACGGCAGACACTTTTTTTGCAGAAGGATTTAATGTCGTTGTACAGGATGTTGTGATTGGCCCCTTTTTAGACGAATTTGTTGAAATGATTCAAAACCGTCCGTTGTATGTGGTAGTACTCACACCAAATGAAAAAGTGGTTGAAGAGAGAGAAGTTTCCCGTCCCAAAACAGGGTATGGTGCTTGGACGATTTCTCACCTCAATAAAATCTTGCAGACCGAAACACCAAAGCTCGGCATGTGGATCGATTCTTCCGAGCAAACGCCTCAAGAAACTGTCGAGGAAATTTTACTCTCCATGAAAAAACCTGAGTTCGGTGAAATCCCGAACTCAGGCAACCAGATCGTCTAACTTCTACACTTCTTACACTTCTTACACTGCGTACATGGTTGGCCAGAAGTACTCTACGCCTTCCGCGTACAAGAACGCTTGGAACTTTTTCAGCTCATCGGGAGTGTTACGGACAGCGCGAGGAGTCAGGCCATTTTGCAAGCAATAAGCTGTCAAATAACCAGCTACCTCACCGACGTTCCACTCTACTGGGTGGAGACGGAAGCATCCATTTGTAATATGCGTAACACCAAGATTTTTGCACGCTGGCAGCAGGTTATTTACACGCACTGGGATTAGGCTGCCCAACGGAATTTGGAACGGATAGGTAGATACATCGACGTAATTGCGGTTCGCTGTGCTCGGATGCAGGTCAATTCGGTAGCTACCGACACCAACGGAATCATGGAAGGCTTCTGCTTTGCCTGTTTTGCGGACAAATGCACTCACATGTTGCTCCAACACGGTGAATTCCGCTTTGATCCGGCGGGATTCACGAATATAAGGATACATGGCCAGTCCATCCTCTGTTCCCATTACATCCTTACGAAGTCGCAGTCCTGGATACCCTTGTCCACCATCTGGGCGAGGTGCCTCAGTTTGCATCCAATACAGGAGGGAGAGACTCAACTGTTTACCGCCGTAAAGATGACGCTGACGCTCTTCCTCTGACACATCAATGATCGAGCCGAGCCAGTAATCATTTTGCGGCCAGTTCACGGTCGTTACGCCACTCTTGTACAATCCTGTTTGGAAGTTCTTCGGATCAGCAATCTGACGATACGTGAAGAGCGGAAAATACTTAGTACCCGGAAACAGCTCATATCGTACAGATTCAACAGTATTTCGCGGGTTGGAGCCTGTCCAGCTGAGCAGCTTGTCCGGCCAAAAATCTGCTTTGTAGTTTCTCCAGAAATCATACGTTTCCGGCTTGGCAATTGTATGATCTTCTCCCTCCAAATAATCCATGGCAAAGCAATACGTAAATGCCTGAATATCATTTGGCTGCGGCGGCCCGACAACAGCATTTGGCTCCCCTGTTTGATCCACTGATTCAGCGCCAAGTACGTATTCTACGCCGGCTTGCGGGAGTACATCTCCACATTCTGTCGCGTCCAAGAAATAAGGTGCTACCAGTTCATGGAAATCATGATGTTTCTGATCTTCTACTGTGATCGACAGTACGTTATCGCCATCCATGCGAACGGAATGCAGCTTGTGATTCGTCAGAATAGTAAGTCTACCACTGTTAATATAAGGAGCAAGCATCTGATAAAAAACAGCTAGCGCTACTTTTGGTTCGTGGCAAAGGCGACTTACCGAACCGTTACCGGGATCAAGATTCGGGATGACACGGGCTTCTGCCGTCATTGGATAGTAGTTGCGATAATAATCACGTACGCTGTCACGGAATGTGCGATAGCTGCGCGTGCAACCAAACTGTTCGATCCATGGATGCTCATCTGGCGGTACCGCTTGGCTCGTAAATTGACCGCCAATCCAATCTGTTTCTTCCGTCATAATGACTGATTTTCCTGATTTCGCTGCTGCCAGTGCTGCTGCGCAGCCACCAGTACCTCCCCCAATAATTACCACATCAGCATGAAGTTCTCTCATTCTACTTCCCTCCACAATTTTTACTTTTTGGTTGTTTCTGACAATTAATACGCAAGAATTGACAAAAGGTTACAATTTTCGCAAAAAAACGAAATTATTTTTTTCATCGGCTTCCACTTGTGCAAACTTTGACTCTGCATTCGTGCCTCAAATTTGCCTAGGAGTTGCTGCCCCTTTTCATCCCCTTCCTGCTGTCTCTTACCAAGCCAGCATTCTACATCTCCACCCTGAAACTTGTATCGCTGGGTGAGATTTCCTTTGCAAAGTTAAATAAAACAGGAACGTACGTTCTTATATAAATATATACGAACACGATGCGAACAGTCAAGAATTCATTTCCTTTTTTCTCTATTATTTGTAAAGATCTAGACGGTTGAGTGTAAGCCAAAGTGATTGTAAGCACAAAAAATCCCTCCAGCTCGACTTTCTCCAGCATGAAGGGATTTTTAAATTGTTTTTATTTAAACAAATTAATCGTGGTAATAATGATTGGCATTGCGAACACGTCAATCAGAAAGGCACCGACGATCGGAACCACCAAGTATGCTTTTCGCGAAGGACCAAATCGTCCCGTTACGGCCGCCATATTCGCCATTGCGTTTGGAGTAGCGCCCAGACCATGCCCTGTAAAGCCTGCGACCATGACTGCAGCGTCGTAGTTTTTGCCAAGCAAACGGAACAGGACGAAAATCCCAAACAAAACGATGAAAACTACTTGAACAAATACGATCACCAGCATTGGAAGCGCTAGATCGGCAACTTCCCACAGCTTGATGCTCATCAGTGCCATGGACAGGAAGATTCCGAGTGTCACGTCACTGATCAGGTTGATGCTCTTCATGTCGATTGCCTTTGGATTGAGCTTGTCTACGATATTACGGACAATTACCGCTACAAACATCGCTCCCACATAACCAGGAAGAACAAATCCGGTTGCAGTCGAGAACAGCTCTCCCAAATACGTTCCCAATGCCATACAGAACGTAATCAACAGGACTTGGATGAAGAAGGTATTCGAGTGAATCGGTTGTCCTTTTTCTTCTACAGTCTCTACTACTTCTTCCGTTTCCGTCGGCTTCAGATCATGCTTGGCAATTAAATATTTCACAGTCGGTCCGCCAACCAAGCCCCCTGCTACAAGACCAAAGGTAGCTGCTGCGATCCCAATCGCCAACGCAGATTGAATGCCCATATCCTCAAGCGTTTGTCCAAAAGCGCCAGCCGCTCCATGTCCACCTTCCATCGAGACAGCCCCAGCCATCATCCCGATCAATGGATGAATACCGAACACAGAAGCTAAAGACACACCGATTACGTTTTGGGCCAAAGCCAGAAATCCACAGGCGATCCAGTAAATAACCAGCAGCTTACCACCAAGCTTGATCAGCTTAAAGCTCGCTCCCAATCCAACGGTAGTAAAAAACGTGAGCATGAACAAGCTTTGCAAGGAAGTATCCAATGTAATTTGTAAAATTCCGGTCGCTTTCAAAGCCGTTGCAATGATAGCGAACAATAAGCCCCCAACCACTGGTGCTGGGATACAAAACTTTTGCAAGAAGCTAGCCTTTTTTACGAGAAATGTACCTAATACGAGAAGTGCGACTGCGAGAAAAATCGTCGTTACTTGATTAAGTGCTAACGTCATAGTTGTCTCCCCTTAGTTCTCTAGTAATCCCATGATGGCTTCATTCGTCAAGTAAGCACCTAACTTTACTGTTCTTCCGTTTTCATCTAAAACCGGATTGACTTCACAAATATCAAAAGAAAGCGTTTTCTTATGAGCGGCAACGGTACGGATCAAAGTACGAACAACCATCGGTGTTAAGCCGAAAGGAGATGGAGCACTTACTCCCGGTGCAAAAGCTGCGTTTAGAACATCTGTACACAGCGTCAGCATGACATGATCGTGCTTTTCGATGAATTCGCTTACAGATAAACAAATTTCATCCATTCGTGCGTCCGTCATCTCTTCTTCATACACATAGTGCACACCAAGCTCATCTGCTTTATCAAATAGCTCCTGTGTATTTCCGAAGCGCTGAATCCCCAGCACATAATAGCTGCTATTTTTGTCATGCTCTAGTATTTGCCGAAACATCGTCCCCGATGAAGGCTGAACTTCGTAGGAACGCAAATCGAAATGAGCGTCAATATTGATAATGCCCAGAGAAGCCTCTTTTCCAATATGCTTCCGGACACCAACGTAATGTCCATACAAGGTCTCATGGCCTCCGCCTAAAATAATGGGTGTCATGGCTTTGGAAAAGATCGCAGAGACGGCATTCCCCAGCTCTTCCTGGGCAGCTTCTAGCTCTTCGTTTGGACAAGCAACATTCCCCACATCAACAATCCGTTTTCCTTCCTCCACCTTCCAAGGAAGGCTTGCAAGCGCTTGCCGAATTGCGTTTGGAGCTTTGGCTGCACCCAATCGTCCTTGATTGCGCCTTACTCCTTCCTCGCATTCAAACCCAATGATAGCGACTGTACGATCCTTGGCAGCTTGCAATGTATCCAAGTCCGTTATTTCTACAATCTGATGGTAGCGAAAACTACTTCTTCTCTCCGTATGGTCAGTCCGGCCGGTCCACAAATCTGCTGATACATTCATTGGCAAGCTATTCACCCTTTCTGAACCTTTTGTTTATTGATTATATAATGACAAACTTATTATTTCTAATATATAATTTAAATAAATTGATAGCTTTAAGCTATAAATAAGGGTAGGCGATCCAGTTGGATATTAAACATTTGCACTATTTTGTGACAGTTTGCGATCAGTTGAGCTACTCCAAAGCCGCACAAAAACTGCATATTTCACAGCCTTCCTTAAGTAATGCGATCAAAAATCTGGAGCAAGAAGTGGGCTCTCCGCTGCTCGAGAGAAACACGAGAAAAATGGAGCTTACGGATGCTGGTAAAATCTTGTATCAGAAATCGTTGCTGCTTCTTTCCCAAATGAACATGCTGAAAAAAGAGATGGAAGAAGTGAAGCTGACTGGGAGCGGCGATCTCATCATCGGCATCATTGAGTCCGTGAAGCATTGGATTCCAAAAGTCATTCGCGGATATCAGGGGCGTTTTCCCTCTATTAACATCAAGCTAATCGAGGTGCTGAGCGGGAAAGCTGTAAAGGAATCACTGCGGAAGTATCATACGCACTTGCTCATAACCAACCAATTCATCGATGAAGACGATATCGAATCCTTTCCTCTGTACGATGAGCGCTTAATGCTGGTGCTACACAAGGATCATGCGCTGGCGGAAAAGGAATCCGTTCGCTTGAAAGACTTGGCTAATGAGCCATTCATCATTAGTACAGAGGGATTTCAGACGAGGGAGGATATTTTAACAGCCTTTTCGTTTGAACAAGTCAACCCGCAAATCAAATTTGAGATTGAGCGCTTTGAAACTGCGTTGACGTTAGTGAGAGAGAATCTGGGGGTTACGATTATTCCAGAGAACTATTTGTCTGGATCAACAGATGCTTCGCTTGTTCGGAAAACGATTGATTCCCCTGCGTTGGAGCGGACGGTTTATTTGGCATACTTGAAAAATCGTTATTTGGCCCCGGCGATGCAGGCTTTTCTAGAGGAGGTTCGGGGGAAGTTTCCATCCAAGACATAGCCAATACCCTCTACATCACATAGAGGGTGTTGGGTTACTAACTCTTAGGAATCGTCACCGTTAACTCTTCTTCTGTATTCTTCTGATAATCTTTCTTCCAGTAGAGGAGCTCGGTTTCACTCTTCCATTCGAGTGGGAAATAGTCCGTATGATCATCGGCTTGAAGCAGCTTTTTCTGCTTCATGGTAGCCAAATCATACAGCCATATGTCTTCTGTCTCTTCGTCTTCCATCCCGTATTTTTCTTTCGCAACTTTCCCACTTAATAAAGAAAATGCTGCCCATTTCGAATCTGGTGAGAAACGGAATTGGAAAATATAAGAGAAGGGCTCACTCATTTTATCGTTTGCTACCTGATAGATTTGTCCGCCGCGATGTCTGCTCGTTCCCGTATCCAATAGGAGATACTCAGAATCGGGAGACCATGAAAAGAAATAGCGGTCAATGACTGCCTCTTTTATTGGGGAGGGTGAATCGTTGCCAACCTTCCAAATGTATGCCTGACCTTCTTCGGTCGTTCCCTTATAATAGGCAACTGCTTGAAAGTTCGGCGACCATTTGGCGTGAAAGGTATCCTCGCCTGTATACAGCTTCTGCTCGATCTTGTCCATTTGCTGCCATGTTTCCGGACTCACCTGTATACTTTCGGCCTCCAAGGTTGTCTGTGGATAAGTAGCGGGATCAACAAGATTATAGTAATACGTGAAGCCATCTTTTCCATATACTTTTACATGATGAGTCGAACTTTCATAGTAGCGGGCGTTTCGGCGCTCCTCGTCCTTGTCGGGTAGGTAAAACGTGTATTCATCCTCCTTCCACTCCCCCTGATATGTTCCCCCTTTCACCTTTTCTATTTCACGGATTTTGTAGAGTACTTGATAAGGAGACAGAGGTTCTTTTCGTTGTTCTTCCACTGGTTGGTTGGTAGGGACTGTTGTGTTTGGGCTAGAGGATGGAATTGGTTCGGGTGTTGGTTCTTTCTCCGTTTCTTGATTGGGTGTAACGGATGGAGTAGGGCTTGGTTTTGCTGTGGTCTCTGTTGTTTGGCCGGTGTTTTCCGATGTGATCGGTTTGGTCGGTTCCTGTTGACATCCGGTTACCAATACGATCATGCCGAGCATCGAAAGCCATTTTCTTTTATTCGAAGTTTTTCTCAATGGTTAAGCGCCCCCAAGAATGGTAAGAAGTAGAAATAATACATTCCGATTATACCAATTTTTACACGGATAGAATAAATTGATTTCACAATTCGATCATCTTTTTATATAATTGGGAAAGTCTTGAAAACATTCAAAAGCAGGTGATCCTTTGGTGAGTGTAGGCGATGCTCCTTCTACCTTTTTTGTGTTTCTTCCTGTCCTTCTTCTCTTATTTTTGAACGTGATTAATATTGTCATCAGCATTTGGGCATACCGTGATGCAAGGAGACGAGGGAATAGCAAGGAGTTCTCCATCATCGTGCTTATTGCTTTATTGTTTTTTCCGATTATTGGGTTGATTGTTTATTTGTTGATTCGGAAAGATAAGTTTTGAAAGTAAGGAATTCCCTGTCCTTACTTTTTTATTTTTCTCTTCGTACATCCCTCCACATCTGATTTTTAGAAATAAAAAAAAAGCAGTCAAACAGGAATCCCTTCCCGCTCAACTGCTTGATAAAAAATAGGATTAGTCTCTCGTCACATTGAGGATCAGATCATTCTCAAATCCGCCGATTGAGATGTCAGAATAGCACTTGAGCATTTCTGTAAGCATCACCTTTGCTTCCAGTCTGGATAGTGGTGCTCCCAGGCATAAGTGGCAGCCTTTTCCAAAGGATAAATGCTTGTTGCTATTCGGTCGATGGATATCGAATTGATCTCCCTGTGCAAAGGTATTTTCATCACGATTGGCTGAACCGAGCCATGCCATGACGATTTCGCCTTTTTTCATCAGACTTCCGAACATATCCGTATCTTCTTGAACCTTGCGCATCAAAACCTGTGCTGGTGGACGGAAGCGTAACACTTCCTCGATCGCTTGATCTACCAGTTCCGGATTGTCTCTTAATTCCCGATATACGCCTGGTCGATCCAATAAAAAGCAGTAAAAAACACTGAACAAGAGCGTACTTGTCGTTACATTTCCTGCGAGCAGCAAGCTAATTGCAATATCAATAATCTCGCGGTCTGATAATTTTTGACCTTTATATTCTGTTTGCGTTAAATCGGAGAGAAAATCTTTTGCCGGGTTCTCTCTTTTTTCTTGAATGATCGGCGAGAGATAAACAGCCATTTCCTTCATAATTTCCTCTTTTTTAAGGTTAATATCCTCATACGTTTCGCGAGTCCCGGAAGTGATGAGAACATCGGACCATTGTTTGAACAGCATCCAATCACTGGACGGTACACCGAGCAAATCGGCAATGACAATCACCGGCATCGGGGTTGCAAGATCACCTAAAATTCTGATACTTTGCTTTTCTTTTACTTCCTCCAGCAAATGACGTGAAATTTCTTGAATACGCGGCTCCCACTCCTGAAGTGTTCTGGTTGAAAAGGCCTTTGTATAAAGCGCTCTCCTTTTTCCATGATCAGGCGGGTCCATCTCTGTGATGCCCTTTTCTTTCAATGCGAGGGAACCGGCGATTCGTTTGCCTGTATCGCTTGAAAAGAGATGAAAATCGGTCAGTACACGCTCTACATCCGTATAGAGAAATACGTTCCAAACCTGTTGCTTTTCATCGTAATGGACCGGGCTATTTTTTCTCATTTCTGCATACCAGCCGTATGGTTCAAACTGCTGTTGCAGATTCTCGGCACCAGATATTTCATTAGGGAATACTATTTTATTCATTTCAATCACTCCTTATTTAAATAAGTAGGGAATTGCTGCAAACTGCTATACTCGGTACGACTTGATTTCCTCTATCATGGTATCTAGGAGTTTTTCTATTAACCCACTATCTGTATTCGATTCAAAGAAGGAAATAGTGAGGGTTATGCAATCTTGATACGTACTGACTCCAAGCATCAGTCCTGGTGCGTAATAGGCTGGCGAGACGATATACGCCCCTGCGACTTTCACATCATCGAATATTATTTGACTCGTACTAATCATACCAAAATTTGATAATATTGGTGTACTTTTTCCATCTTTTACAATTTGTTTTCTTACATCCTGAATGATCTTCAAGGTGTGATCGAACTCGAAATTTTCCACAAAGGCAAACGTGTTTACTGCATCATGCAAAATTTCTATATTATCGCGTTGATTCTTCATGAATTCGGCCACTTCTTTTACCTTATCTGCAAATGTCCCTGTTGCTTGATTCATAGTAGCGTGCACAACACCAGACAAGTTGTAAATCGCGTCTGCCTTGCCTTCAGGTAAGAATTTCCTTACATTAACTGTCACCATGACTTTGATTTGCTCAGCCGGAATATCCTCCATTTGTTGATATAAAGCTCGCATGTAGGCAGCCAATAGCACATCATTTACCGTAAAACCTTTTTGTTTAAATCCATGCGCCAGCTTCAGCCATTCTTCGCGCGTTATTCTGCGAATGGCTTGTCTTCTTTTGGCTGGTTCTCCAGGCATAAACGGAATTGTTGGTCCCTGGGGTTCTGGAGCTTCTGGCATCCCGCCATTCGGGATACCCATCTTCTTGAACAACCGGCTCTGATCCCTTCCCTCAGGGTTTGATTTGGGAACGTAGCGAGGGTTTTGTGCAAGCGCACTATATAGCGATGCTAACAAGTGAACATACTCAATCAACCCTGCACCATCACTGCATAGATGATTCAGTTTGATGCAAATGATATCTTTGGTCGGGGTACGCAGAATGCGAATTTTGACCATCGCATCAGCATCGATGTCTATTGGGCTCGACAGCCACTCCTGTATGGCTTTTTCTTCGGAATCGGACTCACTGAGAAGTTGCAAGGAACACCAACCGCTTGACGCCAAATCGCTACGTCGCTCCCAATAGGGGCGGACTGGATCTTTTATAAAACGGCAACCAATGATCGGTTCCGCAATGGTGCTTGCCTCCATCGCCTGAAGCAATCGCTGTTGATTCACCTGTCCGTCCATTTCCAGCACCATTTGAAGCTGGCAATCGGAAAGATACCTGACCATGTAATTAAACCTGTCACTCCCGTTTGCAGGCAGTCGTTGCGGGATTGCCATGTTTTGATTTACCTCACTGACATTCATTTCCTTCACACCCCTTCAACTAAAAAACATCCTGACTGTCCTTTTTATCAGCAGATCCTTGGGCTTCTATCGAATGGAAATCTTGTATTCCTCTAACCACATATTTATTTGGACAAGGTATTCGATCAGTTTGGTTGATTGAGCGAGATTCATAGGTGCTTTACCATCCAGTACAAATTGGATCACAGACTTTTTAATCAAGGGTAATAGAGGCGAATTGGGATTCGCCAGAATTTGCTTCATATGGTCCAAAATCGCATGGTAATACTCTGGATGATAGGTCATCGGATATGCGCTTTTGTTACGGTACAATACTTCCTGCGGCAAATAGCCTTTGAACGCTCTGCGAAGCAAGCCTTTTTCGATTTGATCAATATTTTTTACTTTCCATGGGACATTCCATAAATATTCAACCAAGCGGTAATCACAATAGGGAACACGTACTTCAAACCCCGTATACATGCTCATTCGATCCTTGCGATCCAATAGCAGCGGGAGAAAGCGAGTGATAAAAAGGTACGACATTTTACGCTGTTGAGCTTCCAGAGCTGTCTCCCCTTCCAAAGGGTGTACCTCTGCAATCCCTTCCTCATACCGCCTGCGAAGATATTCTTGTGGGCGAATCTTCTCGATAGCTTCTTCATTTAAAAAGGAACTCCACCCGTCATGCTCCATCCAAGGGAATTTGCCTGAATTCAAGAATTTCTCCTTCTGAAACCAAGGGTACCCGTTAAACACTTCGTCTGCCGATTCTCCCGATAGCGAGACGGTCGCTTTTTTCTTCATTTCCCGGCAGAACAAATAGAGGGAGGTATCTGTCTCCCCTAATCCCGGGAGATCACGCGCTCGCAACGGCATATGAAAATGAGTGATCAGATCTTGAGCGTTGAAGGTAATCTCTTGATGTCTAGTTTGTACATGCTCGGAGACTGATTTCGCCCATGGCGCATCCAAGCTAATGTGCAGCAAGCCTTCTTCAAAATGCTGATCATTGTCAACAAAATCTACCGAATAGGTTTGCAACGTCTGCCCTTTTTTACGGAGCTCTTCAGCGGCTAAAGCGACCAAGCCACTAGAGTCCAAACCGCCAGACAGCATACTAACCAATGGCAGGTCAGAGATTAACTGACGCTGTACCGTGTCTTGTAACAGGGCACGTATCCTTTCTGTCGTTGTATCCAAATCATCGGTATGCACCTTGCTCTCGAGTTTCCAGTATGGTCTTGTCCTGATTTGATCCTTTGTGACTGTTACACAATGTCCAGCTCGAACCTCATTTACATTGCGGAAAATGCCAAATCCAGGCGTTCTCGCCGGACCGAGTCCAATAATATCTGCTAACCCATCTGCTTCAACTTCAGACTTCACTTTTGGATGGGCAAGCAAGGCTTTCAGTTCGGAGCCAAACAAGAACGAGCTCCCACGTTGACAATAAAACAATGGTTTTACACCTAAGTGGTCACGTGCTAAAAACAAGCGATGATTTTTTTCGTCCCAAATGGCGAATGCAAAAATTCCATTGAGATGACGGACACATTCCTCTCTCCATTCCAAAAAAGCGTGCAGTAATACTTCCGTGTCAGAATTGGTTTGAAAAGTATGTCCAAGCAGCTCTAACTGGCGGCGCAGCTCTAAATAATTGTAGATTTCGCCATTGAACGATAAGACACATCTCTGATCTCCTTCTCGGTAGATCATGGGCTGCTTGCCACCTTCTGGGTCAATCACGATCAGGCGCCGATGCGCAATCGCTGCCCGAGGAGACAACCAATACCCCTCTTCGTCTGGCCCGCGATGCTGGATCGCTTGAGCCATTTTCTGCAAAATAGCATGCTGGGATGACAAATCGTCATCCCAATCAAGCCATCCCACAATTCCACACATAGTAACCTCTCCTCTTGTTCGCAAATTTAGTGTTGGGGATGATGCGTTATCGCACGGACTAACTCGCTTACCTTTTGCTCTGGATTCGCTACCAATCCTTCTAAAAGAGCATTCAAGTGCTGCAGCATACTGCTAATTTCCTGATCGTTGAAGTAGCGACGATAGTAGTTGATATGCAAGACTAGCACTTGTTCATAGAAAAGGATTTCCACACGTAATGGATGCTCTGTCTGCGCGATCGAATCATAGATGGTAGCACCGAGGACATCATGAAATCCTCTAAACACGGAGGAAAAATCCGGGAGCTGTTCGCTTACCAGATAGCTGTCAAACAAAAGCCGATCCCGTGGAATATCGCACCACTCATATATTTTTTTCAACGGCGTGTATTCGTATTGACTCGTCTCTACTACCTTGGACTGCATGTTTTGGAGCCAGGACAAGAACCTCATGTTTTGCTCAATGCTCACGCGAATGGGCAGAATATTGAAGAAAAGCCCGACAGAATGCTCGACTTCCATCATCGCTATGCTACGACCGGAGAAAATCGTTCCAAATACAACGTCTTCCTTGCCACTGTAATGGTGGAGCAGCAATGCCCAAGCTCCTTGTACCAATGTATATGGCGTTAGATGGTACTTCTTGGACAAGGATAACAGCGCCGCGGAAACCTCTGGCGATACGATGAACCTTTTCTGAGAATAGGGAGGCTCGTCAGCAGAAAGATTCTTCCTGCTCGCTTGCGCCCATTCAAGCATGGAGCTGGTCATTCCTTTCAAATTTTTCTTCCAAAACAGCTCGGCATCCGTTAAATCCTGCTGTTTTTGTAACGCAACATAGTCCCGGTAAGGATATACAGGCAAAATATCAATCGCCTTCCCTTGAGAAAACGCTTGATAATATTCGAATAGTCTCTTCACGATCAACGTATAGCTCCAGCCGTCCTGCAACATCAGGTTGAAGACGTAAATAAAGTAGTAGACATCCTCTCCTACTTGAAGCAAAGCCAGATGCGCATGTGGTGCTTGCCCCATCTCGAATCCTTGTTGTCTTAGCTTTTGAATATAGGATTGCAGTTGTTCCAGTTGATTTTCTTCCGGAATGCCGCGCCAATCTGCCTGTTTGATGTGGATATCTACTTTCTCATGCACGATCTGCATCGGTTCGTCCAGCTCTTCCCAGATGAAGGAGGTTCGTAAGGCAGGGAATTGTTGGATGAGATGCTGCCATGCCTGCTCAAAAGCAGCTACGTGGAAAGGACCACCCTCGATCCGAAAAGCATGATGAACCACATTCAAACCGGGCTCTGGATGATGTTTGTATCGATAGAGCATATTCTCTTGCATGATCGTCAGCGGATATACATCCTCCATATATGGGTTGTCTGCTTTTATCCGATCCAGCTGATGTTTATCAAGCGTGGGTAACTCTACTGTTACCGTTCCTTTCGCACTTTGGGTGGAAGCCGTACCTGCAACCTCTGCCAGTTCAGCTATCGTCTGGAATTGGAAAATTTGCTGTGGAGTCAATTCCAAACCGTGTTGTTTTGCTCTCGCAACCACTCGAATGGTATGAATGGAGTCGCCACCCAATCCGAAGAAGCTATTATGTATGCCAACCTTGTCCAAGCCCAATATTTCAGCCCAGACATTGGCAAGAATTTTTTCCGTCTCCGTCGTCGGTGGTACAAAATCTCCCTCCATCTCTGGCACTTCCATAAGCGGCGTAGGAAGCGCTTTGCGATCCAATTTTCCATTCATGTTCACTGGCATTTCGTTGATGAACTCAAAGATGGACGGAACCATGTAATCTGGCAGCTTATCCCGTAAATAACTGCGCAGCTCTGGAATGAACTGGCGAGCAACTCTGTCTATCAAAGGATCGTTCGCATACGATTCGATCGGCTGGTAGTTTTTCACTGGACGATGCCACGGGGTGACCACTGTGTTACGCTGTCTTTTTTCTAGTAAATGCTCAGGTCGAAGCACAGCTTCATAGCTGCCATCCTTTCTATCCCCCATCCAAGCGATATCTACGCTGAATCGAAGCTCAGCACCCAGCTTCCAAAGCTCCTCAGGGTCTATTCCAATGCCTGGAAGGTTTTGGTCTATTCTCAGCTCTTCCACCGTTTTGGCTACATCTTTGTCAGCAAGCAACGACTGGTATCGATTCGCCCTGTCCAACCGTAGATTAGGAATATTCGTAAGACCTAAGATTTGCGGTTTATACTTGGTCATGATTTGACGAAGTCCATCCATATTTTGAAGTCCCTCTTCATGCCAATCCAGCCAGGAAAAGTCCTCAATCGGCTGCACTTTTTTGCCGAGATGAAGAACCACATCATAGCGATAGCGTGTTAATTCATTATGATGACTTCCGCGCTTCAGCTTGATTTCTACATGGCTGATTTGATGCAGCTGCTCTTGAAGCGCATAGAAAAAGGCAGGATCGATAACCAGCTCCTGCTCTTGTCTCATTCGTTTCTGCACACGGCGCCGCAATTGATCCATGGTCAGCGTCGCCGGTGACTTTTCCATCTCTACCTCAGTGAGGAAGGTTTGCAGTAATGAAAGATTACGAACATCACCGACAAAAATGGAGCCTTTGTCATTCATGGTGTGTATAGCCTTTTTCAGCACATCCAACAGGTAGTCCGCATCCGGGAAATACTGCACTACAGAGTTAAGCACGATCACATCGAACTTCTGTCCCTTTAGCCCACTAAAATCATCCGCATAGCTCTTACGCAGGGTGACATTGGATAAATCCTCTCGTTGGTTGATCAGATTCGCAGTAATATAATCCAATGCCATCGACGAAAAATCCGTTCCCCAATATTGTTCACAATGAGGCGCAATTCGAGATAACAACAGCCCTGTACCGCACCCGATTTCGAGTACCTTTTTCGGTTGAAGGGCAAGGATACGATCCACCGTCGAATCGACCCATTCACGCATTTCTTCCGGTAAAAGAGGCTCACCTGTATAGCTGCTGTTCCAGCTGGTGATGTTGAAATCGGCCTCATATTTATTTTCATCATCATAGGCTTTATCGAAGACATCCTGCCATTCTGATACCTGTTCCGCAGGAAGGGCTTCTTCTGTTGCCTTTTTCAGTTTTTCCTTGGACTGTGAATCTGGCACGATATAAGATACCAACTGCTTATGCCCTGGTCTCTGCTCCGATTCATGTACGATCACAGCCGATTTTTGTACACGTGGATGTTCATCTAATACAGCTTCAATCTCACCCAGCTCGATACGGAACCCTCTGAGTTTGACCATAAAATCAATTCGGCCTAAATACTCGATGGTTCCATCCGGCAGGTAACGCGCCAGGTCCCCTGTTTTATAAAGGCGTGCCCCTTCTTTTTTGCTGAACGGATCAGGGATGAATTTCTCTTCTGTCAGCTCAGGTCGGTTATAGTATCCGCGCGCCAGTTGCACACCACCGATGTGCAGCTCGCCAGAGACACCTACGGGCACAGGCTTTAAGTGCTCGTCTAACAGATAGATTTGGGTGTTTGCCACAGGACGTCCAATCGGCACGGATCTAAGCTTGCTTCCTTTTTGACATGCCCAGTACGTGACATCAATCGCCGCTTCGGTAGGACCATACAGGTTGTGCAATTCCGCATCGAGACACTCGAAAAAGCGCTCCTGCGTTGAATAAGATAAGGCTTCCCCACTGCAAATGACGCGTCGAAGCGTATCGCAGCCACTAATTTCCGTCTCCTCCAGGAATACTTGAAGCATCGAAGGAACAAAGTGCATGGTGGTGATTTTCTCTTTTTTGATCAGGCGTGCCAGATAGGTCGTATCCTTGTGTCCTTCTGGACGAGCTACTACCATGCAGGCGCCTGTCATTAACGGCCAGAAAAATTCCCATACCGACACATCAAAGCTGAAAGGCGTCTTTTGCATCACCCGATCGGTTTCATTCAGTTGATATTGTTCCTGCATCCATAAAAGTCGGTTGACGATACCGCGATGGGCATTCATCGCCCCTTTTGGCTTACCTGTAGAGCCTGAGGTGTAAATCATGTACGCTAAATTGTCGCTGTTGACTCCGCTTGCGGGCGCCACAAGACTTTCCATGCTGATTGTTTCCCAATCTGAATCGAGGCAAATGAGTTGTCCACTGTATTCAGGGAGCGTGTTCTTTAGCCCCTCGGCAGTCAAGAGGAAAGCAGGAATCGTATCCGTGATCATAAAGGCCACCCGATCTTGCGGATAGCTCGGATCTAGGGGAACGTAGGCTCCACCTGCTTTGAGGATGCCTAATAGCCCAATGACCATTTCCAAGGAGCGCTCCATATAAATGCCCACAAGCGTTTCCGCTCTTACACCCTGTTTACGGAGAAAATTCGCCAGTTGATTCGCCAGTTGATCCAATTCACGGTAAGTGAGTTGCGCCTCTTCAAAAATAACGGCTGGCGCATCTGGTGTTTTGACAGCCTGCGCTTCGATTATTTCATGAAGACACATATTTTGCTCTGGGTAGTACGTCTTCGTATCGTTCCATTCAACTAACAGCTTTTGCTCTTCAGCAGCGGTCAAAATCGGCAAATCAGCAATCGGCTGGTTTGGATTCGCGACAATACCTGCCAGCACGATTGTAAAGCTTTCTAGCAGACGACTGATTGTCGATTCATTAAAAATATCGGAATTGAACTCAACGTCGAGGTCAAGGATATCCCCTTTTTCTACAACCTGAATCCAGAGGTCAAACTTGGATGTGTTGTTACGGAACTCTTCAAATTTGACCAAGGAAAAGCCTAATGCAGACATGTCCGATTTTTTCGGCATAGGAAAGTTCTGCAACACAAAGCAGACTTCAAATAGTGGATTTTGACTCATATTACGCTCAGGCTGCAATTCATCCACCAATCGTTCAAACGGTACGTCCTGATGTCGGTATGCGCTGTTCGCTGTTTCTCTCACACGTGACAACAGCTCCCTAAAGCTTTGATTGCCGGAAACATCCGTTTTGAGAACCAACGTATTTACAAAAAAACCGACCAAATTTTCTATTTCCACTCGGTTACGGTTTGCTACGGGCACTCCCACCCGGATATCATTTTGCCCACTGTAACGGTGCAGCAATATTTTTAACGCAGTGATCATGACCATATACAGCGTGGCATTTTCCTGCTCGCTCAGCGCTTTTATGGCATGAGAAAGGGAAGAGGGAATTTGTAGTTTTAGGCTCCCACCTTGAAACGTTTGGATGGGAGGTCGTGTACGGTCTACTGGCAGCTCTAATACGCTGCTTTCTTTTCCAAGAGTGTCTCTCCAGTAAGAGAGCTGTTTCTCCAACACTTCTCCTTGAAGCCACTCCCGCTGCCAGCTTGAAAAATCCGCATACTGGATCGGAAGCTCAGGCAATGGGGAAGGCTTACCCGCCAAATAGGCCTGATAAAGCAGAACCATTTCTCTAAAGAACACCCCAACTGACCAACCGTCAATGATGATATGGTGAACGTTCAAAAGCAGAATATTCAAATCCTCGCCGAGTTTGAATAACGTAACACGCAACAGGGGTCCCTTGGTTAAATCGAAAACATACAAGCTTTCCTCTTTCGCAAGTCGGCGAAACTCATCCTCCCTCTTTGCCTCGGGATGTTCTGTCAGATCGACGATGGGAAAAGGAATTTGCAAGGCAGGAGCAATTAGCTGATACGGCTCTCCGTTTGCGACTTGAAAGGTGGTTCGCAGGGCTTCATGACGCTTCACGATCTCATTCACGCACCGCTCCATGATGTTTGTGTGAAGCTCACCCGATAGATAGAAGGCGGCGACCACATTATAAGCAGGACTGTTTGGTACCAACTGGTCTAAAAACCATAGTCTCTGCTGGGCAAAAGAGAGGGGCACGAAGCCCTCTCTTGAACGCCGCGGAATCCCCGTCTTTTTCGTCTCCAGGCTTGAGCCTTTCAGCTTCTCCAGCAAGGCCAGTTTCTTCTCAGAAAGCTTCGATCTGCTCTCGGCAAGTATCACATCTCTTGATTTCGCTGATTCCTTATCGTTGATCATCGGATTGCTCCTTCCCACATGTTGAATTCATCAACTTAATAGCTCCAAAATCGCCTCTTCTGGAAGTTCATCAATAACAGCAATCAGTTCCTCTTCAATTAGCTCTGCCATTCCTGCAACGGTTGGCGCCGAAAAGAGATTGTCCAGATTCAAATCAACCGGGAAGCTATTTTTCAATCTGGAAATAATCTGAGTAGCCATGATCGAATCGCCGCCCAGGTCTTGGAAGTTTTTATGGATATCAACCGTCTTCACGCCAAGTACCTCTTCCCAAGCTGCAGCAATTTTTCTCATGAGTTCGTTACGTTGTGTGTCGTCTTCGTCAGTCTGAACACGAGTTACCTCCGTTGGTTGGGCTATATCTGCTGCTCTAGTCCCCTGTTTATCTTCTGTCAGTTCCGTGGTGGCGGCTGCTTCTTGATGGGTTTGGTTGCGTACGACAACTTTGGGTAAACGGTATCTCTCCTTGACAAATGGGTAGCTCGGCAGACCTGATAGACGGCTCACCATTCCTTTTGGATAGACAGCTTCCCACTCTATTTCGTTCCCATGAACCCATAGCTCTGCCAGTTTTTTGATCTTTTTGTTCAGAGCGAGATTGCGGATAAAATCCCTTCCCTCTTCTGTATCACCGATCTTGATGCCGCCCGTTTTGTTTCTTTCTCCGATAAACAGATCAGCCGTTTTTTCCCCATTCCCTTGTATGAATTGCTCTAACTGCGCAATGAGGTGTTCTTTACTGTGTACCACGACCGCTACTCGATGAGACATCGATTCCCTTGCAGTCTGAAAGGTAAAAAGGAAATCTGCCAGGTTCACATCAGGGTGCTTCTCTACAAATGCCTTTGCTTGCTTGGCATAGGCTACTAGTTGCTCACGTGATTCAGCTGACAGCACGAAGACTCCCGTCGCAATCTCTTGACCCTCAGCAGGACTAGAGAATCTTACCTTTGCTTTATCAAACTCTTCGATCACTAGATGGGCATTGGTGCCGCTGAAGCCAAAAGAGCTGACTGCAGCCAATCGAGAGCCTTTGGAATTGGTCTGCCAATCCTGCAGCTTGGTATTCACATAAACAGGGCTGTTTTCAAAATCAATGTGTTCATTCTCTTTGACAAAATGGATCGAAGGAGCCATCTTCCTGTTTTTCATGCTGAGTAAAACCTTAATGACACTCAACACCCCAGCCGCCGCTGTGGTATGCCCGATATTGGCTTTCAAAGAACCAATTGCGCAGAAGCGTTTCTTCGGCGTGAATTGGCGGAATGATTCACTCAGCGCATGAATCTCAACAGGGTCCCCTAGTTTTGTCGCGGTTCCGTGCGCCTCGATATATTGAATGTCTTCCACATCAATCTGTTTTTTCGCGTAAATGGATTTTTGCAGGTCGCTTTGCGCTTGGAAGCTAGGCACGGTAATGCCCAATGTCCGTCCATCCTGATTCGTTCCACTGCCGCGGATAACACCATAGATGCTATCGTTATCCCGTAATGCATCTTGCAATCTTTTTAAAATCACAACACCAACCCCATCCCCAACGACAATGCCATTCGCACCATTGTCAAACGGGCGGCACTCCCCTGTAGGAGATAGCATCCTTGCGTTACTCATCGAGATAAACGGAGCAGGATGGGAGTAAATCGTAATTCCTCCTGTAATAGCAAGATTCACCTCTTCCGTCTTCAGCTTTTGGCAAGCAATATCGATCGCAACCAATGAGGATGAGCAAGCTGTGTTTACAGCCAAAGCTGGTCCTTTCAGGTCAAGAAAATAAGCGATACGCGAAGCGAGTATACTCGTATCAGATCCAAGCATGCCAAAATGAGAGAAATCTTGTTCTACCGTCATTCCCGCCATAGCGCCAATGATCGTTCCAACAGGTTGTCCCCTCAGCATGGACGGGGTGTAACCTGCGTCCTCTAATGCTCTATAGCTTTCTTGTAAAAGGACGCGCTGCGTAACATCCATCGATTGGGCTTCGGTCGGAGAAATTTTGAAAAACGCTGGATCAAAATATTCAATATCCTCCATCGCCCCGTATTTGATCGGCATATCGACGAGTGCATTTTCTTTGAAAAAGGCACGCCAATCCGGGTTGGTCACTTCTTTGATGCAATCTCTGCCTTCACTGACAAGCTCCCAGAATTCATCTTGCCCCCGAGCACCTGCTGTGCGGCAGGAAATCCCAATGATCGCAATATCATCGGAGGCTGCTCTAGGTGGATCGAAGGAAATATCTCGGGTTGGGACTCTCTCTGTATATACAGTCATCTCTTCAAAATGTCTGATTGTCTGCGCTGATTGGTGCTCCGGTATATGCGTCGCGATGTAGCTCGCCAATGCTTCTAGGGTATTATGTTCAAACACAACACTGGTTGGTAGTTTCAGATGAAACTTGCTATTGATCGCTTCGGATAAGGCAACGGCATTCAGCGATCCAATGCCCAAGTCCTTTAAGGTTTCCACTTCCTCCAGCTCTTCTTGTCTCAAGCCTAAAACAGTAGAAAAGACCTCCATCAGGCTCGCTTTGATTTTTGTCCGGTCTGGAATAGACTGGTCTGTCGACAAATTGCGTTTTTGTGCAGAATATTCAGATGATATTGGTTGATTTTGAGCAGCCGACACGAATGGCTTACTTGAATGGAGCTGGCTAGGCTCGTCTTGCTGCAAATGGCTAGCAATATAGCTTGCCAGTGCATCTAGCGTATTATGTTCAAACACAACGCTGGTCGGTAGCTTCAGATTAAATTTGCTGTTAATCATTTCGGATAAGGCAACGGCGTTAAGAGAGCCAATTCCCATATCCTTCAAGGACTCTAGTTCTTCCAGTTCTTCTGATTGAAGACCTAAAACGGCAGCAAAAGCCTCAACCAAGGATTCTTTGATGGTTTCCCGCTTCCAATGAGAGCTGTGGCCATGCTGATTTGGATTCGGGAAAGTTCGCGCTTGCTGTTTCGGATACGGAATATAACCGCTGTTTATCATTTCCGCTAACGCTTCTGGATAAGGTCTTTTCTTCGATAGTTTGCTGGCATTCCATTCACAACGCTTCGTGTACGTAAGATGCGGAGCCTTTTTCAGCTTAAACAAGCAATAGCTGATCCACCCTCGTTCGAGAGAGATGGATTGATTCACCGTATTGATATACAAATCTTGTACAGCTTTAGGCAGATGCTTGATGTACTGTTCCACGTCAGGATCATGCAAGGCGTTAGCAATCTGCGGCGATACGTCAATGATTTCATCGATCACTAACTGATGCTCCGCTAAAAGCTCAATCCATTCTTGTACGGTGGGAATGCTGACTTCGACGTTCTGGTCTACGATTGGTCCTCGCGTATTGGCTATGTAATCGATCAACAGAACGGTTCCTTCTTCGTTCAGAGAAGAGGAGATATTTTGAAATAGTCCGTGTTTATTTCGAATATGGAAGCTCACCTCAATCCCGACGATAATATCGTAGAGATCGGGAAAGGCATCCTTAGAGCTGTCTTTATTAAAAATTTTCGCACGAGCCTCCAGATTTTTCTGCGCGATTCGTTGATTGCCTAGCTCCGCTTGCGCCTTCGTAATCGTAAATCCATGCGTTTTGATATGCGGATAGAGCTCTGCTATTTGAATCACATCTGTCCCGTGACCGCATCCGAAATCCAGCACTTTTTGCACACGAGAGAAATTTTCTTTACAAAAAAGCACCTGGCGCATCTCTACTTGCTTCTCTCTTACCATTTCTCTTTCCAACGGATATTTTTCCGGGTTCAAAATGACGCGACTCATGGAAAAGCCTGGAATCTTCCTGTCAAATGGACATACGGTCAAGTAATCCTCCGAAAATTCCGCTTCGCTGCTATTGGCGCTATATGTGTAAATTTCAACGGCTTTGTTTTCGAATTCTGGATGAGCGGATCTCATGCTCGTCTCCCTCCTAGTGCGATTCGTTTGATTGTGTTCTATCCAGCACGTTCTCCTCTTAAATGGATAGGTTGGGAGCTTAGCTACTCTGGATAACTCCTTCCCTTCATGCAGTTCCTGCCAAGGGATAGGATTGCCGAGAACCCACAATTTTGCCAGTTCCCTTATATCTCCCGGTTTGACTGCCTGAGCAACTCGGTCAGGCATCATTTCTTTGTTTTCCTTGAGATCGCCAAAAAAGCACTGTTCCGTCTCTTCCTGATGTTCCAACCAGCGTTCCAGTTGCTCTAAAAGCTCTGTCTGATTATTGGTGATGACAGCCAAACGGCAAGGCATTTCTTCTCTTCCGATTTGCAGGGTGTAGGCTGTATTCGCTATATCCAACTGCTGGTTCTTTTGCAAATAACCAATCCAGCGATGAATGTATGCTTGCAATCTCTCTTTATTCTTCGCCGAAAAGACAAACAGCTCTGGTTCTGAATCGTTTACTCTCCTCGATGATGGATTATGGTTGTATTCCTCCACGATAAGATGGGCATTCACTCCACCGCCGCCAAAGCTGGTAATACCTGCTCGTCGGGGGACTGTCTGCCCATCTACGGTGACCTGCTTCCATTCCGATACTTCTCGCTGCAATTGAAAGGGAAGTTGGTCAAATGGAATATTCGGATTGAGTTCGTCAGGAATCAGGGTTGGAACCAGCGTCTGATGCTGTAATGACAAAATCACTTTCATTAGCTGCGACATGCCGGAAGCCGACTCACAATGCCCGATATTCGGTTTGACCGAACCGAGTCGATAATCCCCTTCTGCTCCTTGACGATTGTGAAAAGCTTTCATTACCGCTGTCATCTCGACGGCATCAACGATGTCTGATCCATAGGCGGAAGCTTCCAGGTAACTAATGGAACGAGGGTCCAGCCCGCTTTCTTTCAACGCTTCTTCCATCACATCGGCAATGGGGAGGGGGCTTGGTGTCATGTAGCTATTGGCTTTACCCTTATGGTTGACAGTGGTTCCGCGTATCACGGCATAAATATGATCCCGGTCCTGTACAGCCTGATCGTAATCCTTGAGAACAACAGCCCCTACTCCCTCGCCTGGCACAAAACCAATTCCTCCGTTCCCAAAGGCAGCACTGTCAGAAGTATGGGAGATGAGCTGCCCCACAGTCAGTCCGAAGTAGGTAAGCGGATGTGTGTACAAATTCACTCCACCAGCAATCGCCATGCTTCCCTTGCCGTTTCGGATGTATTCGCATGCTTCATGAATCGCTACAAAAGCGGAGGAGCACATCGTATCGATCGGCATACTCGGACCCTGTAAGTTTAGATAGTACGAAACCCGATTGACCATCGACGAATACGAGGTTGTCGGAAAGTGATGAGTGGTTTCCGTACTATACAAATGAAAGCCTTGTTTCGTAATGCCACCAAAAACCCCTGTTCGCTTACGGAGCTCCGCAGACATTTTGGATGAAGCATAGCCTGCATCTTCTAACGCCTTCCAGCACTCTTCTAAATATAGGCGCTCTTGAGGGTCTATATTTTCTGCTTCTCTCGGAGTCATCTGAAAGAATAACGGATCAAACTGATCAAATTCCTCTAAGAAGGCACCCCACTTGCTATAGCTTTTTCCTTGGGAAATGGCTTCCTCTCGATTTGGATGATAATATGCTGTCCAATCCCAACGCTTAGCTGGAATTTCAGAGATAGACTTTTTCGCATGCAGTAAGTTCTCCCAAAACTCGTCCAAGTGGTTCGCTTGAGCAAAACGCCCACTCATGCCAATAATCGCTATTTTACCGGAGGATACAGGTCTGGTCGTCGTCCTTTGCGAATGGGTAGATGACGCAAATGCTCTCGTTTTTCTTGTGTCTCGTTTCCCTTCAGCTTTCGGCAATGGAGCAAACTCAACATGATCTTCTGTTCGATTTGGCTCCTGCGTCTGCCTGTGATCATCCAATCCTGTGAGCAAAATCAGCGCTTCTCTTTGTGTCTCTAGTAAATGCTCGACTAGATCATCTACTGTCTGATATTCAAAAAACAAAGTACCGCTGATCGTTTCCCCGAAAATTTTCCGAAATTGATTGATCAGTTGTACAGATAAAATGGAATCCATACCATATGCCTCTAAAGGCTCGGAAGCATCCATCTTGTTACTCGGCATTTTCAGAGTTTCAGCGATCTGCTGTTTGATGTATTCCGTACTTTTTTCTCGTAGGACATCCTCGATTGCCTTTCCGTTAGGAGCGGAAGGTGTGTTCAGTCTCTTTACTTTTGGTTGTTCCGTATTTACGCTCATCTTCGGTTTAGGCGATTGTTTTATTTGCTGCTGGCGGATCACGCCGTCGCTTTCGGTCACAATAATCTGCTGCCCCATCGCGTGCGCCTCTTCTGTTGGGAAAAAGACCGACTGAAATCCTTCTTCCTCCAATACTCTCTGCCACGTTGCCGAAGATAACCCAGGGCAGCCTGAAAGGCGCAGCTCTGGGTCTTCGTACAGCCACCATCCCTCCAGTAAACCAAAGGTAAGATGGAGGAAGATGGAGTTTTTACTCATTTCATTTAGGAAAAGCAAGCCGTTCTTCTTTAGAACGGCTTTCGCGTTACGCACGGTTTGGCGAATATTTTTGGTGGCGTGCAAGACATTTGCTGCAATGACAACATCATATCCGCCCAAATCAATTCCTTGTCCCATCACCGGCTCTTCTACGTTAAAAATCTGATAGGTCAAATAAGGATTGCTTGGGCCATACTCTTTTTCTGCATGCATGAAAAAGGCTTTGGAGAGGTCTGTGTAGCAATATTCCTGGAGATGCGCTTCATACGCCTTTAGTTTTTGGAAAACGACGGCACTCGTTCCTCCCGTACCTGCGCCAATCTCGAGAATGCGAATTCGGGCCGCAGAATCCTGGCTCAGCCGTTCCTCTACAAAAGCAACCACTGTATCCGCAAGTACTTCATTGAAGTAGTCAGAAACAGTGTTATTTTTGTATACCTTCTCGACTAATTCCATCGATGAATGGGGAAAGATGACCTCTGTGGCACGCACTTTTCCAGTGAGAATTTGCGGTAAAGCACGCAAGGTTGCCTCTACCAGCTTCACTTGCGCGTTCGTATCCGGATTTTTTAGCCAGACTTCTTTTTCTTGCTCCCATTCCTGCCAGACAGCCGTACTGGAAATGGGAGCAGGATCGATCACGATGGACGTAGCGCTATCGTAAACGAGATAATCATTCCGGGCCAAAACAGAAGCCGTTTCTTCGAGCCACATGTCATATAAGTCAAGCAGACCGCTTTTTCTTTTGAGATCGCTGAGCGCTTGATTTTTTTCCGTAAAGCAGCCAAGCGACTGCATTTGACCCCACAGTAACTTTAAGAGAAGCTCGTCCATTTTGTTCATTCTAGGCACTCCTTCGGCTTACACGTATAGAACCGGTTTGTCCTGTTCTCTGTCTGTTTGAGATTTCAGGGTGGTATTGACTAGAAATTCAGTGATGTGCTTAAGCGTTGGATAGTCCATCATCACAGCAGGTGTGAGCTCAAGCTTGTACTTTTGATTGATTTTGGCGGAAAACTCGGTGAGCTTGACTGGGTCGAATCCATACTCGTTTAGTTCGATATCCGTATCGATTTCTTCGCTCTCTACCTTTAGAATGAGAGAGGCGAGTTGAATGATCGTTGCTTGTACGTCATCAAACAAGTTGTTCCTGTCTGTATCCATTTCTGCTGTAAAGTAGGCTGCTTTTGGTATCTCTTTTCTTTTTACCTTGTTTTTAATGCTTGCCATGCTTGAGGAAATTTTGTTTGAAACGATTGCAACAGATTCGTTTGTATTGATTCCTTCCATCACGAGTGGCTTGGTCGTTTTCATCAGCGCCACTTGATTCATCGGACCTGAAAGCAAGACTTCCAATGCCTCCATCCCTTCTGAGGGTTCAATCGAGCCAATGCCGATCTGTTCCATTCGTGCCTGGTAGTCCTTGGACGCAACGATTCCGACACTGCCCCAATATCCCCAGTTCATTACTTTCACCGCACACGTCCATTCCTCGGCAAGCTGATGGGCGAAAGCATCTTTAAAGGCACAGCCTGAGGCGTAATTGCTTTGTCCAGGCGATTTCGTAAACGAGTTAATCGAAGAGAAAAACAGGACGAAATCCAATGCTTCCTCGCCAAACACCTGGCTCATCCGCACACTTACCTCCACTTTTGGTACCAGTCCAGCTCGGAAGGTCGTCTCGTCCATATTCGCCAGACTTCTATCAAGGAGAACAATGGCAGAATGAATCACGCCGTTAATCTTGCCATATTGCTTCTTGATCTCTTCATAAGCAGATTGCAGCGACTCGCGATCCGTAGCATCGGCTTCGATATAGAGCGGTGCCGGTCCTAGAGTAGCCAGTTGATTGATTTTGTTCTGAATCGACTCCTCTTTTTTACGACGACCGATCCAAATGATTTGTGCTTGATAGGTGCGGATCATGTATTCGCTCCACGCTTGTCCAATCCCACCTGCGCCTCCAATCACAACATAGACGCCATGTGGTCGGTAGACGGTTTGGTTAATGGAAGGACTCTGCACGGGCAATAGCTGCTGGCGGTACCACGCCTGTCCACGATATGCCCAAGCGTTTCCATTTGCATCGACAGGCAAAGCAAAAATATCACGTATCGGCCACTCGGCATGCGCCTCCAAATCGACGAGTCTTACCTTCCAGTTCGGATATTCCTTCGCCATCGATCCGATCAATCCGTGGATGCTGGCATGTGTTGGATGGACCGTATCTTTTTTGTAGATAGCCTGCGCTTGCACAGTAAGGATCGTCCAGCCCAAGTCTCTCGTCTGATACCCCAACGCAAGCAAAGCCTTGATCAAGCGGAAAACTTGAATAACGCCCCGCTCTTGCTCGTTCATCAAGGACTCGTCTTTTACGGATTCCACACGACTGTCAGGAGCCACCCACATGATGTAATCGATCACACCCTGCTCTTTCAGCTTACTTGCAATTACCTCTATCGAATCACTTGCCTCAAGCTGGATAACAAAAGCTTGGGGGTAATGACGTTGAAGGAGACTTCTGTCCTTTTCTTCGGCGCAAATGATGACTACTTGATCACTCGTTGCTGGAATGACTTCCCCTTTTTCTACGGACACGGCATTCCATACTGGAGTGAGCATCGTGGTTCCCACCGTCGCCCCCCGTTTTTCACTCCCCATTGAAAAGCCGCTCATCCTCACGCCTATTCTGCCTACCTCATCGCATAGTTCGATATCGAGTGTCGTCGTCTCATTCTCGGCTTGGACATTATCACTGAATCGAATGAGAGCATACTTGACAGCAGGATGATTCTCGTAGATCTCCAGCTCTTCAAGGGTAAACGTACCGTCTAGTTGGATGGAGCGGATGCTGTCAGATGATGTAGCCTCCGTGATGAGATAACGCGATGACTGCAACAGAGACTCCAGCAGGCTAGGATGGAAAACGAGTTGTTCTGCTGTCTCCAAGGTAATCGAAGGCAAGGAGAGTTTTACCAGAACATGTCCCTGCGCCCTGTATACGTGGTCAATCCCTTCAAATTTCAAATGATCAGCCATTCCACGTTCCTTTAACAGCTCGTAGCATTGGCGGGGAGTACGGATCTCACTGCTCTCAGCTTGCAACGCAGGTAGATCCAACGTTGGTACTTCAACGAACGAAGTGAATTCGACCATACCATGGCTATGTACCACTGACCTGGTATTATCTTCATTCGATTCGCTGTAGATTTTATAAGCAAGCTCTCCAGTATCCTCTGGATAGATACCTACGTGTACCTGAACCAGATCGTCGCCCACCAATAACGGATCGTCTGTGACAACATGAGACATTCGGATTCCAGATAAAGTCCCCGCTCTATCTCCTGCTGCCTGTTTCACTGCCGCCCGTGCCATTTCCAGATAAGCAGTGAGTGGAAAGAAGCGCTGCCCGTTTCCTAGATGGTCAGCCAAGAACGGCTCCTGCCCTGTAAAACTTGAGCTGTATTTCAGCTCATAGAGGTCAGAAGTGTTCTTGTGAAGCAATGGATGGAGGATATCCCCTCTAGCCGAAGGAGTGTCGGGCATACCTGTTGCTATTGGCTTTTGAACGTCTATCCAGTAACGCTCTTTGGCAAAAGGATAAGTAGGCAAGCTGACGCGACGCGGCTTTTCGTCGCTATAAAGCTTGTTCCAATCAAAAGACACACCCTTGACCCAAAGGTTCATCAGTTTTGCGAATTTCCCCTTGGCTATCCATGTCTCTACTGTTTGTTTCATATCTTCATCAGCAAAAAGAGCTACCGTGTCATGATTGCGTTTCACTCGCCCACGATACAGCTCGGCAATGTTCTCTGCGCCTTCTGCAAAATGCGATAGTTTTTCCGCAAGCTCATCCACTGATCTGACGATAACAGCCAAGCGTTCCTCCAGCGCTTCCCGCCCTACTTGAAGCGTATAAGCGATATCAGCCAAATCGGCATCCGTGAATGATTCTTCTTTGACCGCTTTCAATAATTGATTCACTTGAGCAAATAGGCGCTCTTCGTTCTTCGCCGAGAGCACAATCACTTTTGGATGCTCAGGCTGAATGTTACGATCGGGCTGTCTATCTTTTTCGCGATACTCTTCGATGACGATATGGACATTAGCTCCTCCCGCCCCAAATGATGATAGCCCAGCGATTCTCGGATACTCCTTGGTTACTCCGTTGATTTCAATGACTGGTCTTTGCCACTCTGTCAGCTTTTGTTGAACCGCAAATGGTGTATCCCTGAAATCAATGTTTGGATTCTTGACCTCAGCGTGCAAGGATGGTGCGATTTGACCATACTTCATTTGAAGCAATATTTTGGTCAATCCTGCAATTCCTGCTGCGCTCTCCGTATGTCCAATGTTTGACTTCGCCGAGCCGATGGCGCAGAATTGTTTGTCTTTCGTGTATTGTCCAAATGCGCGAGTCAGTCCCGCAATCTCGATTGGATCACCCAAAGCGGTACCTGTACCGTGCGCTTCGATGTAGCTGACTGCGCGAGCATCCACTCCTGCCCGCTGCAATGCCTCGTGGATAACCTGCGACTGCGCGATGGGGTTTGGAACCGTATATCCATTTGTTTTGCCGCCTGCATTGAGCATGCTTCCCTTGATCACACCGTATATATGGTCTCCATCTGCAATCGCCTTTTGCAGAGGCTTTAAAACGATTGCTCCCACACCTTCTCCGTCTACAAAGCCGTCCGCTTGGTCGCCAAACGACTTGCAACGGTCACCAGCAGATAGCATCGTCGCTCCAGACAGTCGAATATAGTGGAACGGATCGACAATTAAATTGACCCCGCCAGCGATGGCACATTCACTTGTACCGCTATACAAACTTTCCAAGGCTAAATGAATCGCGGTCAAAGAAGAGGAGCACGCTGTATCCACTGCTAGACTTGGTCCTTGGAAATTGAACAAGTAGGAAATTCGATTCGCAATCGACCAGTAGCTCGTTCCTGCTGGGTAATTTCCATTCATGACACCCACAAACACACCAATTTTTCTGCTTTCTCCTAACGTCGCAGGCGTGTAGCCCGCATCTTCCATGCTGGCGTATGCCGTTTGTAAAAATAAACGCTCTTGTGGGTCCATCTGCTCTGCTTCGTTAGGCGAGATTTGGAAAAAGAGCGGGTCGAATTTATCCATATCGTCGATGAAACCGCCCCATTTGGTGTACATGTATCCTCTTTTTCCTTTTTCTTCGCTAAAAAATTCTTGCCAATTCCAACGATCCTTCGGCACTTCCGTGATGCAATTCTTCCCTTCTTTCAAGCGAGTCCAAAACTCCCAGACATCTCCTGCTTGCGGATAACGGCCTGAAAGACCAATGATCGCCACATCCTGTCTGGACGGCGCTGCTGGTTTTTCTGCATCCGTATCAAGAACTTGCAGGAAACGGCGGGACCTTGCCTTTCGAACTGCCGAGCCAGCTTGCTCTCTGGTTGGCATTGCAGAAGCTGCTGCGTCGGTTATTTGCTTTTGAACAGACTGCTGTTCGTCTATTCCTACTAATGCTAGTAATTCATCCGTTTGTGTTGTCATGAAATGCTCGACCAGCGCATCAATCGTTTGATATTCAAAAAAGAGGGTCGTACTGATCTGATGTAATTTTTTCCGTAGGACATTCGTCATTTGCACAATCATAATTGAATCAATGCCATACTCCTCCAGAGCGGCAGAAGAGTCGATCTGGTCAAATGGAATTTTCAGTGTTTCTCCGGCCAATTGCTTGAAATAAGCTGTGCTTTTCTCCCGGAGCATATCCTCCGTGCTTGTTCCTCTGTCAGAATGAGAAGGAATGGCTAAAGTTGAGTCAGATGTCTTCATTAATTTCTGCTGTTGTTTGGACTTTCGGACAACGCCGTCACTCTCTGCAATCATCATCTGAGGATAGGAAACAACTCGGTAGCCCTCATCTCTCAATGCTTTCTGCCAAGCTTCCAGAGGTAGTGAAAGACCTGCTGTGTTTTGATCGGTCATCTGTTCTACTAGAAGCAGACCATTCCTTTTTAAGAGATTCTTGCAGGTACGCAGGGTTTGACGGATTTGTTGAGCTGTGTGTAAGTTATCAGCTGTGATAATCAGGTCGTATTCACCAGCATTCCTTCCTTGTTCACCTAACGCCGCTTCTGGATCAAAAACGTGGAAGCTCACAAATGATGGATAGACATGTAATTTTTGTGAAAGCAAGGAACTAGTAGATTCTGTGCCCGCTCCTCCGAGTGCGAGAATCCGCACTCGTGCTGATGAATCCTGCTTCAATCGCTCCTTGATAAAGGCAGTCACGACATCAGCAAGCCCTTCATTTTCATGGGCAGACAGCTGTAGCATGGATGGGTACTGTGCAGAATGAACATCCACCCATTCCTCTACCTTCATCCCTTCAATGACAACAGGCTTCGTGATCTTCATGAAAGCAATGTGATCCATGGCTCCTGCGAGAAGTGTCTCTATGGCTTGCATTGCTTCTTGTGGCTGGATAAGGCCAATGCCGATTTGCTCCAAGCGACGATAGGTTTCTACCATCTCTTGATGGGTATCTTCCACTTGCCCACTGCTCCAATAGCCCCAATTAATCAGTTTCACCGCACTTGGCCATGCTTGGGTCAATTGATGGGCATAGGCATCCTTAAAGGTACATCCTGCCGCATAGTTGCTTTGCTTCGGAGCTTTCGTAACTGCCATGAGCGAAGAGAAGAATAAGACAAAATCCAAAGGCTCCTTCTCAAACACCGTTGCGATGTTCACACTCACATCAACCTTAGACGAAAGCACTGCTCGGAAACCTTCCTCTTGCATATGCTCCAAGCTTTCCTCCACCAAGACCATGGCAGAATGAACAACACCGTCAATCCGTGTATACGTTTGCTTGATCTGTTCATAAGCTTGTTGCAAGGCATTCTGCTGCGTTGCATCCGCTGCTATATAGGCTGGTGCTGGTCCAAAAGTGGCAAGTCTATCTATCTTCGCTTGAATCTCTTCATTTTTTTGACGACGACCAATCCATATGATCTGGGCTTGATAGGTACGAATCATATATTCGGTCCATGCTTTACCGATACCACCAGCACCGCCAATTACCACATAAATGCCACCCTGCTTCATACGTGTCTGATCAATCGGAGGATGATCGACGGCAAGCAGCTGCTGGCGATACCATTCACCCTGACGATACACCCACGGACGCCCCTGACGATCTCTTGGCAGCCTCAACATATCATCCAGCGGCCATTCAGATCCGGCCTCTACATCCATGAGTCGAATCTTCCAATTTGGATATTCCTTCGCCATCGATCCAATTAACCCATGAATACTGGCGTGGCAGGGATTCACAACATCTGTACGGCGAATGGGCTGGGATTGAACCGTGATGACACTCCACCCTAACTCCTTACCTCCGTATCCCAAGCGAAGCAAGGCTTTAATCGTTCGGAAGCATAGAATCACTCCCTGATCTTGGCCCGTGATTAATCGATGATCCGCCAAGGAGTCTATCGCATCAAAAGGAGCGATCCACACCAGATGATCAATGGAACCAAGCTCTTCCAGCCGCTGTACGATTTCCTCAATCGTATTCTCAGCCTGAATGGACAACACTTTTGCTCGTGGATAGTACTGGTGAATGGCGCTCACATTCTCTTCATTTCCGCCCACAATGACAACCTGCTCATCAGCAGTAGGGAAAAGCTGCCCCTTCTCAACTGGAGTCACATCCCACACAGCGGACAGCATGAGATTCCCCACAGGAGGCTCCTGAGAGGTTACAGAATAAGCAATGCTGGAAGAAACATGGCTCGCTTGCTTCCCATCCTCCAGCACTCGCATGGAATATCCCTTTATTCGTACACAAACGCTTCCTTGGTCATCGCATAAATCAATATCAAGCTTCTGTACCTTGTCATCTGCGCTGCTGTTGGCACTGTAACGAACGTACGCCCACATAGAGGCTGTACACTTGTTGTGAATTTCAACTTCCTCCATGGCAAAAGGCAAGGACGGCTTGCGGCTCGAATGACCATCCGCAGATAGGATATCCTCCCCAACCAGCATGAGCCCGATAGATGCCTGCAAAGCAGAATCCATTAAGCTTGGGTGCAGGACAAAAGAGTTCTCCGTTTCGGAGACGGAGGCTGGCAAGGACAGCTTGGCTAAAACTTGCCTCTCCCCTACATACAAGGTGTCAATTCCTTGATGAGCCGACCCATACTCCATTCCTATTGCATGAAAAATGCTGTAGCACTGTTCGGATGAAAACGCTAGTAGACTGCACTCTGCTTGTAATGATGGAAGATTCAGGGCATGTTTTTCGGCAACAGAATGAAGCACGATGCTGCCTTGACTGTGTACGACTGCTTCTGCATCCATAGCCTCCAACTCGCTATAGATTTCAAAAGTAATCTCACCATTCTCTTCGGGAACTAGACCGATATGTATCTGTGCAGGTAGGTCCCCCACAACAATTGGCCGTGTCCAAACCACGTTTTTGAGTTCAATCTTGGCTGGTTCTTCTGTCAAGGAAGCCGTTGCTAGCTCTGTTGCGGCTCTCGCCATTTCCAGATAGGCAACTCCCGGCAAGATTCTCTGCTTCTTCACGACATGGTCCGTTAAGAAAAACTCCTGACCTGTAAAAGTGGAACTAAACCTCTGTTCGGAAAAATCAGAAGTATTTCGCTGCAACAGTGGATGAATGGCAGCTTCGCCAGTGAATGGAGCTGCTGTCTTGCCGCTTACCGTTTTACTTTTGCTTTCCGGAATCCAATAACGATTCTTCGCAAATGGGTACGTCGGCAAGGGAACACGTCTCGGTTTGTTATTTACGTAAAGCTGTTCCCACTCCATTTCATATCCTGTCACCCAACATTCAGCTATTTTTCTGATGTTGCCTTCAGCAATCCAGCTCTGAATAAGCTGTTGAGTGTCTGGGGCGTTGCTGGGCTTCAAGCTTCCTTCCCAACAATGATCGATCGTATTCTCGCCTCTCGAATAAGCTTCCAATTTTCCGATCAGCTCGGGTATAGCCTGGACGACAAAGGCTACTCGTTCTTTCATCGCTTCTCGTCCAACTTGCAGGGTATACGCCACATTTTCCAGATCGATTTGCGTTTCTCGATCAGTAAAAGCCTGAACTTTCCCCTCTATCTCGTCTCGATGGTTATCCATGAGCGAAGCGATGACGGAAGCAATGGAGCTGCTTTGATCAAACTCCTTGATATCTAGCTGAATAGGCAGCTCCTCTTGCAGTTTTTGCTTGAGCTGTGTAATTTGAACGAGGTCTACTCCGTATTCATGCCACTCTTGTTCGATCTCGATGCTGTTTTCTCCCACATGAATAATACTGGATAAAATCTTGCGCAGCTTCTTCTCCAGCATTTCTTGAAGGGGATTGTCAGATGATACCCCTTTTAGAAAGTCTGCTACTTTTTGTGCATAAGCCTGCAAGCGTTCCTTATTCTTGGCAGATAGCGGAATCAACACTGGGTTAATTTTATGGCCAATTCCTTGTACTTTCGGCTTTGTTTCAACCGGGATGTATTCTTCCAAAATAATATGGGCATTCGACCCCGAAGCTCCAAACGAACTTACCCCTGCCCGTCTCGGAACGGTGACTTCTTGACCGTTTTCCACGATCATCGATTTCCATTCTTCTGTCCGCTGCTGTACATAAAAAGGAGATTGCGCAAAATCAATAAACGGATTTACTTCCTTGGCATGTAAGGAAGCAACAAGCGTTTTATGGTGAAGCTGAAGAACAGCTTTTTGCAGACCGCTGATACCCGCCGCAGATTCTGCATGTCCGATATTTGACTTCACCGAGCCTATGGAACAAAATTGCTGATCTTCTGTATATTGACGAAACGCTTTCACCAATCCTTGAATTTCAATCGGATCGCCTAAAGACGTTCCGGTCCCGTGCGCTTCCACATAACTGATCGTTCTCGCGTCCACACCGCTCTTCTCCAGGCAGGCTATAATCACTTCTGCCTGCGCAACAGGGCTTGGCACGGATGGCCCGCTCACCGATCCGACGTGGTTCACACTGCTTCCTTTGACCACGGCATAAATATGATCGCCATCCTCCATCGCTTTTCGCAATGGCTTTAATACGACCGTACCGACGCCTTCTCCAGAAACATATCCATCGCCATCCTTGCCAAAGGTATGACAATAGCCATCACTCGAATGCATATCCATCATGCCGTAGGACAAGTATTTTCCAGGATGCAAGGATAAATTGACGCCCCCCGCCAATGCTACCTCACATTCGCCGCGCTTGATGCTTTCCAGCGCCAAATGAACAGCCGTCAGCGAGGAGGAGCATACGGTGTCAATCGCCATGCTCGGACCATGAAAATTGCAGAAATAAGAAACGCGATTGGCAATCGGTGCATAGTTCAAGGATAACGGGAACATTTCGCTTCGGGACATCGCTTCTGCTCCGATGAGGGAATAATCCTTATGCATCACGCCAACAAAGACACCCACCTGTCGCCTGTTATTGCTCCCACGAGGCGGCACAATCGTCTTCGGTGTATAGCCTGCATCCTCCATCGCTTCCCAGCATGTTTCCAAAAACAAACGCTCCTGGGGGTCCATCGTCTCTGCTTCCCGCGGCGATATTCTGAAAAAGGGAGAATCAAAGCAATCCGGGTCTTCTATAAACCCTCCCCATTTGGATATCTGCTTTCCAGATGGAGATTTGCGTTCTCCAAACTGCTGCCAATCCCAGCGAGATTTCGGGACTTCTTTGATGCAGTCTTTGCCTTCTTTTAGATTCATCCAAAATTCTTGGAGATTTCTTGCCTCTGGATAACGCCCCGCCATCCCGATGATCGCAATTACTTCATCACTGATCGCTGCATGACTCTTGGCGTTTGCTGATGAATCTACAACCCTCACAGGTTGCGGCCATTCTTGTCTACCTTCCTTATTGATCAAATCAAGCCCACTGAATGCGGGAGCATGATTCTCGGTCAAATAGGCGGCCAACTCAGCGATGTTCGTATACTCAAACAATAAAGTAGGAGACAGCGGCGCTCCTACTTTCGCTTCGACAGCCTGCACCACTTCCAACAAGCCCGGTGAATTTAGCCCCATTTCATAGTAACCAATCTGCGTATCGATCAACGCGGCTGGAACTTGTAATCGATCTGCCAGCAGTTGTTGTAAAAAAGCCTGTGCTTTACTCGATTCGTTTGACAGAGATGCGGTTTGCTTTGATGGTTGGATCAGGCCAGGATCACGAACTAACTTGCCCGCATAATTTTGCAAATGCGCAATTTTTTTGCCTGAACGATCAAAGAACTCCATCGTCATATACATCAGTTCATTTTTTCGTTGGATGGATGAGGTTTGTACGCTGACAAAGCAATGCTGCTGTAATAGAGCTGTGGCGCGAAAAGATTCATAAAAAAGCGGCAAAAATAGTCGTTGCTCTTCTTGGATTACCGAAGTGAACAATAGCATCGAGCCGATGGCAGCCCCATCGATCAATGTCGGGTGAAACATGAACCCTTCCGCACTGGGAAGGGCATGTTTACCGAGTGAAATATCCATTACCGCCGCTGAATCTGTTTCGTAAATCGTTCCTTCTGCCTTCATAAAACCTGTATGCACCAATTCCTGACGGCGGCATTGCTCATATACGTCATGCAGATTGATCTTTTTGTTTGCTGCTTGCTCTAGTAAGGGAAGATCCAGCGTTTCATCGAACGGCGCGGAAGCATGGTGATGCATTTCAGCAGTGACATACAGCTTTTTCTCCGAGCCTAAAATGCCGTTGCGCTGTGTCTGACCCTCCATCCGAATCTGCCACTGTCCTCCTGCTTTGCCTTGCGTGCACTGAATGCTCAGCATGACATCATAATCTTGTCCGACCATGATCGGATGATAGATCGTTAGATTACGAAGCTCAAGCTCGCGGTAATCATGGCCATTTTCTCGAAACATTTGATACAACAGATCAATATGGGCTAATCCGGGCAACAGTTCCTGACCGTGCACTTTATGATTTTTGAGGATTGGATGGTTGATCGTTATGAGAAACTGATCATGCACGTTTATCCCTCCACTATTTGTCGCTTCCAAATACTGATCGTATGGCTGGGTTTCTCTTCACGGTAGACGTCAAATCGGTTTAACGTCGGAGGTGCAATCGAATGTCGTTTGTTCGGACGTGAGACTGCCTCCTCCCAGGATTGTAAAACGACGTTGGCGTTGGTTCCCCCATCTGCAAAACAATTAATCGCTGCTATTCTGGGCGAATCGTTCCATTCAGAAAGCTGTCGCTGAAAATAAAAAGGCGTTGACTCCATATGGAAATGAGTCATCGGCTCTTGCCCTGACAGGAACGGAACCAATTGTCGGTGTTTGAGCATCAGCACGACTTTTATCAAGCTGGCAATCCCTTCTGCACATAATGGATGACCGATATTTGGCTTGATCGATCCTAAGCCGCAAGCCTCCGTATGAGATGAGCGATAGACAGACTGAATGGCTTTGAGTTCAAGTAAATCGGTAACCTCTGAACCTGACCCATTCGCTTCGATATAACTAATTTGCTCCGGCTTCACGCCAGCTTTAGCCAGCGCCGACTGCATCACCTCTTTTTGGGCTTGCAAATTCGGGGTAGCAGGACCTGCTGTTCGTCCATCATTGTTGACCGCTACTCCCTTGATGACGGCATGTATTTCATCCCCATCAGCCAGTGCTTGCTCCACGGTCTTCAATAGAACCATTCCTACGCCTTCTCCCAATACGAGTCCGCCCGCACGTCTATCAAAAATATGGAAGGCTGGCTCCTCGCTTAAAATTCCTCTTTGGTAGAACATCCGATGCGCTTCATCACCGTTTAATACGTTAACCCCGCCGACGATAGCAGCCTTAATCTCTCCACTTCGAAGGGAATGAATCGCCATATTCATCCCTACCAGCGCCGAAGAGCATGCCGTATCGATGACCACACTCGGACCTCTAAGGTCAAAGTATTGGGAAATATTCGTAGCCAAATAGTTTTGTCCCACGGTCATAATCGGGTTTTGTGTTTGCTGTAGACGATCTTCGCTTGGGCGATGATTACTTCTTGCCCCGATGTAGACACCTACCGATTTTCCCTTGATGTCCTTCGGTGTATATCCAGCCTGATGCCAAAGGTGAAGACTTTCCTCCAAAACCAATAACGCTTGCGGGTCCATCGCCTTGGCATCTTCTTTTGCTATCAGGAAGTAAGAAGGATCAAACGCAGTAATATCGTCCAGAAGTCCCGCGTGATAGGAATTTTCATAACCCCAGCGTTCCTTGGGTACAGCACCAATGGCTGAACGGCCCTCCGCTAACAGCTCCCAATATTTTTCCACGTTACGAGCTCCCGGAAAACGGCAAGAGAGCCCCACTACCGCAATGTCTGCCGGATTTGGAGTTGCCTCCCGATATTGCGCAGCCTGACTACTCGCCGTTTGGCTTTTCACAGTCTCCCGTCGGATGGGCTGACTCTTCGGATCGCCGTTCATTTCAGGAGGTGTCAGCTTCAGATCGTCAGAGAATGAATCACCGTGATTGCTGGACAGCCATTCTGCAAGGGTTTCGATGGTGGGATATTCATATAAAATTGTCGGGTCCAAATCCTTGCCCAACCATTTACTGATCTCATTCATGACTTGAGCCAGTAACACCGAATCGATCCCATAGTCTGGAAACGCTTTGTCTATCTCCAATCTGGCAGGATCTATTTTTAGCTCCTTCGCAAACAGCTCAATCAATCTTGTTTGCGCTGTCTTCACAAGATCCACTGAGCTTTGAGTCGGCTTACCTGCTGGTGGACGACGAGACGACAGATTCGCAGCAGAAGCTTCTTGCTTTTTGTGTTGCATCAGCTGATGGGGTTCCCACAGTTCATGGTTAATGGCTGCCGGGAAAACTACAGGACCCATTTTCTCGAAAAGAATATGATCGAGTAATCGCAGTCCTTGCTCGTCAGTGATGTGTACGAGTCCAGTTTGCTGATAGGCTTTGGTCGTGACTGCACCAATTCCTGTTTCCTTCCAGCTCGGCCACTGAATGCTGATCATCGGGCAAGAATCCGCATGTGCATAAGCAAAATAATCCATATAGCCATTGGCTAACGCGTAATCACTCTGTCCCGCTGCCAAGGACGGAATGACTGCCGAAGCAGATGAAAAGAGAACGAAGAACTGTAAAGGCTCGTCCTTGCAAATTTGGTAGAGCGTATGCAGCCCAGCCACTTTCGGTTGTAATACATGCTGAATTCCAGCCTTCGTTTTCCGAATAAACGCAGGATTTTGATCATCGCTAAAACCTGCGCAATGAATCACCCCGCCAATAGGCCCCATCGTCTGTTTCATCTCGTATAAATACTGTTTCCAAGCCTCTTCATCAGTTAAGGATACAGATAAGACTTGAACCTGTACGCCTTGCGCTTCCAAAGCTTGTACCGCCTGAATTTTCTTTGCTACGGAAGTGCTTTGGAGTTGATAATCCCCCCATTGCTCGCGCGGCGGCAGGGTTTCTCTCCCTGTGAGCACCAGTTTTTTGACACCATAACGCTCTACAAAATGCTTGGCACATAAATACCCAAGCCCTCGTGTACCGCCTGTAATCAATAAAACATGGTTCTCAGGGAATACAAGCACTGGCTCCTGACTGTCGGCTACCATCTCTTCTTGAAGATAAGCGCTATAACGCTCACCCGATCGATAGCAAACCTCTGCCTCCTGATCATCCGTGAAAAACTCTGCTGCAATCTGTTGCGCAAGTTCTTCTCCATCAGCTAATGGATCAAGATCCACATGACGTGATTGCAGATGCTTATATTCACTTTGCAGCATCCGGTACAAGCCAACACGGGAGGCACCCGCCAAATTGACGGCGTCATTCTGGAAGGCCTCCACGCCTTTTGTCACACCCACTAGCTTTATGCCTTCTTTATGACCATTCTCAATGAGTTGTTGCAGCCATGGAATCCAAGCCAGCGAATCTGGATGCTGATGTCCACAACCGATCAAATCTACGATACCATCATAGTTTTTCCACTCCGTCTCATCCTGATGGAGTCGTGATTCAAGCTCGTTCAGCTCTAGGATTTCACACTTAGCAAAATGGTTGGACAGATGAAGCGCCAATTGCTTCGTTTCATCCGTTGTGAAAATACCAATCGTTCGATGAGCTACCTTGGCTGGCATCGCTGGGCAAGCCTTCCATTGCTTTTTCAAAATGCGCATGTCTGGCTGAACCGGAATCTGCTCATAGGTGGATCGGGATGCTGAACCTGTAAATGACGTATGTCCACCAGGCACCCAATAAGCTTCTCTGCTAAATGGATAGGTTGGAAGACTAATCCGTCGAGGCTTTCTCTCCCCATACAAGCTGCTCCAGTCAATGTTCAGCCCTTTCACCCAAACATCCAGCAATTTTCCGTATTTGCCTTTGCTCATCCAGGAATCAATCATTTGCGGCAGATCATCATCGGCTGCAAAGATTGCCAAGGTCTCTTTATGACGTTTTACCTGTCCGTGATACAGGTCCTCAATGTCCTTCTGTCTGCCTATGAATTGCTTTAATTTCTCTTCAAGTTCCATCATCGAGCCCGCGATCACAGCCAAACGTTCTTCCATCGCTTCTCGTCCCACTTGCAGGGTATACGCCATTTCAGCTAAATCCGCATCGGATAATCCCTGTTCCGCAATGGCTCCGAGTAGTCGTTGTACCCGTTGTTGAAGCTGCTCTTCATTTTTGGCCGATAAGAGAATCAATACAGGATTTTGCGGACTTGCCATTAGGGTAGATTGCTCTTGCGTTTTTGGAATGTATTCTTCAATCACGACATGGGCATTCGATCCACCCGCACCAAAGCTACTCACACCGGCACGGCGTGGAACTTCCCGTCCGTCAATAACAGGGCGTTTCCACTCTGCCAGCTCTTGCTGAACAACAAACGGTGTCACGCTGAAATCTATATTCGGATTGAGTACTTCAGCATGCAGGGATGGGGCTAATTGTCCATGCTTGAGCTGCAATAAAACCTTCGTCACCCCAGCAATACCCGCTGCACTCTCACAATGCCCGATGTTTGATTTCGCCGATCCAATGGCACAAAACTGTTTGTCATTTGTATACGCCTGGAAAGCCTTCGTTAAGCCCGTCATTTCAATGGGATCGCCTAAAGAGGTCCCCGTACCATGTGCTTCCAGATAGCTGATCGTCCGTGGATCGATTCCGGCTTTTTGGAAAGCACGTCCAATAACCCGAGCTTGGGCATTCGGGCTAGGTACATTGTAGCCATTGGTTTTTCCTCCATGGTTCACCGCTGTTCCTTTTATCACTCCATAAATTTGATCTCCATCGGCAATCGCTTTCGCCAGAGGTTTAAGCAGGACTGCTCCCACCCCCTCGCCAGGTACATACCCGTCGCCGCCAATGCCAAAGCTTTCGCATCGTCCCTTGCTGGATGCGAATTTTCCCTGTCCAAGCATCAAGTATTTATTAGGGTGAATCGAAACGTTGACACCGCCTGCAATCGCGGCTTCACATTCCCCTTGCTGTAGACTTTGGCAAGCCAAATGAATGGTTGTCAGGGAAGAGGAACACATCGTATCGACCGCCATGCTAGGTCCATGGAAGTTGCAGAAATAAGAAACGCGATTCGCAATGGAGGCTGGACTTCCTGCCAGCGCCATCGGTCTACCGAGCATCGTTTCCTGTGCTCCATAGAGCTGGTATTCCTCGTACATGACTCCGACATAAACCCCGACATTACCGCCTAGGCCCATGCCAGATGTTGAACCGAGAGATTCACGAGTATACCCGGCATCCTCTAACGTTTCATAGACGCATTCCAAGAACAAGCGCTCTTGCGGGTCCATGATTTCAGCCTCTCTTGGTGTGATATGGAAAAATAACGGGTCAAATTGATCCACACCGTCCAGGAAGCCCCCCCACTTGCTGTAGGTTTTTCCTTGCTTTTTCTTATCTGCATCAAAGAACAGGCTGTAATCCCAACGCTCTTCGGGAATTTCTGTGACACAATCCTTGCCATCACGCAGGTTACGCCAGAACTCATTTATGGTTCTCGCTTTCGGATAACGACCGGCGACCCCAATAATCGCAATGTCTAAGGCGTCGTTTGCTGGTTTAATTTCACTCGTCGTTTCCTTCAACGCATTGCCTTTGCTCCTGCGGTTATGGATGATCGGTTTTGCCGTTGCAGCAACCATCGTCGGTACAACGCTCGATCTTTTAACAGGGGATACCGTTGGTGCTTCTTTTTCATCCATGCCCAGGATACTCATCATCTGATCCTGATGCGCTGCCAGGAAGTATTTCGTAATTTCTTCGATGGTTTGATATTCAAAAAATAACGTTTTCGACAACGAACCAAACGTTTTTTCTAATTCATTTGTTAATTGCATGACCATAATCGAGTCAATTCCGTACTTTTCCAACAAAGCGTCTGCTTCGATGCGGTCTATCGGCAGCTTGATCACGGAAGAGACCAGCTTTTTGAAATAATAGATGGCTTTTTCCTTTGGAAAATGATGACTCGTTGGTTGTACGACGGGAGAAGCTTTGACTTCTTGTTCTGTTGTCTCCGGTCTTCCCACCACTGCTGCGTGGAGGCGTTGTAGATCTCCTTCCATTACCATCACCTGATCTTTTCGAGAAGCTATGGCTTCATAAAAAGCACGAATACCCGTCGCGGTCTGCAAAGCAATCATTCCAACCCTTTGTTTCACCATTTCCTCAACTGCTTCATCTACTTGCATCCCGCCCTCTTTCCAGAGCGGCCAGTTGATGGAGACTGTTTGACCTTGACGTTGCTTTGCCTGCACTCGTTCATTCCGATCTTTCGCATAGCCATCCATAAAGGCATTCGCGCAAGCATAGTCTGCCTGACCACTATTTCCGATACTTCCTGCTATCGAAGAAAAGAGGACGAAGAAATCGAGAGGCTGATCTTTACTCGCCTCATCTATATTCGTAAGACCTGTAACTTTTGGCGCTACCACTTGGTTCCATTCTTCTGTCGTTTTCTTGAGGATGAAGTTATCTCGCACGACACCCGCGCTATGGATGATGCCGTGAAGCCCTCCGAATTCCTGATGAATGCTTTGGATGAGCTGGTTTACTTCCTGCTTGTCCGTCACATCAACTTGACGGTAGACAACCCTTGCCCCTGACCTTTGCAAATCATGAAGGATCGCTTGCTTATCTTCGCGCAAAGGAGATCGTCCTGTGAGAATTAAGGTTGCCTGTTTCGCTTGACTCGCGATTTCCCTTGCGAAAATCAACCCTAAACCGCCTGCTCCACCCGTAATCAGATAGGTTCCTTGCTCTCTCCACGGAATAGTGACCTCATCCTGCAATGGCTTGGTTTCGCACCAGCCCAGTACATAACGTTTGCCCGCTTGATAGCGAATTCGGTCATCCATAGGCTGACAGGCATTTTCCTGCAGCTTGTTTACGATTTCTTCTGCATGTTCACCTGGGTTTAATTCAAGGAATTGGCCGATTACATTTGGGTTCTCCTGCTGGGCTGTTTTCAGCAAGCCAGAGAGTCCGCTTACGTATGATTGCTCCGCTTTGGCGGGAACGACGACCTGTACGAACACTTTGCCAAGTATCTTTTGTTGAAAGATGCTTTGGAGTTCCAAAAATACTTGGGAAGCATAGGCCTCGAATCTGTCGGCAATGCCATCCTGTTCGGATTGTAAAGGAATTAAGCGCACTTCGTTCATCTGTGCTGAAATACTCGCAAGCGACGCTTCAAAGCCTTCCGCCATCATCACGATATGCTGTGCATAGACAGGCGTCTCCGTTTTTTGGACAGCTGCTTGCTCCTTCCAGCAAGGATGAACCATCAGCATCTCTTGTGCCTCAGTTTTTTCGAAGTCTACCTCTTTACCGTCCAGCTTACGAGACGAAAATCGCTTCATTCTGACGCAAACGTTCCCTTGCTCGTCACATAAGTCAATATCCAGCTTCTGTACATGATCAGTTGCTTTGCTGCCATCACTGTAGCGAATATACGCCCACATCTGCGGCGTGCATGGACTAAAGATTTCCAGTTCATCCAACGCAAAAGGCAAGATTGGCTTGAGCGAATCAAGCTGGTAATCGAAGCTCCTGTCATCCGCACCCATAAATAAGCCAATCGCCGCCTGTAAAGCAGAATCCAGCATACTGGGGTGCAGCACAAACTGTTCTTCTGTCCCCAAAACAGTGAAAGGTAGGGACAGCTTTGCCAACACCTGCTCCACGCCCTTATGCACTTGCTCGATTCCTTGCAGCGCAGGACCATAATGGATTCCCATTCTTTTATAACCGTCATAGCATTTGCTGCCTCTCAAGATGCCATGGTCGCATGCGGCTTGTAACGCAGCGAGATTAAGCGTCGGCTTCTCGGCAACCGTATGGAATCCAGCACGTCCTTGACTGTGCACAATCTCTTCTGCTTCATTTCCTGCATGCTCACTGTAAATTCGATAGCCAATCTCTCCACTATCCTCGAGCTGAAGACCAATGTGAACGTCGACTGGCTGATCATCGACAGCAATTGGCTTGGCCCACACAATATTTGTGAGCTTCAAGCTATTCTGTCCCGCTTTCAAGGCTCCCGCTGACTGATCGATTGCCTCGCGTGCCATTTCCAGATAGGCAACACCCGGTAAGAGCTGCTGACCATTCACAACATGATCTGCCAAGAAAAATTCCTGTCCACGGAAGGTGGAGCTATACCGCTGTTCCAACAATTCAGACGTATTTTTCTGGAGCAATGGGTGAAGAAAGAGCGCCCCTTCTGATGCCGCTGCCACTTCGCGCGTAAATTGCGTATCCATCTGAGGAATCCAATAACGTTCTCTTGCAAACGGATACGTAGGCAGGCTCACGCGCCGAGGCTTCTTCTCACCGTAGAGCTTGTTCCAATCAACCACGCCTCCATTTACCCACAGATCAAGCAGCTTGGTGTATTTTCTTTTGCTGATCCAAGCATCGATTGCTTGTTTCAAATCTTCATCCGCTTCAAACACGGCGATTGTCTTTTTGTTGCCTTTCACCTGTCCTCGGAATACATCTGTAATACTTTCCTGTCCATCTACAAATTGCGTCAGCTTTTCCTGAAGCTCTTGAATGGAGCTGGCCATCACACCAAGGCGCTCTTCCATAGCTTCTCGCCCAATTTGAAGCGTGTAAGCAATATCTGCTAAGTCCATGTCAGAAATGGTCCGATCCTTGATCACCGCTAACAAACGCTGTACCTGTTCGTGGAGCTGGCTCTCGTTCTTCGCTGACAGGAGAATGATCGCTGGATTTGTGTGACTTACTTGGAAAGCTGGACGTTTCTCATCGTCTGGAATGTACTCTTCCAAAACGATATGAGCATTCGAGCCACCCGCACCAAAGCTACTCACACCGGAGCGTCTTGGAATTTCCTGACCGTCAATAACAGGACGTTTCCACTCCGCGAGCTCTTGCTGGACGACGAACGGGGTCGTGCTAAAATCAATATTCGGGTTTAGCACCTCCGCATGCAAGGATGGAGCTAGCTGTCCGTGTTTGAGCTGTAACAGGATTTTCGTAATCCCGGCAATTCCCGCTGCGCTCTCACAATGCCCGATATTGGACTTCGCTGATCCGATGGAGCAAAACTGCTTGTCTGCTGTGTACGCTTGGAAAGCTTTGGTCAAGCCCGCAATCTCTATCGGATCTCCTAAGGAAGTACCTGTACCGTGGGCTTCCAAATAACTAATCGTCCGCGGATCAATTCCTGCCTCCTTCAAGGCACGCCCAATCACGCTCGCTTGTGCATTCGGGTTCGGTACGGTATAACCATTTGTTTTGCCGCCATGGTTAATAGCGCTTCCTTTAATCACACCGTAAATTTGATCTCCATCGGCGATTGCTTTCGCCAGAGGTTTTAGCAGTACGGCTCCGACACCCTCTCCGGGCACATAGCCGTCGCCGCCAAGCCCAAAGCTTTCGCATCGTCCCTTGCTGGAAGCAAATTTCCCCTGCCCGAGCATCAAATATTTATTCGGGTGAATGGAAACATTGACACCACCCGCAATCGCAACCTCGCATTCACCGCGCAACAAGCTTTGGCAGGCAAAATGGATGCCCGTTAGCGAGGAGGAACACATGGTATCAACAGCTACGCTAGGGCCATGGAAATCAAAGAAATAAGAAACACGGTTCGCAACAGATGAGAAGCTTCCGCCAAGGGCCATTGGTCTGCCCATCATGGTTTCTTGTACACCATACAGTTGATACTCTTCATACATGATGCCCACATAAACACCGACATTTCCGCCAAGTCCGAAGCCTTGGGACGATCCGAGAGATTCGCGGGTATAACCTGCATCCTCTAAGGTTTCATACACACACTCCAGGAATAAACGTTCCTGCGGGTCCATGATTTCTGCTTCCAGAGGAGAAATGTTGAAGAACAGCGGATCGAATTGATCCACACCGTCTATGAAACCGCCCCATTTGCTGTAGGTTTTCCCCCGTTTGTTCTTATCCTCATCAAAATACAGACTGTGGTTCCAGCGCTCTTTGGGGATCTCCGTAATGCAATCCTTGCCATCGCGCAAATTCGTCCAGAACTCTTGGATATTCCGCGCTTTCGGATAACGTCCAGAAACCCCAATGATCGCAATGTCCAAAGCTCCTGCTCCTTTGGCTGGTTGGGGTTCCTTCTGTGTTGAGATGAACCGCGAGCCTTTGCGACTGCTTCCTCGATGGCTATTCATTGGCCTTTTCGACGTGTTCTCTTCTGTTGACACGATTGCTGTTTTTCGGGTAACAACCGTTTCCTGCTGTTCCGTAAGACCCAAGACTTCAATGAATTTATCTCGATAGGAATCCAGGAAATATCCAATCAATTCTTGAATCGTTTGATACTCAAAAAATAACGTTTTCGGCAGTGAACCAAAGCTTTTCTCTAATTGGTTGGTTAATTTCATGGATAGAATCGAATCAATTCCGTATTTCTCCATCGCGGCATCTTCTTCGATTCGATTCACAGGCAGTTGCAGAACCTCGGCAAATTCCTTTTTCACAAAATGAGTCGCTTTCTCGTGGAGAACATTTTGTTCCACAACGGTGGTCCCTCGTTTTTCATTCAGCTCTACTTTCGTTGGTGTAATCGATGCCACTGGTTGCACCTGTTTGACCAGCGTGTCTTCAAATTCTTCCAGTAAATAGGATGCAAGCTGTTGAAGCGTCGGACACTCCACGAAAACAGTCGGAGTCAGTCCGATGTGATATTGCTGACTGAGCTTGTTGGCGAATTCAGTTAGTAGAACCTGATTAAATCCGAGTTCAGACAGCTCTACTTTGCCATCAATATCCGTGGTAGGAACCTGAAGCAGCTCCGACACGGTATGCTTCAAGGCAAGTTCCACTTTTTGCAGCAGGCTGCTAGTATCCACTGTGACCGAATGCTTGGATTGAAAATAGTTGACTGGCGCTTGCAAAAACAGTGTTTGCTTGAGCTTCGCCAGATCACCTTCCAGCACCATGACCTGTGCTTTTCCAGAGGCTAAGCCTTGATACATAGCTGCAATCCCCGTCGCAGTCTGCATAGCGCCTACTCCTCTGCTATGCTCCAACATGTCACCGGCCTCTGCGTCAGCCTGCATTCCGCCCTCTTTCCACAACGGCCAATTCATCGACAATGTCTGTCCGTGACGTTGCTGTAACGCAACCAATCCATTGCGATAATGCGCAAATCCGTCCATAAAGGCGTTGGCGCACGCATAGTCTGCTTGTCCGATATTCCCCAGGCTGCCAGCCACCGAGGAAAACAGCACCAGGAAATCCAGTTCTACATCTTTAGTGGCCTCATCTAGATTGATGAGACCCGTAACCTTTGGACCCTGAACCGTTTGAACTTCCTCCCTGGTTTTCTTGAGGATATAGCTGTCACGAAGCACGCCAGCACTATGAATAATGCCATGAAGACGCCCATAGTCCTGTTGAATCGTGCGGATCAATTCTGTCATTTCCTGTTTCTGTGTCACATCAATTTGGCGGTATTCAACTCTTGCACCATATCTTTTCAAGTCATGGAGTTTACCTTGCTTCTCCTGATCCAATGGGGAACGTCCTGTCAGAATCAGGTTCGCCTGTTGAACCTTCTGTACAATTTCGTTGGCAAAAATATAACCCAGTCCGCCTGCTCCACCTGTGATGAGATAAACTCCACCGTCTTTCCACGGAATGCTCGTTTCTTGTGGAGCATCGAGTTCTACCCACTCAGCTACATATCTCTTTCCAGATCGATATCGAATCTGAACATCCAATGGGCAACGTACATTTTCCTTTATTTTTTCAGCAATCTCGAATTCGTTGTCGCCCGATTCTATCTCCACTACCTGTCCAATCAGGTTAGGATTCTCCAATCTCGCCGTTTTCAGCAATCCGGAGAAAGCGGTGAAGGACGGCTGCTCTGCTTGCAAAGGAACGACAATCTGAAATAATACTTTACCGCGTACTTTTTGCTTGAAAACCCCTTGAATTTCCTCCAATATCTGTGTCGTATAATCAATGAAACGCTCGGCAATGCCTTCTTGGGCGGATCGTAAAGGAAGGCAGCGGACTCCATTCAAGTTAGATTGGAGACTGTCCCAAGTATTGCGATCTGGTTCAACAATCATCACGACTCGCTGTGTATAGTCAGGGGCTTCGGCATTGCTCACCACTGCTTTTTCCTTCCATTCAGGATGAACCAGCAGTGTTCCGAGTTTCCCTTTGGAATCCATCGGCTCAACTTCACCTTCTAGCACTCGTGCCGAGAAGCCCTGCATACGCACGCAAACTGTTCCTTTGTCGTCACACAAATCAATATCTACCTTCTGTACCTTGTCTCCCGTCCTATTGCCGCCAGCCTGTCGAATCCATACCCACATCTGGGAGGAAGTCTGGCTAAAAATGCTCAGCTTCTCCAGTGCAAATGGCAGGATTGGCTTCAGAATCGCTGTATCGCCTGTGCCAAGCAATAAGCCGATAGAGGATTGTAAGGCCGAATCCAGCATGCTCGGATGCAGGACGAATTCTCCTTGCGTCTCGGCAACTTTGGAAGGCATGGCTAACTTGGCCAATACTTGTCCCTCTCCCACGTACACTTGCTCAATTCCTTGCTGGGCTGGCCCATAGGCAAGTCCCATTGTTTGAAAGGCTTCATAGCACTCACTGGCATGAAGCGTACGATAGCTGCATTGGGCTTTGAGCGCATCGAGATTATGCGTGGGTGCAGCGGTGATCCCCGCAAACACCACACTCCCTTGACTGTGTACCACCGATTCTGCCTCTACTTGCGGTTCGCTGTATATTTCATAACGAAGGTCGCCGTTATCCTCAGGATAAATCCCGATGTGTACCTGAACAGGCTTTTCTTCCACCACTATCGGTTGCGCCCAGACAACATTTTTCAGCTCCATCGCGAATTGCTCGTCTTCCAACGCTCCCGCTGCGAGACCCGCAGCTGCTCGAGCCATCTCCAGATAAGCAACCCCAGGCAGAATTCTCTTTCCTTTTACAACATGATCCGATAAAAAGAATTCCTGACCATCAAAAGTCGAGCTGAATCTTTGTTCGCGGAGATCCGAAGTATTTTGATGCAGCAAAGGATGCAGGGAAGCAGTCAGACCAGACGTACCTTTTGTGTGAGTTAACGGCTGTGTCTTCGGTTTGGGCAGCCAGTAATGCTCTCTGGCAAAAGGATACGCTGGCAAGCTGATCCGACGAGGCTTTTTGTCGTCATAAAGCTTATTCCAGTCCATATTCAAGCCCTTCACCCAGAAATCGAGCAGCTTGGCGATTTTTTTGCGTTGCATCCATTTTTCAATCGCTTCTTGCAACTCTTCATCGCCTGCGAAGATGTCTGTTGTTTCCCTGCCGCGCTTTACCTGACCGCGATAGAGATCGGCAATGCTGTCATCACCTGCAAGAAAGCTTTGCAACTTCTCTACCAACTCTGAAAGCGAGCTCACCATCAGGGCCAGGCGTTCTTCCATTGCCTCGCGTCCCACTTGGAGCGTATACGAAATATCCGCCAAGTCCACATCTGTAAAGGATTGCTCCTCAATCGACGCTAGCAGTCTTTGCACTTGTTCGATGAGACGCTCCTCATTCTTTGCCGACAGGACGATGACCGCCGGATTTTGCGGACTGACTATAATTGATGGGCGTTCCTTGACCGCAGGAATGTATTCCTCAATCACAACATGTGCATTGGCCCCTCCTGCACCAAAAGAAGAAATCCCGGCAATTCGCGGGAATTCTCTCAATACTCCATTCACTTCCATTCGCGGTCGTTTCCATTCAGCCAAGTCCTGCTGAACGACAAATGGCGTTTTCGAAAACGGAATATTCGGATTCAGCTCCTTCGCATGCAGACTTGGGACCAGCTGTTGATGCTTCATTTGCAGCAATATTTTTGCCACTCCTGCTATTCCAGCCGCCGCTTCCAAGTGACCAATATTGGATTTCACAGAACCAATCGCACAATATCCCGTATCCTGCGTATCCTTGCGGAAGGCCTGGATGAGACCCGTAATTTCAATCGGATCACCAAGCTCCGTGCCTGTTCCGTGCGCTTCGATATAGCTTACGGTCTTGGCATGAACGCCTGCCTTATCCAGTGCCTCGCGAATCAGCTCTCCTTGAGCAGTTGGATTCGGTACTGTATAGCCATTCGTTTTTCCGCCGTGATTCACGCTGGTTCCGCGAATCAATCCATAGATATGGTCGCCATCCGCTATTGCCTTCGACAGTGGTTTGAGCAGCACTGTACCTACGCCTTCTCCCGGTACAAAACCGTTTCCGCCTTGCCCAAAGCTTTTGCATTGTCCATCCACGGACAGCATATGCAGTGCTGACAAAAAGACATAGCTGGAAGGATGCAGATACAGGTTGACTCCACCGGCAATCGCCAGTTCGCAATCCCCGTTATACAGATGCTCGCACGCTTCATGAATCGCGGTGAGCGAAGCGGAGCACATCGTATCAATCGGCATACTCGGACCTTGGAGATTGAGGAAATAGGAAACACGATTCGTCAGTGAGCTAAACGATGTGTGCGGGTAAATCAATTCACCCTGCTTCCATAAATCAGGTCCATACAAGCTGAATCCCGTTTTGGTAATCCCGCCAAACACTCCGACTCGTCGATTGTACTTTTCCGCAAGCTGTTGTCTCGTATAACCTGCATCCTCCAGCACTTCCCAGCATGACTCCATAAACAAGCGTTCCTGCGGATCAAAATGCATCGCTTCCCACGGTGACATATTGAAAAAGAGCGGGTCAAAGTCAGCGAATCCGTCTACAAAGCCGCCCCATTTGCCGTAGCTTTTTCCTTCTGCCACAGCCTTGTCTGGATCTGGCTCGAAAAAGCCATCCAGTGACCAGCGCTCTTCCGGAATTTCCGTAATGCAATTCTTTCCGGACTTCAGATTCTCCCAATACTCGTTTAGCGATCGTGCTTTTGGATAACGACCGCTCATGCCGATAATGGCAATCGGCTCCCGTGCTATCTGCTTTTCTGATTGCACGGCTACACTGCGAGTCGGTTCATGGCTGGCTGTATCACGTTCGTTTTGCGCCAGTGGTGTTGGAGTTCCACGATTGACCGCACCCTGACGATCTAGCCCCGTCCACTTCATGCATTCTGGCAAGTGATCAGCGACGAGATAATCTGCAAGGGTGTCAAGCGTCTGACATTCATACAGGATGGTCTTGGACAATTCGCTAAAGACATCCCCTAGCTTTTTATTCAGCTGGATCACCATAATCGAATCAATTCCGTATGTTTCGAATGGTTCATCGACAGCGATTTTACCTGCTCCAAGCCTCGTCTCTTGACCGAACATCATTTTTAGCTGATAGAGCGTTTTCTCTTTTAACACGCCTGTATCGACTGAAAAATTCTCATCCTGCATCGATGTGGAATCGAGCTGAGACACGGCAGGAGCAGCTAGCAACTGTTCCTTGAGTGTTGGCAGATGGCCTTCGATAACCAGCATCTGCACAGAGCCGGAAGCCACCCCTTGATACAGCGCCTGTATCCCGCTTGCAGTCGGCATCGCTACCATGCCTCTAGTCTCCATGATCTTCTCTGTGGCTTCATCCACACGCATACCGCCATCTCTCCACAGCGGCCAATTGAGGGAGAGTGTTTGGCCTTGACGCTCACCTGCTTTCACCAAACCACTACGATACTTGGCGTATTGATCCATAAAGGCATTGGCAGCAGCATAATCGGCTTGCCCTGCATTCCCAAAGCATCCCACGCCAGAAGAGAAGAAAAGAAAGAAATCAAGCGCCATATCCTTGCTTGCCTCATCGAGATGCACCAGTCCAGAAACTTTTGGCGCCAGCACTTGCGCCACTTCATCCACTGTTTTTCTCATGATGAAACTGTCGCGAATGACTCCCGCACTATGAATAATGCCTGTGAGGCTACCAAACTCTTGCTTGATGCCTTGGAATAAATCTTCTACCGCTTGCTTTTGTGTGATGTCAGCTTGACGATATTGAATATTGACTCCCAGTGTTTTTAATTCGCTGCATTTGGCTGTCTTTTCTTTATCCAAGGAAGAACGACCCGTGATAATCACCGTCGCTCCCTTCGTTTGCTGCGCGATTTCCTTGGCAAAAATCAAGCCTAATCCGCCTGCACCGCCTGTAATCAGATAAACGCCTTCATCTTTCCAAACATGCTCTGCTTGCCCGGAAGCTTTCAATTCTGTCCAGCTGCTCACCCATCGCTTGCCATCCTGATAACGAATATGCTGACTTTTCTCATCGATGCTGTTTCGTTGCAGCTTATAAACCAAGTCCGCTGGATTGTCCTCTGCCTGTACTTCAATCAGCTGTCCAATCAGCTTTGGATTCTCCAAGTGCGCCGTTTTCAGCAAACCAGAGAGGGCAGAGAAGCATTGCTGTTCCTCTTTGGCAGGCACAACAAGCTGCAGCAGCACTTTTCCCTTTGGTTTATTGGCAAGGATTCGCTGGATTTCCGAGAATACCAAGACGGTGTAGGCTTGGAACCGTTCCGCGATACTTTCCTGCTGCGATTGTGGTTGTAAGACCAGGCAGCGCACTCCGTTCATTTCGGATTCGATATGCTCTTGGAATTCCTCTGTCCATTCACAAAGGATCACGAGATGCTCTGCAAAGGCAGGTGAGCCAGCTTTTTGGCTGACCTCCTGTTCGTTCCAGCACGGTTGGAGTAGCAGCGTTTCTGGCGTTGGCGTTGTTGAAGAGATTGGCGTAATCTGTACAGAAGCCGCTACCGACTCCTTGTACACATTCTCAGGAACCCCATAGGACTCCTCAGCAAAAGGATAGGTAGGCAGGCTGATGCGACGTGGTTTTGCATCGCTGTACAGGACTTCCCACTCGATATCCAGACCCTTGCTCCACAGCTCAGCTGCTTTTTCTCCATTCCCTTCTGCAAATAGCTTGGTACATAACTCACGATTAAACCCATTCTTTTTCAATAGGGAGACTTCGTGGCTTACTTTCCTTGTATTCCCTTTAAAGCTACCCGCTGTTTGTTCCGCTCCACTCAAAAAGTCACTCAGCTTTTGAATGAGTTCCGCTGTATTTTTGACAATAAAAATAGCCCTGCTCTCCATCGCTTCCCTTCCTACCTGGAGAGTATAGGCCAAATCTGCTAGATGGACTCGCTCCTGATTCCCGCTAAGGAAATCAACGAGTTGCTGGGCATACGCCAGAACACGATCATCGTTTTTGGCTGATAACGGCACGAAATAAGCACGATGGTTGTTATCATCACTCACGTTGATACGCTTAGCTTCTGTCCCAATCTTCCATTGTTCAAAAATCGCATGAGCATTCGTCCCGCCAAGGCCAAATGAACTTAACGCCGCTCTGTGAGGAACAGGTGCATTCTCCCATTTTTTCAGTGTATCAACCACATAAAACGGCGATTGATCCAAATGGATATTCGGATTCGGCTTTTCATAGTTTAGCGAGGGAGGAATTTCATTATGGTATAGGCTCAATGCTACTTTAATGCAGCCTGCTAACCCTGCGGCTGTATCGAGATGTCCAATATTGGTTTTCACTGATCCAAGTCCGCAGTACTGTTGATTGGATGTGTATTTTGTATAGACTTCATTGAGCGCCGCGAATTCGATTGGATCGCCTAAATAAGTGCCCGTCCCATGCGCTTCGATATAGCTAATGGTTTCAGGATGAACCTTGGTGTCCTCTAATACTTGCTGAATCACCTCAGCCTGACCTTTTATACTTGGCGCATAAAATCCGACTTTATCTCCCCCGTCATTGTTGATGCGAATTCCTCTCATGAGGGCATAAATATGATCGCCGTCCCTGATCGCATCGGAAGCTTTTTTGAGGACAACTACGCCGACTCCCTCTCCACCGATCATACCGTCTGCTGACGCGTCAAACGTCTTGCAGTGACCATCACTGGAAAAGTTCAATCCAGCTTGATAGACATACCCTGAATAAGTCATAGGGAAAATCGTTGCGCCCCCTACTAAAGCCACCTTGGATTCTCCCGATTGCAGGCTGCGATAAGCCAGATGCAAGCCAACCAATGAAGAAGAACAATTGGAATGGACGGCAAAGCTCGGTCCCTTCAGCCCCATTTTATGAGAAATCATCGTCGGAATCGTTCCGCCTTGTGCCAAAACCCACGAGACATATTCTTTGGGGTCTTTCATGACATTCGGTGATTCCTTGGTGAAATGCGGCAAAAGTGCTTGATAATAGCTATTGCTCGCCGACATAAATACACCCGTCTGCGGAACCTGTTTTGGTGTATACCCTGCATCCTCCAGTGCTTTCCATGAATGGGTCAATAACAGCCGAAACTGCGGGTCCATAAATTCCGCGTCTCTGGCCGAAAGGTGAAAGAATCCTGGATCGAAGTGATCCTTTCCTTCTATGGTCGACTGCACCGGAATAAAGTTCGGGTTCTGTAAGTATTCCTCAGGCAGATGTAATTGATCGATTTCCTCATCTGAGAAGAAACGTACACTCTCTACACCGTTTCGTAAATTCTCCCAAAACTCTCTATGATTTTTCGCTCCAGGGAAGTGGCAGGAGATTCCAATAATCGCGATGCTATCCTCATAATAATCAGGATATGACTCCTCCGCTTGTCCATCGCTATACGCCGTTGTCTGGTTCGAATTGGCAAAGTCTATTTGCTCATCCGATTCATTCTCTTTCCTTGCGGCGATATATTCGCTAATCTCTCGAATATTGACGTACTTAAATAGAGTCGTCACATTTAGATCGCACTGAAACTCCTCCGTCATTTTGGCGACAACCATGGTAGCGAGAATCGAGTCTCCACCCACATCGAAAAAGCCATCTTCTAAACTGATCCCCTCTACATTCAGAACATCCTGCCAAATTTTCAAAGTCCTTTGCTCTATATCAGATTGCGGAAGGCTCTGCTTCTTCGCCTGTGTGACCACAAGCTTTTGATTCAGCAGCTCTGTGCGATCCACTTTTCCATTAGCGGTTAACGGGATTTTATCCAGGGAAACAAAAAATGCCGGGAGCATATACTCTGGCAAATTCTTTCTTAAATACTCGCGTAGTTTTGAAGGCTCAAGCTGCTCGTGGTTGGCACCTGCTTTCGGGACAAAATAAGCAACCAACCGTTTATGATCTCCCTCTTCTTTCACCAACACGACAACGCTTTGGATCTGTGGATGAGCCATTAGTTGACTCTCGATCTCACCCAATTCAATCCGAAAGCCTCGAATTTTCACTTGATGATCGATTCGGCCTAAATACTCAATCGTTCCATCAGGGAGCCAACGTGTTACATCACCTGTTTTATACAGCTTGGTTCCCGGTGTAAACGGGTTATCTACAAACTTCTCTGCGGTCAGCTCTGGGCGATTCAAATACCCACGAGCCAAGCCTTTTCCTGCAATACAAAGCTCTCCTGGCACACCAACTGGCACGGGATTCATATGGCGATCAACGATGTAGAGTTGCGTATTTGCGACAGGTCTACCAATCGGTGTATTGCTGCTGACCAGTTCATTTTCAGAGCAGGAGAACCATGCCGCATAAATAGAGGCTTCTGTTGGTCCGTAAATATTTTCAATCTTCGCCTTTGGAAAAGTCACAACCGTCCTTTTCACCAACTCTTTTGGAAAGGCTTCTCCTGCAACCATCACGTATTTTAGCGGACAATGCTGTAGGAATGGCTGATTCGCTGCAACACCGTTGACGAAGACATTCAGCATCGCTGGGACAAAATTGACATGAGTCACACGATGCTTCACGATCGATTCCGCTAACATTTCTGGTGACTTCTCGCCATGTGGCGGAAGAATGACCAGATGTCCTTTACCAATGAACCAACCAAACAGCTCGGACAACGAAACATCAAACACATAGTTGGTTTTCAGCAAATAAACATCGTTCTCCATAACCGGATAACGAGCTTCCAGGAAAAAGAGGGTGTTCATGATACTTTCATGACTCACCATGACCCCTTTGGGTTTCCCAGTGCTTCCGGATGTATAAATCACATAAGCCAGATTGGTTGGGTTTCCTACCCGGTTGAGCGTTGTTTGTCGAAGAGCTGTCTGCTCAACTTCTTCCCAATCCCTGTCTAACTCGATGCATTTTGTACTTTCTCCTGCGGCTGAAGATACCTTGTCCAAAAGGCGCGCCTGGGTAAGCACCAAAGTGCTCTTGCTGTCTTCTACCATGTATGCCAACCGCTTTGTGGAATAGGTTGGATCCAATGGAACATAGGCTGCGCCAGCTTTCAGAATGCCTAAAATACCGATGACCATTTCCAAAGAACGTTCGACACAAATCCCTACTGTAGCTTCCGGGACTACTCCCTTCGCCTGCAAAAAGATCGCCAGCTTGGTAACCCGCTCATCTAGTTCACGGTAGGTTAATGACTGCTTTTCATAAACAACTGCCACAGCATCTGGCGTTTGTTGAACTCGCTTCTCAAACAAATCATGGATGCATAAAGCCTGCGGGAATGCCTCTTCCGTCGCATTCCACTCAACGAGCAGCATGTTTCGTTCTTCAGCAGAAAGAAGTGGAAGCTCATCCAAAGCAATGTCAGGCTTCTTGATGACTTCGTTTGCGATATTTTGATAATGCGCTGCCATCCGTTGAATCGTCGCTTGATCAAATACATGCGGATTGTATTTCAAATTCAGTACAAATTCGGCTTCCTGCTCAAACACCTCTAACTCAAATTCATACTCACCCTCTTGATGAACGCCATCAATCAATTCGATAGCAAGCTTGTTTTGACATTCATCATAAAATCGCTGCAAGTTTTGCGATTGCAGAAAATTTTGGTACGTAAAGATGATAGCGAATACGGGTGAATTTCCATGAAGCCGAGGAATATTTGCCTCGCGAACCATCGCTGGAAAAGGATAGACAGCGTGATCCATCCCATCAATCAGCGTAAGCTGCAATTCCCGAATGAACTGGGAGAAAGACTTTTCCCCCGTTACCTGACTGCGAATGGGAATCATATTGACAAAATAACCAATCAGAGAATCAAATCTCTCTTCCGGACGTCCCATCGTCGGCATGCCGACAATCACATCCGTTTGACCTGTATAGCGATACAATAAGGCTTTAAACATCCCTAACAAAAGAACAGATGGGTTCATACGGTAATGCTTGGAGAGCTGCTTCACCTGCTGACTCACATCTCGTGAAAATACATGCGTATGAACCTGCCCCTCAAAGCTAGGTGCGGAAGAACGTGGGCGATCGACAGGAAGCTCCAGTTGTGGAAGCGTCCCTGACAATTGCTCCAGCCAGTAAGAACGATGTTCCCCACCTTCGGAACTTGCCATCATGTCCTGTTCCCATTTTACGAAGTCAGCGTAATCCGTTGAATTCAGTGTTACTTTTGGCTGTTTTCCTTCAACCAGTCCGATATAGGTTTGGACCAAATCTTGCAAGATTAACAAGGAGGAATGTCCGTCAAAAATCATATGATGGATCGTAATCAGCACATAATGCTCTTCTTCTGAACGCGACAATAGATGAATGCGGAGTAAAGAACCCTTTTCCAATGAAAAGGGCTCTTTTACTTTTTGCCTGAGATACGGCAATACATCCTGAGACGTTAGGTTTGAGATGTCCTCCTGCTCAATGGCAAGCGATTGCTCCTTGCGTTGAATGAGATACGGAACACCCTGCTTTTCCATAATCGAACGCTGTAAAAGCGGATGCTGTTTCCAGACATGGTGGCAGGCCTGTTTAAATAAGGCTACGTCCCATTTCTGACGGATGCAAAAGCATAACGGAACATTATACGCACTCATCGTAGGGGACATTTTTTGCAACATCCACAATCCTTGCTGCCCGACGGACAGAGGACTTGTAAACGATGGGTTTTCCAGCTCCAGAAGCTTTTCTTGGACTTCCGCAGCAGACAGCTTACCTTCTTTGTAAGCCATGAGGATTTCCCGTCGCATCATATTATCCCTCCTTTGTCGATTAACTGTTCGATCTCTTCCAGGCTTAGTAGGCCTTCTTTGAATTTTTGCAGCATATCGATTGCGAAATTCTCCGTCCGTTCCCCGCTATCCGGAGACATTGTTTCAAAATCTGTCGTGGAAGCGATCTCTTTATGACTGCACTCTTTTATTTTTATCGCAAGGAGATGTGCCAAGGACTTCATCGTCGGGTTCTCCAGCACTTCCCGCCCTCTGATCTTGATGTTCCAGCGCAGCTCTAAATGACGAATCAGCTTGGTCACCATGATCGAATCCATGCCATAGTCCATGAAATATTTGTTTGGCTTGATTTGCCCTTCCGAAAGGCGTAATTCCCGTGAGAGAAATTGTGCCATATCCCGCTGGATATTTTCCTCTGTTGGGCTGTCCGGGTTGATATCAATCGCTATCGTCTCTTTTTCCATAGGTGGAGTGACCGTTTCAGTGCCGAGCCAATAGCGTTCTCTGGCAAAAGGATAGGTAGGCAGAGACATCATGCGACGTTCTTCTGAATGCAAGGATTCCCAAGGAATTTTACCTCCCTGGGTCCAATGAAGGGCAAGCTTGTCCAGATTGTTTTCTGCTAAAAGAACCTGCAATACGGTATCTCCTACTTTTCCAGAAAATAGATTTCTCACTCCTCCATGGTCTTCTTCGAGGTCTCCTGTATAGATAGGAATCGATGCAGCTGGCTCGCTACCTAGTTCCATCGCTTCCAAATAAGCCTGCAATCCATGAACCAGTTCATCACGATCTTGAACCACCATAGCCAGCCTGCATTCCATAGCCTCTCGTTTCACTTGGAGCGTATAGGCAAAATCCGCCAAGGAAAACGCTTGCTGCTGGGCAAATGCAAGCATCTGCTTGGCAACGGCACGCAATCGCTCCGCATTTTTTGCCGAGAAAACCACGATCTGGGGTGAAGTGTCAGCAGAAATGGAATTCATCTCTCTTTGCACCGGAATATATTCTTCGAGGATCAAATGAACATTTGACCCGCCTGCTCCAAACGAACTGATCGTCGCTCGGCGCGGAACCTCTCGTTCTTCCCCATTGATTCTCAGCACGGGTCGCTCCCACTTTTGTCGAGCTTTTTGCAGATAAAAAGGCGTTTCTGCAAAATGGATATGCGGGTTCAACGGCTCCGCTTTTATCGAGGGAACTAATTCCTGATGTTGTAGCTGCAAAATCACCTTGGTCAGCTGAGAAATACCAGAAGCTGCTTCGGCGTGACCGATATTCGATTTCACTGACCCAATCGCACAAAACTGAACATCGTCCGTCTGCTTCGAAAAAGCATTTGTTAATGCCTTCAACTCAATCGGATCTCCCAGCAGCGAACCATTAGCGGCGGCTTCCACATAACTGATAGTCCGTGGATCAATGCCCGCTCTCGCAAAATTTTCTTCGATCAATTGCGCTTGTGCGTTGGGATTCGGCACGGAAAATCCATTGGTACGTCCGCCATGATTGGTCGCGGCTGATTTGATAACAGCTAGGATGGAATCTCCATCTTCCACCGCTTTGGCTAAAGGCTTCAATAGTACAGCGCCTACGCCTTCTGCTGGCAAATATCCGTCTCCATCGCCAAAGCTTCTGCTATCTGCGTGGCTTCCAATCATTTGGGCCTGACTTAAGCCTAGGTATTTCTTAGGATGGATCGAAACATTCACGCCACCCGCGATGGCAAGCGTGCTTTCACCTTTCAACAAGCTTTCGCAGGCATGGTAAATGGCAATAGCAGATGAAGAACACGCTGTATCAATCGCCATGCTTGGACCTTGCAGATTGAAGAAGTAAGAGACTCGGTTTGCAATCGAATGGTAGGAAGACAGGGAAATGATCGAGCTCTTTTCCATATCCGTATCAAATGCGTGATACGGCTGATACATCGCCCCTACATAGACGCCGACTTTATTCTCATATTGACTCTGTAATACCTCTCGGGTGTGTCCTGCCTCTTCCAGCAGATTCCACACAGTTTCCAGGAAAAGGCGTTCTTGAGGGTCCATCATTTCCGCTTCCCGCGGGGAAATATGGAAGAACAGCGGATCAAATTGATCGACACCATCTATGAAGCCGCCCCATTTGCTGTATGCTTTTCCTTGGCTGTTCCGAGTCTCGTCAAAATACAGGCTGTGATCCCAGCGCTCTTGCGGAATTTCTGTAATGCAATCCTTGCCTTCCCGCAAGTTGTTCCAGAATTCTTGTATAGTAGAAGCCTGCGGATAACGACCAGAAATACCGATGACCGCAATGTCTAGGTCAGATGTTGTTTGTTTATTTGCCTGCTCACGCGTAACAAATCGTGAGAAACGACGGCGATAGGCTGTTATGGAGTCAGCAGTAGGCAGCGCATTAGGAACATTTTCTCCTGTACTTGTCTCTGCTGTTTTCCCAGCCCCCATGATTTCAATGATCTTGTCTCGATGATGAGCTACAAGATAGCCTGTCAAATCCTCGATGTTTTGGTATTCATAGAGCAACGTTTTCGACAGCGAACCGAACACTTTTTCCAATTGCTTGGTCAATTGCATCGCCATAACCGAGTCGATCCCATATTTCTCCAATGGAGCTTCCTCATCGATTTTATAAGCAGGGAGCTTGATAACAGCAGAAACTTCTTTTTTCAGATATTCCCTTACTTTTGCCCGAAGTACCCCTTGTTGCCCACCGGAAATTGGCTGTTCTTTCTCTATTTTTGCAGAAGTACTTGCTCGCTCTGCTGGGTCGAACGATTGTATGAACCGATCCCGGTATGCTTCAAACAAGTATTGCGAGACAGCAAGAAGCGTCGGGTACTCTACCAATACAGGTGGAGTAAGCTCAAGCTGATAGGCTTGATTCAGCTTGTTTGTAAATTCGGTCAGCTTAATCTGGTCAAAGCCGTACTCATGGAGCTCCGCGTAGATATCTATATCCTCTTTCTCCACCTTGAGCACATCAGCGACCATTTTCCGCAAAGACACTTGAATCTCACTTTGCAAGCTATTCGAATGAGCTGTTGCGGTCACAGAGGTTGCCGTTTCCCCTATCAGCCTCTGCTTCATCCGTACACGATCACCTTCCATGACCATCAACTGATCTTGTCCCGAAGCTAACCCCTGATACAAGCAGTTGATACCCGAAGCTGTCTGCATAGCAACCATGCCAAGATCGTCCCACAATCTCTTTTCTGTCTCTTCGCCTACCTGCATTCCGCCCTCTTTCCACAGGGGCCAATTGATGGAGATGGTCTGACCTCTCCGTTCACCTAGCGCGATCTGCTCGTTGCGGTAAACGGAGTAGTTATCCATAAAGGCGTTGGCCATCGCATAATCTGCTTGGCCCATATTGCCTAAACCTCCAGCGGCTGAAGAAAAGAGGACAAAGAAATCCAGATTCAGTCCCTTAGTCGCTTCGTCTAAGTGAAGAAGTCCCGCAACCTTTGGCGCGAGAACTGCTAGTACTTCTTCTTTGGTTTTTTTCAAGATAAAGTTGTCGAAAGTCACGCCCGCCCCGTGAATGATCCCGTGAAGATCGCCAAAGTCTGTTTGGATACTTTGGATCAAATCCTCTACGGCCTGTTTCTTCGTGACATCCACTTGGCGGTATTCGACTCTGGTTCCGGTTCCGTTGTCCGCAAGCTTGCGAAGCTGTGCTTGCTTCTCCTCAGTCAGCGCAGAGCGTCCCGTCAAAATCAAGGTGATACCACGGGCTTTCTTCGCCATCTCTTCGGCAAAAAGAAGTCCCAAGCCACCTGCTCCGCCTGTGATCAAATAAATCCCGTTGTCTTTCCATGGCATACTGACTTCATCCTGAGGAGCAACCTCACTCCAACCCGCTATATATCTTTTTCCTAACTGATAGCGAATCTGTCTGTCTGTAGGGCAAAGGCTGTTTGCTCTCAACTGCTCCGCTAATTTCGCTGAATCTTCCGTCAAATCAATCTCGATCAACTGTCCGATTACTTTCGGGTTTTCGATCTGTGCGGTTTTCAACAGACCAGCTAATCCAGCAAACACTCGTTGTTCCGTTTCAAAAGGAACTATTATCTGAATCAGCATTTTCCCCTTTGGCTTTGCTTGAAGAAGGGCTTTTATTTCTTCAAACGCCTGAACAGCATACGCTTGGAATCTTTCCGCTATGCCTTGCTGATCCGATTGCAACACTAGGAACCGCGCACCGTTTATCTGAGATGAAAGGCTTTCCGATGAAATCTTCCCTGGTTCGCAGAGCATCACCACATGCTGTTCATATTCAGGTGCTTTGGCTTCCTTGGGAATGCCTTTTTCGATCCAAACAGGCTGCAGCATCAACGTATTAGTGATTTTTCCTACTTCACCTGTACCTTTGTTTTTTGCGACTCCGGCAGCTTTTTCACCTTCGAGGACCCTCGTTGTGAATCCCTTCATGCTAACGCAAATTGTGCCTCGCTCATCACACAAATCAATGTCGAGCTTCTGTACTTTTTGCGTAGCTGCATGGCCGTCACTGTATCGAACCAACGCCCATACAGCAGTTGTAGAAGCACCGTAAATGTTCAATTCCTCCAAGGCAAAAGGCAGGGATGGCTGAAGATCGGAAGTGCCCATCATGAATCCAAGCGATGCCTGTAATGCGGCGTCCATCATACTCGGATGAAGGACAAATGCCTCTGCTGTACCCGTAACAGAAGAAGGCAAGACAAGCTTCGCCAGCACTTGATCTGGCCCAACAAACAGCTTCTCAATCCCTTGGTGTGATGGACCGTATGCCAGTCCAATCCCATGGAACGTTTCGTAGCATTGGCTAAAGCTGTAACTGATCTCTGTGCACTGTGCTTGAATGGCGGAAAGGTCGAGCGCTGGCGCCTCCATAGCTGATCGTAGTACTGCTCTACCCTGGCTATGTACTACTAGACTCTCCTCGGCTTCCCTTGGCTGGCTATAGATTTCAAAAGTGATTTCACCATTCTCTTCCGGGTATAGTCCCGTGTGTACTTGGATGGGGGCATCTTCGACGATAACTGGTTTCGCCCACACGATATTTTTCAGTGTAATCACCGACTGGTTATCCGTTCGGACACCTGCTGCCATATCCACAGCCACTCGTGCCATCTCCAGATAAGCTACCCCAGGCAAAACCTTTTGTCCGTTCACGACATGATCTCTCAGGAAAAACTCCTGCCCTGTAAACGTCGAGCTGTGCCGTTGCTCCGAAAGTGTAGACGTATTTTGATGCAGCAAGGGATGCAGGTAAGCCGGCGCCCCTGCGGTAAAACCAATGGTTTGTGACTCCACCTTTGGCAGCCAATAGCGCTCTCTTGCAAAAGGATAGGCAGGCAAGCTGATTCGACGAGGCTTTGTTTCCCCATAGAGCTTGTTCCAGTCAAAAATCAACCCCTGTACCCACATCTGCAAAATCTTTGCGTATTTCCCTTTGGTGATCCACGTCTCGATTGCCTGTTGTAAATCCTCATCTGCGGCAAAAACATCCATCGTCTCTTTATTCCGCTTTACCTGACCTGTGAACAGGTCTTGTCTATCATCCTCATCTTTCAGATAATACGTTAGCTTCGCTTCAAGCTCGGAGATCGACTTGACGATCACAGCGAGCCGCTCTTCCATCGCTTCACGTCCTACTTGGAGCGTGTAGGCAATCTCAGCCAGATCGTTGTCCGTCAGCACTTTCTCCCGAATAGCAGACAACAACCGCTGCACCTGCTCCCGGAGACGGTCTTTATTCTTCGCTGACAGTACGATGACAGCTGGATTTTTTGCCGAGATGCTGCTTGGTGGGCGGTGTTCCGCTTCGATATATTCCTCTATGACGAGATGAGCATTTGCCCCTCCCGCCCCAAAGGAGGATATCCCCGCAATTCTTGCATATTCTCTGGTTACTCCATCGATTTCAATGACAGGTCGCTTCCATTCCGCCAGCTCTTGCTGCACCACAAATGGCGTCTTGCTGAAATCAATGTTTGGATTAAGTGTGCGGGAATGCAAGGACGGAACTAGTCTCTTGTATTTCATTTGCAGCAATATCTTGGTTAACCCTGCGATCCCTGCCGCACTCTCGCCATGCCCGATATTTGACTTGGCCGAACCAATCGCGCAGAACTGATTCTCCTTCGTGTATTCCTGAAAGGTCTTCGTCAATCCGGCAATTTCAATAGGGTCTCCCAAGGAAGTCCCTGTACCATGTGCCTCTATATAGCTGACCGTTCTCGGATGAATTCCTGCTTCTTCAAAAGCTCGGCGAATCACTCTTGATTGAGAATGAGGATTGGGAACCGTATAGCCGTTTGTTTTTCCACCATGATTAATGGCGCTTCCTTTGATCACACCATAGATGTGGTCTCCATCAGCAATTGCTCTTGCCAGAGGTTTGAGCAATACGGCTCCGACTCCTTCGCCAGGTACATATCCGTCTCCACCTTCCCCAAAGCTTTCGCATCGTCCTTTGCTGGAGGCGAACTTGCCCTGCGACAAATACAAATATTTATTTGGATGAATAGAAACGTTCACACCACCTGCTATCGCAACCTCACATTCGCCACGCTGTAAGCTGTGACACGCTAAATGAATACCCGTCAACGAAGACGAACACATCGTATCGACCGCCATGCTTGGACCGTGGAAATTGCAAAAATAGGAGACGCGGTTCGCGATAGAAGCTGGACTCCCCGCAATCGCAAGCGCTCTGCCCAACGCCTGTTCAGCGGACGCATAGAGCTGGTATTCCTCGTACATAACGCCTACGTAAACACCAACATTGCCTCCCAAGCCTTCGTGCTTGCCCAGCGTTTCGCGCGTATACCCTGCGTCCTCTATCGTTTCATAGACACACTGTAAAAATAACCGCTCCTGTGGGTCCATTAGCTCTGCTTCCCTTGGGGAAATATGGAAGAAAAGCGGATCAAATTGATCAACACCATCTATGAAGCCGCCCCATTTGGAATACGATTTACCGATCTTATCCTTCGCTTCATCAAAGTACAGACTGTGATCCCAACGGTCTTTTGGGATTTCGGTAATACAATCCTTGCCATCACGTAGGTTTTTCCAAAAGTCATGGATATTCCATGCTTGCGGATAACGTCCGGACATCCCAATAATGGCAATGTCCAACGCCCCTTTTGCTCGCTGGGTTTCCATGCGCAGGGACGCGAATCGTTGAGACTTACGTTTTTTGCTCCTGCGCTCTGTCTGTGCTTTCCTCTCATCCACCATCGTTGCTTCTGATTCTTGCGCGAGGGAGGCTTCTGCATTTTCCCTCATCCCCAGGATGTGCATCAGATTTTCACGGTAGTTTTCAAGAAAATACCCGGTTAATTCTTTTATCGTTTGGTATTCAAAAAATAACGTTTTTGGTAACGAACCAAATTGCTTTTCCAGCTCCTTGGTCATCTGCATAGCCACAATGGAATCGACACCGTATTTTTCCAACGAGGCGTCTGCTTCCATTTTATTGGCTGGCAATTTGATCACGGAGGAAAGCAGCTTTTTAAAATAAGGGGTTGCCTGTTCCATCAGTGAGGAGGAATCTATGGCCTTCTCCCCTTCGAGAGGAACGGAAGCTTTTGGCGCTTCTACTTCTGATCTAACAGATTCATTTGCGATCCTGCGCGTAGAAAAGCCCTTCATCCGCACTTGGACATTTCCGTTCTCGTCACACAAATCGATATCAAACTTCTCCACTCTGTCTCCAGCCCTACTGCCTTCCCTGTAGCGAATGAGTGCCCACATGGAAGAGGAGCAAGCACCTACGATCTCCATTTCTTCAAGAGCAAAGGGAAGGATCAGCGAAAAATCACTGGTTGCCATCATCAAGCCAAGGGACGACTGTAGAGCTGCGTCGAGCAAACTCGGATGCAGACCAAATTGGCCTTGGGTCTTCACCACGGAAGAAGGCAGAGACAGCTTCGCGAGCACCTGCTCCTGACCAATCAAAATCTGCTCGATCCCACGATGTGCAGGCCCATAGTCGACTCCCATCTTTTTGAAAGCGTCATAGCATTGTTCCGCGCTGAGTGTGCTTAGGCTGCACTGTTCCTGCAATACGGAGAGATCGAATGATGGAATATCTGGAATGGAACACAGTACGGCACTTCCTTGACTATGTACAATCTCCACCGTTTGTTCCCGGTCTTGGTTGCTATCGCTGTAAATTTCAAAAGCTATCTCACCATTCGCCTCAGGATAGAGTTCGATATGTGCCTGAACGGGCTCTGGCCCAACAGCCAAAGGTTGCGTCCAGACCACATTTTTGAAGCGGAGTCCTTCCGGTTCTCGCTCCGAATCAAGCCCTCTCGTCGCCTGCTGGATCGCTGCCCGTGCCATCTCCAGATAAGCCGCACTTGGCAAGACACGTTGCCCCTTAATGACATGGTCACTCAGGAAAAACTCCTGTCCCGTAAACATGGAGCTAAACCGCTGCTCCATGAAATCAGATGTATTTTGGTGTAAGAAAGGATGAATCGCACCCACACCTGCGCTGCTGCTAACAGACCTGGCGTGGGTCCAATACGATTCCTTGGCAAAAGGATACGTCGGCAAACTGATCCGACTCGGTTGCTCCTCCTGGTAGAGCTTGTTCCAATCGATAGATAAGCCCTTCACCCACAGGTCGAGAAGCTTGCTGTACTTTCCGCGTTCCATCCATCTCGCAATCGTTTCTTCTAATTCATCATCGGACGTCAAAATATCCAGCATTTCCTGATTTCGGTTTACCTGACCACGATACAAATCAACAATGTGCTCTTGCCCTTCTACATAGTCTGTTAGTTTTTGTTGCAACTCCTTCATAGTGCCTGCGATGACAGCAATGCGCTCTTCCATGGCTACACGTCCTACCTGAAGCGTGTACGCCATGTCTGCTAAGTGCTCATCGGACAGAGAGTGTTCCTGGATAAAAGCTAACAACTGCTGAACGATCTCAAACAGCCTCTCCGCATTCTTTGCTGACAAAACAAAAATAGCCGGGTTCTGAGGTGTGATTTTCAAACCGGATTGCTTTTGCTCTTCCGGAATATATTCTTCGATAATCACATGGGCATTGCTTCCCCCTGCACCAAACGAGGAAATCCCTGCAATTCGTGGATATTCATTGGTTGTGCCATTGATCTCTACAATCGGTCGTTTCCACTCTGCCAACTCTTGCTGAACCACAAACGGCGTCTTGGTGAAATCAATATTGGGATTGAGCGTACGGGAATGTAAGGATGGCACTAATTTCGCGTGCTTCAGCTGCAATAATATTTTCGTTACGCCAGCAATCCCTGCCGCACTTTCACAATGACCAATATTCGACTTCGCTGATCCCAATGCACAGAACTGTTTGTCTTGGGTGTCTTTTTCAAAGGCGCGAGTAAGTCCAGCAACCTCGATCGGGTCTCCTAGCTCCGTTCCGGTTCCATGTGCTTCCAGATAACTGACCGTTCTTGCATGTACCTTGGCACGTTGTAGGGCATCCGCCACTAGCTGCGCCTGCGCCTGCGGATTCGGGACGGTATAGCCATTCGTTTTCCCACCGGCATTCATCATGCTTCCTTTGATGACTCCGTAAATATGGTCACCATCGGCTATCGCCTTATCCAAAGGCTTCAAGACGATAGCCCCTACACCCTCTCCATCCACAAAGCCGTCCGCTTGATCGCCGAAGGACTTGCATTGATTCGAAGGAGAGAGCATCGTCAAAGCTGACAATTTCATGTAGTGGACGGGATCGACAATGAGATTGACTCCCCCTGCGATTGCACACTCGCTTGTGCCGCTGTACAAGCTTTCCAAGGCGAAATGAATCGCGGTGAGAGAAGCGGAGCAAGCCGTATCCACCGCCACGCTCGGACCTTGAAAGTTTAATAGATAAGAGAGGCGATTCGCGATCGACCAATAAGTGGCTCCCGTTGGGTAATTGCCATTCATCACGCCGACAAAAACGCCTACTTTTCTGCTTTCACACAGAGTTGTAGGCGTATATCCAGCGTCCTCAATACTCGCATAGGCTTCTTGTAAAAATAACCGTTCTTGCGGGTCCATCTCCTCGGCTTCTTTGGGAGAGATTTGAAAAAATAAGGGATCGAATTTATCCATATCATCGATAAATCCGCCCCATTTTGTATACATCGATTCCTTCTTGCCTTTTTCTTCGTCAAAATAGCTCTGCCAATCCCAGCGATCCTTAGGGATTTCAGAAATGCAGTTTTTCCCCTCTTTTAAACGATTCCAGAATTCATCCACATTTTTCGCCTGCGGATAACGCCCGGAAAGACCGATGATCGCCACATCCCGCACCACCGATGAAGGCGAAATGGATTCCTTTCTTTCTTGTTCCCGAACGGATAAAAAGCGTCTCATGTTTCTCACAGGAAGATCGGTGTGCGCCGTTGAAGCAGCGACGGGCAATGCTTCCTCAACAGCTTCTTGTGCTTCTACTCCTATTACCTTGATCAACGCTTCCTTTTGCGTCTCGATGAGATACGCTACCAAGGCATCAATCGTTTGATACTCGAAAAAAATCGTACTGCTCATATTCGCAAAATCTTTGCGAAGCGAATTGGTCAATTGCACAACCAGAATCGAATCAATCCCGTATTGCTCTAATGGCGCAGACGATTTTATCTGATGGGTCGGAATTCTGAGCGTTTCACCAATCAACATTTTGAGATAAGCCGTGCTTTTATCGCGAAGGAATTCCTCCGTGACTCTGCCTGACTTTTTCGCTGGTTTCGTGGGTACAGGCACTTGTTTTTGGAGTGGCATCGCCTTCAGCTTTGAGGCTTGCTTTTTTGTAGGCGAATACGCAACTGTTACCGCCGATTGCCTCGGTTGGCTGCTGTAACGAATCACCCCATCGCTTTCTGCCACAATAATTTGTTGACATAAATCCAGCTGGTCTTCTGCTGGCAGGAAAACAGATCGGTATCCTGCCTTCTTCAACACCTTTTGCCATGTTTCAACCGTTAACAGGGGGCAGCCAGGAATTCGCCATTCTGGATCATCATAGCGCCACCAGCCATCCAGCAAGCCAAACGTCAAGTGAGCAAACAAGGTATTGCTCGTTAATTCATTCAGAATTAGCAAGCCATTTTTCTGTAACGTTATTTTGGCGTGGAGCAAGGTTTGGCTAATATTTTTTGTCGCATGCAGAACATTTGTGGCAATCACGAGATCATAAGTGTCCGCAGCGATCCCCTGCTCCTCAACAGGCTTTTCCACGTTAAAAATCCGATACGTGAGATATGGATTTTCTGCTCCATATTCTTTTTCGGCGTGAAGCAAAAAGGCTTGCGAAAGATCGGTATAACAATATTCCTCGATATGTTTCTGAAAGGGCTTTAGCCTTGGCAGTACGATCGCACTCGTTCCACCTGTACCTGCCCCGATTTCCAAAATGCGAATCCGAGCAGAAGGATCTTGCTCCGTACGCTGCTTCACATAGGTAACAATCGTATTGGCGAGCACTTCATTAAAGTAGTCCGCAACCTCATTGTGTTTATAAATCCCTTCCACCAGTTCCATCGAGGAATTAGGGAACATGATGTCCGTAGCTGGAATCTTTCCTAACAAAATATCTGGCAGTACGCGCATGGTTGCCTCTACCAGAATCACCTGCGCTTTACTATTCGGGTCGTTCAGCCATGCTGTTTTTTCTTCCTCCCATTTTTCCCATGCGGTTTCGAGATTGATAGGGGTAGTATCTTTTGCGATGAGTGACTCTCCATCGTATGCAAGATACTGGTTTTGTACGAGAACGGCTATGCTTTCTTCCAGCCATTTGCCGTACCTGTCATGCAATTTGGCTTTGAGTTCTCCGATCGTCTGGTTTTTTACCGTGAACAGCCCGATTGACTGTAATTGACCATAGAGTAGTTCACTGAGAAGCTTATCCATTGTATTCATTTATAAGCCTCCATTTCAGATTGTCTGCGTTGAGACGAAAACTCTAGTTTGGGCATCTCATTCTTTACGCGTTCGATGTGGGATACTAGCTTTTCAGGATAGATGTAAATGGATTTATCCGGATTTACTTTAAGCATGGCCTGTGATTTCGTTGTTTTCACCAACGCGACTTGATTGATGGGTCCTGCAAGCAGCTTTTCCAAAGCCTCCATCGCTTCACGAGGTTCAATGGAGCCTAATCCTGCCTGTGCCATTCTCTCCTGATAATCCTTGGTGGCAACAATGCCCACGTTCGCCCAGTATCCCCAATTCATCACCTTCACTGCACTGAGGCTATGCAACGATAGCTGGTGCGCGAATATATCCTTAAACGTACAACCTGACGCATAATTGCTTTGTCCAGGCGACTTGGTAAATGAATTGATCGATGAAAAGAACATGACAAAATCCAACGGCTCCCGATCAAATACTTGAGCAATCCGCACGCTTACATCAACCTTTGCCGAAAGCCCCGCACGGAAGCGCTCTTCGTCCATATTCGCGAGACTTTTATCTAGCAGAACAATTGCGGAATGAATGACTCCGTTCACTTGTTTATATCTTTTTTTGATTTCTTCATAAGCAAAGTACAAGGACTTGCGATTCGTCGCATCCGCCGCGATATAGACAGGAGCAGGTCCGAGCTTTGCAAGTCGATCCACTTTGGCTTGGATCTCTGCATTTTTTTCTCGGCGTCCAATCCAGATGATTTGGGCTTGATAGGTGCTGATCATGTACTCGCTCCAGACTTCGCCAATACCGCCAGCGCCTCCGATCACCACATAGACTCCCCCCTGCCTGTAGGAAGCCTGTTCCCTTTCCATTTGACGCAATGGAATTAATTCCTGACGATACCATTTCCCTCCGCGATAAACCGTTGCATTCCCCTCAGCATCTGGCGGAAGTGTGAAAACATCCTCTATAGGCCAAACACGACCCGCTTCCAGATCAACCAGTCGGATACGCCAGTTCGTGTATTCTTTTGCCATCGAACCGACTAAACCGTAAAGACTGGCATGAATAGGATTCACCACATCGTTCGGATGAATCGGTTGAGTCTGGAAAGTTACGAGACTCCATCCTAGCTTCTTGGTATCGTAGCCCAGTTTGAGCAGCGCTTTTAGCAAACGAAATACATGAAATACACCGCGCTCCTGCTCGATGATCAGGGCCTCTTCTGCCAGGTATTCCAAATCAATCCATGGCGCAATCCAGATGATATGGTCAATCGAACCAATCTGCTCCAGCTTCACGGCTAGTTCATCTATACTTTCTGCGGGCGTAATCTCCATAGTAGCTGCCCGCGGATAGCGTTGTTGAACAAGGCTTCGGTTCTCGTCATCTGCACAAACAATCAGAATACGCTCGCTTGCAAGTGGCGTTTCCGAACCATGAGCCACTACAGCCTCTTCCCAAACAGGACTCAGCAGCATGGTTCCAATCAGCGATTCGCTTGCGGTCTCAACTGCCCCTTTTGCTGCTGTACGATCTGTTTGGATCTCTCTTTCCAATACCCGAGATGTGAATCCCTTCATCCGTACACAAATCGTTCCTGTGTCGTCACATAGGTCGATATCGTATTTTTCCACCTTATTCCCTGCTTGGCTACCGTCGCTGTAGCGCACATATGCCCACATCTCAGAGGTGCACGGGCGAATGATTTCCATTTCCTCCAGGGCAAAAGGCATCACTGGCTTGCGTTTTGCCAAACTGTCAGACGACATCACGTCACGAGAAGAAAGTGTCAACTCCACAGATGCCTGCAACGCTGAATCCATCAAGCTTGGATGCAAGACAAACTGATCCACTGACCCGGTGACCGATAACGGTAAAACCAGCTTTGCCAAGACTTGTCCAGACCCGACATATACCTTGTCTATTCCTTTATGTCCGCGTCCATAATCAATTTGAATCGCTCTGAAGAACTCATAGAATTCCTCGGATGAAATCACCTGCTCGCTGCACTGCTCTTGCAAAACGGACAAATCAAGCATGTGCAACTCCGAGCGTGGAGTAAGCACAGCATCACCTTGACTGTGTACCACGATCTTGGCATCACTGCCCTCTGCCTCGCTATAGATTTGGTAGGATACTCCCCCATCTTCGTCGAGTACGAGGCCCGTATGTACCCGAACAGGCTGATCGCCCACAACGATCGGACGAGCCCATATGACATTCTGTAGCTTCATCGACGTATTCTCGTGGACGTCTTCTCCTACAGCTTGCTCCATCGCGCTTCTTGCCATCTCCAGATAGGCAACTCCTGGTAATACCCGCTGCCCTTTGACTACGTGATCCGCCAAGAAAAACTCTTCTCCCGTGAAGGTGGAGCTAAACCGTTGCTCGGAGAAAGTAGACGTGTTCTGATGCAGCATGGGATGGATCACGGATGCTGTGATGGTAGTTGCCGCTCCCCTTACAGCAAATGCTTTTGTTTCACTCTCCAGTACCCAATGACGTTCCTTGGCAAAAGGATACGTGGGAAGTGGAATACGCGAATACTGATCGTTCGCAAACAGCTTGTCATAGTCTAATCCATATCCCTGCACAAACAATTCTGCGACCACAGATAGCTGCTCCAAATATTCGCTGGCCTGACTCGTTACCTGCAGATTCTCGATGCTTTGATTTCCATAACGTTTCAATGCGATTTGTTCACGATGATCTTTTTCATTTAATTCAGAAACAAAAGCCTGTGATGCTTTTCCTGTTTCCAGCCACTTTTTCAAAAGCTGGACAAGCTCGGCTGTATTTTGAACAAGGCAGGAGAAGCGGTGATGGAAATGCTTTCTGCCTACTAACAGCGTATAGCTGATATTTCCACAATCCGTCTCCGGTGCTTTTTCACAAAACGAAAGCAATTGGGCAGCCTGCTGACGCAATTGTTCAAAAGTACGCGCCGTCAGCACAAGCAAATAGCCCGGTTTTTTTGCATGATTCCGCTCTACCTGTGGCGCCTCTTCGATTACCATATGCGCATTCGTACCGCTGGCTCCGAAGGAACTGATCGCAGCACAGCGTTTGGCTTGAGGCTCCACTGACCATTCCTGCAGGCGTGTATTGACATAAAAAGGGCTGTCTACAAACTTAATATTGGCATTCCCCTCTTCAAAATGCAGGGATGGCGCGATTTGTTTGTGTTTCAATGACAAAAGGATTTTGATGACCCCTGCAACACCTGCTGCGATCTGGGTATGTCCAATATTCGTCTTGATCGATCCAATCGCACAAAATTCCTTTTTATCCGTATAGGCCCGAAAAGCACGAGTGAGCGCTTGATACTCAATCGGATCTCCCAGCTTGGTCCCTGTTCCATGCGCCTCGACCATTGTAATTTGCTCAGGATTGATGTCGAATGTATCGTAGACATTGCGTTCCAAGCGTTCCTGGGACTTCGCACTCGGCGCTGTAATCCCATTCGTCGTTCCATCCTGATTGATTCCCGAGCCTCGAATGACACCGTAAATATGATCACCGCAAGCGAGCGCTTCCGAGAGACGTTTCAGGACAACGACACCAGCGCCTTCCCCCGTCGCAAAACCATCTGCCCGCTCATCAAACGTGTGGCAGCGTCCTGTCGGTGACAGCATACCTGCTCGCTTGGCCGACAAATAAAAGCCCGGCGTAGATTGAATGAAGACACCACCTGCCAATGCCATGTCGATCTCACCTGTCCGCAAGGCTTGGCACGCCATATGAATCGCCACCAAGGAGCTCGAGCAAGCCGTATCAATCGTGACAGCAGGTCCCTGCAAGTCCAGATGATAAGCAACCCTGGCAGGCACAATAGACTCCATATTTCCCCAGAAGGCTTGGGCAGGAGGATTCTCTCCCACGAGACGATCATAATCGCCTTTGGCGCATCCCGCGTAGACGCCGCATTGGATTCCTTGCACACCTTGACCCGCATAGCCAGCATCCTCCAACGCCTTCCAGGATTCCTCCAAAAAGAAGCGTTGCTGCGGGTCCATATAGTCAGCTTCCAAACCGGAGATATTGAAAAAAAGCGGATCAAACAAGTCAATATTTTCTACAAGCCCGCCGTATTGATAGCCCTCTTCCTCGTCCAAACCGTACGCTGATAAATCCCAGCGAGTCACTTTCCTAAGCAAATCCGAGCCGCTCACCAAGTGGTCCCATAAGTCGTCAGTGTTGCCAGATGAGGCGAACTTGCCACTCATTCCAATAATCGCAATGGGTTCAGTAGGGGACGAAGCTTTTTCGGACACACTCCTTTTTTCCTCTGAAAGCATTGGAGTTGCTTGAATATATGGCTCGGTCTGAATAGCAGAAACGGGATCTTCCCTCTGCTCGAACAGACTGATCTTCTGCCCTAACGCTTGAGCAATAACCGCTTTGTACACAGACAAAATATAACCTGTAAGTTGATTTACTGAACTGTAATCAAACAGAATCGTTGTCTCAATTTCAATCATCAACGCTTGATTGATCTCTTGCACCAATCGAACGCCAAGAATCGAATCCAATCCATAATCTCTGAAAGGCTCTTCTACATCGATCGAATCGACATCGACTTCCAATGCGGCACCCAGCTTTTCAATAATCATATCCTTCACATAATCCGTCACCGTCTGCTCGGTCACTACAGATTGGCTTGGAATGTTTTGCGGTGCTGTTGCCTGCTGTACAACATCAGGGTGAAGGACGCCATCGCTTTTTCCAATGACAATCTGTTGTCCAAGATCATGCGCTTCCCGAGCTGGAAAAGAGATCGTGTGAAATCCTTCACTTTCCAGTACCGTTTGCCAACATGCCGGAGTTAAGGCAGGAGAACCAGGAATACGTACATCTGTATCTTCAGACAGCCACCAGCCCTCCAAAAGACCAAAGGTCAAATGAAGGAACAAGGAATTACTGCTAATCTCATTTAAAAGAACCAAACCGTTTTCTCGTAAAACAGCCTTGGTATGGCGCAAGGTTTTGCGAATATCTTTGGTGGCATGCAGCACATTAGCCGCAATCACCAGATCGTAGTAGGCCTCTCGAACCCCTTGCACAACAAAAGGCGCTTCCACATTAAAAATTTGATAGGTCAAATACGGAACATGCGGTCCATATTCCTTTTGCGCGAACATCAAAAATGCTTTGGAGATGTCGGTATAGCAATATTCTTCCATAAACGGCTGATAAGGCTTCAGCTTTTCAAAGACAAACGTGCTCGTTCCGCCCGTCCCCGCCCCAATCTCTATGATGCGAATTTTTGCCGAAGAATCTTTTTTCACCCGTTCTTCCACATAGGCTGCGACTGTTTCCGCGAGCACCTCATTGTAGTGATCTGCCACCGGGTTATTTTTATAGATAGGTTGTACTAATTCCATAGAAGAGCCTGGAAACATGACATCTGTAGCAAGCTTCTTGCCTGTTACAATGAGCGGCAGAGATTTCATCGTTGCTTCCAGCAAACTGATCCGCACTACCAGATTGGCATCTTCTCGCCATGCCACCTTACGTCGATCCCATTCTTCCCATACCGCTTCTACTTCGGTCAAAGTCGGATCGACCACCAGGCATTGCTCTCCATCATAGCCATCGAGATAGCCGTGACGGGTTAGCATCGCCATACTTTCTTCCAACCATTTTTCATAACGCACAGGGAAGCCTGTTTTTGCCTTGAGGTCGGCGACATTCACGCTCTTGGCAATAAACCAACCGATAGACTGCATTTGCGCCCATAACAGCTTGACGAGAAGCTCGTCCATTTCCTTCCACAATTCGGGATGGGTATTGGGCAAGCGATCCTGTCGCTCGGTTTTGGGCAACCAATAGCGTTCCCCTCTAAATGGATAGGCGGGCAGAGGAACCCGGCTGTATCTGCCGTTTTTATAGAAGGAACTCCAATCCAGCTTGTATCCTTTTACAAATAAATCGGCAAGCGTGGCCAGCTTCTCTTTTCTTGCCTGGTTGGATAGAGAACGGTTCTCTGCTACTTCTGCCATTAATTTTTCTCCGAACTCTCTCAAGCTCTTTTCTAGCCGCACGTCTGTTTCATCCTGGACAAAATAGTCAGCAGCTGCTCCCGTTTCCATTACTTCCGCGATTTTTTTCCGTAATTCATCTACGTCCTTGGCAATAAACATGCAACGATACGAAAAATGGCTTCTCCCTGTGAACAAGGTATAAGAAATATCTTGTTCGTGAAAACGTCCCGCTTCTTTTTCTAACCATTGGGACATTTCATCCAGTTTTTGTGTGAGGGCTGACTCGCTCTTGGCTGAAAACGGGAACAAGTAATAGGCTCCTGCTTGCTGATTGCCTGATTGCGGTTGTAGCGTAGGTGCTTCTTCCAAAATCAGATGACAATTGGTTCCATTCGATCCTAAAGCGCTCACACCTGCTCTTCGCGGAGTGGCATCACTCGTATTCCATTCCATAAGCTCCGTATTGATGAAAAAAGGACTCCCGGTCAATTTAATATGCTTATTGACCTCCTTGACGCTAATCGTCGGAGCGATCTTCTTATATTTCATCGCCATGACCACTTTAAACAAACTCGCCAGTCCCGATGTCATCGTGGTATGACCGATGTTGGGCTTATGTGAGCCAATCGCGCAAAATTGTACTTTATCCGTAAATGAACGAAACGCTTCAATCAATGCCTTCACTTCAATAGGGTCACCCAGCTGCGTTCCAGTTCCATGCGCTTCGATATAACTGATCGTCTCTGGATCAACCCCTGCATTCTCATACGCATCCACAATTAATTCTTTTTGGGCAAGCATGCTCGGTGCGGTAATCCCGTTTGACTTTCCTGTCTGATTCACCGTTGAGCCCTTGATGATTGCATAAATATGGTCGCCATCTTCCACTGCTTTCGCAACTGGTTTCAGTACGACCGCCCCAACGCCTTCTCCAAACACCATGCCATTTGCATCATTGTCAAAGGTGTTGCATGTTCCATCCGGTGAAACTACCCCCATTTTCGAGGACATCACAAAAAATTCAGGGGAGCTGTGAATCGCAACGCCGCCTGCAAGAGCCATTTCGGTTTCTCCCCTGCGAAGACTGTCGCAAGCCAAATGAATGGCTACCAAAGCAGAAGAACAAGCTGTATCTACCGCAAGACTTGGTCCCTTGAGATTGAAAAAATAAGAGAGTCTTGCTCCTAGCATGGACATTTCATTGCCTAGCATCGTTTGTGAAGAGACACCTTCGGCCAACATGGATTTCTCCTGGTAGTCTGAACGACGCCCTCCAACAAACACACCTACTTTTCTCCCCGCTAACTGGTCAACCGAATATCCGCTATCTTCAAAAGCTTTATAGGATTCTTGCAGGAACAATCGTTGTTGGGGGTCCATACTTTTTGCTTCATCGGCGGAAATATTGAAAAAGGATGCATCAAATTGATCAATGTCCTTGAGAAGCCCACCGTAATATTGATCCTCTTCCCAACCACTGCGTGTTATTCCCTCGATACAACTGTCGCCAGATGCTATATGCTCCCAAAACTCTTCCACTGAATCCGAGCCAGCAAATCTGCCTGCTATACCGATGATCGCGATATCAGAGTGGCGAATTTCGTTTTCGAAAACAGTTGGCGGGATTTGGCTGTCGTCTACTGCTATCTCCGTTGCAAATTGGAGAGATATATATTCTGCCAGCTCCCCCACCTCTGTATAATCAAAAATAACTTCTACGCCAAGCTGAATCCCCAAGTCAGCATTGATCGCTTCTATTAATTCGACCGCCAATACAGAATGAATGCCAAGCTCAACGAAGCTTTTATCAAAATTCAAGGTTTCCACAGATGTATCCAATAGCTGAGCCAAGATTTTCCTTATCTTGCTCGCAATCGTTGATGATCCGTTATCGGACTGGGTACGGCTTGCTGGCGGATATTTTTCGAAAATGTGCCTGGCTAGCAGCTTGGTATTCTCGTGATCAAAAACGGCCTCAATCCCCAAGTCTATGCCTAGCTTCTCATTTATCATCTCAACCATTTCTACTGACAATACCGAGCTGATACCTAATTCCACAAAGCTTTTATCGAAATCCAAGGGATTCGTCGTATCTTTTACTAAGTCGGTCATTACTTCTTTCACTATTGTTTCCACATCATGAAATGAATGAAAAAGTACCTTCATACTCGACTCCCCCCAATCTCTACACCGATTTCTCACCAACAGCCATGTAAAGCTGTCTGAGGATAGAATGTCCTTCCGTATTCAGCATGTTTCGCCATGCCACAGATAACTTGCCCAACGCCTTGCTGGATAAATAACCGTCACGCACCAGCTGCACAGGAATGCCTACACCCTCCGACTTTAGAAACATTTCGTACCCGAGAAGCTCACTATGAGCGCAAATGACTTCGAAATCTATTTTTCCAAGCCCGCCTTGCTTGAGCACTGTTGGCAGTTCACGACCGATTTTCGGGTTGCCGCCTTCCGCATAGCGTGCCGCACAGTAGGCATCATACAACTCTCTCAATTCTGGTACATGTGGGGTGGTCATGATGTGCATCTCGAAATCATTGTCGATGAATACGGCTCTGCCACCTGGCTTTAACAACCTCGCCACTTCACGAACCGCACCGACTGGGTCGGGTAAATGCTCCAATACGAGGCGCGTAATGGCAAAATCATAGGAATCGCTAGGTAAGCCCGTTTCCATAATCGATCCCGCGACGATCTCAAATCGATTCGATTGCTTTTGCGTCAAATAGTTTCTGGAATAATCAACGAGAAGAGGATCAATCTCCAATCCCGTCACTCTGCCATTCGGAAACGCCTGCATGACCTTTTCCATCACGAATCCTGGACCCGAGCCCAGCTCTATGACCGACATCCCATCTGTCAGACCAAACTCGATATAATGCTTCAGCTCTTTCTCCCAAAACAACTCCACCTGCGATTTCAAGCGTTCTATTTCTACCTCAACATTCGTTGCAATGTTTGCGATTTGATAAGAACCTTCCATGTTTCCCCTACCTCCGCTGCTCAGATATCGATTCGTTTAAAAAAGCCAAAATCTCGCCAGCAACAGCTTCCCATTCAGGATCAAGCATCATATCATGACTGATATTTGGGAACAGAACGGGCTCAATTCCGTATGTTTTGCCAATTCGGCGCGTTGTTTTCTCAGAAATCATCCGATCCTGCTTAGAGCCGAGAACCAGCATCGGAGCTTTCGCACTGATGGTTTTGGGAACAATTTTTCCATTCATCTCGGTTCTTGCTTTCAGTGATTCAGGCTGCAAGAGCTTCACCCACTCGTCCTTTTTTTCCATCGGTAGCTCCTTGGAAAAAAAGACATTGGCAAGCAGTGAGGCATCTCTTTTTTCGTTATATGTAAATAACTGCATAGCTTCTTTAAAATTTTTGAACATCAATCGGAATAAGTCACGCATCCCGCCGTGCGGAGGAATTGAGGCAACGAGAACGGTACCCGAGATGATATCAGGGTACTGATGCAAGATCTTTTGCACGATGCCTCCGCCCATGGAGTGCCCGATCAGCACTGGCTTGTTTTTTAGACGCCCGATCACTTCTAGAACATCATCCGTATAATCCTGTAGTGTGTAAGTATGAAGATTGTCAAAGCCGTCACTTTCACCGTGTCCACGAAGGCTCACCGCATAAGAAGAAAAGCCTTTGTCCGCAAAATAAGGAAGGAAGTTTTTTTCCCAACACCATGCTCCATGACATGCTCCATGCACAAAAAGAAGAGGCGCTTCGTTAGAAACGCCCTGCGGATGGTATTCTACTAGTTCTAGTTCCAAATTCATTTTCGCCGTTCCTTTCTTATTTGAGAGTCATTCCTTTTTACTTGCTCGAACCTGTTAAAGCGAGGATACGCTGATTCAAGAGGTTGGCTGTCTCCTTGAGCAGCATTTCACCGATGAGATCAACGTGACGGTCTCTCCAGTTTTCAACAGCCGTTCCCTTCACCCATTGATTAAAAGAGCCTAACGCAGGACCGCAGTAAATCTGATAATCCACTTTATAGCTTTCGGCACCATCCAAGGCCCAGTCAAAACAGCGGTTAAAATACCATTTGAACAGGAGCGCCATTTTGTATTTCGGCGTCCGTTCCGCTCTTTTCAGTTCCTGAGGCGGGCAAGTGATTTTCAGCTGTTCATACACTTCTTCAAAGCTGCGTTTAAAATACTTTTCCTGGAGCTGCTGCTTAGTTTTCTCATCGATTTCATCAAGTGAGTTGTATTGACGATAGAGGTCGTGCAATTTGTTCGCTCGCGCCGGAAAGAATAAGCCTTTTTTCAACACCTGAATTTTCGCTCCCATTTCAAACATTTCACCCGCTGGCGCGTACTCTGTGTCTTGAACATTGGCCAACTGCAACGAATCCTTCACCGACTCGCTGGTCGCCGCCTCCACTGTGCACTGGTTAATCGAACCTGTCACAATATAATCCGCCCCGAGCATGAAAGCGACCGCTGCAGCTTCCGGAGTCCCAATGCCGCCCGCAGCCCCGATTCTGATCGGCTTACGGTATCCATACTTGTGCATCATGTTATCTCGGAGCCTGATCATGGCAGGCATCAAAGCAGAAGCTACACCGTGATCAGTATTTCCACCTGAATCAGCCTCCACCGTTAACTCATCCGCCATTGGGACTTCCCGCAACAGACTCGCCTCTTCCCTCGTGATTTTATGTTCTTGCAGCAATTTTTCTATCAGGTACTCAGGTGCGGGACTTAAAAAGGCTTCCGCTACCTCAGGCTGTGATACCTTGGCAAAAATTTTGTGTGCCGCCTCCACTTGCCCGTTCATCCCCCGGCTTAATCCCTTGGCCCGATAGATGATCAACGCAGGGGTAATCGCCATAAACGCAGAGGCTTCAATCACTCTGACTTGATAAGCCAGATACAGCTCGACGGTTTTTTCTTCCATAGACGGGTCACTTGGATGATGCAACAAATTCATCCCATACGGCTCGCCTTGCTGTAGTTCACGTTGAATCTGTTGGATGGCTCGCTCGATTCTATCCAGCTGTAAGCCACCGCTCCCGAAAAAGCCCATCATCCCGGCTTTCCCCATTTTAATGACCAGCTTCTCCGAGGAAATTCCCTTGTACATCGCTCCTGCTAGATAGGGATATTTCAATTTGTAGTCCTGTTTAAATGACTGATCTCCCAGCGAGAAAGCGGTAATCTCTTTTGGCTGCTCCATGCTGTTTGCTCTCTCTTCAGCCTGTACGGTGATAGCAACCGGCTTTACCTCTTGCCCCATGCTTTCTTTCTCTTCTTCCACTTCTATGATCAGCGGCTCTGCTTCATTTCGGATCGTAGTAACCAGTTTGGTCAACACAGTACCAGAGCCGACTTCTTCTATTTCGTTTTCCCCCACGGCCAGGAGATATCGAATGGTGTCATTCCATTTCACTGGGTGTGTAATTTGTTCAACCAAATTCCGTTTCACATCGCGCTGTTTATAGGGTCTTGAGTGAACATTTGAAATTATCGGAATCGTCATATCAAAAAACGCAAACTGATTCAAATAGTCCTCAAAGCTCATCTTCGCATCACTCATGTAACGGGAATGAAATGCTCCGCTCACCTTTAGCGGTATATATACTTTTACGCCCGCTTCCTGAAAAACAGGGTTGGCACGCTCGATATCTTCTTTCCGACCTGCAATCACAAATTGGGAGGGAGAATTGTGATTGGCAATATCGATGCTAGTCAGATTATTTTCATGTAAGACGCGTTCCACTTGCTCCAAAGTAAACCCAATCACAGCCGCCATCCCTCCACCGACGGCCAGACTCATCAACTCGCCTCTTTTTTTCACCAAATGCAGCCCTGTCTCAAAATCAAACACCCCTGATGCAAAAAGCGCATTGTACTCACCCAGGCTGTGCCCCGCCACATAGTCAGGCTTTTTCCCGGTTTCCTTCACTTTCTTCAGGTAGCTAAGCGCATTGACCACATACAGAGCAGGCTGGGTAAATTGTGTTTTACCTAGTTTCTTGTCTGGATCATGCAGACATAGTTCTTTGATCGAATAACCTAATATCTGATCAGCTTTCGCCGTTATTTCTGGAAACTCATCAAAAAGAGAGCCTCCCATTCCTTTTATTTGAGAGCCCTGCCCTGGGAAAACATATGTGGTCATTTTTCTGCCTTCCTTTCTATTGGTTTTCAACCTTTTATTTGAGAAAAGCTGCTTGATGCGCTCTACATTTTCTCCGTCCTTTTTAAAAGGAGTGATGATGGAATGGCATTCTGACTGAGAATCTTGCGGCAAATTTCGCTTTGTAAAATTACTCAAATTGCCTGCTGGTCCCAAATCCAAATAGATGTAGCTTTGCTGCTTCTCAAGCCCTTGGACAGCTTTTGGAAGCTGCATTGGTTTTCTTACCACTTGCCAAAAATAGTCAGCAGGTAGCTCCTTCATAATTTCACCATGAACACCCGATACAAAGGGAATCTGGGGAATTCCAAATGATTTCTGTTTCAATACCTCCCGATAATGTGGTTCAGCCGGATCGATGTAAGAGGAGTGAAACGCATATGATACAGGTAATCGTTGACAAATAATCCCTTTGTTTTTGACATAATCCTCCATGCGCTGTAGCTGATGACTGCTCCCGGCAATGACAAAATGCGAATGAAAATTCACCGCTACCAACTCACTATTTCGATGCAAGAATGGCTCTTGGTCATACAAATCGGGATTGTGGAGAATCGCAAGCATACTCCCTTTCTGACAATACGCTTCGTAAAGGGTGGCTTGTTCAACCACGAGTTGCAGCAATTCTTCCACAGGCATGATTTCAGACACTGCCGCCGCCACAAACTCCCCCAAACTGCTCCCCAGACAATAGTCGGGCTTTATTCCGCTTTCCATGAGAACCTGGGCTAAAGCGTATTCCACCATAAAAATAGCGGGATGCGTATAAAGGGTGCGATCAAATATATCGTCTCGTCGCTTCGTGTCATCGTATAACTGGGCAAGGACAGACTCCCCGATCTGGGAATGTACCTTTTCATCTAACCGAAGCATCCATTTGCGAAATACCGGATTCTGATCAAAAAGGTCTTTCCCCATCTGATAGTACTGCGACCCTTGTCCAGAAAACATAAACACAACAGGCTTTTCCATGTATGATGCACCCCTTGTTCATATGAAAGGTTTTTATAAAGAAAACTCCCCACAGCCTGGTCAATTGACCGCTTATGGGGAATTTTTATCCGTGATTGTCATGGATTGTTCTATCTCCTGAAGTAGATCCTTTACTACAGCAGTACTCCACTCTGTTTTTTTCGGATAGGTGATCGAACACACATAGTCACCTAGGATGTAGGAGGCAGTACGGTATTGAGGAAAGTTTTCAAATAGGCTATACACAACCCCATCTCTTATCTCCACTTGGCTTATTTCATAGATATGAAAAGAGGTTGTTAAGCCAGTCTTCAAAACTTTGGATAACGCTTCCTTCACTGTCCAGAAAAGAGTGAGCGTCGTTTCATAGGAATAAGGCAAGCAGGACAACAAGCTGCTCTCCTTCACAGTCATTTGCGTCTCCAAAACTTTATTTCTATCAACGCTAATTCTCTCAACATCAATCCCCATCGGTAACTCCTCCGAAAAAGCAATGGCTGCTGCAAGATCATCACAGTGGGTGATACTCACTTGGAGATTGGCTGAATTCGGTAGGTTTGCGACAGGATGATGAAAAATGCCCCGCTCAATCCATATTCGATCTAAACTGTCTTCTCCAGTCAAAAACGAAATGGCTCTTTTGGCGACATATCTCCCTGTCAGGTAGCTTTTTACTCTCCGTTCATACTCCAGATGAAAATAGTACTCGAATTCTCTTGGGTGCAGGAATTTTACTATTTTTAAAAAATCTACGGGAACTGAAAAGTAGCCCATGCACAAACTAGCACGAAACTCTCTATCTGTCCCTTTGATAACGAATTCATTCGTAAAGGTCTGTGGAAATACATGCAATCCAATCTCCGCCTTCTCTCGTTCTACGACTATGCCAAAGGGCAGAGCTTCCCCGGTTCGTGGGTAAATAGTTCTACACACTACCGTTTCTCCGTATGACCTCCCTCGTTCCTTTAACGTGCCGAAACAGCGATTAAATTCCCTGAGAGATTTTACTTTCGATAAGAAGCTGATCTAGCTAACTCTTTCTATTTATACAGAATCTTTCAACAACCGCATTTATTGCATAACGCGAAGGAATTGGATATATTTAGTATAATACCACAAATTTTGTGAATTCATCTACTCAATCATTCCCATTTTTTTGGAAAGCAATTAGTACTCCAGATACTTACGAATCCACTTCATAATGAAAGGATTGCTCACCTTGAAATGGTATGCCATCTTTGTAGAATCCGGTAAAGAGGAAGTCGTTCAAAAGTACCTCAGACTCTATTTTAATGAGCAGTCTTTAAAATCCATTGTGCCGAAGAGATTGGTGCCTGAGAAAAAGTCAGGCATGGTGTATAACGTCCTAAAGAATTTTTTTCCTGGATATGTACTTATTCAGACTGAAATGACTAACGAAATGTTCCATAAAATCAAAAAAATCCCTAGAAGCTTGCGTTTGGTCAATAACGGTAGTTACTATACGCAAGACGAGGGGGCTTATTATTCGAGCATTGAAGAAAAAGAAATCACCCCAATACTCCAACTCATGGGGAACGGTGAGGTTGTCGATTATTCAAAAGTATATCTGGAAAATTCAAAGGTGATCGTAGAATCTGGTCCCCTCAAAGGACTGGAAGGCATTATCAAAAAAGTGGACAAGCACAAAAACAGGGCTAAAATATTTTTAACCTTCATGGGAGTAGAGAAAACCATTGATGTGGGAATTGAAATTCTCTCAAAACCTTTGTAATTGGGGAGCGTCTCGTACGCGCCCCTTTTTATTTTCTTCATACAAGCACGCATTCCGTTGTAAAAACATAGGCTCATGGTAAGTAATATTCAAATAGGATTGACCTGTTTTCATTTGGGAGGGACAAACAAAAGTTCGAAGCACGATCGTAAAAGTGTTTGTTCGTTATTCTTGTTTGGAAAGGAATTTGTCTACATGTTTTTCTCGGACGAAGACAACATGTTTACTAGTCAGGCTGCCATTTTCCTTGCAGCCATGAGCTATCAGACTTATCTACTATTTTTTGAAGGCGAGCTTATCTTACCCAAAGGCTTTCAACTCCGATACACGATTCGAGCTTCTGCTGACGTAGAGAATCCAACTGAACATATGTATGGCTTTGTAGCAGAATCAAAAGATCAAATCATCATTGCCTTCAGAGGGTACGCAGCCTATCCGGCAGACCTTTTGGCTGCCTATGACATCCTACAAATTCCCTATCCTTTTGTCACAGATGCAGGGAAAACCTCACGTGGATTTACTTGCCTGTATCAGTCAACACGCGATCGATTACTCAAAAAAATAAATCAGTTTTCCAAATCAAAAAAGCTGATTATCACTGGACACAACTACGGTGGCGCTCTAGCTGTGCTGGCAGCTTTAGATATAGCGGTAAACACGCAGTTTAGACACCCAATCGTTTATACCTATGGCAGTCCGCGTATTGGTGACCCCCACTTCGCTTGACGGTTCAATAAAGTCGTTCTAAATAGCCTGCGGATTGTCAATGTTCACGACGCTTTTCCTACCTTCCCCGACCAAAAATATCCACCTCCTTTTACCCAGGAAGGTATCTATTATCAACATGTAAAAAACAAGTTTCCGATCTCGTTTCAACTGAATAATACGCCTCGCAACGATAGTATCGCCTGCTATTTTCATAGCCTCACTCAGTTTGACCCTGATTACGCCCAAACACTCTGTGCGGAAAATCCGGGGTTTTGTCCCGATACCGATACGTGTATTCCGTTTCAAGGCAAATGCTAGCTTTTACAGCCTTGAAACCGAGAAAGGGAGACACATGAATGATCGATCGTATTTATAACAGTGAAGATGCGATTTTACTTGCGGCCATGATCCATCAGGCCTATCAGCTTTTTGAAACAGATTCACTTGTCTTGCCACAAGGGTATCGTCAGCGCTTGACGATTCGAGCGTTGGCTGGTGTCGAGACGCCGGAACCCGAAGTATTTGGTTTTGTAGCTGAGTCACCAGACAATATCGTTGTTGCTCTTCGGGGAACACGCACGTTTAACGACAATGAGTCAGATCAGGATTTGTATCAAGTCCCCTATCCTTTTGTCAGAAAGGCAGGAAAGACCCACCGTGGGTTTACTTGCATTTACCAATCCGCGCGAGATGAATTGATTCGGGAGTTGAGCAAGCTCTCTAGATCGAAAAGACTATTTGTTGCGGGGCACAGTTTAGGGGGAGGTTTGGCCGCACTTGCCGGCTTGGATATTGCCGTGAATACGAAGTTTACGCGACCTTTTGTGTATACGTATGGGAGCCCTCGTGTCGGAGAACCTATCTTTGCTTCGCGGTTTAATGAGACGGTAAAGAACAGTGTTTGGATCGTGAATGTTCATGATATTATTCCGACTTTGCCTTCCAAGGTGTACCCTCCTCCGTTTACGAAAAAAGGGTTGTACTACCAGCATGTCGATCGGAAGCATTTGTTGGATTTTCAGTTGAATAGCTTAGCTGTAAGGAATCATGAAATTGTTTGTTATTTTAAGTTTCTGGCGCAGGAGGACCCTGGATTTACGGAGAAGTTGTGCGTGGAGAATGAGGGGTTTTGTCCAGATACGGGGATGTGTGTGCCGTTTTTAGGGGGATGTTGATTCCAATGAATCACTCTCTTTTTTTATGTCCTGTTTATCACGCCGTGAGAGTAATCTTCAAAAAACTTATTGATAATCATTTTCAACGAGACTATAATGGTTATAATTTCCAAATATTTACTTTCGCTCATGAATGAGCAAAAAAGGAGGCATTTCGATTATGAAAAAAGTCATTTTAGCAGGTGCATTAGGGATTGCAGTACTTTCGGGTGTATCTTTGCCAGGAGTGGAAGTCTCAAAAGCTAGCGCAGCAACAACGGCTTTAGACATGCAAGAGGTTACGAAATACTATTCTCTGAGTTCATACGAAGTGACGCAAAAAGAATCTTTTTCGCTGAAAAAGGGAGAAGAACTTACGATTTTTGTAAGCAATTCAGGATTCCCGATCTCCTATACCGTCTTTGATGCGGATAATCAAGCGATTGGTACATACCAAGCGAATTCACCTTACGGACGCGTCTTTCAGGCAAAAAAAGACGGCAATATTTCTGTACAATTTCAAGCTGGAGCGAATTCTTCCTATATGAAAAAAATGAATTTTACAGCTAAATTCGCTATTTCCAAGTTTCATTAAGCGTTAAGAGAAAGGGGCTGTCTCAAAAGTCGATTTTCCGACTAAAAGACAGTCCCCTTTGATTCAAAAAAATAAGAAAACCCCTTGTCTACCAAGGGGCTGAGATAATTGGTAACACCCCGAAAGAAGCAGTCGATAAGTACAGTACAATCATACACGGGTGTTTTGTTTATAAAGGTAGGATTTGAAAAATCGCATTGAGGCAACCATTTTTTCCTAGGGCGATATGAAATCTAGTGAGAAATGGTCTGTGTCGTTCATTGCTTCTTATTTCTTTAATTCTTCTGGAATTTCAGGTTTCCCCACGAAACCGAAGGATGCTGTAGACACTGCCAGTACTGCAACAAATGAAGCAATTGCTGAAACATGTTTCGCTACGAACATCATCGCTTTATTTCTCATCTTTTCCACCTCCTTTCAGTGGAATTAGCGTCAGTGCTTGCACAAAGAAGGTCTTAACCAGTGTCTCGCTTTCTATGAAAAATAATAAACTGACGATGAGAAGTGAGATGATCTTGAGGAGAAAAGTCTGATTCTGTTTGAATAGTCGTGATTGCATTTCCATATCTTGCGGAGCAAAAAGTGCTACTAGAACGAATGTGATGATAATAATCGGGGTGATAAAATCAGTAGGAAGGGTAATGAGAGGGATGAATACCGCTCCCGTAATACTTGTCATGGTGCAGTAGACAGACGATGAATAGTGAAATCCTCCTGAAAATTGGCGTAGTACTAAAAATCCGGCCAATGTGAGTAATGTTCCTTGAAATGTCCCTATCATGAGGGAAAGGGTAAGGCTAATCGTAATGATGAGCAGCATGTTGATGATAAGGATTAGCCCAAATTTCATGGTAGGGACTGACTTCGTTTCATGTGGATTGATCGACTTTAGTTGTATGGCTATTCTTTCAGCAAGAGTTTCAATCATATTCCCCATCCCTTTTTATAGCCAACCATGCCAGTATTGTGATTCCGATTGCCATTCCAAAGAAAATCCACACTAGGGAACCAATTCCATATGTACTTGCTAATTTAAACAGGACCGTTATCAATACACCTGTTACAATGATTAGTGATAAAATTACCATGTTGACTCTGTGGTAAAGAGAGAAAGGCGCTCCGTCTCTGACAAATGTAAATTGTAGTCTACATTTCCGAAGTCCGTAGCATAATGCAAAGGTGAGTACTGCGGAGATTGTCTGGAATATGAACCCGGTATTGATGGTTCGATCCCCTAACGATTCAATTGTCTCTAGGGTTCCTATGACAGTTAGGAAAAACACTTCCACCATCTGAATCCCCAAGTAGATTCCTGATGTTATCATTGTCATCAAGGCAGCCTGTCCCCAATTCACGTTCCATACCAGGATTAATGTCCCAAAGATGATGACGACTTGGGCTATGGTTGCATAGTCTCCATATGGCGTAAATTGGCGTAGCCCAAACGAGAAAAGCATTAATACCAAAATCACAAAAAGAATCCGGTTGATATGCACCCAAAAACCAAATCGAAATAGCGTAGTCATAAGAGCAAATATTGCAAGGTATTCCAATGTTGAAAATAGGACAAACAGCATGGAACTTTTTCACCTCAATTACTTATATGAGGGTTATATTCTACTAGAAACGACAGATTCCTGCTTTAATTTACCAGATTTGACAGTTTAGTGCGTCGAGTGTCATTGAGCATCGAAGTATGAGTTTTGAAGCAAAGAAGTGCTTGAGGTACAAATTATCAATATGATAACATTGGCGTTTTTACGACCTTAGGTACAGCATTGTCTCCTCGAAATCTGAATAGAACGTATAAACCTGCTCCTAAATCTCTAACTCCTTCCAACATTAGTGAATCCAAAACAAAAACCGCCCGGTTCTTTACCCGAGCGGATTATTCATCGTGTGTAGCCTTCCTATAGAGCGTCAACCTTCAAATCATAATTAAGTGCTCTTCATGAATTGGGTACTGGGTAGCCCTACCAAGCCAAATACGCACAGTTTACGATTTTTCTTCACACACTCGAATAATCTCTTTAGGTATTGACTCAAACACTAATATCTCTGGTTTTGGATAAGGTCTTTTTAGCAAGTATTCTTGAAGTGTCATCATGCTATCCCAATACAACTTAATCCAATGCTCAATGCTTTCTCCCGTGTCAAAGTTCAAGGCTTCTTCATCAAAATCCTTGAAATCATCGTAGAACGCTTGATCATAGATAGAAATAGATATCTCACTATCAAATACGAGAATTTTATCCGTAAACACAGGAAAACAAAACGACTTAAAGAAGCGATTAGATATATTAACACCTATAGCTTCTTTAAAATTAACCCAATCCGGGATACCAAAAGGTCTCAAACTTTCAGTCTTTTCATTTTTTACTCTACCACCGTTACTATAACGATTATTAGACTTTGTAAAGTATTGTATTCCTTCTTGCATGACTTGTTCTTCCGAAACAAAATGTGCGTGATTTTCAGGTAAATAAGCATGATACAACAATAAACTCACTTTCTCTCACCCACTCATTCTTTATTTATTTGCACATATGGGAAATGTGAACTTCTGGTAGGGTCATCTATATGTTCAAAAACTCTGTGACTTCCCGTTGGAGTATCAGGTGTACTGATAATACTTGGTGATCCGGTTAGGATTTGGATTATTTGGATTTGGCCAGTTTGGATTTGTCTTAATTTCTGTACATCAACAGCTTTCCCATATTGAGCCCTATTATGGGGAGATGGTTTATTTGGGTCGAATGGTATAAATGGGAGGTAAAGCCCTATTGCTTAAAGAACTCACAGTATTTTCCTTATGCGACACTTACAGAAGAACTTTTTCATCACTCTGTCTCACAGCTTACCACTCCAACAAAAGAGCCGCTCGGTTCTTTACCCGAACGGCTTATTCATCGTGCGTAGCCTTAATATAGAGTGTTTATCAATTGACTTGCAAAAACCGTCAAGAGCGTCAGGTCTGTCAGATTTGTAAACCCTTCAAAAGTATAGTGAACATATTTCTCTATTGAAGCCAATCAAGGGTAGGGATTGGTTGTGTGGTATGATCATCGTAAAATTGTCCTAGATACTATCATCGATACACTCTACCCTATGAGGATTACCGTCCGACAAATCCCTATTGAAATAAACTATGGATCCCTTCTTTATTTCCTCGATATTCACTCGTTCTTGAATATTTATTCCTATAAGAGGGCTATTTGAAATCGAAAATGACACACTAATATCTTTAACCCAAAATTCGAAATCCGTTCCATTCAGGCTGCTTACGACTATCTTTGAACCAACTATTCTTTTTAGTTGTGTAATGTCGTGTGTATCCGATTCAACAAAGCTAACGATCAGCACCAACCCCCGCCCGGGCATATCAACTACATTATCTAATCTCATTATCTCCAAAAGATTTTCTCCCTTCTATCGACGATCAATGAAAAGTAATTCCCTTACATCTCTGATTCTAATTCCTGCGTTTCGTAGCCTAGATATTCCATCGCGTAAAAGCATAATTCTTTCCGTTTGTGCTAAATCAGGAGCAAACCTTGCAGCACGTATACTTGCTTGTGCTTATCCAATGCAAAATTCCTAATAATAGGCCTAAGTTCTTCATCCATGACTTGGAGGGACCTCCCAGCTAGACCCGCTTCATAATGCCCTACTACTTCGTGTGCTATGGTAGCTTTTCCAGTAATTCTACTATTCGCAGACAATTTCCCTGCTGCATTTGAAGGAAGAACGTCATTATTAATGTTTAGAATCGTATCAAATAATAACCCTGTCGGGGAGGTATCATCAGGACCTGCTACATTAATGTTTTCCTTCGGCATCCCTAACTTTTCAGCATAAATTGTTAGTTCCTTGATTTGGCTCTCAGTTAAAGGTAGATCATTACGTAGACCTTTAGTATCTTTAATCTTCCTTAAATTGTTTTGACCTCCACCAGTTCTCTTCTTCCCTTTCCTTGCCGCATCCAATAAACCCTTAATTCTTTTACTTCCCCCCAGCGTAAGTACACCCAAGGCAAGCCCACCGATTGCAATTCCATCCGCGAGATCGACTTTACCATCCCGCAACGTATCCAAGTCTTCTTGCATTGGCTCGATATATCCTTCTCTTACAAACGCTTCAACACCCTTAGGCAAATCATTTGCAGCTTTCTCCAAAGCCCCTGGCAACTCACTTGCCGCTTTTTGCATCGCAGCAGGAACGTCTCCTAGCATCGAGATTCCTTTGACGAAACTATCCCACATGCCGGGCTTCTCCTGCGGCTTTTCGCAAGCTGGTCCTTGTCCAAAACCAGCAGTAGACGGCCCGCTGTTGCTTGGAACCCGCTAACTTACGACAGAATTTTTTCAGCTATGCTCTTCACTTACCATTTCAAAAAAAGAGCCGCCCGGTTCTTTACCCGAGCGGCTTATTCATCGTGCGTAGCCTTAGTATAGAGCGTTTATCGATTGACTTGCAAAATTCGTAAAAACGTCTTGTGTCAGATATGTTACCCTTCAAATCATAGTTAAGTATACAGTTTTCAAACATTCTAAAATTTCCTCAGGCAGAACAAAGGTTATACTAGTGATTATAAGGTGAAGCGGTTCATTCGGCACTGGGTAGCCCCACCAGAAGAAGAAGCCTAAGCCTTACCTAGAAAATTTCTTCTATTATAGCCTTGAACGGAGCGTGTCCAGTTTCTGCATTTCTCAATAAAGTCGGCTTTCTAAACCTTAGACTACAACGCAACTTAAAAATAGCGGCATTTTCATTCATTTCGACGAAAAGTACATCTATCCATATTGGTACTAATGGTTGTAATCCACAAAGTAAATTTACAGTGTTATCCAATGTTAATCGCTTGTTCCCAATGTTTTCTTCACTTAAAATATTTAGCCTCATCATATCATCTGCACCGTTTAGCGGCTTGTCTTTTTCTTTCACAGGCTCTATAACAAATTTGCAATCGCTAAAAATCAATCTTTTCTTTTTCGAAATTTCCTCAATCGTTTTTAATAAATTTTCTCTAAAAATATCTTTATTCATCTGCTTTATTTCTTCCACGTTCATCACCTACTTTAACTTAGTGCTAGAAATCTTAACAAGTTCATTTGTGTTAACGTATCCCGAAGGAGTTGTTTCTATAGTATAAATATCAAACCAAGCATTTTTAGTCTTCACCCCTGCTTGCTCAAGAACTTGTGGGAATAATTTTGCTTGCTCAACTGTAGGAGTATAGTGACCAGATAGGTTAGCTATACTTCGAACCTGTCCTTGACCATTAAGCTTTAGCTTTCCTGCCGCTTGAACTGACTGCCCATTTGCCAAAAAGGAATGCCCTCTCCCAATATGAAGTCCTCCATTCATGTCTATAACAAAATCCACTCCTGTAAGACCATTAGTGTTTTTCAAATATCCATTTTCGATATTGAAAGAAAACTCTTTTCCAGTTTGAACATCATCGGGAAATCTATTATTAATTTGTTGTACAGGTCTAACATTACCCGTTCCCTTCTTTAACGCATTCACTATATCCTTAACATTCTTACTTCTCCCCAACGTCAGTGCATGTACGGCAAGACCACTAATTGCAAGTGCATCCTCAAGATTGACATCCTCATCCCGCAACGTATCCAAGTCTTCTTGCATTGGCTCGATAAAGCCTTCCTTCACAAACACCTCAATACCCTTTGGTAAATCCTCCGCTGCCTTTTTCAAACCTTTTGGCAAATCATTAGCAGCTTTCTCCAAAGCCCCTGGCAACTCACTTGCCGCTTTTTGCATCGCGGCTGGAACGTCTCCCAGCATTGAGATTCCTTTGACGAAACTATCCCACATGCCGGGCTTTTCCTGCGGCTTTTCGCAAGCTGGTCCTTGTCCAAAACCAGCAGCAGACGTCCCGCTATTTGTTGACGACTGATTTCCTATCGTCACACCACCCAAATCCTGCCCGTCATCTTCTATCTTGATCTGCCCACAATAAAAACACATATTTGTTGATTTATTATGCAATGCAGGATGGCCACCGACCATTTTGTCCGCTTTCCCATCTATCCATGGCATTGTTGTCAGAGGTATGCATGGCATTGGTTTAAGTACACCGTTGTTAGCTGCCGTGGCTGTAGCGACTGTGGGATTTTGTAAGCTGCTGCACTTTCCAAAGGGCATGATATTTACGTTGGGAACAAAATCCATGATGTTCATTTGCGGCTTTCCTTTTACAAAAACACCATGGCTGAACGGCATTTTCAGCCGACTCTGTTTACTTCCGTTGCTGCAAGATAAAATAGCTCCCACAACCACGTAGCTCTTGCGTTCCGCACTTGATTGTTGGATGTTGATACCTTCAATATTGGGCATTCAGTCTCCTCCTCTCTGTAAAGGATTCAATACAGATGGAAGACTCATGGTGATCGATATGCTAGATATCCAATCTATATGTAAAAAGGAAATAATACCCACATTTTGAAGTATCGGATGTAGAATGATTACGAGCGATAGGTATAAAGTTACAAATACACCTTTATGTACAAAAAAACCACCTTATTCGGTTTTGAGTCTACCCTGCTCGATATACCTGCAACATGGATTAAAATAAACGAATATTGCCATGGTGCCAAAAATGCAAAAAGAGGCAGCTGATAACTTCGAGAGAAAGCTGAAATGCTTTTGTTGAATCAAGGTGAAAAATAATCAAGCGGTAACCACCTCTTAGGGGGGTATGTAATCAGGGAGGATGGTTGAGGGCATAAAAAACCTTGTTTCTCAAGGGTTTTAACAAATGTTTTTATAAGTGGGATACTCGAAAACATCCCGGTTCCTTTCGTCTCAAGCAACAAAATAAAAAATAGACCGTCATCGGCCTATTTTGTCTTCACCAGACAAAAGCTTTCGGTTAAAACTTTTGATGGACACACTCTGCTTATTTGACAATTACTTTGATAGTTTTGAGATAAACTCCGTACTGGTCATATTGATACAGATAATCCGTTGCCTGAGACAATCCTGCCACCAATTTATACTCAAAGGTGCCTTTATCATAATCGAGCCAGACATACTTTCCCTCCTTTAATGCATACGAGTAGCCCGGGTACGTTTCCAAGTAAATCACTTGGGCTATGCCGATTTCGATGAGCTCGATCTCCTGCTGATCTACCATAGCTTCACTATTCTTTTCCTGTGCCAAGCTAACTCCCTGCGAGCTAAATAGTACAGAAGTTATGAGAGCTGCATGTAATACAGTTGTGAATCGTTTCATTAACTAATACCCCCTGTGGGATTTATTGTAAATTAAGTAAAATTATAATCTGCACGTTATATGTTTTCAATTCTGACTATTCGGTTGTAAAGGAATTTTTAATTGATCAGCTAAAATTTCGTGGAAATCGTTTCGAGAAAGTAGGTCTTTCCGAAAATGCAAAAATACCGCCCGTAGGCGGTTGGTGATTAACTATCTATGCTAGGCAGCCTTCTGACATTCATATATGAACCATCCATCATCAACAGATTTAGCAAGGCAAGTAAATACAAATTAAGATTTCATATGACTTCTTTAATACCACATATGTTCTAATCGAAGTATAGTGTATTTAATTAAGGTAAAATCTCATTTACTTCAAGCAGTCCTTTCCAAATCGGAGCATTGTGCTTCCCGCTCGCGTTCTATATTGAAAGCAGTTCTTTAATGGCTCTCTTATAGCGTAGCAGTCGCTCATAGTCTTTCTCGGTTGGCTCTGGAATCCTTGACAAATCGCTATTGTCCTCTAAGTCACCCAACTTCACTAACCTTGCGATTGGATTTTGCTTTGTTCTTCCGACGAATTCCATATATGTTTCGTCATCATTTCTGGTCAAAGCAATAACTGCCGCAATGATTTCCTCAGAGAACCCTTCATTTCGAAGCTCTTCCACTGTAACATCTGTATCCTCAAGCACATCGTGTAAAACAGCTGATATCATAGTTTCTACCGTCGACATCTTTAACATGATTCGTAAAGGGTGAAGTATGTATGGGTTGCCACCCTTATCGACTTGTCCAGCATGAGCTTGTGTTGCAATCACAATTGCTTTTTCTAATGTACTCATTTGTATTCTCCTTCCTCATGAATTCCCCAATTTAAAAGGAATCATCTCGAATATCCTTACTTGGTTCAGTAAGCAATAGTCCTCGCCTAACGCCTTCATCACATAATGCATCCAGCCACTGTAAGTAAGTTATGCCTGTTGTGCTCCACAATGTCTTTGGATCGAAATCTTTATCTGAATCCGTTTCATATATCAGAGTCAGTAGCTGACTATTTGCCATTGCTTTAATAAGTTTTAGCATTTCGATTTTGGTATAAGCTTCCATTTTCTATTCATCCATTCTTGATGAAATGCCAATTTCATTTACTCCAATATCATTGCGATACCTATTTCTTGTGGTACAACCCTCACCCCTACCGAGGCCCATAGTTCAAGTATAACCTTTCCTAAATCACTCAAAATACCTATATATTACCAATTCAGATAGCTGTGCTATAGTTTTGCAAGAATATTATTTATGTAGGCAATATAACTACCAGAAGTAGATAAATATCATTACCTTTAAAGTAGCAGCTAGTTAATTTGGTCGAAATAGATCAACTCCTAATTAAAGCGCTGTACTATGGTGTTTTATAAATCCAAATACCATGAGGATTTGTCATCGTATCAATTATGAAAAAAGCTATTAGTAAGAATAAAGAGAGTTGCATGAAACTCGTCCATAAGATCATCATGCCACATCCTTTATCTTTTCCACGATGCAATGTAACGAAAGTAACTACTGCCAAAATGATCGACATGATAGGAAGTATCGCTGTAATTACGAAAGCATCTGTTCCCGTTAATATCAGATAAGCGAGCAGCATTAGAGCATAGTAGTTTATAACGGAGACTATTGAAACAATACTCCTTGAAGCAAGCGTAGAAAATACCCTACTCATTTTTCCCTCCAAAACATAATCAAGTTACCTTTTCATTCCTCACCTTCTTGAATGTAAAACACATCACCAAGAGTCCAATGTCTGATTGTGTATCCATTTACTTGTTTGATTAAAGTGTGCATTACCTCTCCTTTCCCAACAAAATCTTGTTTTTATTCGGGTTCAACCTTCCAAGCAGGAAAGACTTCTTTTTCATTCTTCTGTAGTGAGGAAACATAAGTTGTTCTCTAGTGAATAAGTCAGCTCCACTGAGTGAAATAAACTCAATACTTTATTCAGAATTGGAATCATTGACTTCTGCAAGTCTTCCAATTAAGTCAGCCCGTTTCTTTTGTTCTTCAGCTTTCTCAATAACTCGCTGCCTAATTGCTTCATAACCCTTTTTAGGCTTTTCTGGCTCTGGTTCGAATGGCACTAAACCTAAGCTAGCCTCTTTTATATTCGTTGCGTATTTCCTACCATTTTTCACATAAGAAATAGTGTATATAAACTCTGATAAATTACTGTATTGCTTAACAACTGTTGCCTCAAGACCGCCTTTAGTGAATACCTTCTGACCTTCTTTGAATAATGGTTCACTTTTTTACTGCCCCTCTTAGTCACCTTTGAAGATAAACCAACTTTCAAACCTTTTCACCACATCATTGGCTAACTCAGGGTCAAACTCTAAAAATCTATTGAAGAGAGGCACTCTTGCAAATTCCATTAAATCCGATTCAACCATTTTTAGCTTTGCAATAAACTCCACATAATCAAAATCAATATAGTAAAGTTCATTCTTGTCTACATCTTCTTCATTAGAATCATCGGACCAAACACGCACTATATTATCAACGAATTCCATTCTTGGTGTTGGATTATGACCCATCCAAGGGCTTTTCCTGTTAATAACACTATCTAGCACATCTCTCCAAGCTTCTAGACCAGAACAACAACTCGGAGGAATTATCCTATCATTACTTTCAAAATAGATTCCTCCTCCAATTACTACATCTGATTCATCAAATAATCGCTTTAACACTTCATGAGGTGTACCCTTAATGTCTATATTGTTGTATCCCAAAAGCATCGCAATAAACAAATCAACTTCATCACTAGTAGTTTGACCTGTTAACTTGACGTATTCAGTATAAGCCACATCTGTATTCAACCAATCAGGTATCTGATAATAGGGCTCTTTTATAACTGCAACAACTAAAGGGTAATTCATGCAACACTCTCCCTAATTAAAACTTCATTTTATTGTTTCTTTCTTTTAAAAACTGTAATGACGTCCCTTGAAACACCTTGTGTTTGGCTTGTATCAAAACAAGAAACTAGTTCCCATCCTTCATTGCCCATTTTATTTAGTATTCCATCAAATCCTTCAGCGTTCAATTTTCCTCCGAAGAATCCACCTGTTTGAAACTTGAGAGTTTTATATTCCCATTTTTCCACAATACTCACCCCAATGTTAATTACGATCAAAACCATCTTTTATACGAATCCGCCTCTTGAAAGTCAGTAACGATTGTATCCTAGTCTGTCGTTTCCTCGCTCTCGTAATCTAGTTTGTCTGAATCCAATGTAGGTTCAGATCTACGAGCGGAAATTTGGTCACGGAGTTTTTGTGCTCGTAACCATAGTTCTTGCCAATCATTTATAATGGAAAAATACTGAGTCATCTCCGATTCGGTCAAACGTTCCCAGGGTCCGGCAGGCGGCGTGTAAGGGTAGCGCTCAAGATAAGATTCTATTTTCGAAACCCTTACGGGGGCATTCACATTATAATTATCCTCCAGCCATTTCTTCCATGGCTTTTTTCCTCGTTTGTCATTACATAAATGACAAGCAGCGATCACATTGCCAAGTACGAAATCCCCGTTTTCTGCAACAGCGATAAGGTGATCCGGAACAAGTCCATTTCTTGAGTCACCAGTATCCGGAGTACCACAATAGGCACATTTGTGGTTGAAGAACGCTTTTATTTCTTCCCACTCCGTCTCAGATAGATTACGAAGCAAGTATAGCTCCTTCATGCCACGTCGTAACTGGTAGTTGATTCTCGAAAACATCCCCGTGCCCATGTTTTTTCTTTGAGATAATTTTGATGCTGGGGTAGCATACAGATCGTTCCTATCCACTGCAGCTTGGATTGGTAGCCGGTTTTGCTCGCCTTGATTATTTTGTTTGTTGACGACGTTGTATGCATGTTGATAGCGGATGTTGAGTATTTTGCTGATTTCACTAATTGATTTACCTTCTTTGTGTAACTGGCGAATGTTATCCGATTTGCTTGGAAGATTGGTAGACATTGAAAGTCCCCTCCTAAGTTCACTTCCTCTATTTTACTGTAGGTAGGAATTTTATGTAAGCTACCTGTAGGAAGGGGAAGGAGACTGAGAAAATTAATGGGTAATGCTTTAAAGAGTAAATCCGATTCTTGATGCGGGGAACTTTCCCGGACAAAGGAAAACCCCTTTGTCGGAAATTATTCGTAGCTAACCTTTACGAAAGGAATTTTCCTTGTAATACCATTTTCATCAACATGAACTAACCTTGTGCGCGAATCGAGGACCGATATCCGCTCACGTACTTTCTCAGGCATTCCCCAAACAGTCAACGCTCTCCCGTCGCCATCATCTTTTGCTTCAACGAGCTAATTCCCCATTTCTTCTAATTCTAATTCATCCCGGTCGGTCTTTTTGGTGTGGTTGACTTTTCCATAGAGTCCTCCTTAGTCCGCGATTACGGCCGTTATTTGATCCATAGATATCCACTGGCTATCTTCATCGGTAACGAGCTTAATTCTCCTACCGTTCTGATAGATCCACTTAACAACACCCCACATTGTACATATGGTCCCCAGGTTGCCTTTTACTTGCTCCCACCACGTTACTGTAATAGCATAATCCGCTCGGGATGAATCACAAATAACGTAGTTTAAGGATTCCAGTTCGTCTTGCTCAACAATAGGGATCTTAACCAGCTTGTCGTCTTCGTTCATCTGTAAGTACAAAGCTCGCTGCTCCAGTAACACAAAGCGCATCGATAATAGGTTTTCTATTTTGCTTGCTACCTACCTGGCTCCATTCTCTACAAGGAGCACTTGAATAACAGCAAAAACCACTCAGCCTAAAAGGAAGACTGGCGGCTGAGTGGTTTTTGTCAGTTGAGTGGGATCTCGAAACGCAACTGTTTGTCTACAGCGATAGTCATGGAGTGGGAGTCCACGGAAATCGGATGGAAATCCTTGGTGAAGATGGTGCTACCGGTGATGCCTCCTCGCCTATTTCCCTTTTCGTCTGTAATACTGGAAAGAGGAACGCCCTTTGAATCGAAAACGCGAATAGCATCTGACAACAGGTCAATCTGATTCAACGTTTCTTCCTCTGCCGGTTCTATGGATTCACTTTCACCCTGTACCCCAAAAACAATCCTAGTGGTACTAGGGGTTCGAATAATTTGTTTAACCGAGAGAATGAAGCCTCTTGATTGACCGGAAACTCCTGGCTCCGTTACCTTCGTCACAGCATCTGCAGGTTTTCGAGTAAGAGGAATGTCAAATTGCCATGTTCCATCTACGCCACCTATTTTCTGTAATACCAATTTTAATGTCCATTCTTCAGGCAATTCTTCAAAGAAGAACGGCTGAAATGTTCCGTAGTATGTATTTCCCTCAACGTGACGCCAATGTAGCAGATAACTTTTCTTGGCTTCTTCCGTCGTGAATGTTCTCGTTATCGTACGCCCTTGCCATTCATAGCTGAGCTTCTCTATATGCTGAAACCCGTTTTCACTCGGCGGGAATGTGACAACAAAACCAATCGAAAGATTAAGGCGATCGTAATAGGCCTCTTTTAGAGACACCGTGATTCCCTGGTTGTTCACTGACTGATCCAACGGTTGAGTAAGTCCTTGTTGATCGGCTACTTTTATCCCTGAATCCCCAACGAAACTGAAAATGGTGCTCACATAAGGCAAGTTTTTCATCATGTGTGCCATGGTTGGAGACACAAGCCCCGCCCCAATCAATAAGAACATACCCATAAAAAGACAAGCAACGGATATCAACCACTTGTTCTTCCTCACATATGATTTCTTCAGTACAGGACGTATCGGAAGAGAGCCCAACACTTGATCGATTCCAGCAGAAAAATGCGTGGGAACATCAACATTCGCTTTCTTTGCTTTTTCGCGAAGCTCTTTATCAACCTGTAATTCATTCATGGCTAGTCCTCCATTCTGTAGACTCTAAAGTGAAATAAGCAGACAATTTTTTTCTTGCCCGACTCAATCGAGATTTAATGGTCCCCTCCGGTTGGCTGAGTATGATCGATATGTCTTTGATTGCCATATCCTCAAAGTAATACAGAACGATACACAGTCGAAGTTCTTCTTCCAAGAGCTGGACGGCTTCGTGCACCTCGATGTTCTCTTCAAAACGATAGGAAGATGCTTGCTCATGCCACTCGTCAAGAAGTACGAGTTTGCGGGTTTTACGGACCAGGCGGTGGCATTCATTGACAAGAATTCGCATGAGCCACGATTTGAAAAAACGGGGATCCCGCAAAGTAGACAACGAATGGTAGGCTTTTATTATTGCTTCCTGTGCAGCATCCAGACACTCGTTTTCGGACGTCAAAATGGAACGGGAAACGCGATACATGCTCTGTTCATGTTTCTTGACCAGCCTTGTAAAAGCTTCTAAATCTCCGGAACACGCAAGCTCTTCATCACAATTATTCATCGGTTCTCTCAATCGATTCACATCCTGTTTGAAGTCTATATAATATAGACACAAGGAGAGAGCAGTTTGGTTCTCATTATCCTAAATTTTTCATTTATACGACTCAATTCCATCTTAATTTTATTAAAAACGCTGGATTTAATGGTTTCTTTATACTGAAAGTGTGATTCATAACGTGGATAAGCATGATCAGTTCTAACGTTTAAGTTTCTCTATAGATGCTTCATTTAGTAATGAGCCGACCACTCTATTAAAACGTTTTACTTCGTGCTGCTGTTGGGATCAGCTGGAGAGGTATTAACATTAGTGGATTTTCAGCTCGGCTTTACGCATACCATCCACATGTGCTAGAACAGAGTCATTTTTTTCGAACCTATATTAATTTGAGTTTGGTTAACTGACCCAACCTTTTGGGAGTCTTCCCTACATTTGCCACCAATTCTGACGTCAGTATTTCTTTATCTTGTTGCTTCTCTGGTTTCGCTTTTGGCCTCGCCAAATTTTTCCCACCTCACTTTCGTTTTAAACTCGTATCGTAGGGATACCAATTTCCGGGTCATCAGATGAAGCCAAAATTTGAAAATGTCATCTCTGGGATCGGGTTAAGCAAAAGCGAAAGTAATTTTAAAAAAATAAATCTGGAGATTTCTAGGTTCGCTCGACCCGCATGCATCTACCTCTCCAGAAGGAACCGTTCCCCTTGGTACATAAGGCTTTTTTATTGTGACTGTACTCTCATTAGAGGACGGTCATTTTGATCAATAGAAAAAGCACCCCGTGGGTGCTAATTCAATTTCCGCTAATGAATGGTTTAAAATGATTAGTCCACCAATACACAGCACCTATAGCAACTATACTCAATGTCACTGGACCGAGTATTATTACTGACCACTTTCGATAAACACCGTAAACCAAAAATATCCCTGCTGGCGCAAACGCTATGACAAGTAATAGCACCATTACATCAACAAAAGGCCCACTCTCAAAAGACAATTCTCATCCACCTCCTCAATACCATTTTGAGAAAGTTTTAAGAGCTTGTCTATCCTAAATCACCCACACTTCCCGCGTGAGGCAGCTGCTACTATCCAAAACTTGGGCCGCTGTAATCTCGGTTACCCGAGATGCCCTAGCAACCAGGAATGGAGCAAAAGAAAAAGCACCTTTTTGGGTGCC
>NZ_JABMIT010000027.1:0-1401 GCF_013186635.1 Brevibacillus sp. HB1.3 | reverse complement strand
CGACACCGCGTTAATTTGTTATAATTCTTATAATTACATTTTATAGTAGGTGATAATTGTGCTTACCTCCAATGATAATAATCCGCAAATGCATTACGAATTTGTGTGCCTTGATGAATTGGTCCCAGAGGACCATTTATTAAGGGTCATCCAGAAACATATAGATTTCTCCTTCATCCGAGAAAAAGTACGTCAATATTATTGCGAGGATAACGGTAGACCTTCCATTGATCCTATTGTTTTATTTAAAATGATTTTCATTGGATACCTTTACGGTATCCGCTCAGAGAGGCAGCTCGAAAAAGAAATCCAGACTAATATCGCCTATCGTTGGTTTCTTGGCCTTTCTTTAACAGATCGAGTTCCAGATCACACAACAATCAGTTGGAATCGTCGAACCCGTTTTAAAAATACAAATGTTTTTCAGGAGATTTTTGATGAAATTGTGCGCTTGGCGATTCAGCATCGAATGGTCGCTGGACGTGTATTGATAAGTGATTCTACGCATCTTAAAGCAAATGCGAATAAACGAAAATTTAAGAAGCATGTCATCGAGAAAACGAGTCGTGCCTATCTCAAAGATTTAGAGGTAGCAATTAATGAAGACCGTGAGGTACATGGAAAAAAGGATTGAAGCCTAGAGAGGGTGTGAAGGAAGAAAAGGAAATCAAGATGAGTACCACTGATCCGGAAAGTGGCTACATGGTTCGAGACAGCAAGCCAGAAGGCTTTTTCTATCTCGATCACCGGACTGTCGATCATAAGTACAATATTATTACCGATGTCCATGTCACTGCTGGCAATGTCCATGATTCCGTTCCTTACATAGATAGGTTGAATCTCCAAATCGAGAAGTTTGGGTTTAAGGATACAATTGAAGCTATTGCATTAGATGCTGGTTATTTAACTACTCCAATCTGCAAGGCACTTCACGATATAAATGTATTTGCTGTCATCGGTCATCGTGCCTTTACACCTGTTAAAGGTCTTTTTGCTAAATGGCGCTTTAAATATGATCTGGAGTGCGATGTGTACACATGTCCTCAAAAACATACGCTTACTTATTCGACTACCGATCGAAACGGATACAGGATGTATAAGTCCAATAAAGAAATATGTAAAACTTGTCCAAGGCTTTCTGAGTGTACCCGATCTAAAAATCACCAAAAGGTGATAAGCAGGCACGTTTGGGAAGAAAGTAAGGAATGGGTTCGACAGAACCGTTTAAGTAAATCAGGGAAATATTTATATAGATTAAGATACCAAACCATAGAGCGAAGCTTTGCAGATGCTAAAGAACTGCATGGGCTTCGCTATTGTAGGTTACGCGGACGTGAAAATGTCCAAGAGCAGGTATTGATGACAGCAACAGTACAAAACATTAAAAGGATAGCGCTACAC
>NZ_JABMIT010000026.1:0-1501 GCF_013186635.1 Brevibacillus sp. HB1.3 | reverse complement strand
GTGGTTAAGTTACTAAGGGCACACGGTGGATGCCTTGGCGCTAGGAGCCGAAGAAGGACGCAGCGAACTGCGATAAGCCTCGGGGAGCGGTAAGCACGCTTTGATCCGGGGATCTCCGAATGGGGCAACCCACCATCTGTAATGGGATGGTATCCTTCACTGAATACATAGGTGATGAGAAGGCAGACCCGGTGAACTGAAACATCTAAGTAGCCGGAGGAAGAGAAAACAATAGTGATTCCGTCAGTAGTGGCGAGCGAACGCGGAAGAGCCTAAACCGTCGGGTTTACCCGGCGGGGTTGTGGGGCGTCTCACATGGAGTTACAAAAGACGCGCGTAGGTGAACAGCTTGGGAAAGCTGACCATAGAGCGTGATAGTCGCGTAACCTAAACGCGCGTCTCTCCGAGACCAACCCCGAGTAGCGCGGGACACGTGAAATCCCGTGTGAATCTGGCAGGACCATCTGCTAAGGCTAAATACTACCTAGCGACCGATAGTGAACCAGTACCGTGAGGGAAAGGTGAAAAGCACCCCGGGAGGGGAGTGAAATAGTACCTGAAACCGTGTGCTTACAAATAGTCGGAGCCCGTTAAAAGGGTGACGGCGTGCCTTTTGTAGAATGAACCGGCGAGTTACGGTAGCGTGCGAGGTTAAGTTGAAGAGACGGAGCCGCAGCGAAAGCGAGTCTGAATAGGGCGATAGTACGCTGCCGTAGACCCGAAACCGTGTGATCTAGCCATGTCCAGGGTGAAGGTAGGGTAACACCTACTGGAGGCCCGAACCCACGCACGTTGAAAAGTGCGGGGATGAGGTGTGGCTAGCGGTGAAATTCCAATCGAACTCGGAGATAGCTGGTTCTCCCCGAAATAGCTTTAGGGCTAGCCTCGGAATTTAGAGTCTTGGAGGTAGAGCACTGATTGGGCTAGGGGCCCTCATCGGGTTACCGAACTCAGTCAAACTCCGAATGCCAATGACTTATGTCCGGGAGTCAGACGGTGAGTGCTAAGATCCATCGTCAAAAGGGAAACAGCCCAGACCATCAGCTAAGGTCCCCAAGTATACGTTAAGTGGGAAACGATGTGGAGTTGCCCAGACAACCAGGATGTTGGCTTAGAAGCAGCCACCATTTAAAGAGTGCGTAATAGCTCACTGGTCGAGTGACTCTGCGCGGAAAATGTAACGGGGCTAAACGTATCACCGAAGCTATGGCAGTCCTTACGGACTGGGTAGGGGAGCGTTCCAAGCAGCAGTGAAGCCGTACTGGAAAGAGCGGTGGAGCGCTTGGAAGTGAGAATGCCGGTGTAAGTAGCGAAAAGACAAGTGAGAATCTTGTCCACCGAAAGCCTAAGGTTTCCTGGGGAAGGCTCGTCCTCCCAGGGTTAGTCGGGACCTAAGCTGAGGCCGAAAGGCGTAGGCGATGGACAACAGGTTGATATTCCTGTACCACCTCTGTTCCGCTTGAGCAATGGCGTGACGCAGGAGGATAGGGTGAGCGGCCTA
>NZ_JABMIT010000025.1:0-2537 GCF_013186635.1 Brevibacillus sp. HB1.3 | reverse complement strand
ATGTATTAGGCACGCCGCCAGCGTTCGTCCTGAGCCAGGATCAAACTCTCCAATAAAGTTTGAAGATGAATCTGACTTCAAGTAAAACACAAGCTTATTTTCACAGATTAATTCTATTCCGGTTTTCAAGGAGCATTTTATACCATCTGTGCCTCAAGCAGAGGCGACGTTTCTTAATATAGCATAGACTAAAACCTAATGCAATAGGGAAAACTAAATAAGTTAAAAAAATGACGTCAAAACAAAGGAAGTGGACAAGGGTGCGTGTAGTCAGCTACAACATTCATAGCGGACGTGACCTCTGGTGGCGAAACCGACTGAATGAAATGACTCTGACCTTAAAGGGCTTGCAACCAGACATCATCGGTCTTCAGGAAGTTCATCAAAACGGGAAGTATGGGTATCAAGCGAGCTACATCGCCGATCAATTACAATATCATCTAGCCTTTTCCCCTTCGATCCCGATAGGAGATGGGTATTACGGCAATGCGCTACTATCGAAGTACGCGCTTGAAAATGTCGAGGCAATCGTTTTACCAGCCAGAAAAGAACAGCGAACCCTCCTGTATGCATCCTTTCAAGGATTCGGACGTACGATTACACTTTGTGTTACACACTGCAGCTTAAATCAAGTAAGCAGACTAGCCCAGCTACAACTCATGTCGACATTGATACAGCAACACGCAAAAGCCCCATTACTCCTAATGGGGGATTTCAACGCGAGTAATGTGTCCTTTACTCCATACCTGATGGACTGTGCCCTTGTCTCAGGTCAGGAAAAAAAACCAACGCTTCCTGCTTTCCGCCGACGCATGGACTATATTTTTGCTTCTCATCACTGGAATATCGAGCACTACGAGCTACTAGCTGTCAATTGGTCCGATCATGTCCCGATCATTGCGGATTTGAGGCTGACGGAACCCCCAGTTCACGGAGAATAAAGTCTTTGACATCTACCAGTCTAGCAGGGAGTGGAAACAACTCCGAAGCCCCTGCAATCACTAGCGGAATCAGAGAATCTTGCTTATGCAAGGATCCATGGCTTCCTCCACCTAAATGCGTGGGTGCACATTCCGATAATAATTCATAGCTCTTGGCAGCAGTAACAACTACCACGTCACCAGTCTGTGAGAATAATGCCCCGTATAGTCGAGAAAAAGCATCCGGGTATGTATCAAAAGAAAGACACTCCCCATCATATTGCACATCCAGCACAGTAACATCTCCTTCAACGGACCAAGAAGAACCATAGGCATCTTGATACTCCCCGTTTCGCCAAAAACACATTTCCTGTTGCGTTCCGCCCCGACGCACCTTTACCTTCTGGCCCTCTTTCCAAGCAATCAAATCAATTCTTTCTTCCACACTAACCGCTTCTACAATAGAAAGTGGATCCGTTCCATTCACTGGATATAAATATGCCATACGCTCATTATTGCAAATGACTACTTCCACTTCTGATGTCACATCCGTACCAAGCGGATGGACCGAAAAATTCGCCAACAGATGATCCAGCGGAATATTGTGGTCCTCACTTTCTCCGATGACGGTCTGCCCATGATCACTAATCAAAATGCATACATTTCTCTCCAGCATTTGCTCCCATGATGCGAAGCTATCCAGCAAACGGGCCAATTGCTTGTCCACATCTGCCAAGTGTTGTACGGCATCCTCAGGGGACTTGTGGAGTTTATGATCATTCTCTGGCAGATAGACCAGCGTAAAATGTGGCTGATGACCGCTGCGAATCACCTCAATCATCACATCGATTGCATAAGTATCATTAATTCCGTAGCCTTCTAAAGCTGATTGAGAGAAATCCCATGGGACGGTACGAAATAATGCTGGGCTCACCAGTGTCCCCATACTCATGATCGTTGGACCACTCACCTTTTCGCGCAGGGAAAAAGATGTAATTGTATCAAGCAAGGTTGGCATTTTCACCTTATGCTTCTTATGTCCGCGATGGGCGATCACATTGATGGAACCGGATACAAGTTTGTTTTCTTCCAGTACTTCATGAATGGTTTTGACATCCTTGCTCAGATGACGTTCATTCAAATCAAAAAGGACGTTTTCGGCACAGCTTGAGATGCCTATTTTTCGGATAGAAGCGACCCCATTAATATAATTCACCATTTGTTTCTGCTCTACATCATACCAAACTAAACCCGGTACTTTGTGCTGATCGGGGTAGACTCCCGTAATGAGAGAGCAATCTATCGAAGCCGTCATTGTAGGGAAAACGGTCACACAATCTGGTATGTACTGGCTATGCTCCATGAAAAACCGAAGCGCTGGTGCTTTATTGGCAGCAATGCATCGCTCCAGAACATCAGGCATCATGGAGTCGATCAGGAATAGTATGACCTTTTTCATCCGGCTGCCACCCTTCTCTTCGTAATAGCAATAATCATAGTCGCACCTGATAGTGTTCGATTTTGCATGACCGAGTATACGCCTGAAAAAGAAAAAACCCCTGCTCGCCATGGTCAAGACCCCAATTCGTAGACATTAAGAAAAACCCCGGCCTTTAG
>NZ_JABMIT010000024.1:0-4572 GCF_013186635.1 Brevibacillus sp. HB1.3 | reverse complement strand
TAGCTTGAGCTGCACAGCGTCGACCACTTCATCAGTTTCTGTACCAAGGGCTTCGTAGAGAGTGAGTGATTAGCCTATTCAAAAAAATCATCACCATACTCAGCTTCTGAGTCACTAGAAACATCATCGATCTTCGCCATAATTGTTTGTAAATCACCTTCTCGAATAAGCTCATCCACTACTTTTTCAATCGTTTCACGACTCACATCTTCAACAATAACCATATTTATCGACCATAGATAAGTGCCAGACAGGTTCTCACCAGTATTTTTATTCTTCCGTCGTAATGTTTCGATGTTTTGATAAGTAAAAAATGTTCCCCACCATCTTGTTCGATCTGGTAAGGTTACGATTACATCTACATTTTTATCATTTTTTTGTTGACTCTCGATCTCAGATAATTCTGTGCTAATCCAAATATGCTTCTTCATAGTTAACGGCTCCCTCCTCAATTTCCTTTCTAGTTTTATATTTATCTTGTACACTATTTACGCTTGTCAATGAATCTCTATAGCTAGGCACAGTCTGAAAATTAAAGTTGTTGTCTATCCTTACCACGATACTACCTCCCAATATATTACATAACCGCGTGTAAAAATATTACATGGTAATTTAATCAAGTATCCGCTTCGTGATGATTACCTCAGCGATGCAAGGCTGGCATATGATTTTATATCCGACGTTCTGCGTATTCATTTCATCACCCCGCATACCACATCACTTCCTTATAGTAAATAAAAAAATGAAAGAAATGTGAATATTATATTAATTTCCACTATTCATTTGCTATAAATCCTTATTATGGTAATATCAGGTTAATCCCAATATAGGAGGTAAAAGTATGAAAAAGTTTGTAACTAGTTTACTTGGTTTGACTTTAGTTTTAGGGATGACTAGCTCAGCATTTGCGGAAGAAACCACCGCGGAAAAAGAAATTAGTAGAGCTATTAAGCTTAATGGGTATCAAATAGAAGTTGAGCCAAACAACAAGAGATCCTCGGCAAATGAATTAGGTTTTGGTAGATTTGGTCAATTATCTACTTCGGATACAGTTGATTATTATAAGTTCACAGCATATTCATCGGGATCAGTAACTATTGAGTTATCTGGGGTCCCTAACCATATTCCCTATAGGATTATTGGTGACAATTTTTCACCTCCGGGTGGGGGGCAATATGGTTCACCAAATACTGGCGCAAGTAGAACAATTACCTTTCCTACTGTGGCTGGGACAACTTATACTTTTACTGTAGACTCCGACGCTGGTTACGATACCTCGGGAAATTACTACCTAGTCAAGCTATTGTAAACAAGCAGTTAGAGAAAATCGCCATCGCAGGCGGTTTTTTCTTATTGATTCGGATATTTGAAGTCAAAAGTAAACCAACAATATTTTGTGCTACTTCTGTTAAATCTTCTTAGACTGTTACTTTGCTCCAAGTTGTATTTTGATTACTTTTTGAAAATTGCCCATTTTTTATTGGATGTATGGTAAAAAATTAGTACAATTTGGAAAACGCATCTAATAGGAGGTTATTATGAAAAAGATTGCTTTGCTATTATTTGCAGTTTTCATGCTCCAACTCCATTTCACTTCTGCAACCTTTGCTGGAGTGGGTGAGGATCGTATTAGGGCTGGTCAAGAACTTAGTAATATTGGTTGGCTAACGTCAATTAACAATAAATACACTTTACGTTTTTCTGTATATAACGATCTTCAGATAAAGAGGAATATTCCCCAACCAAGAACCGTCATATGGAGCTTGAATACCAACCGCGCTGGAAATTCTCTCAAGCTTGACTTTAATAGCGGAAAACTCGTTTTACTCCGTGCGAATGGTGATCCGCTTTGGTATTCAGATAACGCTGCATGGAGTAATATCCATTATCAAGGTAAACCACCCGTAAACCTTAGAGGCGACCTTATGATTATGCAAGATGATGGAAATTTAGTTCTTTATAACACTACGGACTTGAATCAAGGTTGGTATCCTGTATGGGCTTCAAATACAGGTGGTCAATAAGAATGTAATAGTTGGAGCCGTGTAAGTGCGGCTCTTTTTTACTTATTGAGAACATTACCGAAGCACGAAATGTTTTGTAACACCGTCTCACCTCCGTTCTTCTCAATTACCGTTTTGTTAATCATCTGAATCTAAACCCCAAACCTTTAATTCACCAGTTTTATGGTCTACATAGATGCGAACAAGTACCTGTTCATCCCATGAAATACCTTCACCGTAGAGTCTCATTTCACAATGAGGGCAAGACTCTTTCCAACTGCGTTGAGTTTCTGGCGTACAATCTCATTGTTTTCAACGAGGATGTATGGGCTATCTCCGCCATTTGTTTCAACTACCTCCAGGTTGTTCAAAACATCCAAAATTGCTTGTCTATTCATCGCTCTTTCCTCCCTAACTATTAAGTTAAAAATCCTTGTCATCCAAACTGTTGATATGAGTGAAACTATTTGCTAACTTGCCCGTCTACGTTATAAAAGAACCTGATTGGAGATGTGGACAAATGCCATATATCAACCTTCAAATTACAAAAGGTGCAACCCGTGATCAAAAAGCTCAGATTGTGAAAGAGTTCACGGAAACTCTTGTTAATGTTCTTGGCAAAAAGCCTGAACATACTCACATCGTTATTGAAGAGATTGACGATGAAAACTGGGGGTATGCGGGCATTCTCACTGATGATTTCAGAAAACTTTAAGCATGTTTCGTAAAAGTTCCAGTTTGATACTGGGACTTTTTTATTACAAATTTTGTTAACAATTGGAAATTTTATACATGATCATTCTCTTTTTGACACGCTATACTTTCACAAGCCACTAATGAGAGGATGAAATCTATTGCGTACAATTACCTTGGCTGATGGTCAAACAATTAATGTTGAATGCCTAAGTTGTGCTATAGTCGGCGGATTAGTTATACCAGAAGGAGGTGTACTAATTGAGACGGACTATTTTCATGCTCATCAGGATGTTGCCTACCCAATCACTGGGCAGGTAATCGTTGCCTCTAAACGCCACATTAAATGTCTTGATGAACTAACCGAGGAAGAAGCACACGATTACATACTCTTAATTCGGAAGATTAGAAAAGCACAACGAGAAGTATTAGGAATTGAACATGTCTATTATTTTTACAACGAGGATACTACCCATCATTTTCATATATGGATGGTTCCACGTTACGAATGGATGACACAGTTCGGGCGATCCGTTGAATCTTTGCGCCCCGCCCTATTACATGCTCGTACAAATATGAATTCCATTGAAGAAACTAATCAAATAATCAATTCGATTAATAAACTACGAGAAGCATTGCTTGAATAACCATAATGAGCATTGAGTATCTAGGTACACAGTAACTAAAGTGTTAAATAACGATTTTTCCATGTGATAAAATTTCGATATACCCTTTATGGAGTGAACTTGAAATGATACAAAAACATGAGGTTATCGACTTATTCTTATCTGCTTGTCCTTCCTATAAAGAAAGATGGCTCCATTTTGTTAGCGAAACTTACGACGATAGCGAAGAGCATCTTCCGTATATTGATGTCTCAGATTTCGCCCAACATGTAGATGAGCTTTACCAACAGCAAAAGTTAACCGAGTTCCCAATGATATTTGAGGTTTTAGAAATGCTGCATATCAACGGTGACGACTATGTTAGAGAATTAGCGACAATTGGGTTTCTGGAATCATTGCTAGGTTGTGAAATTTCAAGCTCAATTGAATATTTTCTGATGCCCATTTCCCTAAAATGGTGGATCTCATTAAATAAATTCATGTCTGGAGAAAGTCGTTATGTTGGCGAAGACCAATAATACAAAGTACACATTGTGTTTAATGCTAAAAGCACCGCTTCTCGAGAGGACGACCACTCTTGCAATTTCATCACTTATCAACTGAAGTTAGGCAACGTTTTACAACAGATGAACCTCACCTTCAAAATGTAAAGTTCAGTGATTTCATAATGGATGGATATTCTTTGCATAAGCGACTTGAGAAATATGATTTAGTGCCCAGCCTAGGTGATGGTACTAAAGAGCGGGTGTTTACTCGCTTCTTCGGTGAATCTCTAAGCCCTTCCTACGAATCCTGTCTCCTCGTATCCCAAATGATATTACATCGCTAGTCTGATTTAACTTAATTGAGATTTTGAACATTCGAAAAATTCCCAGTGTGTTAGATGACATCATAGATGGAGAGGATAACTATCGTTACTCTTGAAAAACTCTTCAAGGAGGGAACGAATTGGAGAAATATCGCTGTTATTATTGTGAATGTGAAACAGACAGCGTTCGCCAAATCACGTTTTTCCAAGGTAAGCAGGACTGCAATGAACTTTTGTGCGGTACCTGTCATGCTGATTGGATTGAATCCCTAAAGAGTGAGCCATAGGCAGGGTAACGTTTCCCACTCCACCCTTAGTGAATTTGGCTATAGGGTGGGGTTATTTTTGCCGATGCTATTCGCACAGCAATCACCCGTAAGACGGCTGGCTTAAAGAATGCCTCGCTTACGGGTGATCTTTTCTCAAATGATTTTCCTTTATC
>NZ_JABMIT010000023.1:0-6401 GCF_013186635.1 Brevibacillus sp. HB1.3 | reverse complement strand
TACTGGCATGTATGTCTGCACCGTGCGCGATGAGCGCCTCTGCAACCTCTGGATAGAGCGTGATGTGCAATGGGGTAATCCCCTCATCGTTTTTCGCATGAACATCTGCACCTTGTGCGACTAAATACGCTATGAGGTCAACATCGTCCGTCATCACTGCGCCATGCAGTACGGAAAACTCATACTCATCCTTTTCATGCAGCAATTCCGGCTGTTTCGTCACAATCTTTTTTACGAGCTCGATGTCTCCGAGTTCAGCCGCATCATACAAATCTGCGAAATGGTAAGCCATATCTTTCTCTCCTCTCTTATGTATTCCTCCCTGCTCCTTACCGCTCTTCTGTTTCAAATACTAGTTTCGCGAGCAGGACCAGCGGTGAATCTTTTTCTAGCCTGCCGCCCTCAGTGAGATCGAACAATTTTTCGTTAATCGGTCCGTACCGTGATTCATTGCCGTACAGCAAAATGACATGTGGATACTTGCCAATTTCCTCTGTTAGCTTTTCCGGCCATTCTTTTCGATCGAGGGTTGCATTCATCGCATATTCGCTTTCCAAATACATGAAAAAGCCCGCTCTTGCCTCTGCATCCTGTACCTCATGTACTTCAAAAAAGTCCTCGTCTATCCATTCAAGACCAGACGCTGTTAAAAAGCCAGACGGTATCACATCCCCGTCCTCATCGTAAACCGGAGTCAAAAAATCCGCTAGTTCATCAGCCGATTGCAAGGTTGTTCCCCCTACCGTTACTACTCTCGTCTAGTTATTGATTTCAAAATCAAAAAGTATGTGCATTATGCATAGCCTTCTAAGTAGTGCCTACAAATGTCCCGACATCGCACCAAATGTGGGCACTACTTGTTTAGGCACTATATGTTCATTCGCTTTACTCCCCCAAAGTGACCTAATTATGTTCTCATATTCCAGATACTCTAAGTGGTGGAACCGTTTCAACCAGTTTGTTAATTATGACTTCCCGCTGCTGTTTGTCTAATGTTACCTCTTGGAGTTCTGCATTTACATCATGCCGTCAGTTATCTCAACTTCAACGTGAAAACCACTAAAAATCCGGTAGTCCCTTGCCTAAGGAATTACCGGATTCTTTGTCTAGGCTATGAAATGATCGTTACGTATTTGAGCTACCCTTTTGAGAGGGCGTCAGCAAATCACGTTACACTACGCTAAGAGTGTTCGCAATTATTCTAAGATGGGAAGGCTTGTCCTCTTTTTTAATTGTCGTATACGCCAACTGAACCAATTGTGATCACAGAGGAATCAGTATTGTTTTTAGCGCGAATATAGTACACGTTATTAGATGTCGCGTTTGAAAGAACGTCTTTAATTGCTTTACCAGAAGTGTTTCCAGTAAGCTTGACACTATCAACTTTGTAATCCTTAATGGTGCCTACTTCCACTAATGAATATGTTATAGAAGCTGCACCACTGTCAGCCTTTTGTAGTGATCGAACAGTTACAGTATCGTTCGATGGTTGGAATTCATCTGTAGTAAAACTATCCCCACCTGCAAAGTCATCAGGGAAATCTTCTACAAATGATGAAAACGACAATGGTTCAAAATTAGCTGCTTGAGCACTAATAATTGAGCCAACGGATAACATAGCCGTTAACGCTAGTATTTTGATTGTTTTGTACATTACTTCAACTCCTAGAAAAAGATTATTGGTTGTAAGCTATCTTGTGTTTTCAATAACTACTTTCCATTGATCATTTTCTTTTACAACTGGAAGAGTTATATCTTCCGAAGCATGTCTGTTGGTATAATGGAACGTAACACTCATTTTTTCATCTTCAATTTTTTCCACCGATACTGAATCCATATCTATATCCATCTTTTCAGTAGCAGCACTTTCGTATACTTTCAGTTTCTTTTCATCATTGTCAAACCTCTCATCAATCGTGTATTTAGCCATAGTTGATGCATCACCGTTCTCAAGAGCTTCCAAATAAATTTGTACCGTTTCTTTCACTTCTTTTTCTTCATTAACCGAAGCATAGGTGTTGGAAGTCCAAATACCACCTGTAACAACAGCAGCCCCAAGCAGTAGGAATGCAGCTACTTTAGTAGACTTTTTCATGCTCTTACCTCCAATTTAATTAATGTGTTTACCTTTATAATTACACAATTTACCAGTTGGATAAATGGTACAAAAGAACTACTGCCAACAAAAGCTATTAACACTGCTTGGTGTTGTAAATTCCCGTTTGGCTGGGTGTACCCCTTAATCAGATTACTCTTCGACTTTTACTGGTGGTGCTCTCTTTGCCTGACACTTCATCTCGCATTCTACGTTGATGTTCCACTACGTAATCATCAAGCTCTTGACTCACCTTCAACACAGCAAAGTCAGTTAGACTTCCCTTCTGTTTGAAAATTTCGTTCAGTTGGAATTGAAGGGTATCAATCTTCTGTAATAAGTCTTCGTTCCTCATTTCATACCTTCTCACCATTAACTCACCCCCATTGCATCACCTCACTTCTTCCAAAGAATACCAGTCGTTGCGTAATAACGAGTATTTTTCCATATATGCAACGTTCGACACAAAATAATTACAAAAGCCAAGAATTGTCGAATTAGATCGAATACTTACATTTGATAGTTCTAACTCCTATTGATATAATGCTTTTCGTAAATGTAATAAAATGGAAAAGCGGTGAATTGAGTGAAAAATGTGGAAGACCATATTGGCGAAATAATATTACGGTACAGAACCCAAAATAACCTCACTCTTTCTGAACTAGAAGAAAAATCAGGTGTCAATAAAAGCTCTATATCAAGAATTGAAAATGGTGAAACAAAGCGACCAGAACTAATAACCTTGTTACGCATCTTTGAAGCCTTGGATGTACAATATGAGGAGATAATCGAACTTTACATCTCTAATGAGACACGGAACAGCAGCTTACACGATTTATTGCTCGAAGCTATTCAACTCCCAAACGAAGACCTAACTATAAAAATAGTTTCCCGTATACTCGAAAATCCAAAAGAAAAAACTGAGGACTCAGTAGAGATCCTGTACAATACTGCTCTCAATGTTGAAAGCACTGAAATTAAACTTGTGCTCTTTAACCAACTTGCTCAATATTGTCGGATTCGTGGAATTCAGCCATACATGTCTAAAGCTTTATTTCATAGATATCGTATCGAAAGAAATAACCCACACCGCCTCGAAGAAACCTTTCGTTATGGGGAAGAGGTATTGTATTACATAGAGTTTTTGAGTCATGAAGAGAGAGTTAACCTTTGCTACTTAATGTCATTTGATGCACATGACTTGAAAAAATATGAGCAGTGTATTGAACTTGGAAAAATGGGACATGCCGAGGATTCTACAAACAATGAAATAAAGGAACGAATCGCCTTGGCTATTTGCAATTCCTATATGCGATTGGGCAAATTTGAAGACATGGAATCCCATATAGAGATGTACGAAAAGTTAGGATACCGTTTTATCATGGAACGCTCCAAGTATCTGCGTGCAATTATCTTGTCAAAGACTGGTCATTATCAGGAAGCAATTCCATTGCTCAGGGAGTGTGTAGGGGAAGCGACAAAGAACAATCTAATCCATAGAGTCAACGACCTAATAGAAGCATTACTTAACGTTAATGACGTAAACTCCATCAAACAAATTATCAACACAGAGGAACAAAACTTCTCTTTTGATTTTAATAATGCTTACAACTTTTCAGGAATAGGGAATTATTACAAAAACAAAGGAGCCTTCCTTGTTAGTCGCGGTCATTTCAATGAGGGCATGGATGCTTATCTACAAAGTATTGTGTATTACGGAAAAATCAATCGTATCGAAGAAATAATGTCTTGCGCTGTTGAGATAAACATGCATCATTGTGAATTAAAAAAAGATATGGATTTGGAACTTCTGAAAAAATTGAATGAAGTATATAATGTTATTAAATTCGGGATAAGAAATGAGGGGTAACATATGAGGAAGTTTTTAACTGTCATTTCAAGAGTTTCACTGGTGTTAGCTTGCTTTCTAGTTGTTGTTTCCACTGGTGCAAATAGCATGTCGCTCCCTAAAAAACCTCCTATTATTATGTATAGCGATAACCCACAAGGATAACTGTAACAAGATACGATAAACACAATAAAGCTCATAACAATCAGCAGACCTCAAAAGTCTGTTTTCTTTTTGTTCACTTTTGAAAGAGAGCAATCAATTCTCTACAAGTTAAAACCATAATTAGGAAAAAACGTAAACTCTAATAGAGGTGATAAGTGGATGACTGTAAAAGTAAATTTAAAAGGAGAGCATCAAAAAACAGTTAAGATATTTAAACAGGGTAGTCCAAAAATGAAGCGTATTAGCAAAGTGTTTGGTATTGGTGCAACGTTATTCAGTCTCTATGCCAATCACATCTTTAAAAGTAACCCCCATGATTGGTTAGATATCATTGGTCACTATGATTTGCTTCTGCTTTGTGTTGCGCTAGTTCTTTCCCTTGCAAACTTTTACATCAAAGCTACCTTATGGTTTATCGATGTATACATAGGCAATATGGGTAAAATCAAGATTCTGATGACTATTGTAGGTATACTTGTTCCATTCGGTATATTGATACATTCACTCGTAACCAAACACGCATTGTATGTAATTCCTTTGATTGTAGTTATCACAGTACATTTCTATACCCAATACAAAAGCAAGAAACCATCGTTAGGTAAAGTCATAGCTAATTAGCTCATACTAGTGATTGCCCATTTCGAACTGATAAACAGAAAAAACAGTACCCTCCATGTCGGTAGGTACTGAAATTAAGTTTCCGATTATGCATCTCCCTCACATTGACTCAATGGCATATTTTAGTTAACTTTATTGATGTAACAACTTCTCTGCTGACTCTCACGTTGAGAACACCTACTCAATACGTGGGAGTCTTTTATTTCACTCTTTAGATATGAGTAGTGGAATTTTAAAATAAATTGTCTCCTCCAATTCCTCTGATATAATCTCTACATCTATAAAGTAATTACCATCTTTGAGAGCAACAATTTCTACATCATCCTCAAACTCAACTTTTCTAGTGTGAATTAATGTGTCAATTTTTATGGTCACTACGTTGTCTTCGACCCATAAACGATTCACAGCATTAAGTTTGGTTATACGACTCCAATTTACGCTTGAATAGTTTGGGTTGATCATTGAATAACCCAATTCAGTTACCCTGGAAATATTAGGAATAAAACTTCCCACTAGTTTTTCAGTATATTTATTGTGGGCTTTCTCTAAAGGATTCTTTGGAAAGTCTTCTGGTCACTCTGGCTTTTCCCATTCATTTGAGCCACCTTTTTCAATAACACAAACCTCTGGAGGAAAAATCAAGTCTATGATAATACTATTAGCCTTAAGATTACCAGTGTTCACTACACTTACCAATAAATCTGATAGATGTTCATTAACCAAATGATAAGTGCGAAGTTTATCATTATATTCCTTTACTCTATTTGGCTCCGGGATATTTCGGTTGTACTCCTCTACCTCTTCTCTAGTTATATATTTTCGTAAATATTCCTCAATTTCGTCATATTCTATGTGTTCATGAAACTCTTTCTTGTATGATACCGATGGCAGCTTGAGTTTCAATTCCTTCATGTTATTGAATAGTACTTCAAAATTTGGCTTTCGACTTGTAATTGCGGGTTTTTCTATTGGTGCATTATCAGGTATCGCTCTCCCTGTTTTCTTTGCAAGCTCATCCAATAAAAAATCAACTTGTCGCTCCAGATCTTCAGTTGTAGAAAAATTACCCATTAATCCTTGTGGTCGTATTTTTTGCTTAAATTCTTGTAACTTCTGATATTGCTCAATGTTAAGTACATCTGGAGGGATTGACTTGTCCGAGAAATATAATGTTGCGGGTTTCTTTGATTCAACAAATCGTTCAATCTCTTCAATAGTACCAGATTCCGCTATTCCTGTAGGCGATCCAATCCGAGTCCAAAAAACACCAATTAAAACATCCGACTTATCGACTATTTGTTCATTGATCATTCCTTGAGGGCGACCACCTAGTTGTGGAGTTGTATTTGTCTCCCACATTGTAGGAAGGTAAATCAGATTGTAGTGTTCTGCATTCTTTGTATTCCACAAGTTAATTGTGTTTCTTATTGCTTCTCGTTCTTCTTTAACGTCTGATGGGGATGCGATTAACACTCGAAAAACATTTGCACTAAAGCTCATTAAAGCACCTCACCAATTGAATTATTCTGGACATCTGTCTGATTATATCACCAAATTTTAGCGCAATCTTCGACTTGTTTCGAAAAGAAAAAAGGAAGGTACTTTACTCTTTCAGCTCTTTGTCTTCCTCATGCCTTTAGCCCTTTTCATTGCTTGCTGCTTGTTCATCGTAAA
>NZ_JABMIT010000022.1:0-7033 GCF_013186635.1 Brevibacillus sp. HB1.3 | reverse complement strand
GTTCGTCTCTCTCGAGGCGACTTTTCTATCTTATCACACCACCTACGTTTTTGCAAGACCTTTTTAATAATCTTGTTTCGCTTAGCGGCGACAATTCAATACTTTATCAAACAATGCTCAAGAAGTAAATAGCTTAATTGGCTTTTCTTCTTGAAGTGTTGCTTCAATCGAAGCGACAAGATGTATCTTATCACGTATTTTTAAACAACACAAGAGGTTTTTATAATTAAATTGAATTTCTTTAAATTATATTAAAAGAGAGGCGAATGATTCGCCTCTCTCCTTACTGTTCCATTACCCTCACAATAGATAAATGTCGAGCTTCAACTAGGTTTACGATTTTTCCACCTGTTTCAACCATTGGCCTCGTTGGGTGATTACGATCTGTAAATACGATCTTCCCAATCGTTCCATCACTTAATTCAACGAGCGTTCCTACAGCGAATTGAGTGATCCCCTCCACAAATGTTCGAACAATGGTAGGATCAAGCTTCCCGAAGCTATCCTGCACTAATTGCTCCACGACTTGATAAGGAGACAACGCCTTTTGATGCACACGATCCGAGCTCATAGCATGATACACATCGGCCACAGCAACAATTTTACTGTATAAATGCAGTTTAGAACCAGGCAAACCTAATGGATAGCCTGAACCATCTTCTCGCTCATGATGTTGCAAAGCCGCTAATGCTACACCTTCACTTAAACCGTGGGATGACTTAATAATTTGGTAGCCATAAACGGTATGCTTTTTCATCTCTTCGAATTCATCTGGCGTAAGCTTCCCTGGTTTTTGCAAAATCCGCCGATCAATTTTCGTTTTTCCTATATCGAGCAATGTACCCGCCAATGCGACCTGCATCCATTCCTTTTCAGGCACCTTGACCCATTTTGCAATCATATAAGAAATAATCCCAACCGCTACGGCATGCTCGTAGGCATAGCTATCCATCTTTGCAAAGCGCCGAAGGGAGAGAAGAACTTGTGGTTGCTGCTGAAACTCCGTAATGATTGGCGTAACAACTTCCCTTACTTCCATAACTGGTATGTTATTGCCGCCTTGTACGCGGGTCATCAAATTTTTCAGTGTAGACACTGCTTTATCAAATGACTCCTGAAACACAGGTTTAGCTTGGGTAAACTTATCAGAAGCTTCTGGCGCATCTACCTTAGGTGTGGTTGATTCACCTTGGTCAGTCCAATCCCCTCCTGAATCCTCTACTTGTACCTGCTTGATCATGAACGCTTCTAAGAATTGCACTTCCCGTTCATAGAGAGGGGTTCCTTTTGCGAAAAGAATGCCTCCCAATGCTGTAAATACGTCTTCAGCCAATTTCGCTCCAAGAGTCAGTTGTTTCACTTCCACATTGGGCAACCTGCTCACCACCCGATCCAACTTGTTAATGATATAGTATCCATTTCCCAATTTTACTTCAAACCCAAACCATTTGCAGGAAAAAAGCAATGGGCTGAACAAACTTTTGCACTTACACAGAAAAAACGCCCCACATTTTGTGGGACGCTTTCGTCGTGATTTTCTTTATTCCTCTGTCGGTTCGGTAGGCTCGGTTGCTTCGACAGTCTCCCCATCTTGCAGATCTTCGATTCCCTCTTCCGCATCCTCATCCGTCATATCCTCTTCCTCAGTTGGAGGACATTTGGCAACTGACCCCACTTGCTCATTTTCAGACAAACGGATCAGTTTCACACCTTGCGTGTAGCGCCCCATCACAGAAATACCTTTCATTTCTGTACGGATGATGATACCGGACGTGGTAATAATCATCAGATCTTCTTCAGGCTCAACGACTTTCAGACCAACGACCGGACCGCTACGATCCGTTACATTGTGTGTCTTAATTCCTTTACCACCACGAGATTGAATGCGATATTCATCGACTGGAGTCCGTTTTCCGTAACCATTCGCCGTTACAATGAGCACTTCTGCATTTGGTTTGATAACGTCCATATCGATGACATCATCATCGTCGTCAAGGGTAATCCCCTTCACACCGGTGGCGTTACGTCCCATCGTGCGTACGTCTCCCTCATTGAAACGGACGGACATACCTTTATGAGTACCCATGATGATTTGCTGTTGGCCATCCGTCAGACGAACACCAATCAACTCATCATCTTCGCGTAGGTTAACCGCAATTAGCCCGCCTTTGCGAATATTTTCATAGGACTCCAGCGTGGTTTTCTTAATAATCCCCTTCTTGGTCGCAAAGAACAGGTAGTGTTCTTGATCAAACTCTTTCACAGGGATTACCGCACTAACGCGCTCCCCTTTTTCAATCTGAATGAGATTGATGATTGGGGTACCTTTCGCTGTCCGGCTCAGATCAGGAATCTCGAATCCTTTTAGGCGATATACCTTCCCTTTGCTCGTAAAGAACATGATGTAATCATGCGAGTTGGTAATGTACAGATGCTCGACAAAATCGTCATCCTTGGTTCCCAATCCCTGCACGCCACGTCCACCACGTTTTTGCGAACGGTAGGTGGAAACAGGCAGACGCTTGATATAACCGTCATGCGTCAGGGTGATTACGACATCTTCCTCTGGGATCAAATCAGCATCTTCGATATGATTCTCATCGAAAGTAATTTCTGTGCGTCTTTCATCACCAAACTTCTCTTTGATCTCACCCAGCTCATCGCGGATGATCGCGTAGATTTTAGCTTCGTCTGCAAGAATAGCACGCAGTTCTGCGATTTTTACCATGAGCTCTTGGTATTCGTTCTCAATTTTTTCACGTTCCAAACCAGTCAGGCGTTGCAGACGCATATCGAGAATCGCCTGTGCCTGCTCGTAGGACAAGGAGTAATTCTCCATCAGTCCTGTGCGAGCTTCTTCCGTGGTTTGAGAAGAACGAATCAAGCTGATAATCTCGTCAATATGATCCAATGCAATACGCAAGCCTTCCAAGATGTGCGCACGGGCTTCTGCTTGCTTGAGATCGTATTCGGTCCTTCTGCGGATAATGACACGTTGGTGCTCCAAATAGTAATAGAGCATGTCACGCAGATTCAATACACGCGGACGACTGTCAACGAGTGCCAGCATATTCACACCAAATGTAGACTGCATTTGGGTATGCTTAAATAGATTGTTCAATACAACCTTTGGAATGACGTCACGGCGCAATTCCATGACAATACGCATTCCTTTGCGGTCAGACTCATCACGAAGGTCGGTAATACCTTCGATTTTTTTCTCCCGCACTAGCTCCGCGATTTTTTCCACGAGTCTAGCCTTGTTCACCTGATAAGGGATCTCTGTTACGATGATGCGCGGTTTGCCTTTCCCATCCTCTTCAATCTGGGTTTTGGCGCGCATAATAATGGAACCACGGCCTGTTTCATAGGCACGGCGAATACCACTGTAACCGAGAATCTCCCCCGCTGTAGGGAAGTCAGGTCCCTTGATGATTTTCATCAAATCTTGAATCGTAATATCAGGATTGTCGATCATGGCAATGACACCATCAATGACTTCCGTCAAGTTATGCGGCGGAATATTGGTAGCCATACCTACAGCAATCCCTGATGCACCATTCAAAAGCAGGTTCGGGAAACGAGAAGGCAATACAACCGGCTCTTCTTTGCGTCCGTCGTAGTTAGGAGTGAAATCGACCGTTTCTTTATCAATATCGCGCAAAAGCTCCAGCGCGAGCTTGGAAAAACGCGACTCCGTATAACGCATCGCCGCTGCCGGGTCGCCGTCTACAGAACCGAAGTTCCCTTGCCCTTCAACCAGCATGTAGCGCATGTTAAAATCTTGGGCCATACGTACCATCGCTTCATAGATGGAAGAGTCACCATGCGGATGGTAGTTCGCCATTACTTCCCCGACAACGTTTGCCGATTTACGGAACGGCTTGTCAGGAGTAAGGCCCATATCGTGCATGGCATACAAAATACGCCTGTGTACAGGCTTCAAACCATCGCGAACGTCAGGCAAAGCCCGACTGACGATAACGCTCATCGCATAGCTAATGAACGATTCTCTCATTTCGTGGCTAATATCGACTTTTGGAAACCGAGCAGTTTCTTCTGCCATAAAGGGTAAACCTCCAACTGGTTATCACAATACTTCATTATACCATATAGAGAGAGGACACGTCCAAAAAAACCACTTGAATCAATCCATTTCCCCAAGATTTCCCTCTGAATTGGTCGTACACTCGGGCATTCCGTTTCGCCCCTAAATATTCCAGCTTTGTTTCACGCTGGATCATCACAAAAACAAAAAAGGCCCCCTACATTCTGGCGCCTAGAATTTCATGTCTTTTTACTTGTCGTTGTCATCATCTTTACAGCTTCACGACCATTTCCAATTCAGAGAAGCGAATCATTGTCTTCGTATCGATTAACAATCCGAACGTAATCGCGATCATCTGTAGTAGTTTTCTCATGGTGTATCCCTCCGTTATTGAATGTACTTTCATTTTACAGGGTATGACCACGTAGTCCTATCGATTTGGGTTTCAACTTCCTTACACTATTGTAAGAAACGTAGGAAAGGAAGTATGGGAAAAGTGTGGGAAATGCCTACAACAACTGCTTAAGTCTGTTTGAAGATGTACAATAAAGTGAGAATCTTAAGGTTCGCGGAGGAATCCTATGAAGACATTTCACATTGCTATCGTAGACGATGACATCAATATTCGTCATATCGTCGAAGCCTATCTGCAAAAGGAAGGCTATGTTACAACTGCCGTTGAATCAGCCGAAGAGGCTATTACTTTAGAGCAAGAGAATCCCCCCGATCTATGGGTATTGGACATCATGTTGCCAGGTATGAATGGCTATGAGTTTTGCAGACGTATTCGTGCTATCTCAGAAACGCCTATCATCATGGTTTCCGCACGCGACGAAGAAGTAGACAAGATTCTTGGACTAGAGCTAGGAAGCGACGATTATCTCACTAAGCCTTTTAGTCCCCGTGAATTAGTGGCACGTGTGAATCGGGCACTTCAACGATGGAAACAAATGAAATCCCATTCAGAAGAATCCACCTCCATTGAGAAAGAGAGTAACTCGGAAGAGACCGCTAACAGCGCTCTTGTATTAGATAAGGAAAAACGTCTGGTATATTCTTTTGGGGAAGAAGTAGAGGTGACCTCGAAAGAGTTTCAAGTGCTCAGCCTTTTATCGGAGCATCCGAATCGGGCTTTTTCCCGTGATGAGCTGCTCTCTCTTATATGGGGATATGATTATTTTGGAAGTGATCGAGTGGTTGATGATCTCATTCGTCGTATCCGAAAAAAGCTGGATAAGATCCCTCTTGAGACGGTTTGGGGCTTTGGGTATCGCCTGCGAGCTAAGGAAGGAACGAAGGATGAATGAGTATCCAATTTCGCATTACGTTGATGTTTGCCCTTCTTCTCTGTCTTGTCATGGGGGTATCAGCTTTCCTGATCAATTCGTTTTTGCTCGATAATTTAATTGAGCAGCAAAAGAATGAATTAAACCTAAAAGGTCGATTCTGGATCGAAAAAATGAACGAATCGAATGTAAAGATTGAAACAGAGGGAGTCGCAGAACTCGAAAAGCTTCTCGTCTCCAATCGCAAGATAGAAGTGTTGCTCTTAGGCAAAAAGAAAAAAGTACTCTACACGTCCCTGCCCTCTTCCAATTTGAATGGGTGGATGGATGCCCTTGAGCGTAAAGCGGAGAAAAGGCAAAATCGAAACATATGGATTGTCGGAAGCGATGATTACGTGGTCGTTAACCTGCCTTTTAAAAACGATGAAAAGCAACGACTGATTCTGGCCTCTCCTGTACGTGGACTTAAAGACACTCGTATGGAAATGACGAATAACATCTTGCTCATCGTTTTGATTGGAGCCATATCTACCATTTTGCTCAGCTTTTTTATTACGCGTAGTATGGTGCAGCCACTGCATAAATTGACGAGAGAAATAAAAAAGGTTCAAGCACGGCGTTTTTCCGAGGTCCAACTCATTCCTGCACGCGGTGAAATTGCTGAAGTCTCGAATAGTGTTTACTCCATGGCACAAGAGCTGGATCGCTTTCATGAAATCCAGCGGCAATTTTTACAGAATGCTTCCCACGAGCTAAAAACCCCTCTCATGTCCATTCAAGGATATGCTGAGGGAATTCGCGATGGTGTTTTTGTTGATGATGCTGCTGAAAAGGGTTTTGATGTGATCGTAGAGGAAACCAATCGGTTGAAGCATATTGTGACTGAAATTATATTGTTGGCCAAGCTTGAAGGTGAAGAGAATTTGTTTGATCCCTCGTGGCATTCCGCTACCGACCTGGTGACTCGTGCCATTGAGCGGTTACACCCTTTGCAGCTCCAACACAATGTAACGATTTCAGTACGTCCGACTAAAACCAATGACATAGTGTACGTAGATGAAGGAAAGTTTCTTCAAGCCTTGTTGAATATCATTGGAAATGCTTTGCGCCATGCCAAGGATCAGATCACGATCGAAGTTAAGTCAGGCAAACGTCAACTCCAGATAGAAATACAAGATGATGGGGAGGGCATCGCGGAAGAACTTCTCCCTCATTTATTTCATCGTTTTGTGAAAGGAAAAAATAGTGATGTCGGACTGGGGCTCGCTATTTCTCGAGCAATTATCGAACGTTCGCATGGCCGTCTTCAGGCAGAAAATGGCCCACTCCACGGCGCTGTCTTTCGCATCACCCTCCCCTTGTATCCCCAGCCTGAAAACTCACGAACACCCGAGTGATCTAGTGTCTACTCGGGTGTTTTTCTTTCCATCTATATATTTACCGCTACATGTTCCCGGAAACTTTCGCTGCAAGCGCGTGCCTTCCAATTCGCATAACTATAAATGATCCTCCACCGTAAACAGCCAATATCCACCCAATCTAAGCCATAGAAGACAATGAATAAGCCCAAAGTAAGCGTAGAAAAGGATAGTGCTGAAGGAAGCAGCATTACCGAAAATCCAGCGAGAAGAAAAAAATACCAGCTATCCTGTTTGTGGAGCCGACTGGAAGAGGCTTGTTTCATAATGACATCACTTTG
>NZ_JABMIT010000021.1:0-11407 GCF_013186635.1 Brevibacillus sp. HB1.3 | reverse complement strand
CTTATGAAGAACAAGCAGCAAGCTATGACAAGTGCGAAAGGCATGAGGAAGACAAAGAGCTGGAAGAATAAAGTACCCGATTCGATCGACACAGCGCCAAAATCTAGCATGGGTGATCACTCCAATATGTTTAGTTTGTATATGCTAATTTGTTTGGATTATTGTACCAAAAATATTATATTTTAGAAATGTTGTAATTAAAACAAATTGGGAGGCTCATATGCCTGACAAATTAAGAAACTTAGTTGAATACACAGAGGTGTTCACTGAAAAATGGTTACATTCTCAATTAAGTCAGAAGGAGATTTACGTAATCTATCTTCCATTGGATAGCGTTTTAATTGTCGAGGGTAGACTGAATCAATATGTTAAGCAAGGCGGCTTTACGGGTACCTTGGTATTTGCTCCAAGAAAACAATTTACGTCATGGGAAGATGCGTTTGTAGGTGTCTTTAAAAAGTATGTCCATCATTGGGAGAGTTGGTCTGATCTTTATGGGGATAACTTCTCAAAAGAGGAGGTCGTTCATGTTTTACATACCTATATTTTTCCGCAGTATGTAGATCCAAATCAAATGAAACGCATGAACAGTACAGTGTACATGGAAAACTTGAATAAGGAACTGAGAGAAGATGGTGTGTCTGAGGATTTTATCCAATTTTTACAACCGCAATTAAGTAATCTTGAAATTGTTTCGATAAAAGACGATTGGGATGACCATGCGGTTTTTGGAATATCTGACTCGCTCGTGTTCATTTACCTTCGTATAATCAGCCACTAACCGTTCCGTCTTTGTAATAATGAACGTTTCGCTTACTCACTCGGTTATTTTAGCGTACATGCACATATAGGCGACCGCCCACATAAGGATAGAAGTAAGCTATTCCAGACGTGGAGGTGGCAGCCATGTCCAGCATTATCGCGGCGCTTTCCCTTGTTTTTAAAGAACTACTCGTTTTTGTGGCTTATGTCAAGAACAATGCATTCCCGCAACCGCTTCAGGACACCGAAGAAGAAAAGTACCTCCGACTCATGGCCAAAGGCGACCCTTACGCCCGCAACAAGCTGATTGAGCACAATTTGCGTTTGGTGGCGCATATTGTGAAGAAATTCGAGAACACGGGTGAGGACAGTGAAGATCTGATTTCCATCGGTACCATCGGCCTGATCAAAGCAATCGAGAGTTATCAGGTGGATAAGGGCACCAAGCTGGCTACGTATGCTGCGCGTTGTATTGAGAATGAGATAGTAATGTCAAAAGGGTAGCTCATGGGATGTAGTCATATGAGGAAGGGGACCTACATATTGATTGAGTTCACTTTTAGTAATCAGTTTTACTTTTTTTGCAACAGTTAAATTCGGATTTTCGGCAAGTAACAGTTGATCTTTATTAAGTGGATGGATTAAGTACCATTTCTTCATTTAAACTGTTGGCGACGAATAGCAGCAATAATTAAAGGTGGAATTGAAGCGGTTAGTTCTATGTAATAAAGCATTTTGGCGACCATCAGCCTGTTTATTATTATGAAATAGATTAAATATAGTGGTGTGAAAATAATTGCAGTTAAGTACATAGTTAAAATGATATTAATACAGTTTTTTTATCGGTAAAGTGTATACTGATGCTATAATGTTAAAATTTATTAACGGAGGTTAGCGGAGGTAAAACTTTGGCACAAGTAGAACCGAGAGTGTCCGAGAGTGTGAGGGTTGTTCTGGAAAAAGGCAGTTTTGCTAGGAGAAAGATCGCAAGTATGTTGACAATCAGTCGAAGAAAAAAACTCGAGTTAAACTGCAAATTGGCGGAAAATGGCATGTTGCGCTCTCGATTATTCGTTGAATATATCATGCCAACTAAATGATGGCGTAATGTAATCAAAAAAATTCGGAGAGTCCAAGAATAACCAATTTAATGAAAAAAATAAACCCAATTGTAATTACGTACTCAACAATTAAATGTAAAACCTTTGGTGGTTTTTCTTGTTTAGTGAAAGTATATTTAAATACCATAAAAAGTGCTATACCCATAAAAATAGCTAAAGGTTCCTTCATCATGTGTGCTCCTTTCAAAAAATAGAAGAGATGCAATAATTGCATCTCTTCTATTTTTCGCATATTGCAGAAAATTCCTTTAAATAATATATTCCGAAACAAAGTATTCGTCAATCATACAGTCCATTGTGTAATCGATACAGTTCCAGATGGATCAATAACAAATCTCCAACGATATTTCCATGTGTTATCTTTCCCGCTGGTACTAATATAGACAATAGATTCGTTAGTTCCGCTTGAAGGAACTGGAGTAGTGAAAATCGCGCTGTAAAGTGGGATTTGTTTTGATGTCATATAAGTGGATGAGGCGATAGCAAAATCACCGAAACCAAAAGGTTGTTCCTTGTTTAACTTGTTCAAAAGCCTAGCCATGTACGGGATTTTTTTTACGATTTGGTACGAAGCAAAAGTACCAAATGCATTGTTCCAGTTTGAGGTAAATACGCCAGTAACCTCATTCATCCATGTTTGTGTCCAATTCTGTGTATAGTAATACATGTCTGGTCTTTGAAAAATAACTAGCTTTCCATTCTTAACGGTATACTCCAAGGGCATTCCTGCATTGTTAGTCATGTTAGTTGTTATTTTGAGTGGACTATCATAAGAACAACCATGGCAATCAGGATCTTCTTTAAGAGGGCCTATCGAAGCACGTATATCTATACTATTTTTCCAAGTTGTATCCACAAAAGTCTTTTCATTGAACTTTGGCAAGTCATCATCAGCTTTTATATTTTGGGGATTGTGACTGTTTACATATTTTGTTATCTCTTCCTTGTTACCTTGATGGATTCCTTCGGCTGATGCTGATGTCAAACTGGTTAGAGATACCATTATGCTAAGCAATACAGGAAGTAGTTTTTTCAATTTAATCACTCCTAAGTAAATAATTGGTAAATATACCGATTGGTATAACTGGTTTTTTCTGTATATTCAAGGATGTATTATTATTTTTAATTATTAATATAATTCTGTTGCTTTGCATATCATAAAGTCATATTATCTGCGAAATCTGGTGAAGAGTGTTGAAAAAAACCTACTTTTGACAAGCTGTTGTTGCATACCCTCTGACAGGAGGGAGAAGCCGTATCGGAATATATGCTAGGGTGAGTACAGAGGAACAAGCCAAGAGCGGGTTCAGGTTCAGGCTCGACGATCAGGTAAGGGAATGCAGGAAGAAAGCAGCGACGAGTGAAGCCGCCGAGTACACAGATGATGTATCAGGCGAGTTCCTGGATCGTCCGGCTCTCTCCAGGCTAAGACAAGATGTGAAGGATGGAGTTATAACACAAATCGTTTGTCTTGACCCAGACCGATTATCTCGTAAGCTTATGAACCAGTTGCTTATTACAGATGAATTTGACAAACGCGGTATAGAGCTTGTGTTTGAAAATGGTGAATATGCCAAAACTCCAGAAGGACAGCTTTTTTATAGCATGCGCGGTGCAATTACTGAATTTCAGAAGGTAAAAATTAATGAGCGTATGAGTCGAGGAAGAAGAGGAAAGGCAAGGTCGCGTTCTCCGAGACTTTCAGATATATGGATGCAGTTATGATATTGAGAAAGAACAGATCGTAATAAATGAAGCTGAAGCAGCAGTAGTACGGCTTGTGTTTGATTTGTTTACTCAGCCTAACGAGCTAGTTCAAGGGAGCAACGGTATAGCTACCAATAAAGGGGTCCCTACAAAACGCGGTGCAAGCGTATGGCATCGTCAGGTCGTGCGACAGATGCTGATGAACGAAGCATACGTGGGAAGATTTTATCAGAACAAGTGGAATACAGAAGGGATGCTTGGCAACCAGTTTCGCAATTGGATGAGAAAGTCCGTATGAAAATGCACCCAAAAGAAGACTGGATATTACTGCCCTGCCCATCGATTATCGACGAAGTAAAATTTGAACATGCCCAGCGACTAATTAAGGAATCCATCGAAAATCGAATAACGAAGGTAAGGCAGACGACCGCTACATTAAAGAACACTCCTTTTCTTGGAGCGTAACGTGGGAGGATGGGCAAAGAAGAACCCACCCTATAGCACATTATGGGTGGGAGTGGGAAGCGTTACCCTGCCTAGGGCTCACTCTTTAAGGATTCAATCCAATTAGCATGACAGGTATCGCACACTAGTTAGTTGCGACCCTGCTTACCTTGGAAAAACGTGATTTGACGACCGCTGTCCGTTTCACATTCACAGTAATAACAGCGATATTTCTCCAATACGGCCCCTCCCTGAAGAGTTTTTCAAGAGTCACGATAATTATTCTCTCTATTTATGTTGTAATCTAGCACACTAGGAATTTTTAAAATCATCAACAGCTCAATTATGTGAAATCAATTCGTTTACGACCTTCTATTGTTTTCTGTCTAAAGTAAAGAAACAGAGGAAAAGAAAATGATAGACCAACTGTTAAAGTTGCGGCGATGTAAATCCACCAATGCTTCATGTGATGCTTTCTAACTTCTTGAAAAAGAAATACCCAGAAAATGAAGCATGAGATAAGAAAATCGGTTGCAAAAAACGAAGAAATGTCGTTTGCAAAGAGTTCCGATGTAAAAAGATTGATATCTATTCCATTTGTACGAAGGAACGGAATGAAATAACTGTAAGGCAAGACTGCCCCCAAAATTGCCAGTAACAAATATAGGTTTTTCATTCTCAACTTTCCCCCCTTATTTTTGGAGATATTATACAGTAGGTAAAGAGTCCACTTCAATTTGTTTGAGAGTAAACTCTTTACAATTTAGGGAATTTATATATTGCTCAAAATGCTAAATACCATGGTGAACAATACTGTAGTTTTCATGAAAAGCCCGTTCAGCAATAGCTGCCAATGCAGATAGGGTTTTAGTCAGATCATCTCTGGTGCAATTCCACTTCTCATAGTCACCATTCCCATTCTCATCCATAGCAAAGCCTCCGATAAGCTGGAAGGTTGAAGGAGCCAGAGAAAACAGCCGCGACCAATTGAAACAAATTAAGGTTTTCGTTCATATAATCACAATGCGTACTTAGTCAATGACGAAGAAATCGTCAAAAATCTCTCCGTCAAGATTGAATAGTAGTTTATACCAGCCAAGTTTCTTGTTTTTAAAAACGATTGGAATGTATGAGGCAACGTAATCAAATCCGTATGAGATACCCTCATATGTCATATTTTCATCCCATCTATCGATGAACATGGCTACTTCTTTTAGCGATATGGTTAAATCTTCGGTCTTAAAATCAACACCGAATACAGAATGGAATTCCTCAGTCTCTTCACTTTGGTAGCTCCAAAAACTTTCCCAGAACGAATGAATCGACCTAGTTTCGACTTCATGTGTGAGGCACCATTGTTTTAAGAATCCACTGTTCAAAAAATCACGACCTTTGGTAATTTTTTACCCTTAATTTACCACAATAGTTATGGAAAAAAGCCCTTTAATAAGGGCCCGTAAATAAGATGAGTATCTGTACCGAAAACAACATCAACCCGAATGCCAGCTGAGTAAGGGGTGAGTGGAAATCTTGCCGCCCTGGTAAACTGTGAATGCGTGCTTACTGGAGATTGGTTGGGTGTGGATTTTGATGCCCGTATTTCATTTCTGAAAAAATGTTATTTGGTGCCAAGTGCTCCGTATGCGGTATCCGATTCTCAAGAATATCAATTAACCGCTGAATGTCTTCTTTCGTTGCAGGTTGCTTTTCCAATTTAAGCTGATATCCTAAGTTCCCACTAACCTCAATTGTAGCCCATTCAACGTCAGAGAAATTTGAGATTCCAGCTTGTCGTAGTCTCATTTCAAGCTTGTCAGCTGTTAGCCTGAGCTTGCGCATGTTACTTTCAACCAATTGCCCATTTTCAATTACAATTACTGCCTTCCCCGTAATAAAAGTTTCGAATCCATTAGATTTAATCTCTAGGAATTCCATCAATATCATGACCACGACCAAGACTGCTGCTAATAGAAAAGTAGGCCAGTAACCATTACCAGTAATAGGTTGGATGATCAAAGTACCAAGCCCGATCATCACAATTACTTGGGCCATCGTCATTTGAGAAATTGATTTTCTACCAGCAATTCGCAGGAGAAGGGTACCGAGTACAATTACACCTACAGATTCCCATATCAGAGTCCAACTCATGTGAATACCTCCGCATTCATGATGGTATAGGTTGCCCAATTGGCAGGAAAAGTTTACAAGCCACTCGATTTGTTAAATGGGGAGGAAAGACGATGCAAATATGTAGTAAGGAGATGACTAGGCAAGACAACAATCGATGTGCGAAACGATAGTGGCAGACAATGAAAAAGGCGCTAAGGCATTTGTACGCTTAGCGCCACGAGGATTGGTTATTTCAGTACATTCAAAGCCCGCCGTAGTTTCTTTGCAAACTCTATGGGTGGCTCAACAGATTCAATATGCAAATACATGAGACGTGGCTTATCAAAGAGCCAGTGATTGTGTAGGGCAGAAACGATAAACCCTTCTTTACGAACAGCGTCAATAAACTTTTGGACTTCGGTTTGCAGGAGTGTAAATTCACCTGTATTCAAGGTGTTGCCTTCTTTGTCGAGGGATTCAATGGTAATTTCGTGCTCAGTATCATATGGCTTGCCCAAGATTGTTGCATTGAGGTTTCGCTGAATCGTGATAGAACAACTATCATTTGACATGCCTGTCCCACCCAGAATTTTGGCTATACGATCGCATAAGCTTTTCGGTATCTTCAAGTGTAATCCTCCTTTTCTTGTTTTCATACATTCTATGTAAAACAGAATAAGAGGTTCTGGACAGGGTGAAAAAAGGGTGCATGTACAAGTGAAAGGATAATAGCAAAGAGATTACTACAAATGATTACACAACAGACAAATTGCTCGTCGTATGCGAAAAGTGGCTTATGACACACTGAAAAAAATAAGATAGCCATCACCTCACTAACTTTTGAGAGGTGTAAGGCTATCTTTTTTATGATATGGGTGGAAATATAGCGATGTTGAATTCAGTGTAGGTTGGATGATGATGAGCGAAGACTTGAATATAATCTACGCCCAGACATTGAAAGATGCGTAGAGTCTGGGGATCGTACGATTTAATCTAACATTACAAATTGTACAGTTGCAAAGCAAGTGAATTAGAGGAACTGCTTTGTCCAACGTTTTAGCAGCCCTCTAAATCTTGCTAAAATTCTACCACCAAGGACGCTCACTCAAGGCAATGATATATTTCACATTGGGGTCAACTCTTATTGCATCTTGGGAAGAAACATGTATTTTAATTTTTTCGCCAGCGGGCAAATATACATAATAGGATTCGCGCCCAGTATCTTTAAACACTTGATGTGCTGGACCACCAACACTCATATCACGAATCATATAGTCTAGGCTGCGATTTTGATAGGTGTCGAAATTAACATAAAATGCTTTGGCTTGGCCTGTGTCGTTTGTCCATTGAAAATAGTCATGATCCATTGGTCTATCAAAATCTGGATACACTTTGTAAAAAGTACCTTCAAAACTATCACCAATTCCTTGAAAATAATTCGGTGAGTCAAAACTATCAGGCTCTCTGGCATCACCCATAGCGAATGCTGAAGATGACATCGAAAGTAGGCAGGTCGTAAGTCCAAGCGTTGAAATCAGTTTCTTTAATTTCATAAATGTAACCTCCCGAAAATTTGGTAAATACCTTTGTAGTTAATGGTGATTGCTGTCTCTCCTGTGCAAATGCAGGTATTGCTAAAGTCAAAAGTGCCAGTGTTGCTAAACTAGTCAGAAACTATTCCATCGAAAAACACTCCTTCTTAATCTTATTTCTACCTGCCCTCAGATGAGAAGCAAGCTAACGGGAGAGTGGACTTGGTAGTCGACATTCGAATGTAATCAATAACACATATTTTCCATCTTTTCCCATTTGTTTCAAAAACATCATATCATGCGACTTTAAATAATACAACTGTATTGTTTTGGGATTGTTTTCGGCAGGGGTCTCCACCTCGAGCCAAACCTTATTCTAAGGACGGGCAGGACCAACATAACGATTATGAGAATACACCGATCCTGTCAGAAGTGTGCAGATTTACCTTCTGCACCACCTCTTATAACCTGTGACCGCAATTGGTATAAGGATTGGCTTGCGGGAGAGAGGCCAGCCCAAAGGTTGGGTATATCAGGGTAATTTTGGTTTAAATGTAACTTTATTAAAAATGGTTCGTCAAACAAATGTATTTGCAAACCCCCGATAAACATGTGCCCCACTGAGGAGGTAACAAATCCATGAAAAAGGTTGTGCTCATCGCTGCAATGACAGCCGTTTTGTCTGTCGGGCAGATCGCCTATCCCATTCAAGAGGTGGGAGCGGCAACGGCTACCTCTTATCGCATTTCCTACAAAATGCCCACGGTCAATACGTTGGAAGAAAAAGAAGTTTTTCATGCTCTCCTAAAAGGTGCGCTTAAGATCAAAAATCCGCATCCGGCCAGCACCCTGGACAAAAACAGAAAAAGCCTCACGGAAATCGTCGGCGATCTTAACGGTACAGACACGCCGCGCGGGTTCATGATCGATCAATTCGTCGATTCTAAAAACGGGTATTTGTTTGCCCTGTACAATGAGATCGGGATATTGGATCCCGTCTATCCCCAAGGCTACGATCCGGCCGCCATCAGCAAGCAAATATTGGAGCAGGAAGCATCTGGTCAATGGGCAGGCGATCTACGGCGAAAGCGGGGAGAGATGGAACTAAAAGCACGGATAGACGCACTTGTCCAAGCGAGGTACGTACAGCCTGAGGAACTGAAAGACCAACAGCTTACGAAGCAATTTGTTGCGGAGACGTTGTACCGCATGTACAAAAAAGTTAGGCCTTTTAAAGGGAGTGTAGCTCCCAAGGACAGCCAAAGTGAAGCAGTCCGTTGGGCAGTAGAGGTGGGAGTGCCGGAATTCCAGGTCGATGCAAAAGGGTATGTGTATCCGCAAACGCAGCCGTTCTACACAAATTCGCTCGACTTCATCCAGCTGTTTTTGCCGAGTAAAAAAACGGCGGCTGGATGGGAGTATTTTCAATACGAAGTCAATCAAGACATGCTGCTAGGGGCCGTGCACAACTATTCGGGCCAATTATTGTATGTAAACAACAAGCCGTTGTCCTCTCATCCCAACTATGTGATTCTGTCTAAACTTCCAGAGACGAAGAAGGCCGAAACGCAGCTTAGCGCCTCTCTTACACCTAAAGTATTGGAGATGGTTGAACAGGTCCGGCGAGAAGTCCAAAAACCGCGCGTGTGGGACTGGCGAACAGACGTAATCCGGCATCCTTCCTTTACCAAACTTGTGAGCGAGTACCGGAAAACGAAGAGCCAAAAAGCACTGAATCAGGTCTATGAAACTGTCAAGGCACGCTATAATTTATTCGATCGGCAGGACTCACTGCAGGTCATAAAAAGCGTCCTGGATCATATTCGGTGAGTTTTCGACAACACTACACCATCATCAAACAAAAGCACCCGTGTGGTGCTTTTTTCATGTTTCTTCACTACTTTTGACAAGCCGTTCGCGCATATCTTCTCGACAGGAGGGGATGAACGGTGCATGTAAAGATGATACCGGGTATTGCTACTGACAGTATTCGTTCCGCCTGTTATCAGTATTTATTAGGAAAATACAGGAGGGAGAAGCCGTATGATCGGAATATATGCCAGGGTGAGTACAGAGGAACAAGCCAAGAGCGGATTCAGCCTCGACGATCAATTAAGGGAATGCAGGAAGAAAGCAGCGACGAGTGAAGCTGCTGAATATGTTGACGATGTATCAGGCGAGTTCTTAGATCGACCGGCTCTCTCAAGGCTTAGACGAGATGCGAAGGAAGGACTCATTACGAAGATCGTTTGTCTGGATCCCGACCGTTTATCACGCAAGCTTATGAACCAGCTGCTAATTACAGATGAATTTGATAAACGCGGGATAGAACTCGTATTCGTGAATGGCGAATACGCCAAGACTCCAGAAGGACAGCTCTTTTATAGCATGCGTGGAGCTATAGCAGAATTCGAAAAAGCGAAAATTAATGAACGAATGAGTCGTGGAAGAAGAGAAAAGGCAAGACAGGGCCGCGTTCTCCGTGACTTTCAAATATATGGATACAGCTATGATTCCAAGAAGGAACAGATCGTAATAAATGAAGCAGAGGCAGCAGTAGTGCGACTCGTATTTGATTTGTTTACTCAGCCCAACGAGCTCGTTCAGGGAATGAATGGGATAGCTGTTTATTTAACCAATAAAGGGGTTCCTACCAAGCGTGGTGCTAGTGTGTGGCATCGTCAGGTGGTGCGACAGATGCTGATGAACGAGGCGTACGTGGGGAGATTTTATCAAAATAAGTGGAATACGGAAGGAATGCTGGGTAATCAGTTTCGCGAGCCAGATGAGAAAGTCCGTATGAAAATGCGCCCAAAAGAAGAGTGGATATCCTTGCCCTGCCCATCTATCATTGACGAAGTAAAATTTGAACATGCCCAGCGACTGCTAAAGGAATCCAGAAGGAGATGGGCAGGCCGGAGCTTCACCGAGTACCTCTTAAGTGGCCTAGTACGTTGTGGGTCCTGTGGAAATACGATGTCAGGAAGAAAAGCGAAAAACTGGAGCCGCCATGTATTTGAGTATACGGACGTTAAGAATACAGCAGGTGCAAAAAATAAGGGATGCGGTCGCCGTGTAAGATGTGAGCAATTGGACAATCAGGTTTGGGAAACGGTACGTTCATGGCTGAACAATCCAGATGAGATAGCGATAGCGGTTGAAGAAAAGGTGGAGACTCCATTTGAGCAAGTAGAGCTGGAACGTTTGCAAAAAGAAATCGAAAAAACGAAAGCAGGACGCAAGAGATTGCTCAAATTGTTTGCATCCGTTGAAGAAGACATAAGCGAAGAAGATATACGGCAAGGGTTAAAAGAACTGAAGGAAAAGGAAGATAAACTGAATCAGCGCTTGAACGAGCTACATGAACAAGCGAAACGACAGATCGACAACGAATATAGCCGAAACTTGATCCAGAAAGCTGCTGACTATTATTTATCAAAAGCACAGGATGAACTTTCGTTTGAGGATAAGAAAGAGCTGATCCGTCATGTAGTAAGGGAAGTTAGAGTTTATGAAGAGAGCTTGGAGATATACACGTTCTAAATCCGTTTATGCACTTCTTTTGACATTTAGATTGAAATCCTCATGCATCTGAGAAGTCTGAAAAAAACCAAAAAAGATGTTTCCTTGCACGACCCAATCGGGACGGATAAAGAAGGGAATGAAATCACCTTAATTGACGTCCTTGGTACTGAAACCGACGAAGTGGTCGACGCTGTGCAGCTCAAGCTG
>NZ_JABMIT010000020.1:0-40998 GCF_013186635.1 Brevibacillus sp. HB1.3 | reverse complement strand
CACTCTTAGCAATCATGCGTATTCAGTTTTGAAGGAATGAGACGAAAAGCTGTATTCCCGATTACTTGTAAAAAGTAATGGAGAATGCAGCTTTTTTTGTTGTGTAATAGGTGTAACTGTGCATTTGTTCTGCACAGTTTTTTTGTTTTCTTTTTTTGTCCCTCTAATCTCCACTACGCTAGAAACAATGGAGAGGAGGGGGAGAATGAATGTCTATTCATCCGTTACGACTATTGGCTATATTGCTTTTCGCTACATGTATAGGTGTAGCGACCTACATCATTTTGAAGCCGCATCAAGTGACCTATATTCAATTGCGATCAACAGTGGAAAAAGAAAGTGGCCAATTACTTGAAGCAAGGGATATGGAGCCATTAACACTGAGACTGGGAGGGATCTTTCAACAACCCATTGCACCAATTCCGGGTTTAATTCCATGGGAAGAAGGACAAAGTCTTGTCGGTTTAGCATTCACCCGTCAAGTGAAGGGTGGCCGACCATTATTGCAAATTGATTTGGAGCAAACCAGTAATGCACAAGGCAGCGGAGTGATCACAGAAAAAATGACAGGTATGAGCATTCCCATAGACAATGTTGCAGGAGTTTCACCGCATGTATCAAGCGGAGAAAGGGTGCACGTCTATGCTTCCTTTGAAGATGAGACAGGAGCACATTCTGGACTCCTGCTGCAAAACATGCCGATCATTGGCATTCAACGCGAAATGGAAGGCGATCATCCCAAGCTGGTAGCTGTGACTCTCTCCCTGACACGTGATGAGGCTGTTCTGTTAACACACGCACTTCATTATGGAAAAATCAGACTGGGCTTGGCTGCAGTGAAGGATGAGGGGAATCCAGGAATAGGAGACGTAAAATTCGCTTCAGAGTTAATGAAGACGAAAACTCGCTGGGGTATTAAAAAGGAGGAGCACGAGTGAAAAGGCGGTTGCTCATAGTAGATGATGATCGTGATTCAGTTCGTTTGTTAATGGCACAACTTATAAACAGCAGATGGATCGAAGTGTGCGGGGAAGCATTCGGAGTGGAGGAGGCATGGGCAAAATTACAGGCAAACCAACCCCATTTGGTGTTGCTGGGTGGTATACAAGGAACAGAAAGAGGTGTGTTGTGTCAGCAATTTCGGCTAGCCTTTCCTCATCTTTCATTTATTGCTGCTTGCTCAAGCAATGAACTAATGTGGGAGCCATTTTTCCGGAACTTAGGCCTATGGGTTATTGCCAAACCCATTGAACCAGGGCAAATCGAAGCGTTAGCTATGATGATACAGCCTCCAGGTATGGTAGCAGAAGCTGCGCCACAACAACATCAGTATGTAATCCAGGAACAAACCAGGAGCTATCCGAGTCAGGCGCCTTCGATCTCCGAGCCGATCACGGATAGTTTAGTTCCTGAAATGACTCGTCCCAAACAGCTTATTACTGTTTACGGTCCCAAAGGTGGCGTAGGAAAAACATTTATTTCTCGTGAGCTAGCGATTTTCTTTTCCATGCAAAAAAACGAGGGCATCCCATTGCGTGTAATCGCTGTTGACTTCAATCTTGATCTCGGTACTTTTGCGACTACTTTGAATCTCCCCCGTACCCCTAATCTTTTTACGTGGGTAAAGGATCTTGATGCTCAATTGCATTCGTTTATTCAGGATCAAGGAAAAGACTCGTATTCCATTAGCAGTGAGGAATGGCAGGAATACGCACAAGCCTTGCCGTTATCTCCTCAACATATCGAGAAATATGTGGTTGCTCATCCTGATACAGGCTTGCATGTACTTACGTCCCCCCGTGATATTCGGCAAAGCTTTGAAATCCGTGACTATCATTTATATCTGATTCTCGAAACGTTAAAACAGAGCAACTATGACGTCATTCTTATTGATACGGCTCCGGATACAACAGATGCAACGATTCAAGCTCTGTTTTTTGCAGAACATGTCGTGATGGTGGGAAATCCGGTGGTAGACTCCATTGAAAATATTCAACGATTGCTGAAACTGTTGAGAGAAGCAGAGTACCCTGAAGAACGCATTCAAATTTGCATGAATCGTTTGCAGAGGAAAGAAATGTTTACCTTAGATGAAATTCGTGCCTATTTCCAGCTTCACCCCAGCAAAAAAATTTTCTCCATACCTGATGATGTGGAAGTGAAAAAATCGATTAACACAGGAACGCCAGTCATGCTCCAGTCAGGGAGAATTCCGGCCAAGGAAGCCATTGAGACATTAGGAAAAGCACTGTTTCCTGTAGATGGGGAGCAAATGAAGGCTACTGGAAAAGAGAAACAAAAAGAGAAAACATCTCTCTTCAAATGGTTATGGGGATAAGGGAGGGTATCATGTTCGATAAAAAACAGTTACTAGGCATTTCAAATCAAGTCCGCCCTGCGCAAGAATTACGATCAGCGGGGAGGGGAATGGCGGGAGTTCCTACGACGCTTCACGAAAAAATGCAAGCTCCTGATCATGAGCGGACGAATGAAAAATGGGTTGGAACAGATAGAGAAACATCGATTCGTACCCAGATTGTTGAGAAATACGGAAAGCGACTATGGGAGGAAAAGCATTCTTCACTCTTTATCGATGAGCTGACGGCAGATATTCGAATGCTGCTGGAGTCTCAAACCACGCTGACATCCATACAAATGGAAGCAGAAGTAAAACGGCTGCTGCATTCTTTGACGGGGTGGGGTCCATTAGACGCTTTATTAGAGGATAACGACATCACGGAGATTCTTTTTCATCGCTATAACTATCTCGTCATTGAAAGAAAAAGTACTGGTCGTCTTGAATCTCCGGAGATTGCTGTTTTTCGCGATGAGGAAGAGCTGCTGCGCTTATTAGAACAGATTGCAGCGACAATGGGAATTGAGTTTAATGAAACGAAAGCAGAGCTGCATACACAGCTTCCAGACGGTTCCCGGGTTGCTGCTACGCATCGCTCTATTTCTCCCGATGGTCATATGCTCACGATCAGAAAGCACCGTGAGCTACTCAGTGAGTCCGATTATTTGCGGTACGGTTCCATTTGCGAGCCGATGCTTCTCTTTTTAAACAGAGCCGTCCGTTTATCTCGCGCATCTGGCATTGTCAGTGGAGGAACCGGCTCAGGCAAGACACACATGCTCAATCTCATCTCCCAATATGTCCCTGATCATTTAAGTATTATTACGATCGAGGATGTTTTGGAGATGAAGCTTCAGCATCCTTTTGTGCGCAGATTTTTAGCGAAACCTGCGAATTACGAGGGGAAGGGTGGGTTTTCGATCAAGGATTGTGTGCGCTTGTCCTTGCGAAAAAGGCCGGATGTCATTATGGTCGGTGAGACACGCGGTGGAGAAATCGTAGATATGCTTTGGGCGATGAATACGGACCACCCTGGTAGCTGGAGCACAGCGCACGCAAACTCACCGCGAGCTTTGGTCGATTCAACATTGCCCATTTTATTTGGAAAGGCAGATGAAGGGTATAGTGCTGAAGAGCGCAACTTAATGATCGGTTCAGCACTGGATTTGATTGTTCAAGTAAAACGTTTTGAAGAAGATGGTAGTCGCAAGGTGGTAGCAATAACAGAGGTAGTGGGGACGGGTCAATCGCATGAAGAATGGATAAAGCGAGCCTGCAACATTAAACAGGTTCTCCCTGATCGGGTGTATTTGCAGGATATATACGTGTACGAAGTAACAGGGGTAGAAAATGGGAGAGTAAAGGGTCACTTCAAATGGACAGGCTATCGCCCAGAGCGACTGATTAAGCGATGGCTAGAGAAAGGCCTGTCTCGAGAGGAGATTGAGCGCGTCTTTTTCACCACACCAATACCGCTATAGGAGGGGAAAGCATGGACATTAGCTTACCTGTTGCAATCGGGATGGGAATGGCTATCCTGTTATTGATCTTGCCCAACAAATTGTATATGCGAGAACCGACGGGGAAGCACGAAATCGTAGAAGTGTTGCAACAGGACAGAAAAACGATTTGGAAGCAGTTTGAGGAGAGGTTAGCGAAATCGCGCTCAGGGTGGGGGGTAAACCAGTATGTGACCCTCTCTTTTTTATTGGGGATCGCATCTTTTGGTGTGAGTAGTCAGATCTTGCAGTCTTGGTGGATGGCATTGCCTGCTTTGCTGGCAGGGATTATGTTTACCGAACGGTTAGTGAGTGTATGGGGGGCCCGTCGAAAGGACGATTTCGAAGCAGGCAATGTAAAAGCGATTCGACTTATGGCCAGTTCTTTACGTACTTCTCCATCGTATTTGCATGCGTTTGAACAGGTAGCTACTAGTCCATTTTTATCAGAAATCGTATTAGAGGAATACAGGCGTATTGTAGAGCTATTGCGAGCGCAAGTCCCGTTAGAGCACGTAATGAATCGGTTTTTTGAACGCACAGGATCAGCAGATGTCAAATATTTAGCGACCATTGTCCATATTCAACGTGAGATGGGCGGAGATATGGCCAAAACGCTCGATTTGGCTGCTTCTTCGATACTGCGGCGCAGACAGTCGCTCCGTAGACAAAAAGCAGCTATGGCACAGATCGTTGCACAAGTGAATTTACTAAGCGTCATGCCGTTTGTTTTTGTCATTGCGTTGTATGTGAATAATCCCAATCATTTCGACCCACTTACGGCCACAATCGGGGGACGGTTTCTTATTTTGGGAAGCTTGGCTTCTATTTTGATTGGGGGAGAAGCAATTCGTTTTGTTGCGCATAAAAGCATAAGCAGGGGAGCATAGGGGAGGGTGCAATGTTCGTTCTCGTTCTTAGTATATTGGTGAGTGTTGCTATATTTCTATACGGCTTGCCGTCTTGTGTGAGTAAGGGAGAACCAATATCCGCCACCCTTTTGGGCAGGATTGACTCCGTGAAACAAGCCAAGCTTGAGCAATCGTTTCAACAAGGACGAAAAAGGTGGACACTAGTTCAAAGCTTGGAGAAAAACCAGGTACTGCTACAGCATTTTTACAAATGGACGGGTATCGATAAGAAAAAAGTAGAGGAAACATTGGCGCGTCTGGGGATTGATATAAGCCTGACAGAGATTGTTTTGTTCCGGCTCATCAGTATGTGTTTCATCGTTTCATCTCTAGCTTCATTGTCAATAAGCATGATTCATGGTGAAAAAATCGGTATGGTGACTGGGCTTCCCTTAACGATTAGCTTATTTTTGTACTTGCTGCCGAACATGTTGCTAGATCGGTTAGACAAACGGGCTAAAGCTGAAATTCGAGAGCAGGTCCCAATCTTTTTCAGCATTGTGCAGTCATTGGTGGAAGCAGGCATGCCGTTGCAGCAGGCTGTTAAGCAGACAGCGAGACGTTTTGATGCCAGACTTGGCAGAGAACTCGCGAGCCTAGAAATGGGCGAAAAAAGGCATGGGAACTGGCGAAAGGCACTTGAAGAGCTGGCCTTTCGGTGGGAGGTAGATTCGTTGACTACCATCGCACTAGAGATGAACGAGGCGATGAAAAAAGGGGTTAGCATATCGCAAATGCTGTCTGTCCAAGTAGAAGAGCAAGTGAGACAACAAGAGGACGAAGCTGCTACCCATATGAATCGGTTAAATATCAGATTATTGCCTTTTGTCATTTTGTTAATGGGTCTGCCGCTATTGTTCCTGGTGATGGGGCCTGCATTCATCGGCATCGGAGAAAGCCTATAGAAAAATAAGCGCATGTAAATATTTTTGCGGGAGGCGCTGTCTTTTGGCAGAGTGAAAATAGAACCAAAATCTTAATGAGGAGTGAATGGAATGGGAACCATCGCAGATTACGTCAAGCGTTTTTGGTATGAGGAGGACGGTGTCACGATCGTGGAAATGGTCATTATCATTGCCGTCATCTTGATTGTGCTTATTCCGACACTGACACAACTAGGTACTGCTGAAGACGAGAAGCTGAAGGAACTGCAAGAAAAAATAAGCAAATGACAAACGTAGTCTTGCTAGGCGTATTAGGAGCGGCAGCATGGATGGATTGGAGACAAAGAAGAATACCGAATACGCTTGTTTTTCCAGCGATTGCTGTCGGCTTATGGTATCAGTGGGAAGGTGAATTATTAGCCGGAGCAGTGCTAGGTGTGGCAGGAGCATTTTTGTTGACAGTTGGCCCCGTAATCTTAAAGGGAATGGGGATGGGCGATCAAAAGCTGCTGATGGCTGTTGGAGCTTGGACAAGCTGGAGTGTGGTGTATTCTTTGTTTTTGCATTCTATCATCTTATGCCTGATTGTGATGGTGTTCTATCCGCAGAATTGGGTTCGCCTACGCAATAATCTTCAAATTATTGCAGCCGGATGGACAGCTCATCGACAAGTATGGCTTCCAGGTAGGGAAAAAACAGCCTTTTCATTCCCCTACGCTGTATATTTACTGGGTGCTTTTTTGCTCCAATTTGTGCGAGATGTCATCGGAGCAAGCGGATGATCACACGTATGGGACGAATGATACGTGCGAAGGTGAAAGATGAGCGAGGCAGCCAGATGATTGAGTTTATTTTGGTGTTTCCTTTAGTTTGGATCTTGATCGTATTCTCCTTTGACCAATTCAGCATGATGTACAACAAGCAAAAGGCATTGGCGGCTGCGTATGAGGCAGGGAGAATTGCTGCAGTACAGCCCAATTTCGGTTTGGCTAAATTCCATGCGAAACAGAGAGGTACATCGGAATTAGCACAAGGTATTGGAGTCCTCCACAAAGATGTACAGCTGGAGCTTGATGGGAACGGCTGGAGAAAAGGCAGTCATGTAAAAGCTAAAGCAACAGTTTCATTTCGGCTTCTCTCTACGGGGGAATTATTCGAGATATCTGAAAGCTATCACATGATGGTTGAAAATGCGGAGGAGAAGCAATGAATGATTCGTTGCATCATTTTTTGATTCGAGTGAAGGAAGAGCGCGGGGCAACCATGATTACTGTGCTCTTCTTTCTCTTCTGCTTGGGCAGTCTGCTCTCTATCCTGTTATTTTTGGAGCAGACAGATTATCTAAAAATGAAGATGCAACATACAGCAGATTTGATTACTAAGGGAGCACGTGCGGCTGGAAAATGGGAGTACGTGGATACAAATGGTGATAAGCAAATCAGATTGTTTGCGACAACAGAAGAAGCTGAACGTCGTGATGCGGATATTATTCGCGGGGCACGTGAAGAAGCGGGGATTCTTTGGAGATTAAACAGGCCGAATCTGGAGGGGACAAGTGAAGAGGTCTCTGTTATTCACCAAAAAGGTGAACGGCCTTATTTGTACTTGCAAGGAATCTATCATTTAGAAGTAAAGGTTGAAAAGAATGTGCCTGTATTTTGGGATGAGCTTTTTGTAAAAATGAACAGAGTCTCCCAGTCTGAAGTCTATGAATAAAGTCACAATTTTGAACAGAGGCACTGTTATTTTTGTCCTAATCCCGCATGGTAATTTAGTAGTATATTCCAAAAATGGGGATAGGAGTGAGATGACAGTGCCCTCAAAAATAGTCGATCGGTACAAACGAATTCTTAACGGAGAGCAAAAGCGGTTTTCCCCGTATGAGTTCGAAGATATGCAGTACCGAAAGCAAAAAGTTCAATTAGTTGTAAGATATGCGATTGAAAATGTAAAAAGATGGACTCCTGAGCAGGCGAGACGTGAATTGAACTTGCAGGATGTCAAAGAACTGAAGCTTCATTTGGTGAGAGAATTTATTGAACCGCCCATCGAGGCAAAGGCTGAGGATGTGTATTACTTCGTCGAATTCGCTTATCCGTATTTACCTCGGCTTTCAGAAGAACAACGAGTGTTATGGGTTTACCAAGAAGTGCTTTCAGGCATAAGACGTCATTTTCCCCCAGCTTATTTTCAGAGTATAAAGGGTGAGGAACGGGCAAAAATATGTGTCGACTATATGTGCAAGCATCTACTAAAGCTAGCAGATTTGCGTCAACTGCCAAGTATCTTTAGCAAAACAGAGAGAGCCTATACGCTCCTGAAAACATATAAACTCAAGATTCTCGTCGATACACTTTACTTTTCACCGTTTGATATGGTCACTGAAATGTATCCCGAACTTAGTGATCCCTCTTATTGGGATGAGTTATAAAAATATTTGCACAACCCTGCTGTCTTTTTTTACGGTAGAGGTAGTTTCATAGGCTTATAAGCAGATGAAACGGCCGTACTCTACAGGTGAGAGAAGGAGGCGTTGCGCATGGCAACAGTAGAGGCTCACCAGAAATGCTCTGCATCCGTGGAGCAGCTTCTAGGGCGACAAGTACGCTACCAGAAGCACAAACCTGGCAGACATCTTTCAGTGGAAAGAGTTCCACAGGGAGCGTTCCAGATCGAATCCGTACATCGATTTGGAGACAGAGTAGTACTCAATGACGGGCTAATTGTAATGGAGAATGCTCCAACCGTCATGGAGCGCGCGGGAAGGATTGCTCTTCTTTTCGCGACCGGAGAAGAACTTTACTTTGTAACTGAGTAGGTTCTTTTAATCGCCTTGCACGGGTGCGTGTGAGGCGACCCATAAAGCGAAATGCCTGGTTTGCCAGGCTAAATAAGATTCGCCGCGTCGAGAACGCTGTTGGAGAATATCTATCGTTCTATAAAAAGGAAAATGGGGGTATTTTGACGTGTTGGCAAAGAGTGCAATCGAATTAGTCAACCGCTGCTATGAGGAGACAAACAAGCTGACATTGTTGTCATTGGAAGAGTTTAAGGAATCCTTTATTGCTTTTGTTTTTGGGGATTACCAGGAAGAGTTTATGGTTCAGTATGATCTGGAAGAGTTTTATGAGCATCTGAATCAGCTTCAGTTATCGAATTGCCGGAGAGATTTTGATCGAGCAGTTGAGGAATGGTACATCACAGAGTATGGAAGCGGGTATAAAGGCGTCAATTATCATGACATTTTGTTTACGCTAGTGAAAGAAGCAGTCGTTCAATACCAATCGCCAAATCGGATAGCACTCATCCGAGACGTAACCAAGCTCCTAACAATGCCAAATGGATTTCTCGCCCGATGGCAAGATGGGCAGATACGTGAGCGTCCCATCCCCACCTATTTTAAATACTTGATGAAGCTCGGTGTACGTACACATGAAGATATTGAAACGTTGGTAGACATGTGGCTGGTAGAGTACCCAAACGCATTTAATAAGAAGCAGCAGGAGCTATTTGCCAATCCACCAAGAAGAGGAAGACCTAACAACGTCGAGCTCGCTCTGTTAATCGAGCTCGCCATGAAAGTGAGACCAGAAATGACGGCTCAGGAACGGGAGCGGCTGCGCAAAATATACTATTATCACCGCAAGTCCCTTACTGTTCGAGAGATGGTTGAGAAATTTGAGAAATACATCGCTAGTAAAAATAAATCAAATGATTCCCAGGTGGGATAATCATGTTTCACCAAATGAGCCGCTTTGTCTCCAGGTTCCGTGATTTGGAGCAGCAGGAGTTTTCACAGTCTATTGAGGAAGAGCGGCAATGGAGGATACTTAAAGAAAAGCTTGCTTCTCCACAAATATTTGAACAACTGGAGACGTATCAGCGTAAATGTATTGCCGTTATGAGTTTGTACGCACAGGCTGGAGCTAGTTTTCTTGCAAGTAACCTAGCGTATGCATGGTCAGGAAAAGGCATTCCTGTTACCCTTTGCGAGTTGCCAAAAGTGACATCCTATTATTATTTTGCTCTTGATTTTGAACGTCGAGCTCGACAACAAGTAAGAGATTCTCCTACATCATTGCTCCTCATGCAGAATAACCATCTACGCATCCAGATAGAATCCCCAGCACGACTTCAGCAGGAATCTTCTCAAACAGATACAGCCAACTGGTTACTACGAATTTGTAAGGAGAGCCCTATTGTTGTTATTGATGTTTCTTCCTATTGGAATGATGCTAACTCCAAACAAATTTTTGAGCATGCCGACGAAATATGGGTAGTTTTTGATGCCGATTTGGCTAGACTCACCCGTTTGTTCCTGGTAGAGCCAGTCCCTGCTTGGTGGAAGACAGAAAGAAGAAAAATAAAAATGATAGCAAACAAATGGAATAGCCAATTGTCTCGGACAAGCATCATGAAAAAAGTAGAAGGAACGCTCTCCCTATGGGACCAGCAGCCTGGAGCTACACAGGTAACCAACATGATTCCGTTGATGGATGGAGAGAAAACAGCAATGGCAAGCGCCAAAGCCAATCTACTTTTGGAGATTTTCCCCGAGGAAGAAATTGAGTTTCAGTCATTGATTCATGCTTATAAAGGAAGGATGTTATGAAGAAGCAAACATTACTTGTCATTTGCCTAATTTCGTTTCTGCTAGCAGGGTCGTCCTTTTATGCGGCGACTCAATATATTGACGCGATGGCTGCGGAAAAGCTGTTTGCCCCAGTTATTAAGGTAGCTGCAGGGAAAGAAATATCAGCCTTCGAGCCGATCACACAAGATGACGTGATACTTGTACAGGAAGAGGTGGATGAAATTCTTCCAGGTTCAGCGCGCGATTTGGATACTGTACTGGGGAAAAGGAGCACGCAGACAATGTACGAAGGAGAGCAATTATTAGTGGAAAAGCTGACAGATTCGCAGCTTTTACCGGAAAAAGGGGAGGCGCGCTACGAGTTCCCCCTACTATCCATTCATCCTTTAACGGAATTACGCAAAGGCGATATTGTGAAAATTTGGGTCAAATACAAGAGTCTTTCGGAACTGCAGGACTATCCTACACCACTGCATTTTCGAAAAACGAATGATACAGCAGATTTGTTATTTGAAAGTCAGCTTGCAAGCGTGAGGGACAGTAATGGTATTGAGATCTATACATTAAAGCCAAGCTTGTTACCATCGCCTGATCAGATGGATTCCATCTTTCATGGATCACGAGAAAAACCGTTGCAGAATGGAGAAAAACGATATCGTGACTACCGGGTACAGCCAACAGCACTACCTGCTTTTATCGGCTTTAATTTGACAGACGAGGAGTATGTGATAATAACCGAGGCAATGTCATATGGGATGCTTCAGGTAGGTCATATCATGGGTTCGAAGGAGCAAGCGTCATGAAAATTTTAGTTTGTTATCCGATGAAGTCACTCGCCAAGACGTATATGCCTATGTATAGTGATGTGCTGGTAGCTGAGTCGGCGGCGGAGTTTTCACGGCTTGTGCAGCTTTATATGCCAGAAGCTTCCGTGATATTTTCCGAAATGTTCAACTCTCCCGTTTGGGAATGGCTTCCGGCACTGAAAGCACAGCTCCCGCCCAACTCACCGTTAATTATTGTCCCTCTCTATCGGGATGAGAAGATGATTGAGAAGGTAGCTGAGGAGTCTGGGCTAGAGCATGTATACATTTTATCAGCGCACTTATCCCAAGAAGAAATACGTCATCAAATCAGTCTGATTCTAGGCTTCGTGCAAGAGTGTACAGATCTCGGATCGTCAAAAGAAAAGGGGCTCGTTTACGCTTTATTGAGCTATGGTGCTTCTGGTATTACTACTTTTTGTATTAATTATCCAGTCTTACTAGCGAGGCAGCATCCTGAAAAACGAATTGTTGTACTTGATATGAATGACGCTAAGCCAGATTTATCAAGATTCTTCAAACTCCAACAACATCAATTATCTCTATTTCGTCCTGACTTTATTGATATACAAACAACTGCCAAGCGTAACTGGAGCAATGTCTGCAAACAGAGCGCCCACTTACCTAATCTGTATTACGCACATGCTGCCAGCAAGTGGAAGAGCTCAGAATTAAGCAATCTAATTACTGTGTTTCGCAGGCAATTTGACTATGTATACGTCGATTGGGGTTACTGCTTTCCTGAGTCTGAGACTTTACAGCGGTTGCTTCATACTGTTGACCGTAATCTTTTATTCGTGAGAGCTGATCCCTTTAGTATCGATAGTGCTAGAGAGTGGTTGTATAAATGGAAAGAAAGAGGAGTGAAATGCGAGGTTCTGCTCAGTCATTTAGATCCTGGGCAACCCTTTCGAATTGGAGAGGATGTTTCGGTCTATGGTGTAGTACCACGCATTTCGGAGAACAGGCTTATGCAATCTCATCAGAGCAGCAGCGTATTAATAGAAGAGTTTTTCGCTCCCAAATCGTACATCAGCAGTTTGAAGGAAATTGCTAAGGCGCAATATATGGATAGAAGTGCGGTGTTTGGTTGATGAGAGGGATAGAACGAGAACAATCAGTTAAATCAGACATCCAAACTATCGAGGACATGAAACAAGTAGCAAGAGATTATTTAAATCATTTTGGCAAAACTCGAGAAGAGAAGCTTGAGATGCAACGAATTCTCGCTTTGGCAGAGCAGGGAGACCGTGATAGTCACAACCATATTATTCTTCGCTTACAGCATTATTTTGAGGAAGTCCTCCAACGACCCGTAACCGAACAAATTTTGCCGCATGTTAACGGTTACGAAGGTCTCACCTTTTCTACTTACGGGTGGGGCATACTCGATGCCGTCCTACACTTATCTCCGTGGGTAGAGGAAGTGCGAATTTCTGCAAACCGCAACATTGCGTACCTGGAGCAAGGAGTCAAAAAATTTCTCTCTTACACTCCAAGCTGGAAAGAGGTTGAAACCCTCCAACAAAAGTTGACCAATACAGCGGGTCTATCTTTTAACGAGAAAAAACCTAGATTGAGCGGATACTTACATTCGCTAAAAGCAAGATTGACCATGTTTACTTTCCCTTATTCCAGAGTACCGACCATTCTGGTTAGACGATTTACTACACCTGCTTTTTCGCTCGACCAACTCCGTACACAGCAACAGCCAGCCTTCGACGAAAGAATTCAATGGCTAATGGAGCAGCAAGTGTACGGACGTAGCAATGTGCTGGTTATTGGACCGATGGCTGCAGGGAAAACCACGTTGATGATGTGTATGTTGAAGCTGAAGGATCCTCGGACAGAATATATCACGATCTTTGAAAGTGAACACGAGATGCGATTTGGTGATATTTGGCCAGGGGAAGTGATTGAACTCCAAAACGTGGAGGAAATCGGCATTGAATTAGAGCATTGCTTCAAAGACATGTACCGGTCAACAGCAAATACCATTTTGATTGGAGAAATTCGTGAGCCTATAGAAGCGTACCATTTTATAAATGCCGGAATAAGAGGGACGGACGCTACAATCGGAGCAATGCACGAACGATTTGCTCATAGAGCGTTACATGATCTGACCGATCTTGTTTATCAATACGGAGGGCGGAGTGTCGAGCTAACGCAGGAGAGGATTAGCAGGGCAGTCAATTTTGTCAATTCGCTTACATACCGCAACAGTGGTCACCGTTTTATTGATGCCATTCATACGACGGAGTGGAACTCATCTTTTAATCGAGTTGAATCTATTCCCCTGGTAGGTCGCAACATGCAGACGGGAGCTTATGAATGGACGGGGAATCAACTGAGCCCACATTTAGTTGAATACATGTGTTACGTCGGCAAAGCAGACATTGAAGTGTTGAAAGAGCTACGTCTTACCGATATAGGCAGGCAACTATGATTTACACGTTTCTTTTCCCGGTGTTTCTATGTCTCTTCTCTGGCTTTTTGTTTCTCGGCTTACACCTGTATAAGGGATGGAGAAGTCCACGCGTATTCTTCCCACGTACAGTTGAGGTATGGAGAGAGAAATTTTTAAGGCATTCTACTCGGCGAATGTTGTATGAAAGCTTTGAGCGTTGGTGTCAAATCGTGGGAGGTACGCCAGAAGGATACTTATTACTATCCATGATTGGCGCGATAGCGGGATTCATCTCGGGTATTTTGCTAGGAAATATGGTTGTATCTTTATCGCTATTTCTGTTATTCCTCTTGCTGCCAACGCTGATTCTATACGCACGCTATACCGTGCAAATGAATAAAAAAATCAGCTCATTCTGTCGCTTCGTAGAATTGTTTGCCCGTTATTATAACAGTCGCAAAAACATTGTCCTTACTTTTCGCGAAATGATAGAGGAATGCCCCAAAGAGTTATTGCCTGACCTCCTTCTGCTAAACAATAGCCTTTCGGATGGGGGAAACTCGGTTGCGGCAGTGGAGAAGTTTGCGCAGAGACTGGACCACCCGTGGGCTTTTGACTTTGCAACGTATATTTCTAGCGGTTTGGAAGGAGAAACAGAAGATATTCAATCACCACTAAATCGGTTAACGAATGAGATGTTTGTACAACAAGATGAAAAGCATGAACGTGATAGTGAAATATACTCCATTTGGATCAGCCTGCTAATCGTCATAGCGATTTGCATTTGCTTGATCCCCTACAATCAAGGTTTGCTTCAGGATTCCTACCGTCTCTATTTTTACACGCCAGATGGACAAGCCATTTTAGCGATTGCGGCGACTGTGTGGACTTTTTCGATCCTATTGGCTTTTATTTGGGGAAGGAGATATCGCTAATGCCAATGCTAATCATGTATACCTACCTTGGATTAGGCGCTCTATTTGTTTTTAGTGCAGCGTTTATGATCGGGAAATATTTGTTTCACAAGCAAAAGCCGAAGCTGTTTGTTTCTGGGGTGTGGTGGGAAAAGTGGGAGCAAGCACTCAAGCCTGACGAAGACGACAAATGGGAACAGTTACTTTCACGAGCAGGAAGGCCTTTTGGGTGGGGGAAGCCAGAGTGGGTGTTTCTGCAATTGTTGACTGGAAGTATCGTTTGCATCCTGATTCTTATGTGGGTCGTTGTGAGTCGAATGGAATCATTCCCGCTACTGTCGATGTGTCTGGCATCTGCAGGTAGTTACATGCTGCCTTACATGGGCTTGAAGACGTGGGCAAATCACAGGGAGGACATGCTGAGCACAGATATCGCCAGATTTATCAATCGCTATGTGACCCTTCTAGAAAATCAGGTGCCCATTTACAATGCCATGGTCAAGGCAGCAAGACCGACTAGAAAGCTAAAAGAGTATATCCCTACTTTATCTGAGTGGAACAGAGACCCTAACGAAGCACTTGAGAGCTTTAAACGCAAAATCGGTGTCGACGACGGAATTATCCTCGTATCAAGTATGCGTACAATTGAGACGCTGAGCGAGGGACAAGTAAGTGCAACTATGCAACGAATGGAATGGGCTGTCGATCACCGAAGAATGTTTCGTCATCGAAAAAAGATAAAGTCTTTAGGGATTGGCTACACGGTCATTGTCTACCCGGCATTTTACATGGGTTTATTGGTTGCTATGTTTCCTTGGTATAAGCTGCTTACAGAAATACTGGATAAATATTTGACCTGAGGAGGAGCAACTCATGACGAAGCTATTATCTATCATCATGTGCATCGTTTTCTCTTTAGGAATAATCGTTTCGAGCCTGTCTGAAATAAACACATCAGTAGTGAGGGAAGACGGACTGAGAGATCGAGCAGTTGGGTGGATCGATAAAGCCATACCTTAAATAAATCACGAATGAGAAAAGGGGAAAATTGAGATGTCGAAAATGTTTTTTATATTTTTAGCATGCGTCATGGTGTTAGGGATCGGTGTTAGCAGTTACGGCAATGAGTTAAGCCCTGCGGCAAACGATTCTGCCGAGAGCATTAACCAATCCATCACATCGCTAAACTACGATACTCGAAATGAAAACATCAACTTTAGGATGCAAAACGGCACATCCTATACGTCGTCAAAATAATGCTGCACATCCACGTACTTCTCATCATTTCGATTATGGTAGGGAGCTTGTGCGCGGTGCTTTGGAATCTCCAATCAGAGGAGCAGCTTAAACAGACACAACAGGAAAGGGTGTATCGGGCAGCGACGGTCATCTTCCATTAAAGAAGAGCTGGCGTTTCTAAAACGATGGTGAAAGCAAAAGTCTTTCTTATTTGTCTACTGGTCCTTCTATTGATAACTTCCGCACTGGGAGCTTACCACTTGTACGCAATGGAAAGGGCGATTGCCCGTGGAATATATGCTGACTTACTGGATGATATGCAGGACATCGGGTATTTGGAGTCGACGTTAGCAGATTACTATCTTCTGAAAATGAAAGGACTGGGTTGGGAAGTGACAGGGGATACGTTTGCTGGGAGCTGGCCTCGAACCGAGAGCGAGCGAGCTCGTAAAGAGCGGCAGGAGGCGATTACCTTATCGGTTACCATCCAACCTTCAAAAGTGACCCAATGGCTGCACAAATTTGTGGAGGGGGATACATCCTTTTCCTTTACGGGAAGCCGACCGTCCGAATACTTTGATCCAGGGTGGTAGTGAATGAATAAAATGATTAGCATTTTGGCTGTAATGGCGATTGTTTTGCCTTTGACGGTAGGGTTGCTTCTCACTGGTCCGCAAAATCTCTTTTCGGCATGCACGCAGTTTTTCGGTGATTTGCTCGCTGAAGTAACTCGTTTTGGTACAGGCTAATGGGTCAATTAATCGCTGTGATTCTGAACATTATGGTTATGCTACTCATTCCATTAGGGCTTTTACAGGTACATACGGTTGTTCAGGCCAGGAACGAATTATTGGAAGTGAGCGCGGTCGCTACGAAATACGTTAGCAACCACGGGGGGACGAGTGAGGCCAACCTGCAACAAGAGGTTCGGGCATTAATCGCTCGGGAGCTGAGAGAGAAAAAGCTTTCCATTCCAGATCAGGAGCTGTCTGTCAGCGTCACTCGGACTCGTTCACTTGATCCTGTTCTGTGGAGCCACGAAGATGAGTTTGTCGTGGAGCTGGCAATTCCATACCCCCGCTTTACCTCGTGGATTCCGATGCCAGCTGATTCCTTGCAAGTCCAAAGAATAGGTACAGTTAACATCATGGACTACGATTTGTAAAAGCTCCCGTTAGGAGGCTATCGTTACGGGTATAAATATCTTATCCATTTCTACGATGCTGTTCTTTTTGTTGGTAGGTATGTTTATTGTAGATGCAGACCTCGCCATGCAGAAAAAAACAGAAGTGAAGATACTCCTGGAGTTGTCTAATCATCACGCTACCTTTGCTGTTGATCCTGTACTGAAAACAGAGGGTGTGATTGATCTGCTCGAAGACAAGGCTCTTGAACGTTTTGATGAAAGAATGAATGAGAATGGTGGCTACCGTCGTGAGCAGGCCATGTTCGTCCCTCAAGCAGACAGTGTGACCACTGATCCCATTCCTTTCTCGCGCTATTATGTGGATTTCCGTTCGTGGCGTAATGACCACCAATTACGCTTACAGTACAATGGGAAAACTCTCGTGACAGAGCGAGCAACGAAAGGGCCAGCTCGTCCGGGAGGTGGAATGCTGCAGATCACCATCGTAACTGAGCGTGGGGAGGAATTGCAGCTCGCACCGAAAACAATGGTGGGTCCATCGCATGTCGTAGTTGCCTATATCGACGAGCGACCGTTTTTGCCGATGCTGCCGTCACATTCGTTTCCGGTCGTATCTGTAGAAGAACTGAAAGATTAGTCAGACTTATTTACAAATTGCAAATTCTTCTGGTACTATGTAGGAAAGTGCTTACCCAGCTTGCGATTGTGAGGAAGTCGCTCTCCGAACATCCCGTTTGCCGGTCCGTTAAGCATAGTAAAAGTGGGGTTATTGATTTGTTTGATAAAGATACCATTTATATCGTAGGCGATGCACAGTCCTCTTCGAACAATCCGATTACACAGCAATTCAGTGCTTTTTTTATCGGATTGGTTGTCGATACTTCCAACGACAAGATCGTAGATGCAGCCTGTTCTTCCACGGTCCAACTGACGTCTGATTTTGCTCGGTCGATCTTTATCGGTCATTCGATTATGGCGTCGGAGGAAATTGGCGAAGAGATTCGCTTTCGGTATTTTGGATCTTCCCAAAAAACATTGATCGCAGCGTTTAAGGACGCGCAAAAGAAGTACAAACAAGCAGTTTCCACGAGAAATAAAGCCACAGTCACCAAATGAATACACCCGCTGCTTTATTTATTCGTATGCACGGCATACACGTAAGTAAAACCCAGCAAATGCCATGATCACGTGCATTTGCTGGGTTTTTTGCTTATTACGAGAGGTCAGTTTCTGATGAAAAGGAGGAGAGTCCTTGCTATCTTTTGTTTTCCGCAGATTTATCTCCATGATCGTGACGTTATGGCTCATCATTACCCTCACCTTTTTCCTGATGCATGCCGTTCCGGGATCTCCTTTTGAAAAAGAAGGAAAGGCATTAAATGAAGCAGTTGCTGCCAATCTCAATGCCTACTACAACCTGGATAAGCCACTACTCGTCCAATACGGGCTGTACTTGCAAAAGCTGGTGCAGTTTGACCTTGGGCCGTCGATTGCAAACAGCTCGGATACGGTCAACAAAATGATCGCCCGTGGATTCCCCGTTTCTTTTCAACTCGGTCTGATTTCTGTCGTCTTTGCGATTGTTACCGGTATTGCGCTTGGTGTAATCGCCGCGCTACGACATAACCGTCTCATTGATTACCTTGCCATGATTATTGCTGTTATCGGGATATCTGTTCCCAGCTTTGTTGTCGCCTCCTTATTAATCAAATATTTGGCGGTCGAATGGAAGCTGTTGCCGACCGCAACGTGGGGGTCTTGGCAGCATGTGATTATGCCAGCGCTTGCATTGGCATTTGGCCCGATTGCAATTATCGCTCGTTTGACCCGTACCAACATGCTGGAAGTGTTGACCCAGGAATATATTGAAACCGCTCGTGCAAAAGGGCTGTCTCCGGCGACGATCGTGTTGAAGCACGCACTGCGTAATGCGATTTTGCCTGTCGTCACGCTTTTAGGCGCACTGATTGCCAACGTTTTAACGGGAAGCTTTGTGATCGAAAAAATATTTGCGATTCCTGGGATGGGGAAATATTTCGTAGCCGGCATTAATAACCGTGACTATTCCGTCATTATGGGAACGACCGTCTTCTATAGCGCACTTTTGATTTTCCTGATGTTTGTCGTCGATGTACTGTACGGCATCATTGATCCACGAATTAAGCTGCATCGAAAGGAGAGCGAAGGATGATCGTTTCTGATGATTTATTTATCCCCATGCGAAAAGACAACCTCAATGCGGAAGCGATTGTGCGGCCTCAACTGACGTTTTGGCAAGAAGCTTGGCTTCGTCTGAGAGGAAACAAGCTGGCTCTGTTGGGGTTGGTAGTTATTATCTTGCTTGGGGTTATGGCTACGATTGGACCGATGATCTCTGGTCATGAATACGCCAAACAGTCGATTATTATGAAAAACAAACCGCCGTCGGATGCGAACTGGTTTGGTACTGATGATTTTGGCCGCGATGTGTTCACGCGTGTTTGGTATGGTGCGCGGATTTCCTTGTTTGTTGGTTTGACGGCAGCACTTATCGATTTTTTCATTGGTGTCTTGTATGGAGGAATTGCCGGATATTTGGGCGGGCGAATCGATAATATCATGATGCGCTTCGTGGACATTTTGTACGGACTTCCTTATTTGTTGGTGGTGATTTTGCTAATGGTCGTCATGGGCCCCGGACTTTTAACCATTATTATCGCCTTAAGTGCGACCGGTTGGATCGGGATGGCCCGGACTGTGCGTGGTCAGGTTCTGCAAATGAAAAACTCAGAGTACGTACTGGCAGCAAAAACAATGGGGGCAAAGCCTTTCTACATCATTCGTAAACATCTGCTGCCCAACACAATTGGCATCATCATTGTATATGTCACGTTATCTGTTCCATCTGCGATTTTTGCAGAGGCGTTTCTGAGTTTTCTCGGTCTCGGTATTCAGGCGCCAATGGCTAGCTGGGGAGTGATGGCGAACGATGGACTCCCCACCATTTTGTCGGGGCATTGGTGGCGACTCTTTTTCCCTGCTTTCCTCATCTCGCTGACGATGCTCGCGTTCAACGTGCTCGGTGATGGCTTACGCGATGCATTTGATCCGAAGTCAAGGAGGTAGGCAACATGGATAAAACGGAAAAGCTGCTGGAGGTCAGTGGGCTTCGAGTCACATTCAAGACGCATGGTGGTGAAGTGAACGCCGTTCGGGACGTGAACTTTACTTTGAACAAAGGGGAGACACTGGCGATTGTTGGTGAATCCGGATGTGGGAAAAGTGTGACTGCAAGGAGCATCATGAGACTGATCCCGGAGCATATCGGAAAAATCGCGGGTGGAAGCATTCATTTTAAAGGGCAGGACTTGGCAAAGCTGCCGGAAAAGCAAATGCGCGAGCTGCGTGGGAAAGAAATCTCCATGATCTTTCAAGATGCGATGACATCACTTAACCCGACTATCACCATTGGGGAGCAGATTATGGAGGGAATCATTCGCCATCAAAAGGTCACCAGAAGTGAAGCCAAGCGGCAAGCGGTTGAAATTCTCACCTTGGTCGGGATCGCCAATCCAGAAAGTCGTTTCAAGCAGTACCTCCATCAGTTTAGTGGCGGGATGCGCCAACGGATCATGATTGCGATTGCGCTTGTCTGTAAGCCGTCCATTCTGATTGCGGATGAGCCTACGACAGCGTTGGATGTGACGATTCAGGCGCAAATCATCGAGCTGTTCAAGAGCATTCAGAAAAAGACGGGAGTCTCGATCATTATGATCACGCATGATTTGGGAGTTGTCGCCAAGATTGCGGATCGGGTCAACGTCATGTATGCCGGAAAAGTGGTAGAGTCCGGGCCTGTTCGCGACATTTTTTACAATCCGCAGCATCCGTACACCAAAGGCTTGCTGGCGTCGATGCCTCGTTTGGATGCGGATCGCTCCATACCGCTCAGCCCAATACCTGGAACACCCCCGGATTTGTTCAGCCCGCCAATTGGCTGTGCTTTCGCTGCGCGCTGTGACTACGCGTTGGAAGTATGTCGGAATTACCAGCCAGCGGAGACACATGTTCATAGCAGACACGCGGTTTCCTGTTGGTTGCAGGACCCACGGGCGAAGAAGTTGTTAGCGTCGATGCAATCGCCAACGGGGACCTGATTCATAGCTGTCGAGGGCAGTGGTCAAGCCCGGCTTTGCTCGTGTAAAAGAGGGTGTCGGCTGACGGCGCTATCCTTTTACGTCATACAAAAACAAAAAAATAAGGGGGAAGAAACAGTGAAAAAACTATCAACATTGTTGCTGACGGCTACGCTGGGGGTGTCCATGCTCATGGCTGGATGTACATCGGGTCAACCAGCTGCATCGGGAGAGCCTGCACCAGGTAACACCGCTCAGCCAAATGCTCCGACGCCGGGCGATCAAGCAGCAAAGCTCCTGTTGCTGAATAATATCAAGGAACCGACGTCATTGGATCCGCCGATTGGCTTCGATGAGCCGTCCTATAACATTTTGAACAACTTGATGGAAGGATTGACTCGCCTGGACGAAAATCAAAAGCCTCAACCAGCGGCTGCTTCCGAATGGAAGGTCTCCGTGGATGGAAAAACCTACACCTTTACTCTGCGTGACAACAAATGGTCCAATGGAGAACCGGTAAAGGCTCAGGACTTCGAATTCGCGTGGAAACGCATGCTTGATCCTGCACTGGCCTCTCCAGCGGCATCCCTCGCGTATATTATTGAGGGAGCGGAGGCCTATAACAGTGGTAAAGGACCGGCGGATGGCGTAAAAGTAAAAGCGTTGGACGACAAAACACTAGAGGTTGTGCTCGCTCAACCAGCTTCCTGGACGCTCCTGTTGGCATCAAACCCGGCTTTCTTCCCTGTTCACAAAGCAACTGTAGAAAAAGATCCGAAATGGGCAGCAGAAGCAGCAAGCTTTGTCGGAAACGGGCCATTCAAGCTGACAGAATGGGCGCATGACAGTGAACTGAAAATAATGAAGAGCGATACGTACTGGGATGCAGCAAACGTAACTTTGCCTGGTGCTGTTTGGAAAATGATTGATGACGAGAATACCGAGTACCAAATGTTTACGAACGAAGAGCTGCACAGAACGACAACCGTTCCTGCAGACATGGCAGACCAATTGTTCAAAGATGGGAAAGTATTCGTGCGTGATGGAGCAGGTACAGAGTTCTATCGTTTCAACGTAACAAAGGAGCCATTTGATAATGCCAATATTCGTAAAGCCTTCAGCTTGGCGATTGACCGTAAGACACTGGTCGACCTGGTGCTGATGCGTCAACAAAAGCCGGGAACAGGCTTCGTATCTTATGGTTTGCCTGATGCCAACGGTGAAGGACAATTCCGTGAGGTAGGCGGAGAATTGGTGAACTTCAACCCAGATGAAGCGAAGAAGCTCCTGGAACAAGGAATGAAAGAAAAAGGCTACACAAAGCTGCCAGAGGTTACACTCACGTACCGCAGCGGAACGGCTAACGAAAAAACGGCACAAGCCGCGCAAGAAATGTGGAAGCAGACGCTGGGCGTGGATGTGAAGCTGCAAAAGGTAGAAGGAAAAGTTTTGACGGATATGCAAAAGCAATTGCAGTATCAAATTGCTCGTTCTTCCTGGTTGCCTGACTTCGGTGATGCGATCAACTTCCTCGACATTTTCCAATCGAAGGCAGCGAGCAATCGTACGGGCTGGAGCAATGCGCAATTCGACAAGCTGATCCAAGACGCATACAAGGAGCCAGACGATGCAAAACGTCTGAAGCTGCTTCATGATGCAGAAAAAATCTTGGTGGATGAAGCGCCAATCGCACCGCTTTATTTCTACAACACTTCCTTGCTCTCAAGCGACAAAGTGAGTGGTGTACAAAGCTCTTCACTGAGCTACACAGACCTGAGAAAAGCTGTCGTGAAGTAAGAAAGAGCGGGTTGGGAGAAGTCATTTCAGGCGATGGAATGGCTCTCCCCCCTTTTTTGCTAGAATTTTTAATAGTGCTATAATTTAGTATGTCTATTAGAAAAAACACGAAAGAAAGCACGAGTTCTGGAGAAGATGGAGGAAAACATGATTATTCAAGCCATCGAAGTAAAACGAATATCTGTTCCATTGAAAAAGCCTTTTAAAACGGCTTTGCGTACGGTGCATAGTCTGGAATCGGTTCTGGTGAAAATTACCTGCGACAACGGTATGGTCGGGTGGGGCGAAGCTTCGGCTACTGTCGTCATTACCGGAGACAGCATCGAAAGCATCGAGTCGGCGATTATGAATACGATGAGACCTCAGCTCATCGGCTTGAATTTGCTTGCCTATGAACGAGTTTTCCAAACCTTGCACCAATCCATGGTAGGAAATACGAGTGCGAAGGCAGCGGTAGACATTGCGTTGTACGACCTTATTTCTCAGCGCGCAGGAATGCCGTTGTATCAATTCCTGGGTGGCTACCGTGACCAATTGGAGACGGACTATACCGTCAGCGTGAACTCCCCGAAAGAAATGGGCGAGGATGCCGCTGCCTATCTCAAGCAAGGCTTTCACGTACTGAAAATCAAGGTCGGCAAGGACAATATCGAGGATGACATTTTGCGCATCCAGGAAATTCGCAAATCCGTGGGCAATCAGGTGAAGATTCGTCTTGATGCCAACCAGGGATGGAATGTAAAAGAAGCGGTGCAATCCATTCGCAAAATGGAGGACATGGGTCTTGGCATCGAACTCATTGAGCAGCCTGTAAAAGCGCATGATTTGGAAGGCTTGAAGCGGGTAACAGATTCGGTCGATACGCCCATCATGGCTGACGAGAGTGTGTTTTCACCAGCGCAGGCCCTGCAGGTTTTGCAAAACCGTGCGGCTGACATGATTAATATCAAGCTGATGAAGGCTGGTGGCATTTACAAAGCACAATTGATCAACCAATTGGCTGAAGAGTACGGTATTCCATGTATGGTTGGCAGCATGATCGAATCGCGTCTGGCTGTTTCAGCAGCAGCTCATTTTGCGGCCAGCAAGAAAAACATCACCCGCTTTGATTTCGATGCCCCGTTGATGCTTTTGCACGATGGCATAGAAGGTGGCGTAACATACGAAGGTCGCTTGATGCGCATGCCAGAAGAGTCTGGGCTCGGTATTCGTTCCGTTAGCCTGTGGGAGGGGGAGAACTAAGATGAAATCTGCCATTGTTTCTGTCTCTGTTGCCACTGTGTGGACCAAGCCGGAGTCGCCGCGTGATATTGACCAAGTAGCACTCAAATCCCCGGTAGATGCACGAGGCTGGCTCGCTTCCCTAACTGTGGAGGAGAAGCTTGGTTTTTACGACAATAACGCGATTCAAACACAAGCACTGTACGGTACCCGCGTAGAGGTAGTCGAGGAGCAAGGGGAATGGTCACAGGTACAGATTCCTGATCAGACTACGAACAAAAATGCAACAGGCTATCCTGGCTGGATTCCGTCTCGCCAGCTAGCACCGTGGTCAGATGCTTTTGAGGTACAGCCAGGCCAAAAGCTAGCGATGGTCACAGCGGCGTTTACCCGTCTACATACAGCCGACAAAAAGCCAGACCTGGAGCTTGCCTTTTTGACCAAACTGCCGCTGATTGAGGAAACAGCAGACTGGGTAACGGTAGCGACACCGAACGGCACGGGACTTTTGCCAAAAGCAGATGTCCAAATCGTGAAAGCAAACGAGCCCATCGAGCTTTCCGGTAATCGTGGAGAGGCAATCGTAGAAGCGGGCAAGCGATTCCTCAAGCTGCATTATTTATGGGGCGGCATGTCCTCTTACGGGTATGACTGCTCAGGATTTGCGTACAACATGCACCGTTCTGTCGGTCTCCAGATTCCGCGTGATGCATCTGATCAGGCAAAAGCCGGACAGCTCGTGGAAAAAGAAGCTTTGCTTCCGGGCGATCTGCTGTTTTTTGCCCATGAAGAGGGGAAAGGCAGAGTCCATCACGTGGGCATTTATATAGGGAATGGTGAAATGATTCATTCTCCGGATTCGCGAAGTGCCATCGAGATCGTCAAGCTGGATGGCTACAAGCTCGAAAAGGAACATTGCGTCTCCAGACGATACTGGTAAACGGATAACGGGGAGGAGTGGCCAGATGCAACGAAAGAAGCTGGTCCAGGTAAAGAACCTGACAAAGACCTTTACGTTGGGTAAAGGGCTCTCACTTACGGCAGCGGACAATGTTTCCTTCGATATATACGAGGGGGAAACGTTTGGACTGGTAGGGGAATCTGGCTGCGGCAAATCGACCACAGGCCGTACAATCATTGGCTTGTATCAACCGACGACAGGTGAGGTTATTTTTGACGGGCAAAACGTCCATCAGGCATCATCTGCTGAGCGGAGCAGGCTGACACGCCATATGCAAATGATTTTTCAGGACCCGTATGCTTCTCTGAACCCCCGAATGAACATTTCAGAAATCATTTCGGAGGGCTTGCATCTAAATGGACTATATAAAGGGAAGGAACGGATGAACCGTGTGATCGAGCTGTTGGAGATGGTTGGCTTGCAAAAAGAGCATGCCAACCGTTTCCCGCACGAGTTCAGTGGTGGTCAGCGACAGCGGATAGGGATTGCGCGGGCACTTGCCGTCAATCCAACCTTCATCATTGCTGATGAGCCGATTTCCGCACTCGATGTTTCGGTTCAGGCACAGGTCGTTAATCTAATGAAGAAATTGCAGCAGGAACAAAAGCTGACGTACTTGTTTATCGCGCATGATTTGGCGATGGTCAAGCACATCAGTGACCGGATTGGCGTCATGTACCTGGGCAATATGGTCGAGATGACTGCCAGTGAAATTCTTTACGAATCACCGAAGCATCCTTACACCCAGGCGTTGTTGTCGGCCATACCTGTCCCCGATCCTGATTTGGAGAAAAGCCGCGAGCGTACCATTATCGAAGGTGACGTTCCGAGTCCGATCAATCCACCTAGCGGCTGTGTGTTCCGCACGCGCTGTCCGGTAGCCAAAGCCGTATGCGCCGAAAAGAAGCCTATCTGGCAGGAAGTGGACACCAACCACTTCGTCGCCTGTCACCTGTATCAGTAGCCTTTGTTTTTATCAGAAGATTCGACATTGTCTTTTTGCCATCCTTGGTTAATGAGGATGGCTTTTTCTTCATAAACTTTTAACTCTAGCCTATGAAAGGGCTTTCATCAACTATTCTGAGAGGAGAACTGTTAATATTCTGTTAACTGGCAGGAATCGGACAGGTTTTGTCGAAATACGGATACAGTAAAACATTCCGTGACTCACCTACTTCATCGTGATCTTCCATTCCAGAGAAGTGAGGGTTGCATATGACTCTGAGTACCTCCTCGTTCCATTCAACTCCCCGTCGTTGGCGGGAAGTGGAGACACAGTTGGGAATTGTTGTCCCTAGATCGCTTCGATCGGACACTTCTGCTCTACTGTTTTTGGAAAGCGTCGCTGCAACACCTATGTTGGACAAAGAAGAAGAGCTTGCTTGCCTGATTCGCTATCAAAGGGATGGCGATCTTGAAGCACGTGAAACGATTGTGCGCGCCTATTTACGATACGTAGTTAGTACCGCTTTGCGCCATTTGAAAAGAGGGATGCCGTTCCTGGATTTGATTCAGGAGGGCACGATAGGTTTGTTTACCGCGATTGACAAATTTGATGTGGGACGAGGCGTGCGTCTCTATCATTACTCGCACTGGTGGATCTCTCAAGCGATCACCCGTGCCATCAACGACAAAGCAACTCTGATTCGCATTCCTGTCCACATGCATGAGCAGATTCGCCAGTATCAGAAGCAAGTACTACATCTCGTCCATGCTTTGAACCGGACGCCAGATCGGCAGGAGATTGCCGTACTCTTGGATATTCCATTAGAAAAGGTGGAAGCCATTGAACTGGCTCTCATGATGAAAATGGAATCAATCGACGCTGAACTGGACAGTGAGAAATGGCAGGCTTGGCATGAAGACGAGAGCTTGAGCTACGCAGAAATCATGGATGATGGGTTGGCCTCGCTGGATGACTGGATTGAAAAAGTAGACCTTCGCTCGCAAATGCGCGCAGCGTTGGATCGACTTAGTCCCCGCGCCCAAGAAATTATCTCCATGCGTTATGGTCTCTATGATGACCAAGTGTACACGCTGGAGGAAGTGGGGAAAATGTTTGGTCTTACCCGCGAGCGTATTCGCCAAATTGAAGCGACGACGATTGACCGATTGCGAACGCAAAAAGCCTCGCACGTATTAAAAGATTATTTAACCTAACATAGGATTTAGTGATTTCGGCCCCTCTTCGTACAGAGGGGTCTTTTCTGTCAGAAATGGTCGAATCCTCAAAGTGTCAGACTCACAGCGGGAGAGGCGTAGTCTTTTTCTCCTTGTGGTAAACTGGTAAGATAGCTTCATGATTGAAAAGGAGGATCGCTACATGGGCGATTATATGATAAGAGCAACTGGTTTTAATGGGCATGTTCGTGCATTTGCCGCACGCACGACAGAATCTGTCGAAGATATGCGTCGTCGTCACGACATGTGGAATACAGCGACAGCAGCAGCGGGACGTACGCTGACTATTACCTTGATGATGGGAGCTATGTTAAAAGGAAACGAGAGCCTCCATGTCAAAGTAAAAGGAGGCGGACCAATCGGGCAGATCATGGCGGAAGCAAACGCACATGGTGAAGGAATCGCGTATGTATCCAACCCGCATGTACACTTTGAGCTAAACGATAAAGGCAAGCTCGATGTAGCACGTGCAGTGGGAACAGACGGGTTTGTGTACGTAACGAAAGATCTCGGTCTCAAGGAGCCGTATCAAGGCAGCGCGCCGATCGTTTCTGGTGAGATTGGGGAAGACTTCACGTATTATTTTGTGATGTCCGAGCAAACGCCTTCAGCAGTAGGGGTGGGTGTACTGGTTAATCCTGAGGACCGTTCTGTTTTGGCTGCGGGTGGTTTTATTCTTCAGCTGTTGCCGAATACGCCTGAAGAGGTTGTGGCAGCCATTGAAGAGCGCCTAGGACAGCTTCCACAGGTTTCTCGCATGATTGGCGAAGGTTTGACTCCTGAAGAGATTTTGGCCCGCGTATTGGATGAGCCAAAAATCCTGAGCCGCACGGAGATTCAATTTAGCTGTAAATGTTCAGCGGATAAGGTAGTTCAGGCACTGATCAGCATGGGACGCGAAGAAATGGAAGGTCTGATTGAGGAACAGGGCGAAGCAGAAGTACACTGTCATTTCTGTAATGAACGTTACCATTATGACAGATCCGCGTTGGAAGACATCCTGAAAGACATGTAAGCGCGGCGTCAAGTAGGGGAGTGTTGGCATGACCAACGTAAAAGGGTTGTGGGCATTCATTGGGGCGCTTGTGTTGTTGCTGCTTGCCGTTACCTGGGCATGGTACCAGGCATCAGGCAAGCTGCAGCCTGCCGCCATCGTAGGGGATAAGACGATTAGCAACGACGAGTATGTAACGGCGCTGAAACAAAAGTTCGGTAAGCAAGTGCTAAACGACATGATTAATCGGGAAGTCGTTTTTCAAGAGGCTAAGCGATCCGGCATTACGGTTGATCCGAAGCAGCTGGAGCAAGAGCTTTCCCAGATTCGCGACAGTTACGGCAGTCGGACAGACAGCGAGTTTGAGGCTGCGCTAATCAAACAAGCGGGGACGACCGTGGAAGCCCTAAAGCAAGAGATTTCTTATCAAATCCTGCTGCAAACCCTGGCAACGAAGGACATGACCATCAAGGATGAAGAAATAATAAACGTCTACAATAGCCGATCTGACCGTTATACCCGACCGATGCAGGTGCGTTTAGGACAAATCGTCGTGGCTTCACAAAAAGAAGCGGAACAAGTTTTGGCTGATTTAAAAAACGGGGCCGACTTTCAGACGATTGCCAAAGCGCGTTCGATTGATGCGGATACAGCGGTGAATGGCGGCGATGTAGGCTGGGTTTCCATCAAGGATAATCGATTGCCTGACGAGGCGAAGCCCATTGTAGAAAAGCTGGAGAAAGACAAATATAGCGAAGCGATCAAAATACAAGATCAATACGTCATTTATCAACTGACAGAGCGCAGGGAAGCCAGTCAACGGACGTTTGAAGAGGTAAAAGATGAGCTGCGCCGAGAAATCGCATTTGCCCAGGTCGAGTCGCTGGATGTCGTGCTGGAGCGATTGCGAAAATCGGTAGGGGTCCAGATTTCTGGGCAAGTGCCTCATTGACCAAATAGGCTACCGTTGATATAATTATGTCAATAAATCCTAGCGTTTTACTCGGTTATGAAAAATAGGAGGGGCAGAACATATGCGCGTGGCTAATTCCATTACCGATTTGATTGGTTTTACTCCGCTTGTAAAGCTGAATCGTGTTGTCACCGAAGATATTGCAGACATTTACTTGAAGCTGGAGTTCTTCAACCCAGGAAGCAGTGTAAAAGACCGAATTGCGTTGTCGATGATTGAGGCAGCAGAGGCAGATGGGAGTCTAAAACCGGGTGATACCATCATTGAACCTACGAGCGGAAATACCGGTATTGGACTCGCGATGGTTGCTGCTGCAAAAGGATATCGTGCTATTCTGGTCATGCCAGAGACGATGAGTATGGAGCGACGCAACCTGTTGCGTGCGTATGGTGCGGAGCTGGTTCTCACACCAGGCAGCGAAGGGATGGGCGGAGCGATTCGCAAAGCGGAAGAGCTGGCGAAAGAAGATAGCTCTTATTTCATTCCGCAACAATTTAAAAATCTAGCAAACCCGGCTATTCACCGCGAGACGACTGCCCGTGAGCTGTTGGACCAAGCGAAGGAAATCGGCGGTGTAGATGCGTTTATTTCCGGTATCGGTACAGGCGGAACGATTACGGGTGTAGGGCAAGTTCTTCGTGAACACTATCCGAATGTACAAATCGTGGCTGTTGAGCCTGCGGCTTCGCCAGTTTTGTCCGGCGGCAAACCAGGTCCACATAAGATCCAAGGTATCGGGGCTGGCTTTGTCCCGGATATTCTCGATACACAAATTTACGACGAAATCATTAAGGTAGAAAACGAGGACGCTTTTGAAACGGCGCGTCGTGTAGCTCGTCAGGAAGGCATTCTCGGCGGGATTTCTTCTGGAGCAGCGATCCATGCGGCTCTGCAAGTAGCAGCGAAGCTTGGCAAAGGCAAAAAAGTGATCGCTATCATTCCTTCGAATGGAGAGCGTTATTTGTCCACGCCTCTGTATCAGTTCGAAGATTAATTGTAAAAATATACCGCAAGACCACGGAGCGCCAGGTTGGCGACGTGGTCTTTTCTTTTTGTGTCAGGCAACTATATAATGAACGGATAAATAGTGAAAACCGGAGCGTGAAGAGGAAGAATGTTCCCTACCTTTGCTGATTGCAAGACATATGCCTTATCTTATTCATTGGTTCCCCTAGCCTTGCGTAGACCATGGTCTACGACGATTGATCCGTGGCAGGTACTCACAAAACTACAGCCTTCTCTGCAAAATGCTGTCCTGTTGGAAAGTGGACGAGCTGGGCGGTATACCTTTTTGGCATATGAGCCTATCGCTACGCTGCGCAGTCAGCGAGGAGAAACCATCGTTTCGTACCCAGAAGGAAAAATCGAGAGCATAGAAGCTAAAAACCCATTGAATGCTTTACGAGAGTTGCTCTCTCGTTACCGTACGCCTGTGCTTCCAGGTATGCCAGATTTTGCTGGCGGAGCGGTAGGCTATATTAGCTATGAGATGAACCGCTTTTTTGAGCCTAGCTTGCTACAGATAGCGACTGATGACTTACAGTTGCCAGACCTGTATGTTATGATAATGCAAGACCTTCTAGTCTTTGATCATGAGACCCGAGAGATCATTTGTCTGACGCATTTGAATGCGGGAAATTTGACCGAAGAGAGCTATCGACAAGCAGCACTCCAGCTGGAAAAACGTATGGACTCGATTGCTTCCTTGGCAATGGATCGCGATGAGACAGATTGGGAAGCTTTGCGCAAAAGACCGCTTGCAAAGCTAGTGCCAGCGTCCGTATCCTTTGGCAAAGACCAATTCGAGGAAGCCGTTCGCCGGGTGCAGGAGTACATTGCCCAAGGGGATGTTTTTCAGGTCAATCTGTCGGTACGGCAAAGTAAGCCGGTGCAAGTGACTGCCCCAGAAGTGTACGATGTGCTTCGCAAGCTGAATCCGTCGCCTTATATGGGCTATCTGAGCTTCCCTGAATTTCAATTGGTTAGTGCCTCGCCAGAGCTACTTGTAAAAGTAAAAGGCAAGGAAGTGCATACGCGTCCAATCGCCGGTACACGTCCGCGTGGATTAACGGACGAGCAAGACGATGCATTGGCCCGTGAACTGATTGATAATGAAAAGGAACGCGCAGAGCATGTCATGCTGGTTGATCTGGAACGCAATGACATGGGCCGTGTCTGTCGCTTTGGCAGCGTGGAGGTCAGCGAATTCATGGTCGTGGAGAAATATTCCCACGTCATGCATATCGTCTCTCATGTCAAAGGAGAGCTGGCAGCAGGCAAGGATGCGCTTGATGCGATCGAAGCGACTTTTCCGGGAGGGACGATCACCGGAGCGCCCAAGGTTCGCACGATGGAAATCATCGAAGAGCTGGAGCCAGTCAAGCGAGGCGTCTATACGGGATCAATCGGCTGGTTTGGCTTCAATGGTGATATCGAGGTCAACATTGCCATCCGCACGATGGTGATCAAGGATGGCGTAGCTCATGTCCAGGCTGGAGCGGGTATCGTGATTGACTCGGTTCCAGAGGCCGAGTACGCCGAGTCATTGAAAAAAGCAGAAGCGTTGTGGAAAGCACTTGAGTTGAGCGAGCAGAGAACGATGAGTTGAGAGGAGACGAGTGTACGATGATTTTGATGATTGATAACTACGATTCCTTTACCTACAATTTGGTGCAGTATGTGGGAGAGCTTGGGGAAGAGCTCCAAGTGTATCGCAACGACAAGATTACGCTGGAAGAAATCGAGCGACTGGCACCTGATTATTTGATGGTGTCTCCAGGACCGTGCACGCCAAATGAAGCGGGGATCAGCATGGATGCGATCCGCCATTTTGCCGGAAAAATTCCGATTTTGGGTGTTTGCTTGGGCCATCAATCCATTGGACAAGTGTTTGGCGGAAAAGTCATTCGGGCCGAGCGCTTGATGCACGGAAAGACATCGGAAGTTTTCCATGATGGCAAAACTATCTTTCAGGACATCCCGTCCCCTTTTACAGCGGCACGCTACCATTCCTTGATTATCGAGGAAGCGTCAATTCCGAGTGAGCTGGAAGTAACCGCTCGGACAGCCGAAGGTGAAATTATGGCTGTGCGCCATCGGGAGTACCCAATTGAGGGCGTCCAGTTCCACCCTGAATCGATTATTACCGAGCACGGCAAGCAATTGCTGAAGAACTTCCTTTCCGCATACGCGCGCCATACGACAGGTTAACACATAGATACGACAGGAAAACCGCCTTTTTTCGAGGGCGGTTTTTTGTGTTCTTCGACAAATGTAAATCTATCTTTACTGTTTCCTTAAACTTCTTTACATTGCCTACGTCATTTCTCAATATTGGAAGATTACAATCAAGCTGAAATTAAATAATAATTCATTTCTTAGGAGGTACATGATGTTCCGTACATTCCCCAAAAAACTCGTTCCCGTGGCAGTAATCTCCTCGCTGGCTTTTACAGCGTTCTTCGGCCCTACTACAGATCTTGTAAAAGCAGCAGAAAATAATAACAACGCAAAAGTGAAAAATGTAATCTTCTTGATCGGTGACGGCATGGGTACTGCTTACACAACCGCACATCGTTACATGAAGGACGACCCTTCGACTCCACTGATGGAGCCAACAGAATTCGATAAATATTTGGTCGGTGCACAAATGACTTACGCAGAAGACCACAAGCAAAACATTACAGACTCCGCATCTGCTGCTACGGCGATGTCTTCCGGTAAAAAAACATACAATAATGCCATTGCGGTAGACAACGACAAATCAGAAGTAGAAACGGTACTCGAGCGTGCGAAAAAAGTTGGTAAATCTACTGGCTTGGTAGCGACCTCCGAAATTACACATGCTACTCCGGCTTCTTATGGCGCTCATGACGAAAGCCGCAAGAATATGGATGCGATTGCGAATGATTACTATGATTTGAAAATTAACGGCGAGCATTCTATTGACGTAATGCTTGGCGGTGGCTTGAAAAACTTCGTTCGTAAAGATCGTGACCTGACGAAAGAGTTTAAGAAAGATGGCTACAGCTACGTTACTTCGAAGAGCGAACTATTGGACGACAAAAACGGCAAAATTCTCGGATTGTTTGCAGATGGCGGAATGGACAAAATGATTGACCGCTCCAAGGAAACACCTTCCCTGGAAGAAATGACAAATGCTGCGATCGATCGTCTGAGCAAGAACAAGAATGGGTTCTTCCTGATGGTAGAAGGAAGCCAAATTGACTGGGCTGGTCATGACAACGATATCGTTGGCGCGATGAGCGAGATGGAAGATTTCGAGAGAGCTTTCAAAGCAGCGATTGATTTCGCGAAGAAAGATGGCCATACGCTGGTTATCGCAACTGCTGACCACTCCACGGGTGGATTGTCTGTAGGAGCTAAGGATGAGTACAACTTCTTGGTAGATCCAATCAAAGCCGTGAAACGTACCCCTGATTTCATTTCGACTGAAATTGCAAAAGGTGCAAATGTAGAAGAAACACTCAAGAAGTACATTGACCTGGAGCTGACTCCGGAAGAAATCGCGTCTGTGAAGAAAGCTACTGAAACAAAAGACCAAGTGAAAATTGATAATGCCATCGAAGCGATTATCGATACACGCTCTTTTACTGGCTGGACAACAGGTGGACACACAGGTGAGGATGTAAACGTCTATGCGTATGGTCCTGGTAAAGAAAAAGTATCTGGATTGATCGACAACACCAAAAACGCGGATGTCATTTTCGAAATCCTGGGCGGGAAAAAATAAGCGAGAGTAAAATTTTTGCGAGTGATGGGCTACCATGCTACAGTGGTAGCCTTTTTCGCTTGGGACTGGGAGTAGATTGGGAGCTTTATGCACATCCTTTGAAGAGACTGGGTAATTGACAGGAAAAGGAGTGTTGCCAGCAATGCTGTCGAGCATCGGTATTCCCGGATTGATTTTGCTCTTGATCATTTCCTTGTTGCTTTTCGGACCGAAGAAGCTGCCGGAGATTGGTCGTGCAGTCGGACAGACTTTGAATGAGTTTAAGCTCTCGATGAAAGATTTGACGCCGGATGAAGAGGAGAAAAAGATGTGATATGATGCTCTCGACTATATTATCGGGAGAGAGCGCAGATGCACGTTTATGTAAACGGAACGATTTGTCCGGCTCATGAGGCTACCGTATCGGTATTGGATCACGGGTTTTTGTACGGTATTGGTTTGTTTGAAACATTACGTGTATACGACCGCAAGCTATTTCTATGGGATGCCCATTACGCCCGGCTTTGTTCCGGGCTTTTTGCGTTGCAGATTCAACCTGCTTGGACCAAGGAAGAGCTGGCAGAAGCCATCTTGATGACCATCGATGCCAACGAGTTGCGTGATGCATACGTCCGCTTGAGTATTACGGCAGGTGAAGAAGGAGTGGGCTTGGTAGCAGGGGGATACGAGCGTCCGTCCTTATTCGTATTTGCCAAACCTGTAGTACCTCTGGCATTACCTCCCGTGCCAAAACGGTTGCAGACTTTGGCGTTGGCTAGACAGACAGCAGAAGGCCAGCAGCGCTTTAAATCGCACAATTACTTAAACAATGCTCTTGCACGCCAAGAACTCGGTGCCCGTCCCGATGTGGAAGGTCTGTTTTTGACGCACGATGGCTTCGTGGCGGAAGGAATTGTTAGCAATGTGTTCTGGGTCAAGAACGGCCAGTTGTTTACCCCTTCTATTGATACGGGCATTCTTGATGGTGTGACGCGGCGACATGTTTTGGCGTTGGCACAGCAATTATCGATGCCTGTCGAAGAAGGTCGATATCGCTTGGAAGAGCTGCTCAACGCTGATGAAGTCTTTACGACAAATTCCGTGCAAGAGATCGTTCCGATTACCGAAATTGACGGGTATTCCGTCCCTTCGACATATGGTGCATATTCGTGCGAACTGCACCGCGCCTACCGTCAGTCTGTAGCGGCTAGCGAGTAAATTATGGTATGCTACTATTCAATGTGCGAAGACGGAAAAAGGGAGTTTGATCATGAAATACAATTCATTTCGAATCCATGCTGCGACCTTCGCTGAGATGGTATCGGAGCTTGTCAAAAGGGGGGTTCCTGTTCCGGAAGCCGAACGCATGACGGAAGCGGGGACGAGCCTGAAGATTCACACGGAAAACATGAGTGTGGCAACAGCACAGAGTGTGAGAGAGATTATGCACTCTTTCGATGCGGAAGCTGTTATCTCAGACCAACCAGGTACCGTCGACAAAAAATACGTGCTGCTGTTGGCTTCACACAAGAAGATGGATTTGGCGTTGGATTATATGAAAACCCAAACAGAAGAACTACGAGCGTTGGCGGTAGAGGTACGGGAAGTTTTAGCTATGCCTGCCAAGCTTCGTGCGCGGCGCGAGCTGAACTGTGGCCAGTATGTCCTGCCATTGGGAGAGCGTACGCTAGTCATGGGTATTTTGAATGTGACACCTGATTCATTTTCGGATGGCGGTCGCTATGTCGATGTGGAGGCAGCACTGGCACAAGCGCGTGCGATGGTTGAAGCTGGAGCTGACCTGATTGATATCGGGGGAGAATCGACACGTCCGGGGTCGGAAGCAGTCGATGAGGCGACGGAGCTGGACAGAGTGCTGCCAGTCATTCGGATGCTTTCGCAGGAATTGTCTGTTCCGCTGTCCATTGATACTTACAAAGCTGCGGTTGCAGAACGGGCTATTATGGAGGGGGCACATATCATCAATGATGTATGGGGAGCGAAGCGTGACCCGCGGATGGCAGAGGTAGCTGCTCGTCTTGATGTACCCATTATCCTGATGCACAACCGCGAAGACACGGACTATCACGACTTTTTCCCAAACTATATCAAAGACCTGCGTGAGTCCGTACAGATCGCCTTGCAGGCAGGGGTAAAGCAGGAGCGAATCATCCTCGATCCGGGGATCGGGTTTGTAAGGACTGTCGAGCAAAATCTCGAAACGATGCGCAGGCTGGATGATCTGGTAGGGCTGGGCTATCCCGTTCTACTTGCTACTTCACGCAAGCGGATGATTGGTCATGTTCTCGACTTGCCTGTAGATGAGCGTGTCGAAGGTACGGCAGCGACAGTTGCTCTCGGGGCGGCAAAAGGCTGTCATATGGTACGGGTGCATGATGTCAAAGAAATGAAGCGCGTTACGAAGATGATGGACGCGATGCTAAAAGGGGGCATTTAAGCCTTGGATAAAATCTACTTCAATGGCATGTCTTTTTACGGATATCACGGTGTGTTTGGAGCAGAGGCTGAACTAGGTCAACGGTTTTATGTCGATTTGGAGCTATCGCTCGATTTATCCAAAGCCGGAGCGAGTGACGATCTTCACGATACAGTCAATTACGCCGATATCTTTACTTGTGTGCAAAAAATTGTCGAGGGTGAACGATTTCATCTGGTAGAAAAACTGACCGTTGTGATAGCAGAACGTCTACTGGAGCAATTCCCTTTGCATGAAGTCAAAGCAAAAGTGACCAAGCCGAATCCGCCGATCAATGGGCATTATGAGTCGGTTGCGATTGAGATGATCCGTAGAAGAGAGGATTTTGCTTCATGACAGTTTGTGCGTATTTGGCGCTAGGCTCCAATCTCGGGGATCGGGCACAGAACTTGCGCCGGGCGATACAGAGATTGAACGAGCAACCTGGAATTCGCGTGCTACGTGTCTCCTCTGTTTATGAGACCGATCCATTTGGTTACGTCGAGCAAGATGCATTTCTAAATATGGCGATCGCTGTGGAAACAGAACAGAGCCCGGATCAGCTGCTAGAGACGGCTTTGTCAGTCGAGCGAGAGCTGGGTCGTGTACGAACGGTTCGATGGGGACCGCGCACGATTGATATTGACTTACTGTTGTACGGGACATCTCGTGTTTCGCAAGACAATCTGATGATTCCTCATCCTGGGCTGAGCGAGCGTGCTTTTGTACTCGTGCCGCTTCGAGACGTTTGGCAAGGCGGCGTTTTACCTGAGCATAACCAGACCATTGATCATTATCTTTCCTTATTGGTAGAAGATCACAAGGGGGTACGTGAGTGGGGAGCAATCAACTGGGAAATCGAATCCGGTCCTTCCGAAAGCTAAAAGGGTATACACAACAGTCCCTTTCGGACAAGATGGGAGTGTCATTGTCTTTTGTTGGATCACTAGAGAGAGGAACTCGTACGCCAACAGAGCCTGTATTACGGAAGATCGCCAGCACTTTACAGGTAGACTACGATGAATTATGTGCTATAAATAAGTGATGTAATGAAGTTTGGATAGGATTGTCCTCTCCAAGACCCCGACTAAGCGGGAATAAGGAGGCGAATATAGATGAAAATCGGCAATATTGAATTAAAGAACAACGTAGTGCTCGCTCCAATGGCAGGTGTTTGTAATCCTGCTTTTCGTCTGATTGCCAAGGAGTTCGGTACTGGATTGGTTTGTGCCGAGATGGTAAGCGATAAGGGCATTGTGCACGGAAACAAAAAAACGATAGATATGCTGTTTGTCGACGAACGCGAAAAACCACTAAGTTTGCAGATTTTTGGTGGAGACAAGGAAACCTTGGTGAGTGCAGCGAAATATGTAGACCAACATACGAACGCAGATATCATTGATATCAACATGGGTTGTCCTGTGCCGAAAATTACGAGCTGTGATGCAGGTGCGCGTCTGTTGCTCGATCCAGATAAAATCTACGAAGTCGTATCTTCTGTGGTCGATGCGGTCGACAAGCCGGTTACCGTGAAGATGAGATTGGGCTGGGACGAAGACCATCTGTACGTACTGGATAATGCCAAGGCAGTAGAACGTGCAGGCGGCAAAGCGATCGCTGTTCATGGACGCACCCGCGTACAAATGTACAAAGGGAAAGCGGACTGGGACTGGATCCGTCGAGTGAAGGAAACCGTTTCGATTCCGGTAATTGGAAACGGAGATGTGGCTACTCCTGAGGATGCGAGACGCATGCTGGATACAACAGGATGCGATGGTGTTATGATTGGACGGGCTGCGCTAGGAAATCCGTGGATGTTGTATCGCACCATTCAATACCTGACGACGGGAGAACTAGGTCCAGAGCCAACCGCACGTGAAAAGATGAATATTTGTTTATTGCATGCAGAGCGTTTAATCGCGCTGAAGGGTCCGAGAGTGGGAGTCCTTGAGATGCGTAAGCACGCGGCGTATTACTTGAAAGGCTTGAAGGGCTCGACGCACACGAAAAATCTCGTGAATGCGGTTGAGACAGAAGAGGAGCTTCGTAGCGTCCTCATGAACTTTGTCGACTGGATTGAAAACTACGCAGATGACAGCGAAGAACCGCTGGAAACAGCAAGTGATGAGGCTGTCAGCTACTAAAACTGGTGGTTCATTCCAGACATTGACAAGGGTTCCTTCATATCCTATAATACTCCGTAATATTGGGTGCCGAGCTGCCAGTCCTCACTGGCAGCTTTACCTTTGAACCTCACAGACGATTGCATTCTGCTGTATATTGTATAGAACATCTACATATAATCCTTTGTACTTTACCCAGTATAAATGGAATCATTTTTTAAAACGGGGGAATTGAACCATGTCTGAAAAAGAAGTCATCCTTACACCAGAAGGTTTAACAAAGCTGGAACAAGAGCTTGAAGATTTGAAAACGGTTAAACGTAAGGAAGTAGCTGCTCGTATTAAAGAAGCGATTAGCTTTGGAGATATCAGTGAGAACTCTGAATACGAAGAAGCAAAGAATGAGCAAGCGTTCATCGAAGGCCGCATTCTGACGTTGGAAAAAATGCTGCGCAATGCCCGTATCATCACAAATGAAGATGTAGATACAGGTGTTGTAAGCGTTGGATCCCGCGTGAAGCTGAAAGACCTAGAGTTTGGTGATGTTATGGATTACACGATTGTAGGTTCTGCTGAATCCGATCCGATGAACAACAAGATTTCCAACGAGTCCCCGGTAGGTCAAGCACTCCTCGGCAAAGCAAAAGGCGCGATTGTTGACGTGAACGTACCGGCAGGAGTCATTCAGTACGAGATTCTTGATATTAACCTGTAAGCAGTCGATCTATGGCGTACCTTTTGCGAGGTACGCCGTATCGCTATTATAAAAGTCTGTACAAAATTGTTAATGCAGGCATTTTCTAGAGGAGTGAGCAAAATGGCAAACGAGCAAGACCTTCAGCAAGAAGAACAGCAACAGGAAGGGCTCCACGAGCTTCTTCAAGTGCGTCACGACAAAATGAATCAATTGCGTGAGTGGGGCTTTGATCCGTTCGGTAAAAAATTCGAGCAAACGCATCACGCTGCAGATATAACAAAAGCATTTAGCGAAAAGAGCAAGGAAGATCTGGAAGCGGAAGAGAATGTGGTTACGATTGCAGGCCGCTTGATGGCGAAACGTGGAATGGGTAAGGCGAGCTTTGCTCAACTGCTGGATCGTTCCGGTCAAATTCAAATCTACGTCCGTCAGGATACCGTTGGCGAAGAGCTAAGCAAAGTATTTGATTTGGCTGATATCGGTGACATGATCGGTGTAACTGGTGTTGTTTTCAAAACAAAAACGGGTGAGCTCAGTGTAAAAGCAAAGGAACTATCCTACCTGACGAAGTCATTGCGTCCACTACCTGAGAAATACCATGGTCTCAAAGATATCGAGACTCGCTACCGTAAGCGTTACGTGGATTTGATTGTGAATCCAGAAGTTCGCGATACGTTCATTACACGTAGCCGCATTCTGACTTCGATGCGTCGTTATTTGGACAACCTTGGCTATCTGGAGGTAGAAACACCTACACTCCACGCGATTGCCGGTGGTGCATCTGCTCGTCCATTTATCACGCATCACAATGCGTTGGATATGCAACTGTATATGCGTATTGCAATTGAGCTGCACTTGAAACGCTTGATTGTCGGCGGCTTGGAGAAGGTGTATGAGATCGGTCGCGTATACCGCAACGAAGGAATCTCTACTCGTCACAACCCTGAGTTCACGATGATTGAGCTGTATGAAGCGTATGCCGACTACCAGGATATCATGAGCCTGACAGAGGAAATGGTTGCTCATATCGCACAAGAAGTATTAGGCACCATGAAAATTCAGTACCAAGGCAATGAGATTGACCTGACACCAAAATGGCGTCGTGTTCACATGGTAGATTTGATTAAGGAAAATCTCGGCGTCGATTTCTGGAAGGAAATGAGCGACGATGAAGCGCGTGCTTTGGCAAAAGAGCATGGCGTATCCGTTGAGCCTCACCATACGTTCGGACATGTAGTGAATGAATTCTTTGAGCAAAAGCTGGAGCATACGTTGATTCAGCCTACCTTTGTTTACGGTCATCCTGTAGCGATTTCGCCATTGGCGAAGAAAAATGACCAGGATCCGCGATTCACGGATCGTTTTGAGTTGTTTATCGTAGCTCGTGAGCATGCTAATGCATTTACAGAGCTCAATGATCCAATTGACCAGCGTGAACGCTTTGAAGCACAGCTCTTGGAAAAAGAAGCTGGCAACGACGAGGCGCATGATATGGACGACGATTTCATTGAAGCGCTTGAGTACGGTATGCCGCCAACTGGAGGATTAGGAATCGGAATTGACCGTCTGGTAATGCTGTTGACCAACTCTCCTTCCATTCGCGACGTACTGCTGTTCCCTCACATGCGTAACCGCGACTAGTCTTTTGTAGAATAGAACCATCTGAGAAAAACTCAGGTGGTTCTATTTTTTTTACTTGCACTAAAAAAGGTTAAGTGTTATATTAGTACCTGTTCTTCTTTTCTTACTTAATCGATCGCAAAAATGATGCGAAAATAGTTCTTGCTTTTTCCTCAAGGTATGTGATAGATTAATGAGGTCGCTGAAAAACACGTTGAAAAAACTTGTTGACACGGCCTGGACAACCTGATAAGATGAAATGGTTGTTGTGAAAATGTTCTTTGAAAACTGAACAGCGAAAGCGTTAATGAGTCTATCATTAAATGATTTGCC